>NZ_CP163520.1:2466000-3082500 GCF_041080675.1 Streptomyces sp. cg36 | reverse complement strand
CTCGCGTCGGTGGGCGCGGCCGGGCTCGGCCTCGTCGCGCTGCGGCGCCGCGCGGGCGCCCGCGCCTGACGCTCCGCATCTCGCCGGGGGTGCCGCCACTCACCGTGGCGGCACCCCCGCACGCGTTGCGGGCCGGGCGCGCCCGCGCCCTCTCTCGGCCCCGCTCGAACACGTAGTGCACAATCGGCCCCATGACGAGCCCCACGCCGCCCGCCGAGCCCACCTACGCAGACCGCGTCTACCGGTCCTCCGGCGGCATCGCCGGCGGCGCGCTGCTGCTCGCGCTCGGGCTGTGGCTCGGCGGGGACGCGGTGGTGCGCGGCCACGGCAGCGCGCCCTGGCTGGCGCTGGCGGGGCTGCTCTTCGCGGTGCCGCTGATCTTCGCGTTCACCCTGCGCCCGGCGGTCTTCGCGGGCCAGGACCGGCTGCGGATCCGCAACCCGTTCCGCACCATCACCCTGCCGTGGGCCTCGGTCGCGGACGTCCGCGCCGGGTACTCCAGCGAGGTGTTCGAGCACAGCGGCAAGAAGTACCAGCTGTGGGCGATCCCGGTCTCGCTGCGCCAGCGCAAGCGCGCCGCCCGGGCCCAGCAGCGGGACGCGGCCAACGACCCGTACGGGCGCACCTCGGCGGCCGTCTCCGCCACCGACGACAAGACCGTCGCCCCCACCGACCGCACCATCCGCGAGCTGCGCGAGCTGGCCGAGCGCAACGCGGCCCGCGAGGGCGCGCAGGGCGAGACGGGCGTGCGCTGGGCCTACGAGGTCATCGCCCCGGCCGCCGCCGGCGCCGTCCTGCTCGCGGTCCTGGCCGCCATCGGCTGACCGGGCGCGGCCCCTACGGCGCCCCCGGCCACACCAGCAGCATGTAGGCGCCCAGCCAGGCCGACGACAGGGCCGCCGCCGTCAGCAGCAGCACCGCCACATGGCGCCGGGCCCGGGCCAGGGCGACCGCGAGCGGCAGCAGCAGCGGGAAGCCGGGGACGAGGAAGCGGGCGCGCGGGAAGTAGACGCCGCCGCTGCCGAACACCACCAGCAGCAGCACCCCGCTGAAGACCAGCAGGGCGAGCGGCTGGCGGTCGGCGAGACAGAGCAGGAAGAGCCCGCCCGCCACGATCAGCACCAGCGAGACCACCACCAGGAACAGCGCTGGAGCACGGTCGTAGACCAGCAGGGCGCGCAGCTCGCGCAGGGTGTCCGCGCCGCCGTCCCACTCGTTGCGCCACAGCCGCTGCACCGCGAAGTAGCCGTCCCAGCGGCCCAGCCGCACCCCCACCCAGGCCACGAACCCGAACCAGCCCAGCGGCGCGAGCAGTGCCCCCGCCAGCGGGCGCCGGGCGAGGCCGCCGCGCCACAGCGCCGTCAGCGCGGCCAGGCCGACCGCCGCCGCGACCGCGATCCCGGTCGGCCGGGTCAGCCCCGCGAGCGCCGCCAGCGCCCCCGCCGCCACCCACCGCCCGGTCAGCACCGCGTACAGCGCCCACGCGGTCAGCGCGGTGAACAGGGACTCGGTGTAGCCCATCCACTCCACGACGGCCACCGGCAGCGCCCCCCACAGCACCGCGAGCGCGGTACCGGCGCGCCGCCCGTACAGCAGGTCGCCGACGGCGAAGACGCCCCAGGCCGCCGCCGCCGAGCAGCCGACGGCCAGCAGCAGGCCCACGCTGGCGCGCGAGCCGGGCGTCACCGCCGCGACCGCCTTCACCAGCAGCGGGTAGAGCGGGAAGAACGCCAGGTTGTTGTGGTTGTAGCGGGTGCCGAGCTCATGGTCGTAGCCGTGGTCGGCGATGCCCAGGTACCAGTGCGAGTCCCAGGAGGTGGCCAGCGTCGTCCACACGCCGTGGTGCTGGAGGTGGGCCCACTTGGCGAGCACCGCGAGGCCGAGCAGCCGCACCGCGAGATGGCCGAGCAGCGCGGGCGCGGCCCGCCGGAGCGCGTGGCGGGCCCGGTCGCGGACCGGTCGCGGACCGGCGCCGCCGCCGGGGGCCCGGGGGCGGCGGGCGGCGGGTACGGCGCGGCGGCCCGTACGACTGCGCGTACGGGCCGCCGGTGAGGCGATCGGGGGCACGGCGGCTGCTCCTGGGCTCGGCGGGCTACCGGGGCCCACCTTCGCCCCGCCGGTCCGGGAAGGGCCGTGGGCGATCCGCCGACCGCCGTACGGGATTCACCCGTACGGGGTGCGGTCGCCGCACCCCGCGCCCGGGCGCGGCTAGATGCCCGCGGCGGTCGCCAGGTCCCGCTTGATCCCGGCGAGCAGCCCGGCCGCCGTGGCGCGGGCCGCGTCCAGGGCGTCCGCGCCGGCGACCGGCACCACGACCTCCAGGTAGCACTTGAGTTTGGGCTCGGTGCCGCTGGGGCGGACGATCACGCGGGCGCCGTCCAGGTAGTAGCGCAGACCGTCGGTCGGCGGCAGCGCCTCGGTGCCCTCGGTGAGGTCCTCGGCCCGGGTGACCGCCAGGCCCGCCAGCACGGTCGGCGCGTTCTCGCGCAGCCGCCGCATGGCGTCGGAGATGACGGAGAGGTCCTCCACCCGCACCGACAGCTGGTCGGTGGCGTGCAGACCGTGCTCGACGGCCAGGTCGTCCAGCAGGTCCAGGAGCGTGCGCCCCTGCTCCTTGAGGACCGAGGCGAGCTCGGCGACGAGCAGGGCGGCGGTGATGCCGTCCTTGTCGCGGACGCCCTCCGGGTCGACGCAGTAGCCCAGCGCCTCCTCGTACCCGTACCGCAGGCCGTCGACGCGGGCGATCCACTTGAAGCCCGTCAGGGTCTCCTCGTGGCCCAGGCCCGCGGCGGCGGCGATCCGGCCGAGCAGCGAGGACGAGACGATCGACTCGGCGAAGACGCCGCTCACGCCCCGGTCCACCAGGTGGCGGGCGAGCAGCGCGCCGACCTCGTCGCCGCGCAGCATCCGCCAGCCGCCCTCCACCGACGCGTCCGGCACGGCGACGGCGCAGCGGTCCGCGTCCGGGTCGTTGGCGATGACGATGTCCGGGCCGACCGCGCGCGCGGTCGCGAAGGCCAGGTCCATCGCGCCCGGCTCCTCCGGGTTGGGGAACGCGACGGTCGGGAACGCCGGGTCCGGCTCGGCCTGCTCGGCCACCAGCGCGGGCGCCGGGAAGCCCGCCCGGGCGAAGGCGGCCGTCAGGACGTCCTTGCCGACGCCGTGCATGGCCGTGTAGACGACCCGGGCGGTGCGCGGGGACCCTGCGGTCAGCACCTCGTCCGTACGCGCCAGATAGGCGTCCAGGACCTCCTCGCCCAGCGTCTCCCAGCCCGACTCGGGGCGGGGGACGTCGGCGAGCGAGGCCACCGCGGCGATCTCGGCGGCGATCTCCGCGTCGGCGGGCGGCACGATCTGCGAGCCGTCGCCGAGGTAGACCTTGTAGCCGTTGTCGCGCGGCGGGTTGTGGCTGGCGGTCACCTCGACGCCGGCGACGGCGCCCAGATGCCTTATCGCGTACGCCAGGACGGGGGTGGGCAGCGGGCGCGGCAGCACCGCGGCCCGCAGGCCCGCGCCGGTCATCACGGCGGCCGTGTCGCGCGCGAAGTCGGCCGACTTGTAGCGCGCGTCGTACCCGATGACGACCAGGCCGTCGCCCTGGCCCTGCGCCTTCAGGTACGCGGCGAGACCGGCGGCGGCGCGGATGACGACCGAGCGGTTCATCCGCATCGGGCCGGCGCCCAGCTCGCCGCGGAGCCCGGCGGTGCCGAACTGGAGCGTGCCGCCGAACCGGGCGGCCAGTTCGTCGAGCTCCTCGTTGTCGATGAGCTTGGCCAGCTCCTCGCGCGTCTCGCCGTCCGGGTCCTCGGCCAGCCATGCCTTGGCCCGCGCGATCAGGTCCTGCGTCACGTCGGTGAATCCCTTCCGGTTCGGCTCAGGGTGCGGATCGGTCGGTGCGGTTCAGATGCGGTCGAGTACCCGCGTCAGCAGCGAACCCATGCGCGCGGCCGAGTCACGGCCGGCCTGGAGCACCTCTTCGTGGTTGAGGGGCTCGCCCGTCAGCCCCGCGGCCAGGTTGGTCACCAGCGAGATGCCCAGCACCTCGGCGCCCGCCTCGCGGGCCGCGATGGCCTCCAGGACCGTCGACATGCCGACGAGGTCGCCGCCGAGCACGCGGACCATGTTGATCTCGGCCGGGGTCTCGTAGTGCGGGCCGGGGAACTGGACGTAGACGCCCTCCTCCAGCGAGGGGTCGACCTCCTTGCACAGCGCGCGCAGCCGCGGCGAGTACAGGTCGGTCAGGTCCACGAAGTTGGCGCCGACGATCGGGGAGGCGGCCGTCAGGTTCAGGTGGTCGCTGATCAGCACGGGCTGGCCCGGGCGCATGCCCTCGCGCAGACCGCCGCAGCCGTTGGTGAGCACGACGGTCTTGCAGCCCGCGGCGACGGCGGTGCGCACGCCGTGGGCGACGGCGGCGACGCCGCGGCCCTCGTAGTAGTGCGTACGGCCCAGGAAGACCAGGGCGCGCTTGTCGCCGATCCGGTACGAGCGGATCTTGCCGCCGTGGCCCTCGACGGCCGGCGGCGGGAAGCCGGGCAGCTCGGTGACCGGGAACTCGGCCTCGGGCTCACCGAGCGCGTCGGCGGCCGGCGCCCAGCCGGAGCCCATCACGAGGGCGACGTCGTGGGTCTCGGCGCCGGTCAGCTCGCGCAGGCGGGCGGCGGCGGCGTCGGCGGCGGCGTGGGGGTCGCCCTGGAGGTTGTCCGGAATAACAGATGCGTTCACGTCGACGAGGGTAACCGCTGGAGTCCTACGCGCGTAGATGACTGGCGCACAAGGGCTCGATCGTTGCCTTGTCGTTTCCGACGAGGCAAAAACATTTTTGCGGGCCGGGTCTTCGCCTGCGGGCCGGTGGTGGGTTGCTCGCGCCGTTCCCCGCGCCCCTTTGAAACCCGCCGTCGTCCGCGGACCGTGGTCGCTCCTCGCGCCGTTCCCCGCGCCCCTGGAAACCCGCCTTCGCCTGCGGACCGTGCCCGCGTCTCGCGCCCGCGCGGCGGAGCCGCACAATGTCACAGCCCCGCGCCCCTAAAAGCC
The DNA here is from genome assembly GCF_041080675.1 of Streptomyces sp. cg36. NCBI lineage: Bacteria > Bacillati > Actinomycetota > Actinomycetes > Kitasatosporales > Streptomycetaceae > Streptomyces > Streptomyces cyclosori. Next base: position 3,077,466 of record NZ_CP163520.1, on the reverse strand, counting down.
TGGGCTGAGCTGGGTGTTTCGGCTGCCGGGTGCCTGCCAGGGGCGCGGGGAACTGCGCGACAAGCCCCCAGGCCCGCAGGTGAAGGCGCACCCCTGCCCGCGCCTCACAGTGGCAGCGCCGGCCGTACCCCCTAGGGGCGCGGGGAACTGCGCGAGCAACCCACCACCGGCCCGCAGACGAACACCTGGTCCAAAAGGGGCGCGGGGAACTGCGCGAGCAACCCACCACCGGCCCGCAGACGAACACCTGGTCCAAAAGGGGTGCCGCTCAGCAGGGGCGTTTGCGGAGTTCCATCACGTAGTCGTGGGGCGCCCCCGCGGACTCCGCCGCGTCCGCCAGCTCCCCCAGGTACCGCGCCGACGGCAACCCGCCCTCGTACGCGTTGAGCACGTAGATCCACGCCGGCTCCTCCCCGTCCAGCGTGTCCACCCGTACCCGCATCCTGCGGTAGATGTCGAGGCCGACACCCTCCCAGCGGTCCATCGAGTCCTCGTCGAGGGAGGCGATGTCGTAGAGGGCGACGAAGACCTGGGAGCGCGGCGCCTCCACGATCGTGGCCAGGGCACCCTCCCAGCCCATCTGCTCCCCGCCGAACGTCAGCCGCCAGCCGTTGAGCCAGCCCGTGCCGCGCAGCGGTGAGTGCGGTGCGCGGCGCGTCATCAGCCGCGGATCCATGTTGCCGGCGTACGCGGCGTAGAGCGACATGGTGTCGAGGGTACGACAGCGGCCCACGGGTGCCCGCGCGAGAAGGGCACACGGGTGTGACAGCCGGATGGCGCCCCGGGGGGCGAAGCATCTTGAAGCGTGCGGGACAATGAGCTACGTACTGCATTCCACAATGCGAGGCGGACTTTTTCGTGACCCGGATCGTGATCATCGGTGGCGGACCCGGCGGATACGAGGCGGCGCTGGTGGCCGCCCAACTCGGCGCGGAGGTGACCGTCGTCGACTGCGACGGTCTGGGCGGGGCGTCGGTGCTGACCGACTGCGTACCGTCGAAGACTCTGATCGCGACGGCCGAGGTGATGACGACCTTCGACTCTTCGTACGAGGAGTTGGGCATCCTGGTCGCCGACGACACCCCGCCCGAGGAGCAGTCCGCCCGTGTCGTGGGCGTCGACCTCGGCAAGGTGAACCGGCGTGTGAAGCGGCTGGCGCTGGCCCAGTCGCACGACATCACCGCCTCGGTGACCCGCGCCGGGGCCCGCGTGATGCGCGGGCGCGGCAAGCTCGGCGGCCCGCAGGGCATCGACGGCACCCGGGACGTCATCGTCACGGCCGCCGACGGCAGCGAGGAGATCCTCACCGCCGACGCCGTGCTGATCGCCACCGGCGGCCACCCGCGCGAGATCCCGGACGCGCTGCCGGACGGCGAGCGCATCCTGAACTGGACCCAGGTCTACGACCTGGAGGAGCTGCCCGAAGAGCTGATCGTGGTCGGCTCCGGCGTCACCGGTGCCGAGTTCGCCGGCGCGTACCAGGCGCTCGGCTCCAAGGTCACCCTCGTCTCCTCCCGCGACCGCGTGCTGCCGGGCGAGGACCCGGACGCGGCGGCCGTCCTGGAGGACGTCTTCCGGCGCCGCGGCATGAACGTCATGGCCCGCTCGCGCGCCCAGTCCGCCAAGCGGGTCGGCGACCGCGTCGAGGTCACGCTCGCCGACGGCCGGGTCATCTCCGGCACCCACTGCCTGATGGCGGTCGGCGCGATCCCCAACACCGCCGGGATGAACCTGGAGGAGTCCGGGGTCAAGCTCCTGGAGTCCGGCCACATCTGGACGGACAAGGTCTCGCGCACCTCCACGCCGGGCGTGTACGCGGCCGGCGACGTCACCGGCATCTTCGCGCTCGCCTCGGTCGCGGCCATGCAGGGCCGCATCGCGATGTACCACTTCCTGGGCGACGCGGTGGCCCCGCTGAACCTGAAGACGGTCTCCTCCAACGTCTTCACCGACCCGGAGATCGCCACCGTCGGCTACTCGCAGGCGGACGTGGACGCGGGCAGGATCGACGCGCGCGTGGTGAAGCTGCCGCTGCTGCGCAACCCGCGCGCCAAGATGCAGGGCATCCGGGACGGCTTCGTCAAGATCTTCTGCCGTCCGGGCACCGGGATCGTGGTCGGCGGCGTGGTCGTCTCGCCGCGCGCCTCGGAGCTGATCCACCCCATTTCGATCGCGGTCGACAACAACCTGACCGTCGAACAGATCGCGAACGCGTTCACCGTGTACCCGTCCCTGTCGGGTTCGATCGCCGAGGTGGCCCGGCAGCTGCACACCCGCAAGAAGGCGGGCGAGGCGTAGCCGAGGGCGTACGCGGAGCGCGGCGGCGCGGGACAAGGCGCCCGGGAGGGCGCCTATACCACTTCGCGGACACCTCTGTGCACACCTTCTGTTATTCGGCGCAAACTGCTGAAAACAATCGGCCGCTCAGGTTACTGTCAGTTTCGTGTTCGCTGCAGAACGTCGCCAATTGATCCTCGAAATGGTGCGCGCCAACGGGGCGGTATCGCTCCGTGAGCTCGCCCGCGTCGTCCAGACCTCCGAAGTGACCGTACGGCGGGACGTGCGGGCACTGGAGGCCGAAGGACTCCTCGACCGCCGGCACGGCGGTGCGGTACTGCCGGGCGGATTCACGCGAGAGTCCGGCTTCCCGCAGAAATCCCATCTCGCGACCGCCGAGAAGACGGCCATCGCCGACCTCGCCGCGGGCCTGGTCGAAGAGGGCGAGGCCATCGTCGTCGGCGCGGGGACGACCACCCAGGAGCTGGCCCGCCGGCTGGCCCGGGTCCCCGGTCTGACCGTCGTCACCAACTCCCTGCTGGTGGCCCAGGCCCTGGCCCACGCCAACCGGGTCGAGGTCGTCATGACCGGTGGCACCCTGCGCGGCTCCAACTACGCCCTGGTGGGCAGCGGCGCCGAGCAGTCCCTCCAGGGGCTGCGGGTCTCGCGCGCCTTCCTGTCCGGGAGCGGGCTGACCGCCGAGCGCGGCCTGTCCACGTCCAACATGCTCTCCGCGAGCGTGGACCGGGCACTGGTGCAGGCGGCGGCCGAGGTCGTGGTCCTGGCCGACCACACCAAGCTCGGCACCGACACCATGTTCCAGACGGTGCCGACCGATGTGATCACGCGCCTGGTCACCGACGAGCCGCCCGCCCACGACGACCGGGCGGGCACCGAGTTTCAGGCCCTGGCCGACCAGGGCGTGCAGATCGCGGTGGCCGGGACCGGGCCGGGCGGCGAGAGCCTGCCCACGGGGCGCCCGCCCCGCCGGGACGTGCCGCTCCCCGGCCAGCGCCGCAGCCATGTGCCGGGCGCCGGACCGCAGTTGCGCAGCGCGGCCCCGCTCGGCGACCAGCAGGGGCCCGGCGACCGGGCGCGGGTCGCGGATCTGCGCCGCCGGTAGGGACGGGCCGGGGCGGACGCGGCCGGGCCGGTTCGCGTCAGATCCGGGCCGGTTCGCGTCAGATCCGGGCCGGTTCGCGGCAGGCCGGGCCGGGGCGGCTCAGGTCGGGGCGGGCCGGGTCTTCGGTCCCGCGGCCGTGGTCCCCTCGCGCGGTGTCGTGACCTGGGCGCGTGCCGCCCGCGGTCGTCGTGGCCGGGGCACGCGCCGCCCCGGTCACGGCTTCAGGCCGCGCAGGGTCAGCGCGAGCAGCCGGTCGGCCAACTCCGGGTCGTCCGGCGCCTGTTCCGCCGCCAGCGCGATCGCGTTGGTGAGCTGGAGCAGATCGCCGATCGTCACGTCCACGCGCACGCTGCCGGCCAGCTGCGCCCGGGCCAGCAGCGCGCTGCCCGCCTCCCGCATCGGCACGTTGCACTGGGCCAGCGCCGAACTGTCGTCGTGCGACGCCGACATGAGGGCGCGGGCCACCCCGCGATACTCACCCGTATGAGTGATGATGGCGCGCAGCCACTCCACGAGCGCCGTACACGGCTGTTCGGCGTCCAGCAACTCGCGGGAGCGGGTCAGCAGTACGTCGACCTCGCCCTGGAAGATCGCGTTCATCAGGGCGTGCCGGTTGGGGAAGTGCCGGTACAGGGTGCCGATGCCGACGCCCGCGCGCTTGGCCACGTCCTCCAGCGAGGCGTCCGTGCCGTGTTCCGCGAAAGCGGCTCGTGCCACGCCGAGGAGCCGCTCGTAGTTGCGCCGCGCGTCGGCACGCATGGGCCTCGTCGTCATACCCCAAGGATGCCCGAACCGCGCGCTCACGGGGCCGCCCGGTAGCGGTCGAGCGCTGACGCCCGGTCGTGGAAGGGGATGCGGGAGAAACGGGAGACCATGGTCCACATCTTCCGCTCCTCGGCCAGCTCCCCCGGCAGCACCAGTCCCAGCGCCTCGGCCAGCGGCTGGCGTCCCGCGTTCACCAGGGCGCGCACCGCCGCCGCCCACTCGTCGGTCGCGGTCACCGCCGCCCGGTACCAGAGCGGCACCAGTACGGCCAGGCCCCCGGCGGCCGTGAGCAGCAGCGGGACGTCGGCGGAGGCGGCCGGGAGCGTGGCCAGCGCGGCCAGCGCGACCGCCGTGTGCCCGGCGAGCAGCGCCACGAAGAAGTCCACGCTGGCGCGGGCCAGATCCACCTGACGGCACAGCTTGTCGGACGCGGCCCCGGTCAGCTCGTTCCACAGCAGCTGGGTGTCCAGCCGGTACCGGTCGTGCCCGTACTCCTCGAAGCGGCGGATCGCGTTGCCGAGCCGGGTCGGGGCCAGCTGCGCCGCGTCCACCGGGTACCGGTTCAGCCGCTCCCGCAGCAGCGCCCGCTGGGCGGAGGTGCGCCGCCGGTCCCCGCGTACGGCACGGGCCAGCCGGGCGTCCGCGCGGATCCGGAGCAGGTCGGCGCGGGCCGGCGGGGCCGGGGGCGTCCCCTCGCGCTCGCGCCGCTCCAGCGAGATGACCAGCAGCCGGTCGGCGAGCGCGCCCCGCGCCCTCAGCGCCCGTCGGCACCCCGCCCGGTAGGCGGCGGCGGGCCAGAGGGCATAGCCCTCCAGGACGCGGTAGAGCAGGTTCTGCAGGGCGCTGAGGACCAGGCCGAGCAGCAGGGCGGCGGCCAGCAGCACCACGGTCGTGCCGGGCATGCCGTCCGGCCACAGCCGGCGCGCCGCGGCGGTGCGGCGCAGGCTGGGCGCGACGGCCAGGGCGAAGACGCCGAGGTTGAGGACGGTCGGGAGTATCCACCCCACGAGCAGGGTCCAGGCGCCGCCCAGCACCCCCTTGGCGATGTCACCCAAGGTCGTCGTCTTCCCAGGAGTCGTCGTCGGGGTTGGTGGTGGGGCCGGGGGAGGTGTGGCGGGTGACGGCGCGGGAGTTGTCGCCCATGGCGACGGCGCCGCGCGAGTTGCCGATGAGGAAGTCGCCGACCTGCTCGTTCCGTACCTCCGCCGGGCCGCCGAGGCCCGGAGCGTGCAGCCCCTGGTCGCGCAGGTCCTCGCGGACGGCGTCGAGGACCAGGAGCCGTACGGTCCGCGCGACCCGGTCGGCCTCGGCGGCGGCGAGCGCGGGCAGCGCGGGCCCGGCGGCGAGCTCGCGGACGGAGACGCGGGCGGCCTCCGTGCGCCGCCCCGCCCGTGCGGACCGCCGCACGCGCCGCACCGGCCAGGCCGCCACCTCGGTGAGCAGCGCGGCGGCGGTCCGCGGCGAGGCGGTCAGCGCCCGCACCAGCGCCCGGCCCGTGGCGGCGGGCGGCTCGCCCAGGGCGTACGCGAAGTCCTCGCGGACCGGCGGCAGGGCGCAGGTGACCTGCTGGAGGGAGAGGAAGGTGCCGTCCAGCCGGACCTGGACGAAGACGGTGACCGGGTGCGGGCCCCGGGAGCCGGAGACGATCCGCAGCCAGCGCGGCCCGGCGGGCAGCTCGTGCGGGAGCCGCGGGAACGTGTTCCGGGGCGGCGCCACCGCCTCCGGGTAGAGGAAGCAGTCCTCGACGCTGTCGGCGAGACCGGGCACGTTCCCCACGGCCCGCGCGATGCGCGTCAGCGCCGGGGGCCGTGCGAACGGGCCCTCGTGTCCCCGTACTTCGACCGTCAGCCCCAGCGACTCCCGTACCGGGCCCGCCCCCAGGAACGGGGAGTCGGGCCGGTGGAACACCACGGACGAGGTGCGCTCCCGGTCGAGGAGTTCGGCCGTGTGCCGCCCTGAGGGGACCCGCCGGAGGCGGTACGAGGGGGAGCCGATGACCCGCAGCCTCAGCTCGACCGCCGCCCGGTGCGCCCCGACCAGCCCGGCCGTGAGCAGGGGGAAGCCGAAGGCGGCGGTGGTCCGCAGCCACCCGGCGTCCCCGGCGGTGGCCCCGGCCAGCACCGCGTACCCGGCCAGCGCCGCGCCGCCCAGCACCCGCAGACAGCCCGCCGCCGTCCGGGCCGCCCAGTGGCGGGGGCGGGCGAGGGCCGCCGCGCCGAGCAGGACCGCGCACGCCGCCGCGTACAGGGCGAACAGGGCGCCCGTGAAGACGAACCCGGCGAACCACAGGAGCGCCACGTACCCGCCCAGGACCGTCGCCGTCCTGCGCGCGCCCAGCGCCTCGGTGACCAGCGCGACCGTGTCGACGTCGGGCGACGGGGCGCTGTACCGGTTCCGGTGGTCGTGCAGTTCGCCGATGACGGCTTCGCGGTAGCGGGCGTCCAGATGGACGCCCGCCGCCAACTGGCGTGTGGTGAGGGAGGGTTCGTCCGGCACCGCCGAAGCGTATCGCCGCCGGAACGGCCGGGGCCCCCGCCGGAACGATCCGGCGGGGGCCCCGACTGGTCAGCCGGTGACGGGAGTTCAGTCCTTGATCTCGCAGATCGCCGCACCCGAGGTGATGGAGGCGCCGACCTCCGCCGCCAGCCCCTTGACGGTGCCGGAGCGGTGGGCGTTGAGGGGCTGTTCCATCTTCATGGCTTCGAGGACGACGATGAGGTCGCCTTCCTTGACCTCTTGGCCCTCTTCGACGGCGACCTTGACGATCGTGCCCTGCATGGGGGAGGCCAGGGTGTCGCCGGACGCCGCCGACCCCGCCTTCTTGGTCGCCCGGCGCTTCGGCTTCGCACCGGCGGCCAGGCCCGTGCGGGCCAGCGACATGCCGAGGGAGGAGGGCAGGGAGACTTCGAGGCGCTTGCCGCCGACCTCGACCACGACCGTCTCGCGACCGGCCTCCTCGTCCGCCTCGGCGTCGGCCGGGGCGGCGAAGGGCTTGATCTCGTTGGCGAATTCGGTTTCGATCCAGCGGGTGTGGACGGTGAAGGGGTCGTGGCTGCCGGTGAGTTCGGGGGCGAAGGCGGGGTCCTTGACGACGGCGCGGTGGAAGGGGATGGCGGTGGCCATGCCTTCGACGGTGAACTCTTCCAGGGCGCGGGCGGCGCGTTGGAGGGCCTGTTCGCGGGTGGCGCCGGTGACGATGAGTTTGGCGAGGAGGGAGTCCCAGGCGGGGCCGATGACGCTGCCGGATTCGACGCCGGCGTCGAGGCGGACGCCGGGGCCGGTGGGCGGGGTGAAGGTGGTCACGGTGCCGGGGGCGGGCAGGAAGTTGCGGCCGGGGTCTTCGCCGTTGATGCGGAACTCGAAGGAGTGGCCGCGCAGGGCGGGGTCGTCGTAGCCGAGGGCTTCGCCGTCGGCGATGCGGAACATCTCGCGTACGAGGTCGATGCCGGCGACTTCTTCGGTGACGGGGTGTTCGACCTGGAGGCGGGTGTTGACTTCGAGGAAGGAGATGGTGCCGTCCTGGCCGACGAGGAATTCGACGGTGCTTGGCGCCGACGTAGCCGGCTTCCTTGAGGATGGCTTTGGAGGAGGTGTAGAGCTCGGTGACCTGCTCGGGGGTGAGGAAGGGGGCGGGGGCTTCCTCGACGAGTTTTTGGTGGCGGCGCTGGAGGGAGCAGTCGCGGGTGGAGACGACGACGACGTTGCCGTGGGTGTCGGCCAGGCACTGGGTCTCGACGTGGCGGGGCTTGTCGAGGTAGCGCTCGACGAAGCATTCGCCGCGGCCGAACGCGGCGACGGCCTCGCGGACGGCGGACTCGTAGAGTTCGGGGACTTCTTCGAGGGTGCGGGCGACTTTGAGGCCGCGTCCGCCGCCGCCGAAGGCGGCTTTGATGGCGATGGGCAGGCCGTGTTCTGCGGCGAAGGCGACGACTTCGTCGGCGCCGGCGACGGGGTCGGGGGTGCCGGCGACGAGGGGGGCGCCGGCGCGCTGGGCGATGTGGCGGGCGGCGACCTTGTCGCCGAGGTCGCGGATGGCGTGGGGCGGGGGGCCGATCCAGGTGAGGCCGGCGTCGAGGACGGCCTGGGCGAATTCGGCGTTCTCGGAGAGGAAGCCGTAGCCGGGGTGGATGGCGTCGGCGCCGGAGTCGGCGGCGGCCTGGAGGACTTTGGTGATGTCCAGGTAGCTGGCGGCCGGGGTGTCACCGCCCAGGGCGAATGCCTCGTCGGCCGCGCGGACGTGCAGAGCGTCCCGGTCCGGGTCGGCGTAGACGGCTACGCTCGCGATCCCGGCATCCCGGCAGGCTCGGGCAACGCGGACAGCGATTTCGCCACGGTTGGCGATGAGCACCTTGCGCACGATGGCTCCCTCCTTGAAAAACAAGCTGAGTTTAGGGAAGCCGTACACCGGCCCACGACCCGTCCCCGGTGGTGAGCTTGCCCACACGGAGTGTGATCCCGGGGTAGCTCGTGTCGCGAAATCCCTTGTCGCACCACGGTACGCCGGGTCCCTCCTCGGCACATTAGCGTTCTGGTGTGGCCAAGGTCTCTGTCCTGGCGGCCAGCGGCCCCCGCACATTCTTTGTGGAGTCCCTACGAATGGCCGAATGATTCTTTACGGCCGGAAGATCCCGCCCACTCCTTCGGCAAGACCCTTGCCCAGGGGTTTACCCGTTAGTAGCGTTCGCGATGTCGGACGTACTACCGGTAACAGGGGCTGGGTGTAGGCAGGGGGAGGTGCGCCGTGGCGCGCAGGACGGTGGCCGTGGTGGCCGCGATCGTTCTCTTGGGCGAGGCCATCGGCATGGCGCTGATCAACTGGATCCTCGGGCGGGTCGTCCACCAGCAGAGCATGTCCATGGGCGGCATCGACTCCGCCACCATGGCCAACGCCACCTATGCGATGGGCGCCGTCGTCGGCCTCTATCTGGCGCTGTGCGCGGTGCTCCTGCTGCTCGTCGCCGTACGCGACCGCGCGCCCGGCCGCTTCGGGCGGATCGTGCTGATCACCTGCGCGGTGGTGCACGGCGTGCTCGGCGCGCTGACGGTCGGTCTGATCGGCTGGGCGGCCTTCGCGTTCATGATGCTGGTGCTGGCCCTGATCGTGCTCGCCCTGCTGCTGAACGCGCCCCCGGCCCCGGCGGAGCCGCGGGACGGCGAGGGCGAGAAGAGCCCCGAGGGGCCCGGCGCGCCGCCCACGAGCGACGCCCCCGCGACCGTCTAGCCGGACGGCCGCGCCCCACCGGGCGGCCCGGCTAGCCGGCCGGGGTCGCCCACAGGTCCGTGATGCTGATGTCCAGCTCCGCGAGCAGCCTGCGCAGCAGCGGCAGCGACAGGCCGATGACGTTGCCCGGGTCGCCGTCGATGCCGTCCACGAACGGGGCCGAGCGGCCGTCCAGGGTGAAGGCGCCCGCCACGTGCAGCGGCTCGCCGCTCGCCACGTACGCGGCCACCTCCGCGTCGCTCGGCTCGCCGAAGCGGACCGTGGTGGAGGCGGTCGCCGAGGCGCGGCGGCCGGTCGCCGTGTCGATCACGCAGTGGCCCGTGCGCAGCACTCCGGCCCGGCCGCGCATGGACTTCCAGCGGGCGGTGGCCTCCTCGGCGTCGGCGGGCTTGCCCAGCGCCTCGCCGTCCAGCTCCAGCACCGAGTCGCAGCCGATGAGCAGGGCCCCGGCGGCCTCCGGGCGGGCGGCGACCGCGTCCGCCTTGGCCTCGGCGAGCACCAGGGCCAGCTCGCCGGGGGTGGGGGCGCTCAGCGCGTCCTCGTCCACCCCGCTGACGATGACCTCGGGGGCGAGTCCGGCCTGCCGCAGCAGACCGAGCCGGGCGGGCGAGGCGGAGGCGAGGACGAGGCGGCGAGCGGCGGCAGTCATACGGGCCATCGTAGACAGCGCCGCACCCCGCCGGGGCGGGAGCGTCAGCGGAGGCTGACCGCGACCATCCCCACCACCATGAGCAGCGCGAGCACCAGACCCGCGCGCCGCATCATCGCCTGGGCGTCGCGCAGTTCCTTCGGCGGCTCGTTCTCCGGGTCGGACCACAGCATGCCTCCGATACTGCGGCCGGTCCGGTCCGGGCGCCTGAGTACGCGTACTCAACCGCCCTGACCGGGTCTCACACGGGCCAGTAGCTGCGCGCCCAGGAGCGCGGGCCCGGCCGGGGGACCGGGCGGCGCGCGATGCGCGCCGGGTCGGACCACTCCTCGGGCGGCAGCGGCGCACCGGACGACGCGGACGCCGTCGCCGCGGCGCGCGCCTGGACCACCGCCAGTGCGGCGGCCAGCTCCTCCGGGGTCGGATTGCCCCGTACGACCTTGATCATGACCGCTCCTCGGGGGCCTAGAGGGGGATGTTGCCGTGCTTCTTCGGGGGAAGGCTTTCCCGCTTGGTGCGCAGCTGACGCAGGCCGCGCACGATGTGCGACCGGGTGTCCGACGGCATGATCACCGCGTCGATGTAGCCGCGCTCGGCCGCCACGTACGGGTTGAGGAGGGTGTCCTCGTACTCCGTGATCAGCCGGGCGCGGGTGGCCTCCGCCTCCTCGGCGTCCGCGGCGGCGGCGATGGTGCGCCGGTGCAGGATGTTCACCGCCCCCTGGGCGCCCATCACCGCGATCTGGGCGGTGGGCCAGGCCAGGTTGAGGTCGGCGCCCAGGTGCTTGGAGCCCATGACGTCGTAGGCGCCGCCGAACGCCTTGCGGGTGATGACCGTGATCAGCGGGACGGTCGCCTCGGCGTACGCGTAGATCAGCTTGGCGCCGCGCCGGATGATGCCGCCGTACTCCTGGTCCACGCCCGGCAGGAAGCCCGGCACGTCCACGAAGGTGACCACCGGCACGTTGAACGCGTCGCAGGTGCGCACGAACCGGGCGGCCTTCTCGCTGGCGTCGATGTCCAGGCAGCCCGCGAACTGCATCGGCTGGTTGGCGACGATGCCGACCGGGTGGCCCTCGACCCGGCCGAAGCCGGTGAGGATGTTCGGCGCGAACAGGGCCTGCGTCTCCAGGAACTCGCCGTCGTCCAGCACGTGCTCGATCACGGTGTGCATGTCGTACGGCTGGTTCGCCGAGTCCGGGATGACCGTGTCCAGCTCCAGGTCGGTCGCCGAGACGTCCAGGTCGGCCGCCTCGGGGAAGGCCGGGGGCTCGCTGAGGTTGTTCGAAGGCAGGTACGACAGCAGGGACTTGACGTACTCGATGGCGTCCTTCTCGTCGCCCGCCAGGTGGTGGGCCACGCCCGAGGTGGCGTTGTGGGTGCGCGCGCCGCCCAGCTCCTCGAAGCCGACGTCCTCGCCGGTGACCGTCTTGATGACGTCCGGGCCGGTGATGAACATGTGCGAGGTCTGGTCGACCATCACCGTGAAGTCGGTGATGGCCGGGGAGTAGACCGCGCCGCCCGCGCACGGGCCCACGACCAGCGAGATCTGCGGGATCACGCCGGAGGCATGGGTGTTGCGGCGGAAGATCTCGCCGTACATGCCGAGGGCCATGACGCCCTCCTGGATGCGGGCGCCGCCGGAGTCGTTGATGCCGACGACCGGGCAGCCGGTCTTCAGCGCGAAGTCCATCACCTTCATGATCTTCTGGCCGAAGACCTCGCCGAGCGAGCCGCCGAGGACCGTGAAGTCCTGCGAGAACACCGCCACCGGACGGCCGTCGACGGTGCCGTAACCGGTCACCACGCCATCGCCGTACGGGCGGTTCAGCTCCATCCCGAAGTCGGTGGAGCGGTGCCGGGCGAACTCGTCGAGCTCGACGAACGACCCTTCGTCGAGGAGCAGCTCCACCCGCTCACGGGCGGTCAACTTGCCCTTGGCGTGCTGCTTTTCCACCGCGCGCGCTGAGCCGGCGTGCGTGGCCTCGTCGATCCGGCGCTGCAGGTCCGCGAGCTTGCCCGCGGTGGTGTGGATGTCGGTCATCGATGGCTGCTCCGGCTCGGACATCGGGATGCGGCTCCCTGCCTGGTCACGGGTTCTGCTGGCTACTGACTCGTAGGGTAGTGGTGGCGATACGGTTCGGCAGTGCGTCGTTTGCCACACCACAGTGCGCTTGCGCCAACGCGCCTAACCTGGCTGTATGACGCCTCCGGACGTATCCGACAGCCGCTGGTCCGACCTCGACCGGCCCCCGCTCAACGCCTCCGCCCTGCGCCACGCCCTGGTGCGGCCCGGCGCCCTGTGGACCTCCCTCGACGTGGTCGCGGAGACCGGCTCCACCAACTCCGACCTCACCTCCCGCGCCAAGGAGCTGCCCGAGGGCGCGGTCCTGGTGGCCGAGGAGCAGACCGCGGGCCGGGGGCGCCTGGACCGCAACTGGACGGCGCCCGCCCGGTCGGGGCTGTTCTTCTCGGTCCTGCTCCGGCCCGGACCGGGCGTCCCGGCCGAGCGCTGGGGCTGGCTGCCGCTGCTCACCGGAGTCGCCGTCGCCACCGGTCTGTCCCGGGCCGCGGGCGTGGACACCTCGCTGAAGTGGCCCAACGACCTGCTGGTCACCGTGGACGGCGAGGAGCGCAAGGCGGGCGGCATCCTCGCCGAGCGGGCCGGGGACGACGCCGTGGTGGTCGGCATCGGCCTGAACGTGACGCTGCGGGCGGCGGAACTGCCCGTCCCCGCCGCCGGTTCGCTGGCGCTGGCGAACGCGGTCTCCACCGACCGCGAGACGCTGCTGCGGGCCGTGCTGCGCTCGCTGGAGCAGTGGTACGTGGACTGGCGCGAGGCGGGCGGCGACCCGGCCGCCTCCCGGCTCCAGGAGACATACGCGGCGGGCTGCGCCACGCTGGGCCGTACGGTCCGCGCCGAGCTGCCGGGCGAGCGTTCGCTGACCGGCGAGGCGGTCGCGGTCGACTCCGACGGCAGGCTGGTGCTGGCCACCGGGACCGGCCTGCGGGAGCCGGTCGCGGCGGGCGACATCGTTCATCTGCGGACGGCAACGGGCTGAGGGACGTGAGCTACGGCACACCTGTCGTATCGTGGAGCCCGATCCAGCGACAGATCGGCAGGGAAGTGCGCAGGGAACGGGCAGGAGGCGGCTGGTGACCGTCGACGACACACAGCCGGGCGAGGGTGGCGACCCACCCCCCGAGACGGCGCCGTCCCCCTATCCGACCCCGCACCACGCCGTGGACCACACCGCCGAGCCGACCCACGACCCGCTGGCCATCCGGCTGGAGCAGCTGATCCTGGGCGCGGACCGCCGCTACACGCCGTTCCAGGCGGCCCGCACCGCCGGGGTCTCCATGGAGCTGGCGTCGCGGTTCTGGCGGGCCATGGGCTTCGCCGACATCGGCCAGGCCAAGGCGCTCACCGAGGCCGACGTGCTGGCGCTGCGCCGGCTCGCCGGTCTGGTCGAGGCGGGGCTGCTCAGCGAGCCGATGGCCGTGCAGGTGGCCCGCTCCACCGGGCAGACCACCGCCCGGCTGGCCGAATGGCAGATCGATTCCTTCCTGGAGGGCCTGACCGAGCCGCCCGAGCCCGGGATGACCCGTACGGAGGTCACGTATCCGCTGGTCGAGCTGTTGCTGCCGGAGCTGGAGGAGTTCCTCGTCTATGTGTGGCGGCGCCAGCTGGCCGCCGCCACCGGGCGGGTGGTGCAGGCGGCCGACGACGAGGAGATGGTCGACCGGCGGCTCGCCGTCGGCTTCGCCGACCTCGTCGGCTTCACCCGGCTGACCCGGCGCCTGGAGGAGGAGGAGCTGGGCGAGCTGGTCGAGGCGTTCGAGACGACCGCCGCCGACCTGGTCGCCGCGCACGGCGGACGGCTCATCAAGACGCTCGGCGACGAGGTGCTCTTCGCGGCCGACGACGCCGGGACCGCCGCCGAGATATCGCTGCGGCTGATCGAGACGATGGGCCACGACGAGACGATGCCCGCGCTGCGCGTGGGCATCGCCTTCGGCACGGTCACCACCCGGATGGGCGATGTGTTCGGCACCACCGTGAACCTCGCCAGCCGCCTCACCTCGATAGCGCCCAAGGACTCGGTGCTGGTCGACGGCGCCTTCGCGGAGGAGCTGGCCCGGACCGGGGACGCGCCCGTCTCGGAGGCGCAGGCCGCCGAGGAGGCCGCCGCGGCCGAGAAGGAGGGCGAGGAGCCGCCCAAGTACCGGTTCGCGCTGCAGCCGATGTGGCAGCGGCCGGTGCGCGGCCTCGGCGTGGTCGAGCCCTGGATGCTGCACCGCAGGGGCTGAGCCGGAGATCCGGCCGCGCACCCGCGCGCGGCCGGGCACCGCGGGTCCCCGCACCCCTGTGGGGGCGGGGGGTGCTCCGCCTAGGATCTCCCGACGTAACGTTCGTTAACGTCGTCGGGAGGGTCTGATGGGCACGGATGAGCAGCGGTACGGGGAGTTCGTCGGCGTACGGCGGCACGGGCACGTCGCCGAACTGGTCCTCGACCGGCCCAAGGCGATGAACGCGGTCTCCAGCGAGATGGCCCGCTCGGTCGCCGCCGCCTGCGACGCGCTCGCCGCCGACCCCTCGGCGCGGGTGGTCGTGCTCACCTCCACCCACGAGCGGGCCTTCTGCGTCGGCGCCGACCTCAAGGAGCGCAACTCCATGAGCGACGCCGAACTGGTCCGCCAGCGCCCCACCGCGCGGGCCTGCTACACCGGCGTCCTCGAACTGCCGGTGCCGACCGTGGCCGCCGTGCACGGCTTCGCGCTCGGCGGCGGGTACGAGCTGGCGCTGGCCTGCGACCTGATCGTGGCGGACGCGACGGCCGTGGTCGGCCTGCCCGAGGTCTCCGTCGGCGTCATCCCCGGCGGCGGCGGTACGCAGCTGCTGCCCCGGCGCGTCGGCGCGGCCCGGGCGGCCGAACTGGTCTTCACCGCGCGGCGGGTGGAGGCGGCCGAGGCGCGCGAGCTGGGCATGGTGGACGTGCTGGTGGACGCGGGCGAGGACCGTACGAGCGCGCTGGAGCTGGCCGGGCGGATCGCGGCGAACTCGCCGGTCGGGCTGCGCGCGGCCAAGCGGGCGATGCGGCTCGGGCACGGCCTGGACCTGCGGGCGGGCCTGGAGGTCGAGGACGCGGCCTGGCGGTC
The DNA here is from genome assembly GCF_041080675.1 of Streptomyces sp. cg36. Classification (NCBI taxonomy): domain Bacteria; kingdom Bacillati; phylum Actinomycetota; class Actinomycetes; order Kitasatosporales; family Streptomycetaceae; genus Streptomyces; species Streptomyces cyclosori. The sequence goes on along the minus strand of NZ_CP163520.1, from coordinate 3,062,272 downwards.
GGTGGCCTTCTCCGGGGACCGGGCGGAGGGCGTGGCGGCGTTCAACGAGAAGCGGAAGCCGGAGTGGCCGGGGGAGTGAGGGGCCGGAAGCCCGCGCGGCCCGGCAGGTGGCGGGCCGCGCGGGCTTCCGCCGGGCACGTTCCTGATCATCCTTGATCGTCTTGGCCCGGCCAACTGATCAAATTCGGGCAAACCTCCCTAAACTGGAGGGATGCGCGGTGAGGGTGAGGGCAGGGGCGGGGCCGGGGACGCACGGCTGACGGCCGTGGTGTCGTTGGCGCAGGCCATGGCGGCGGCGCACACCCCGCGCGAGTCCTGGCGGGCGGCGGCGCTCGGCGCGCGGTCCGCGCTGAAGGGGAACTTCGCCGCGCTCTCCACCTGGGAGCGGGAGCTGGGGCGGCTGCGGGTCCTGGTGAACGCGGGCGAACGGGCCGAGGGGGAGGAGGAGTTCCCGGAGGACGAGACGTATCCGGTGCACCAGTTCCCCGAGATCACCGAGTTCCTGCACGAGCGGTGGGCCGGGGGCGGCGAGCCCAACGCGTGGGTGGAGGTCGCCACCCGGCCGCCCGGCGAGGAGGCCGGGTACTGCCACGAGCGGGTCACCGCGCTGCGGCGGCGCGGGCGCGGCTGCTGCGTGGTCGCGCCGATCGTGCTGCACGGGCGGGCCTGGGGCGAGCTGTACGTGGCGCGGCCGGTGGGGGCGCCCGTCTTCGACGCCGCCGACGCCGACTTCGCCACCGTCCTGGCGTCCGTGGCGGCGGCCGGGATCGCCCAGACCGAACGCCTGGAGGAGGTCCGCCGCCTCGCCTTCACCGACCCGCTGACCGGGCTCGCCAACCGGCGGGCGGTGGACGTACGGCTCGACGAGGCGATCGAGGCGCACCGGCGGGACGAGTCGGTCGTCAGCCTGGTGGTGTGCGACCTGAACGGGCTGAAGCGGGTCAACGACACCCGGGGGCACGCGGTCGGCGACCGGCTCCTGGAGCGGTTCGGGTCGGTCCTCTCGCTGTGCGGGGCCAAGCTGCCGGGAGCGCTGGCGGCCCGGCTCGGGGGCGACGAGTTCTGTCTGCTGGCGGTGGGGCCGGCGGCGGACGAGGTGGTGCGGGTGGCGTCCGAACTGTGCGTGCGGGCGGGGGAGTTGGAGCTGGGGGAGGGGGTGGCGTGCGGGGTCGCGTCCACCGGCGACCCCATCGGGCCGGTGCGCTCGGCCCGCCGCCTGTTCCGGCTGGCGGACGCGGCGCAGTACCGGGCGAAGGCGGCTCGGGCGGGGGTGCCGGTGGTGGCGGGGCGGGACGGGGCGGTGGTCCGGCTCGCGGACGCGGCGGCACCGGAACGGGCGGAGCGCCGCCGTTTCCGGGGGCGGGGCTGAGGGGTTCTCCGGACCGGGTGTTCGTCCGCGGCCCGGCGGTCGCTTCTCGCGCAGTTCCCCGCGCCCCTTGAAAACCCTCGTCCGTCTGCGGACCGTGCTGGGTTGCTCGCGCAGTTCCCCGCGCCCCTTTGAAACCCGCCTTCGTCCGCGGGCCGTGCCCGCTTCTCGCGCAGTTCCCCGCGCCCCTTGAAAACCCTCGTCCGTCTGCGGACCGTGCTGGGTTGCTCGCGCAGTTCCCCGCGCCCCTTGAAAACCCTCGTCCGTCTGCGGACCGTGCTCGCTTCTCGCGCAGTTCCCCGCGCCCCTGAAAACCTTCGTTCGTCCGCGGGCCGTGCTGGGCTGGTCGCGCAGTTCCCCGCGCCCCCAAACCTGCCGGGCCGATGCCCGTTTCTCGCGCCCGCGCGGCGGAGCCGCAAATGTGCACAGCCCCGCGCCCCTAAAAGCCTGTGGCTGAGCTCGGTTCTCCGGCTGCCGGGTATCCCCTAGGGGCGCGGGGAACTGCGCGACCGGCCACGCACGGTCCGCAGGCGGAGTCCCTGCCCGGAAGGGGCGCGGGGAACTGCGCGAGGAGCGACCGCCGGTCCGCAGGCGAACACCCGGCTCGAAGGGGGTGCGGGGAAACGGTTCGCTGTCCGGCTGAGGGGTTTGGGGAAGGGGTGGGGTGGGGCTAGTGACACATGGCGATTCAATACGTACGCTGCTGAATATGGATATGCACACTGTCGTGGTGGGGACGTCCGGGACGACCCCCGAGGACGTCATCGCAGTCGCACGCCAGGGCGCCCGGGTCGAACTCTCGCCCACCGCCCTCGCCGCCCTCGCCAGGTCCCGCGAGATCGTCGACGCCCTCGCCGCCAAGCCGGAGCCGGTCTACGGCGTCTCCACCGGCTTCGGTGCCCTGGCCTCCCGCCACATCAGCCCGGACCTGCGCGCCCAGCTCCAGCGCAACATCGTGCGCTCGCACGCGGCCGGGATGGGCCCGCGCGTGGAGCGCGAGGTCGTGCGCGCGCTGATGTTCCTGCGGTTGAAGACCGTCGCCTCGGGCCACACCGGCGTACGCCCGTCGGTCGCGCAGACCATGGCGGACGTCCTGAACGCCGGCATCACCCCCGTGGTCCACGAGTACGGCTCGCTCGGCTGCTCCGGCGACCTCGCGCCGCTCTCGCACTGCGCCCTGACCCTGATGGGCGAGGGCGACGCGGAGGGCCCCGACGGCACCGTCCGCCCCGCCGGGGAGCTGCTCGCCGAGGCCGGCATCGAGCCCGTCGAGCTGCGCGAGAAGGAGGGCCTGGCCCTCCTGAACGGCACCGACGGCATGCTCGGCATGCTGGTCATGGCCATCGCCGACCTGAAGAAGCTCTACACCTCGGCCGACATCACCGCCGCCCTCTCGCTGGAGGCGCTGCTGGGCACGGCGAAGGTGCTCGCCCCCGAGCTGCACGCCATCCGCCCGCACCCCGGCCAGGGCGCCTCCGCCGCCAACATGGCCGCCGTGCTGAAGGGTTCGGGCCTGACCGGCCACTTCCAGCAGGACGAGGCCCCGCGCGTCCAGGACGCGTACTCGGTGCGCTGCGCCCCGCAGGTCGCCGGCGCGGGCCGCGACACCATCGCGTACGCGCTGACCGTCGCCGAGCGCGAGCTCGCCTCGGCCGTGGACAACCCCGTCGTCCTGCCGGACGGCCGCGTGGAGTCCAACGGCAACTTCCACGGCGCCCCGGTCGCCTACGTCCTGGACTTCCTGGCGATCGCCGCCGCCGACCTCGGCTCCATCGCCGAGCGCCGCACCGACCGCCTCCTCGACAAGAACCGCTCGCACGGCCTGCCGCCGTTCCTCGCGGACGACGCCGGTGTGGACTCCGGGCTGATGATCGCCCAGTACACGCAGGCCGCCCTGGTCAGCGAGATGAAGCGGCTGGCGGTGCCCGCCTCCGCCGACTCGATCCCGTCCTCCGCGATGCAGGAGGACCACGTCTCGATGGGCTGGTCGGCCGCCCGCAAGCTGCGCACCGCCATCGACAACCTGACCCGGATCATCGCCGTCGAGATGTACGCGGCGACCCGGGGCATCGAGCTGCGCCACGGGCTGACCCCGGCGCCCGCCTCCCGGGCCGCCATCGACGCCGCCCGCGCGGCCGGTGTCGGCGGCCCCGGCCCGGACCGCTTCCTCGCCCCGGACCTGGCCGCCGCCGACGCGTTCGTCCGCGGCGGCGGGCTGGTCGCGGCCGTGGAGCCGGTGACGGGCCCGCTGGCCTGACGGCGGCCCGTACGCGTCGAGGGCGCCCCGGATCACCTCCGGGGCGCCCTCGCGCGTTCGACGGGCCGCGGACGGCTCAGGACTGCTGGCGCGCCCGGCGCACCGAGAAGACGACGAACCCGGCGCCCAGGCCCAGGAAGGCCGTCCCGCCGAAGAGGTACGGGGAGGTGTCGACGCTGCCCGTGTCGGCGAGCGCGAGGTCGGACCCGGCGGCGGAGGCGGACGTCGAGCGGGCCGCGTCCGACCGGGGCCCGGCGTCCGTGGCGTTGGCGGACGGGACGAACCACAGAGCGCAGAGCAGCGAGCCCGCCGCGGTGGCGGTGAGCAGAGGCCGGCGAGCGACGGACACCTGGTCGATCCCCCTTGTGGATACGGCGAATTGGTGGCGTACGCCGATGCTAGTGAAAGCAGCGGGTCGTGGGAAAGTCGCGGCGGACTAGAGCCCTACGCTCCGACGCATGACGACTGATCAGACACCACGCTATGTCCGTCTCCGGGTGGATTTGGTACTGGAGATCGACGATTCCCAGGCGCTGACCGGCGCGGCCCTCGAACGGATCACGGCCGACGAGCTCCTGCCCGACGCCGAGCGCGCGCATGCCGAGTCGGCGGTGCGGGAAGACGAGGCGGAGGCGCTGGCGTATCTGGTCGACCCGTTCGACCTGGTCGCACAGGTGCCGGGGGTCGAGCTCGTGCAGGCGTCCTGGAGCAGCGAGGAGATCGAGTACGACCCCGACGACGAGGAGTGGGAGCTCGGCGAGGAAGATGGTGCGGGCGAGGAGGGCGGAGCCGGCGGCGTGCGGCCGTGACGTCCGTGGAGCCACGGGGCCGGTCCGTCCGGCCCGGGTGGTGTTCCCCACACCTCCTCCCGAAATGGAACCACAGCCTCAGTGGCTATGTTGTTCAGTCGATGGCTTGGGGGACCGGCAACGATGGAGAAGCGTGTGATAACGGAGAGTAACCGGCGCAAGGGTCTGGTGGCCGCGTCCGCCGTCCTCGGCGGCGTCCTGCTGCTGTCGGCCTGCAACGACGACGGGGCCAAGGACAAGAGCGGTGCCGACACCTCGAAGACGTCACAGTCGCAGGTCGACAAGGCGGCGGAGAAGGACACCTCCGACGCCAGGATCACCATCACGCCCAAGAACGGCGCGGACAACGTCGGCATCAACAACGACACCAAGGTCACCGTGGCCGAGGGCAAGCTGACCTCGGTGGTCATGACCTCCGCCGAGGGCACCCCGGTGGCGGGCAAGATCTCCGGCGACGGGCTCAGCTGGGTGCCGGACAAGCCGCTGAAGCGCTCGGCCAAGTACCAGATCACGGCGACCGCGCAGGACGCCAAGGGCCGCCAGGCCCACGAGAACACGTCGTTCGCGACGGTCTCGCCGGCCAACAGCTTCATCGGCAACTTCACGCCCGAGTCCGGCTCCACGGTCGGCGTCGGCATGCCGGTGTCGGTCACGTTCGACAAGGCCGTCAGCAACAAGAAGGACGTGCAGTCACACATTTCGGTGACGTCCAGCAGCGGTCAGCAGGTCGTCGGCCACTGGTTCGGCTCGCAGCGCCTGGACTTCCGTCCGCAGGACTACTGGAAGGCCGGCTCGACCGTCACCATGAAGCTGGACCTCGACGGCGTCGAGGCGAAGCCCGGTGTCACCGGCGTCCAGGAGAAGACGGTCACCTTCAAGATCGGCCGCAACCAGGTCTCCACGGTCGACGCGAAGACGCACCAGATGACCGTCACCCAGGACGGCAAGACGGTCAAGACGATCCCGATCTCGGCCGGATCGCCCGAGCACAAGACGTACAACGGCACGATGGTGATCTCCGAGAAGTTCAAGGAGACCCGGATGAACGGCGCCACCGTCGGCTTCACGGACGGCGACGGCAAGGGCGAGTACGACATCAAGGACGTCCCGCACGCCATGCGGCTCTCCGCCTCCGGCACCTTCATCCACGGCAACTACTGGGGCGCCAAGTCCATCTTCGGCAGCGTCAACACCAGCCACGGCTGTGTGGGCCTGTCCGACACCAAGGGCGCGGGCGACCCCGACACCGCCGCCGCGTGGTTCTACAACCACTCGATCGTCGGTGACGTGGTCGTCGTCAAGAACACCGGCGACAAGACCATCACGCCCGACAACGGCTTCAGCGACTGGAACATGAGCTGGTCGGCCTGGCAGGCCGGCTCGGCGGTCTGACCCGTCGCGTACGGCGGGGCGGGCCCCCGGCGCGCAAGACATCGGCCGCACCCGGAGTCCCGGGTGCGGCCGTTCGCGTTCTCCCGCCGCTCACGTCACCGCCCGCCGTGCCGGTTTTCATCCCTCTCTCATCCGGGACTCAAGTCCTCATCACCGCGGGCGTCTAGCTTCGCGTCATGTTCTTCACCTACCTGCGGCGCGGACTGCGTCGCCGCGGCGGTGCGACGCTGCTCCTCTCCTCGGTGCCGGCGCTGGGGATCGCGCTCGTCATCGTGGTCAGCGCGGTGTCCGCCGGGACGACCCGGGCGCAGGGCGAGGTGCTGCGCTCGCTCTACGGACTCGGCACGGACCTGACCGTCGCCGGATCCCCGGCGGCGGCCGGGGCGGCGGAAGCCCCCGGCGCCGTCGGGCGGTCCGGCGACCGGGTGCTGGTGCGGGGCCGACACACCCTCGCCTCCTCGACCGTGGCGCGGGTCGACGAGCAGAGCGGAGTGGCCGACGCGGCGGGCGGCATCGACCTGACCGTCCTCAAGGCCGACGGCCCCTTCAGCCGCGCCGAGTTGAAGCAGCCGCGCCCGCAGGGGCGCACCCGCGGCGCCCTCCCCCGGGGCGCGGCCCCCGGCGCCGGCTTCGGCGCCGACTCCTTCACCGTGTACGGCACGGACGTGGCCAAGCGGGACCTCGGCCCGCTGACCACCTCCAGGATCACCTCGGGCCGCACCTTCCGCGCCGACGAGTCCACCGCCAAGGTCGCGGTCGTCGACAGCGCGTACGCCAGGGAGCGGAACCTGGCGATCGGCGCCGGCATCACCGTCTCGGGCGACAGCTACGCCGTCATCGGCGTCGCCACCGCCGACACCGGGGACGCCGCCGCCGACGTCTACCTCCCGCTCGCCCAGGCGCAGACGCTCGCCAACGCCAAGGACGAGATCACCGCCGTCTACGTCCGGGCCGCCGACTCCCAGCGGGTGGCCGGGGTGAAGTCCGCCATCCAGAAGAACGTCGCGGGCACCACCGTGACCACCTCCGCCGACCTCCCGGACGCCGTCTCCGGCTCCCTGGCCACCGCCTCCTCCCTCGCCTCCGGCGCCGGCCACCGGCTCGCGGCGGCCGTCCTGGCCGCGGCCTTCCTGGCGGCCGGGCTGCTCACCTGGGCCGCGGTCGGCCGCCGGACGCGGGAGTTCGGCACGCTCAAGGCGCTCGGCTGGAACAGCGGCCGGATCACCCGCCAAGTCCTCGCGGAATCCCTGGTCAACGCCCTGCTGGGCGCGGTGCTCGGCATCGCCCTCGGCCTCGCGGGCGCGTACGCCGTCACCGCGGCCGGTCCGACCCTCACCGCGAGGCTGGGCGACGCGGGCGGCGGCGGGGCCGGGCGGCACAGCGCGGCCAGAGCCGTCGACACGGCCCTGACCGCGCCGGTCTCCCTCACCACCGTCGGCCTCGCCGTGGCCCTCGCCGTCGCGGGCGGCCTGGTCGCGGGCGGCCTCGGCGGCTGGCGCGCCGCCCGGCTGCGCCCGGCCGACGCCCAGCGCCGCGCCTCCTAGCCGCCGCGCACCGACCGACCCACGCACGTACGAAAGGAACCGGCCCCGAGTCATGTACGAACTCAGCGGCGTCACCAAGCGGTACCGGCGGGGCGAGGAGAGCATCGACGCGCTCGACGGCGTCGATCTGGTCATCGCGGACGGCGGCCGGCTGGTCATCCAGGGGCCCTCCGGCGGCGGCAAGTCCACCCTGCTCCAGCTGCTCGGCGGGCTCGACCGGCCGACCGGCGGCCGGGTCGTCCTCGACGGCGTCGACCTCGGCAGCCTCCCCGAGGCCCGGCTCGCCCGGGTGCGGGCCGAGTCCATCGGCTTCGTCTTCCAGAGCTCCAACCTGATCCCGGCGCTCACCGCCCGGGAGAACGTCGAGACCGGCCTCGTCCCGCTCGGCCTCAAGGCCGCCGACCGGCGCGAACGGGCCGCCGACACGCTCGCCTCGGTCGGCCTGGGCGGGCAGCTGGACCGGCTGCCCGGCGAACTGACCGGCGGTCAGCGGCAGCGCGTGGCCATCGCCCGCGCGATGGTCAAACGGCCCAAGGTGCTGCTCGCCGACGAGCCCACCGGCAACCTCGACGCGGACCTGCGCGACGAGATCATGGAGGTGCTCGAAGGGCTCTGGGCGGAGCACGCCCTGACCTTCGTCATGGTCACCCACGACACCGCGCTGGCGAGCCGGGCCCCCCGGCTCGCCCTCATCCGCAAGGGGCGGGTGACGTTCACGGAGAGGGCGCGGGCGGCGTGACGGGCGCCGGCCGGTCACCGGGCTGCCCGGCGCCCGGCCCGCGCGCGTCGGCCGCCCAGCTCGCCAGCAGCCGCAGCGAGTCCGCCGAGGCCGAGCCCGGCTCCGCGTAGTAGGTCACCAGCGACAGGTCGTGCTCCTCGGGCATCTTCAGCGTCTCGTACGACAGGGTCAGCTCGCCCACCACCGGGTGGTGGAGCAGCTTGGTGCCGTGGCCCTTCTGGCGCACGGTGTGGGCGGCCCACAGCGTGCGGAACTCGTCGCTCTTGACCGACAGTTCCCCCACCAGCGCGGTGAGCAGCGGATCGTCCGGATAGCAGCCCGCGCACAGCCGCAGCACCCCGACCACCTCGGCCGCCTTGTCCTCCCACTCCACGTACCGCTCCCGGGCGGTCGGGTCGAGGAAGACGTGCCGGGCGAAGTTCCGCTCCTGCGGCGGCAGTTCGACGAAGTCGCCGATCAGCGCCGCCGCCATCCGGTTCCAGGCCAGCAGATCGAGCCGGCGGCCGAGCAGGTACGCCGGGACGGCGTCCATCGAGTCCAGCAGGTACCGCAGCTGGGGGCGCACCCGCTGCTCCTTGGCGTACGCGGCCTTCTTCTTCTTGGTCGCCGTCGGCTTCGCCAGATGCGTCAGATGCTGCTGCTCGGCCTCGGTCAGCCGCAGCGCGCGGGCGATCGCGTCGAGCACCTCGCCCGACACGTTCTGCCCGTTCCCCTGCTCCAGGCGGGTGTAGTACGCCACCGACACCCCGGCCAGCTGCGCCAGCTCCTCCCGGCGCAGCCCCGGCACCCGGCGGTGCCGCCCGAAGTCGGGCAGCCCCACGTCCGCGGGCTTGAGCCGGGCCCGGCGGGAGCGGAGGAATTCGCTGAGTTCGGCGCGCTGGTCCATGACACCCCAGTATCCGTCCGCCGCCCCCGGTCGTACGACGGCGAGCCTGACCCTGCCAGTGGTAGGCACGGCAGGCGTAGGCACGGCGGACGTACGAAAGCCGGGGGGCTGGGTGAACGTCGGCGCGGGCGGCACCGTGGAGCCCGTACCCGAGAACCCCGAGGAGAGCAGGCCATGACCACCGTCGCCGCCTATGCCGCCCCCGCCGCCAAGGCCCCGCTGGAGCGCACCACCATCGAGCGCAGGCCGGTCGGGGCCCATGACGTCCTGATCGAGATCAAGTACGCGGGCATCTGCCACTCCGACATCCACCAGGCCCGCGAGGGCTGGGGCGAGGCCATCTTCCCCATGGTCCCCGGCCACGAGATCGCGGGCGTCGTCACCGAGACCGGCTCCGCCGTCACCCGGCACGCCGTGGGCGACCGGGTCGGCGTCGGCTGCCTCGTCGACTCCTGCGGCGACTGCGCGCAGTGCCGGGCCGGGCAGGAGCAGTTCTGCGCCCGTTCCGTCGGCACGTACAACGCGGTCGGCCACGACGGCGAGCCCACCTACGGCGGCTACTCCACCCACGTCGTCGTCGACGAGCGCTTCGCCGTGCGCATCCCCGACGGTCTCTCCCTCGACGTGGCGGCGCCGCTGCTGTGCGCCGGGATCACCCTGTACTCGCCGCTCAGGCGGTGGCAGGCCGGGCCCGGCAAGAAGGTCGCGATCCTGGGCCTGGGCGGCCTCGGCCACATGGGCGTGAAGATCGCCCACGCGCTCGGCGCCGAGGTGACCGTGCTCAGCCAGTCGCTGCGCAAGAAGGACGACGGCCTGAAGCTGGGCGCCGACCACTACTACGCCACCAGCGACCCGGAGACCTTCGAGCGCCTCGCCGGCACCCTCGACCTGATCGTCTCCACCGTCTCCGCCCCGCTGGACCTCGGCGCCTACCTCTCGCTGCTGAAGCCGGGCGGCGCACTGGTGAACGTCGGCGCCCCCGAGGAGCCGAACTCCCTCAACATGTTCGGCCTCATCGGCGGCAACAAGGTCCTGGCCGGTTCGATGATCGGCGGCATCGCCGAGACCCAGGAAATGCTGGACTTCTGCGCCGAGCACGGCCTGGGCGCGGAGATCGAACTGATCCGCGCGGAGGAGGTCAACGAGGCGTACGAGCGGGTGCTGGCCAGCGATGTGCGGTACCGGTTCGTGATCGACGCGGGGACGATCTGAGGGGGGCCCGCGGGGCCCGCGGGGGCGGCGGGGGTCTTGGTGGTCCGGCCGGACCGCCGGGCCGGGCGGTCGTACGTGCGGCGGGGCATTACCCCGCGCGTAATCGACCGCCCGGCCCGGCGGCGGCAGGATCGGGACCACCGGCCGGGAGGCCCTTCCCGGTACCGGAGAGCCGATTCCGCCAGGAGGCCGGGATGACCGCGTACGCCATAGCCCACCTGCGCCCGACCGCCCCGCCGGTCGAGGACGTCCTCGTCTACATGGAGCGCATCCAGGCCACCCTGGACCCCTTCGGCGGATCGTTCCTGGTCCACGGCGCGACGGCCGAGGTGCGCGAGGGGGAGTGGCCCGGCGCCCTCGTCATGCTCGCCTTCCCGACACTGCCGAAGGCCCGGGCCTGGTACGACTCCCCGGCCTACCAGTCCCTGCTCCCCCTCCGCGCGACCCACATCCCCGGCGACCTGATCCTGATCGACGGAGTCCCGCCCGGGTACGAGGCGGCGGAGACGGCGAGGAGGCTGAGGGAGGGGGCGCCGCGTTAGGGGGTACGGAGGAGGCGCGACCGGCCAGGCACGGCGAGCGGGCGGACGCGGAGGGGCCCACCCCAAGGGGCGCGGGGAACCGCGCGACCGGCCACGGGCGGCGGGCGGTCGAATGGAGAGGGGGCCACCTCTAGGGGCGCGGGGAACTGCGCGACCGGCCAACTACGGCCCGCAGCCGAGCGAGGAGGGGCTCAGCCCCGAACGGCCCTGGGCTTCGGAGCCGACGGGGCCGAAGAAGGGGCGCGGGGAACTGCGCGACAAGCCCCCACCGGCCCGCAGGCGACTGCACCACCCAGGGGCGCGGGGAACCGCGCGACCGGCCAAGCACGGCCCGCAGCCGAGCGAGGAGGGGCTCAGCCCCGAACGGCCCTGGGCTTCGGAGCCGACGGGGCCGAAGCAGGGGCGCGGGGAACTGCGCGACAAGCCCCCACCGGCCCGCAGGCGACTGCACCACCCAGGGGCGCGGGGAACCGCGCGACCAGCCAACTACGGCCCGCAGCCGAGCGAAGGGTGGTCACTCCCACAGACCTCGCTCCCCGGACGGGGCCCCGCAGCCGAGCGGAGAGGGGGCACCGCGGAGGGCCCCCGCCCTCCCCGGGACGGGCCACACAGCCGAGCGGAGAGGGCTCACCCCCCAGAGCCCCCCACCCCCGGACGGGCCCCGCACCCGGCGTCCCGGTTCCAGGGCCAGCGGTACGGGGAGTCCAGCCGGTACACCCCGGCCCGAGGCACGGTGAGCCGGGTGAACTCCCCGTCGGGGGCCACGCACGCCCCCCCGTCCACCCGCAACCACGGCGAATACGCCACCCGCACGGTCGCGGACCCGGCCCGCTCCATCCGTACGACCAGCTCCGCGTCGTCCCCCCGTACCGCCGTACCCGGCGAGGACACCAGCGGCACGGCGTCCCGCACCCGGTACACGGTCCAGTGCGCGTCCCCCCACACCCGCTCCAGCCACGGCGTACCCCCGCGCACGAGCGCCGCCTCGGCCTCGGCGGGCCCGTCGGGGGGACCGTCGTGGACGGCGACGAGCCCGACGGCCCACCGGTCGAGCCACGCGCGGTACCGCTCCGCCGAGAACCCCCCGTCGTAGAAGAGCCGCCCGCGCTCCACGTCCAGCTGCCGGTTCCAGCCGCGCGCGTTGTTGACGGCCCCGGCGAGCACCGCGGCCTCGCGGTGGTTGCGCGCGGGGACGATCTCGACGCGCGTGCGGTCGGCGCCGAGCCGGCGCAGTTCGGTGACGACGCCGTCCGTCTGCGCCGCCCACGCGGGCACGACGGTGGCGACGTCGGTGTCGTCCATCGTCTTGTCCCGCAGCCAGTTGACGGAGACCAGCATGGTCACGGCCAGCACGACCCGCCGCGTCCGGTCGAGCCCGGGCGTGAGGACGGCGGCGAGCAGCACCGCGGGCCCGACGAGCCCGACCAGCCGCTCCACGTTGGAACCGATGGGCGAGGCGATGAAGTACGTGAGGACGACCCCCAGCGCGTACACGGCCGTCCCCGCGCGCACCAGCCGCCAGCCCCGGGCGGCGGGGGCGGCGAGGAGCAGTACGGCGCAGACGGCGAGCGGCATCAGCAGCTTGTGCAGGGGCATCGGCTGCTCGCCCTCGAAGGGGAAGAGGAGGGTGGTGGCGCCGACGACCAGACAGGGCGGCACGCTCAGGACGGCGGCCTTGGCCCACTGCCGGTCGAGTACGTAGGCCGCGCCGACGACGAGCAGGAAGAGCCCGGCGACGGGACTGGCCATCGTGGCGAGAGCACTGCTCACAACCGCGAGCGCCAGTCTCGTACGCGAGCGCCGCACCGAACCGAGAGCGGGCTGGGGGAGCGGTGCCGAGGTCACGGGCGCGGCCGGGGCCAGGACCGAACGGAAGGCTCCCGCAAACCGGAGAAGCCCCTCACGCCGCCGCCCGTCACCGAGAGCACTGCTCTCGCCGTGCCGCTGCACACCATCGAGAGCACCGCTCTCGCCGTATTGCTGCTCATTGTTGAGAGCACCGCTCTCGCCGCCGCCCCGCCGCCCGCCGCCGAGAGCACTGCTCTCGCTCCGTCGCCCCCCGCGCAACCCCTGCACCAGCAGACAGGCCGCCACGGCGAAGGCGACCCCCACCGCGAACGTCGTCCGCCCCGACACCACGTTGCACCACAGCGCCGCCGCCCCCAGCAGCGCGGGCCACACCCCGCGCCAGGGCCCGTCGGCCCGGCCCCGCCCGGCCCACGCGCCCTCCGCGCGTACGAACAGCAGCGCCATCAGCCACGTGGCCGACACCCCCGCAGCCACCGACACCGCCCGCACCCCGAAAGTAGCCATCAGCCAGGGTGTGATCAGGCTGTAGTTGGCGGTGTGGGCGCCGCCGTACCAGGACAGGTTGTACGCCGAGTCCGGGTGCCGGGTCGCGAAGCCCGCCCAGGCCAGCTGGGCCGACAGGTCGCCGCCGCCGGTGCCGAGGTACTTCGCCCACAGCACGTACAGCGGCACGGAGGCCAGCGTCAGGACCGCGGGCACGCGCCACTCGGGCCGCAGCCACCTCCCCTTTCTCGGTGAGGTGGCTGCGTCGGCGGTGGAGTGGGTCCCCAGGACCTGGCTGATGCCCATTCCGCCCACCTTACGGTCCACCGCCGACGGCCCCCGCAACGATCCGCCGCGGCGGACGGCCGGGGAGGGCGCCGGAAAGGGGCGGGGGGAGGCGTCGAGCGAGGGCCGGGAGCGGGCGGCGGGAGGTGATTGTCAGACCCCTTCCCTACGCTCGAAGGCATGATCACCACACTCGCCGTCGAGAACTACCGGTCGCTGCGGCACCTCGTCGTGCGGCTCGACCGCCTCAACGTGGTGACCGGTGCCAACGGGACGGGCAAGTCGTCCCTCTACCGCGCGCTGCGGCTGCTCGCCGACTCCGCGCGCGGAGGCGCGGTCGCGGCGCTCGCCCGCGAGGGCGGCCTGCCCTCGACGCTGTGGGCGGGCCCGGAGAAGACGAGCCGCTCGGTCCGCGAGGGCCACGGCCCGCTCCAGGGCACCGTGCGCACCCAGCCGGTCGGCCTGCGGCTCGGCTTCTCGGGCGACGAGTTCGGTTACGCGGTCGACTTCGGCCACCCCGGCGGCGCGGCGGGCGACCCGCACTCGCTGTTCACGCTCGACCCGGAGATCAAGCGCGAGTCGATCTGGAGCGGCCCGGTGCTGCGCCCCGCGTCCGTCCTCTCCGACCGGGCCGGGCAGTCGGTGAAGGTGCGCGGGGCGGACGGCGGCTGGCACCGCTCGGCGGGCGCGATCAGGCCGTACGACTCGATGCTGGGCGAGGTCGCCGACCCGCAGCGGGCGCCGGACGTGCTGGCGGTGCGCGAGCAGATCCGCGCCTGGCGCTTCTACGACCACGTCCGCACCGACGCGCACGCGCCCGCGCGCGCCACCCACATCGGCACCCGCACCCCGGTCCTCAGCGGCGACGGCGCCGACCTCGCCGCGGCCCTCCAGACCATCCGCGAGATCGGCGACCGGGAGGCGCTGGACGAGGCGGTGGACGCGGCGTTCCCGGGCAGCCGGGTGGTGGTCGACCTGGTCGGCGGACGCCTGGAGCTGGGCCTGCGCCAGCACGGCCTGCTGCGCCCGCTGACCGCGGCCGAGCTCTCCGACGGCACCCTGCGCTATCTGCTGTGGGCGGCGGCCCTGCTCACCCCGCGCCCCCCGGCCCTGATGGTCCTCAACGAGCCGGAGACCAGCCTCCACCCCGACCTGCTGCCGCCCCTCGCGGACCTGATCCGCAAGGCGACGGCCCACAGCCAGCTGGTGGTGGTCACCCACGCCCGCCCCCTGGCCGAGGCGCTCTCCCGCCGGGCCAACGTCATAGAGCTGGTGAAGGAGTTCGGCCAGACCGTGGTGGAGGGCCAGGGCACCCTGGACGAGCCGCTCTGGTACTGGCCGAAGAGGTAGCCGAGCAGAGGGGGGCCGGGTGGAGCGGGCGTACGGAGAGGAGGCTCAGCCCTCCGCGCGCGCCACCCCGATCGGGCACGACACACCCGTCCCGCCGATCCCGCAGTAGCCGCCCGGGTTCTTGTCCAGGTACTGCTGGTGGTACGGCTCGGCCGGGTAGAACGTGCGGCCCTCGGCCGGGAGGATCTCCGTGGTGATCGTGGCGTGGCCCGACGCCGTCAGAACGCGCTGGTAGGCGTCCCGGGAGGCGGCCGCCGCGGTGGCCTGGGCCGGGGTGTGGGTGTAGATCGCGGAGCGGTACTGGGTGCCCACGTCGTTGCCCTGGCGGAAGCCCTGGGTGGGGTTGTGGGACTCCCAGAACAGCTTCAGGAGGGTCTCGTAGGAGACCAGCGACGGGTCGTACACCACGCGGACCGCCTCCGTGTGGCCCGTGAGGCCCGAGCAGACCTCCTCGTACGCCGGGTTCTCGGTGTGGCCGCCCTGGTAGCCGACGAGGGTCGTCCACACGCCCTCCGTCTGCCAGAACTTGCGCTCGGCGCCCCAGAAGCAGCCGAGGCCGAAGTCCGCGACCTCCAGCCCCTCCGGGTACGGGCCGACGAGCGGGTTGCCGAGGACCGTGTGGCGCGCGGGGACGGTGAACTCCGGCTCGGGGCGGCCCTTGAGGGCCTGCTCAGGGGTGGGCAGGACGGGTGTACGGCTGTTCAGGAACATTGCGGGGGCTCCTCGGCGAGGGCGAGAGTCGGTCCGCCCCGTTCAACGTACGGGGACGGCACGGGATTCCCCGCCCACCCGGCCCGCGGCCCGCGCCCCGGCCTGCCCAGGGCCTGCGCCCGCCCCGCCGTCAGCGCGACAGCGTCGCCGGGTCGCCGCCGTTCGCCTCGTATCCCGCCACCGCCAGCGCGCGGTATATCGCGTACTGCTCCGCCGGGTCCTCGGACAGGGTCCAGGGGAGGGCGCCCACATAGCCGTCCAGGCGGACGAACTGGTTCATCGACTCCGACCAGCGCTGGGCGCCGACCAGGAAGAACGCCAGGAGGTGGCGGACGTGCGGGAGGACCGGGTCGTCGGCGCGGGCCGCCTGGGCCGCGTGCAGGGCGCCCTCCATGGCGCGGCTGACCACCGCGGTGCGGTGGAAGTCGCTGACGAGCACGATGTCCGGCATGTGCTCGTACACCGCGAAGAGCGGCAGCGCGGCGAGCAGCGAGCCCTGCGGGGCGCGGGCCGCCGCCGCCACCGCGAACTCGTCCGCCAGCTCGCGCGAGCCGTGCCACTTCTCGCACCAGTAGTGCAGGGCCGCCAGGTGCGCGCCCATGTGGTGCGGCGCGCGGTCCAGCACCTTGGCCCAGAGCTGCTCGAACTCCGGGTGTCCGTACCCGAGGCCGCGGGCCACCGCCAGCTCCGTCAGATACGGGACGGGGTCGCCCGGGGCGAGCAGCGCGGCCTCGGCGCAGACCGTGCGGGCCTCCTCCAGGATGATGCGGAAGTCGTCCTGCCCGGCCGACGACGAGCGCCACGCCTGCTGGACCAGGAACTCCGCCTGCACCTGGGCCGCGCCCGCGTCCTTGGGGGCCTCCGAGCGCCACTTGCGCAGCCAGGAGCCGCCCACGCCCGGGCGCTGGGCGAGCTCCAGCGAGGCCGCGCCCGCGAACGCCTGGACGCGCTGCCAGCGCAGCTCGCCCTCCTTCGGGGTGCCCGCCAGGAGCTGGGCCGCGGCCCGCCACTCCTGGGTCCCCTGCACCACGTCCAGTACGTCCAGGAGGTCCTGGTCGGGTCCGGGCAGCCGCACGTCCAGCTCTTCCTGGCGCGCGAAGCCGTACGCCGCGGGGTCCGCGGCGTCGGGCTCGCCCGGCTGGGCCAGCTGGATGCCGGCCCGGCGGCGCCGCATGGCCCACGGGCCCAGGGCCATCGTCAGCATGCAGGCGGCGATCAGGATCCAGAGAATCGACATGCCTCAAGCGAACCAGACCCCACCGACTTCTGGCCAACCCGTACCCGCCCCTGTGGATAACCCCGCCCCCGCCCCCACCACCGCCCCCCGCCCCGCGCCCGGCCCGCAGCCACCATCGCCCCGGCCCGCCCCCGGCCCCGGACCGGACCCCGGGGCACGGCCCCCGATCTCACGGATCGGCGAACCGGATCTCAGGAAACGGCGAGCACCCCCACCTCCGCCGACGGAGAACTAGGCTTCGCATCCATGAGCCACGAGCACCTCGACAAGAGCTTCGAGACCATCGCGATCCACGCCGGGAACACCGCGGATCCGCTGACCGGTGCGGTCGTACCCCCGATCTACCAGGTCTCCACCTACAAGCAGGACGGCGTCGGCGGGCTGCGCGGCGGCTACGAGTACAGCCGCAGCGCCAACCCGACCCGTACCGCCCTCGAAGAGAACCTGGCGGCCCTGGAGGGCGGTGTCCGGGGTCTCGCCTTCGCGTCCGGGCTCGCCGCCGAGGACTGCCTGCTGCGTACGCTGCTGGCCCCCGGCGACCACGTCGTCATCCCCAACGACGCATACGGCGGCACCTTCCGCCTCTTCGCCAAGGTCGTCTCCCGGTGGGGTGTGGAGTGGTCGGTCGCCGACACCTCCGACCCGGCGTCGGTGCGGGCCGCGGTCACCGACCGTACGAAGGCGATCTGGGTCGAGACGCCCTCCAACCCGCTGCTCGGCATCACCGACATCGCGGCGGTCGCGGCGGTCGCCAAGGACGCCGGTGCCAAGCTGGTCGTCGACAACACCTTCGCGAGCCCCTACCTCCAGCAGCCGCTGGCGCTGGGCGCGGACGTCGTCGTGCACTCGCTGACGAAGTACATGGGCGGTCACTCGGACGTCGTGGGCGGCGCCCTCGTCACCAACTCGGCCGAGCTGGGCGAGGAGTTGGCGTACCACCAGAACGCGATGGGCGCGGTGGCCGGGCCGTTCGACTCGTGGCTGGTGCTGCGCGGCATCAAGACGCTGCCGGTGCGCATGGACCGGCACAGCGAGAACGCCGGCAAGATCGCGGAGATGCTGACCCGGCACCCCAAGGTGTCGCAGGTGCTCTACCCGGGGCTGCCCGAGCACCCCGGCCACGAGGTCGCGGCCAAGCAGATGCGCGCCTTCGGCGGCATGGTGTCGTTCCGGGTGACCGGCGGCGAGCAGGAGGCGGTCGACCTGTGCGCCCGCACCAAGGTCTTCACGCTCGGTGAGTCGCTGGGCGGCGTCGAGTCGCTGATCGAGCACCCGGGCCGGATGACGCACGCCAGCGTCGCCGGGTCCGCCCTGGAGGTGCCGGGCGACCTGGTGCGCCTGTCGGTCGGCATCGAGAACGTGGACGACCTGCTGGCCGACCTCCAGCAGGCGCTGGGCTGACGCCTTCGGACCCCGTGGGGGTCCCGGGTCCTCCCGGGGCTCCCGCGCCCGGCTCAGAAGCCGTCGACCGGTGGCGCCACCGTCGACGGGGGCGCCACCCAGGGGTGCGTCCGGGCCGCCCATACGGTGAAGGCGAGCACGGCGGCGGTCAGCAGCAGCCACGCCAGGCGCCGCGCCACCCGGCGGCGGCGCAGCAGGCGGGTCCCCAACTCCGCCGCCTCTGCGGCCAGTTCGGGCGGTACGGCCGGGTGCGGCACGTCCAGGAGGCGGCGGACCTCCTCCTCCT
Source organism: Streptomyces sp. cg36 (assembly GCF_041080675.1). Lineage (NCBI taxonomy): Bacteria > Bacillati > Actinomycetota > Actinomycetes > Kitasatosporales > Streptomycetaceae > Streptomyces > Streptomyces cyclosori. The sequence goes on along the minus strand of NZ_CP163520.1, from coordinate 3,043,963 downwards.
TGCGGTCGGGCAGGCTCATGGGACCCCCTCGCTCACAGGACCCCCTCGGCGCTCGGCCGGGGGCGCGGGCGGCGGGAGCCGCCGGGGGTGCTGCGCAGGGTGGCGATCGCGCGCGTGCAGATCACCCGGACCCGCTCGGCGGGCAGCCCGACGAGCGCGGCGACCTGCTCCTCGGCGACCCCCTCGTACAGCCGCAGCACCAGGATGAGCCGCTCCTGGGGGGTGAGCCGGGCCAGTACGCCCAGTTCGCCGCCGGGTTCGCGGTGGAGGTGGTGGCGCCAGGCCGTGGCCGCGAACCGGGCCACCAGCTCCTGACGGGTGCGGTCGTACGGGTCCTCGCCGCGCTCGGGGTCCCAGTGCGCGTACGTACGCGCGAGGGCGGCCGTGAGCAGCCGCCTGGCCCGCGCGTTGTGCGCGGGCGCCTCGCCGGTCAGCAGGGTCGCGGTGTGCAGCAGACGGCCGCCGGCGCCCGCGACGAACGCCTCGAACTCGCGGGCGCCGCGACGTCTTCGTTCCGCCTGCCGCTCGCGCATGGCCTCATCTGAAGCCCGTGCGCGCCGCAGGTCAAGAGGTCGGCACCGCCGGGTCCTGACCGGCCGACTGACGGGCTGACAGAGCTGAGTTGAAGCGGGTCAGGAGGGTGCAGAAGGACTCCCGTTCCTCCTCGGACCAGCCCTGGGTCACCTGCGCCATGAGCTCGCGCCGCGAGGAGCGGACCTCTTCGAGGCGGGCCTGGCCGCGCGGCGAGAGCTGGAGCACGACCGCGCGGCCGTCCTCCGGGTGAGAGGTCCGCTTCACCAGGCCGGTGTCGACGAGCGGGGCCACCTGGCGGGTGACGGTCGAGGAGTCGATGCCCATCCCCGCGGCGAGCGCCTTGACGCCCATCGGGCCTTCCTGGTCAAGGCGGTTGAGCAGCAGGTAGGCGGCGCGGTCCATCGAGTTGCGGACCTGGCCGACGCCGCCGAGGCGGGTCTGCTCCGCGCGGCGCGCGAAGACGGCCACCTGGTGCTGGAGGGCATCGAGGAGACCTGGGTCGAGATGGGAAGTCATGTCCTGAGTAGTGGGCATGGCCGGGGCTCTCTCGTGCGGCGGTCGGTGTGGTGGGGGACAGAGTACGCGGCCCGGGGGGTACGCGTACCGGCCCTGCGCAAAGCTGTGGACAACTGCCGCGAGGATCCGGTCCCAGCGGCCGTCGGGCCCATGAGCTGCGAGACTTGACGGCATGAGCTTCAGCACGTCCGGCCCCTCGCACCCCCTGATCCTCGACGATGTGCGGGGCGCCCAGAAGATGCTCGCGGGCATCGCGCGGATGACCGCGATGGAGGGGTCGCGGCATCTGACGCAACTGGTGGGGGCGCCGGTGCACCTGAAGTGCGAGAACCTCCAGCGGACCGGCTCGTTCAAGCTGCGGGGCGCGTACGTGCGGATCGCCGGGCTGCGTCCGGAGGAGCGGGCGGCCGGGGTGGTGGCCGCCAGCGCGGGCAACCACGCGCAGGGAGTGGCCCTCGCCTCCTCGCTCCTGGGCGTGCGCTCCACGGTGTTCATGCCGCTGGGCGCGCCCCTGCCGAAGGTCGCCGCGACCCGGGAGTACGGGGCGGAGGTCGTCCTGCGCGGCACGGTCGTCGACGAGACGCTGGCGGCGGCCGAGGAGCACGCGCGCGAGACGGGCGCGGTCTTCATCCACCCCTTCGACCACCCGGACGTCATCGCGGGCCAGGGCACGGTCGGCCTGGAGATCCTGGAGCAGTGCCCGGAGGTGCGCACGATCCTGGTCGGGGTCGGCGGCGGCGGGCTCGCGGCGGGCATCGCGCTCGCGGTCAAGGCGGTCCGTCCCGACGTGAAGGTGGTCGGGGTGCAGGCGGCGGCCTCGGCCGCGTATCCGCCCTCGCTGGCGGCCGGGCACCCGGTGGCGATCGACCCGGCGCCCACGATGGCCGACGGGATCAAGGTGGGGCGGCCCGGGGACGTGCCGTTCGCGCTGGTCAGGGAGTTGGTCGACGAGATCCGTACGGTGTCGGAGGACGCGCTGTCCAGTGCGCTGCTGCTCTGCCTGGAGCGGGCCAAGCTGGTCGTGGAGCCCGCCGGGGCGAGTCCGGTGGCGGCGCTGCTGAGCGATCCGGGGGCGTTCCGGGGGCCGGTGGTGGCGGTGCTGTCGGGCGGGAACGTGGATCCGGTGCTGCTCCAGCGGATCCTGCGGCACGGCATGGCGGCGGCCGGCCGCTACCTGAGCCTGCGGCTGCGGATCACGGACCGGCCGGGGGTGCTGGCCGAGCTTCTCAGGGCTTTGTCAGTGCTCGACGCTAACGTCCTCGACGTGAGCCATGTGCGGACCGATCCCCGGCTCGGACTCACGGAGGTGGAGGTGGAGTTGCACCTGGAGACCAAGGGTCCGGAGCACTGCCGGGAGGTCGGGGCGGCGCTGCGGGAGGCGGGCTACCGGATCATTTCCTGAGCTCGCTCCCGCGACCCGTGCCGGGCGGGCCAAACCCCGTGCACACCTCTTGAGGGAACGCGATACATCGCGTTAGTCTGTGTTTCGCGCCACAGCTCCACCGGGCATCGTATGTCCGGCAATCCTAGGATTTGTGTACAGACGACACCCAACTCTGGGGGTACCAACATGCCAGGCGCCATCTACGCCGAAGCCCTGGTGAAGACGTTCGGCGACGTAAAGGCTCTGGACGGCGTGGACCTCGATGTCCCCGAGGGCACGGTTCTGGGCCTGCTCGGCCCGAACGGCGCCGGCAAGACCACCACCGTGCGCGTCCTGACCACCCTGCTCCAGCCCGACAGCGGCCGGGCCACGGTCGCGGGCATCGACGTGCTGAAGCATCCCAACGAGGTGCGCCGCGCGATCGGTCTGTCCGGCCAGTTCGCGGCCGTCGACGAGTATCTGACCGGCCGCGAGAACCTCCAAATGGTCGGCCAGCTCTACCAGATGAAGGCCAGGCAGGCGAAGGCCAGGGCGGGCGAGCTGCTGGAGAAGTTCAACCTCGCCGACGCGGCCGACCGCCCCGCGAAGACGTACTCGGGCGGGATGCGCCGCCGCCTCGACCTCGCGGCTGCCCTGGTCGTCTCGCCGCCCGTGATGTTCATGGACGAGCCGACCACCGGCCTCGACCCGCGCAACCGCCAGCAGCTGTGGGAGGTCATCCAGGAGCTCGTCGCGGGCGGCACCACCCTGCTGCTCACCACGCAGTACCTGGAGGAGGCCGACCACCTCGCGCACGACATCTGCGTGGTCGACCACGGCCGGGTCATCGAGCGCGGCACCGCCGACCAGCTCAAGGCCCGCACCGGCGGCGAGCGCGTCGAGGTCGTGGTGCACCAGCAGGAGGAGATCGAGCCCGCGCGCTCGGTCCTCGCCGGGTTCGGCAAGGGCGAGGTCGCCGTCGCCGCGCACACCCGCAAGCTCACGGTCCCGGTCACCGGCGGCGCCAAGCTGCTCGCCGAGGTCATCCGCGAGCTCGACAACCGGGGGGTGGAGATCGACGACATCGGGCTGCGCCGGCCGACCCTCGACGACGTCTTCATCTCCCTGACCGGCCACGCGGCCGAGCTCAAGGAAGAGGAAGAGGCAGAGAAGGAGGCAGCCAAGTGACCGCCGTCGTGGACACCCCGCGCCTCACGGCCCCGCAGCCGCGCGGGGGCGTGGTGCAGTCGGTGAGCGACTCGCTCGTCGTCGCCAAGCGCAACCTCATCAGGATGATGCGCATCCCGGAAATGATCATCTTCGGGCTGATCCAGCCGATCATGTTCGTGGTGCTGTTCAGCTACGTCTTCGGCGGCTCGGTCAGCATCGGCGGCTCCCTGGACCCCAAGGGGTACCGGGAGTTCCTGATGGCGGGCATCTTCGCCCAGACCGTCACCTTCGCGACCGCGGGCGCGGGCGCGGGGATCGCCGACGACATGCACAAGGGGCTCATCGACCGCTTCCGGTCGCTGCCCATGGCCCGCGGCGCGGTCCTCACCGGCCGCACCCTGGCCGACCTGGTGCAGACGGCGCTCACCGTGGTGGTGCTGGCCGCCGTGGGGCTGCTGGTGGGCTGGCGGGTGCACCACGGCGTACCCAAGGCGCTCGGCGCGTTCGCCCTGCTGCTCCTGCTGGGATACGCGTTCTCCTGGATCGGCGCCCTGATCGGCCTGTCGGTCAGGACCCCGGAGGCGGCCACCTCGGGCGGGCTGATCTGGCTCTTCCCGGTGACGTTCGTGTCGAACGCGTTCGTGGCGACGTCAGGGATGACGCCCTGGCTGCGGCACGTGGCCGAGTGGAACCCGTTCAGCGCCACCGTCCAGGCGTGCCGCGACCTCTTCGGCAACCCCGGAGTGGTGCCGTCCAACGCCTGGCCGATGCAGCACCCGGTGATCGCCTCGCTGCTCTGGTCGCTGGTGATCATCGTGGTCTTCCGGACCCTGGCGGTGCGCAAGTACCGCTCGGCGACGGCGTGAGCGGACCGGTTGGGCCGACCGCCTGAGCGGTACGGCGAAGCCCCCGGCGTCCTGGCGGGACGGCCGGGGGCCCGTGGTCCTTGGCGAAGGGCTCAGCCCGTGTACGGGGTGGCCGCGAGGATCTTCACCGACGCCTTCCGGCCGTTCGGCAGCTCATACTCGGCGTCCTCGCCGATCTTCTTGCCGTTGACGCCGGAGCCCAGCGGGGACTGCGGCGAGTAGGTCTCGATCTCGGTCGAGGCGTACTCGCGCGAGGCGAGCAGGAACTCCAGGGTGTCGTCCTCGTCGCCGTCGAAGGCGATCGTGACGAGCATGCCGGGGGCCACCACGCCGTCCGCGGCGGGCGCCTCGCCCACCTTGGCGTGCTCCAGGAGCTGGGTCAGCTGGCGGACCCGGAGCTCCATCTTGCCCTGCTCCTCCTTGGCCGCGTGGTACCCGCCGTTCTCCCGGAGGTCACCCTCCTCGCGGGCCGCCGCGATCTTTACGGCGATCTCCGTGCGCGCGGGACCAGACAGATACTCCAGCTCGGCCTTGAGCTGGTTGTACGCCTCCTGGGTCAGCCAGGTGACGTTGTCGCTGGTCTGGGTCACAGGTGCTCCTCGTCGGTACTGGGAATACAAGCGCATCGCCCTACCCAGAAGGATGTGCCTTCTCGGGCGGGCGAAACCACGAGCCTAACAATTACGGGCCCGAAGGGGGAGGACGAAAACCGTAGGGAAAACGTAGGCGCAGGTCAGCGCGGAGCGACCGGCTCCGGCTCCGGCCGGGTCGGGCCCGATGGAGTGATCGGACGCGACGGGCCGGAGGCGACGGGGCGGGCCGGCGCGGTGACCGTACGCCCGGGGCGGGCGCGGCGACCGTACGCGGTGGGCCCTGCGCGGCGGGTCAGACCGACTTGCAGCCGACCAGGTCCACGGCGGTGGCCCGCGAGGTGGTCTGCACGGTGATCACCTGGTCGATGCGGTTCTCGCGCTGCTCGAACCGCACGTCCTTGCGGCCCACCTCGTCGCCGCCGCTCTCCAGCGCGCGCAGGGTGCACACCCCGGTCTCGCCGGTGTCCTTGCGCACTTCCAGGTGCACCTCGACGGCCTTGGCGGAGACCACCTTGAACTTGATGACCTCGGCGGAGACCGACCGGCTGCCCACGTAGTCGTAGCCGATCCAGCCGACGACGCCGAGCAGTCCGACGCCCAGGACCGAGCCGATGATCTTCAGCTTCCGGTCGGCGCGCTGGTCCGCGGTGCGCCCGTAGCGCCCGTCGGGAAGCTGCCGGCTTGCCGCGGCCATGATCGTCCTCCTGCTGCTGGGGGTGCCGGAATTTTCCGCCCCCCGATTCGGTCACTATAGAAGCCGCCCATCGCGCCGGATCACCGAGGGCAACACACCGGGCGCCGAATACTTGAGGATCTTGTCTTGACTGAGCAGCTGCGACTGATGGCCGTGCATGCCCACCCCGACGACGAGTCGAGCAAGGGCGCGGCCACCATGGCGAAGTACGTGTCCGAGGGGGTGGACGTGCTGGTGGTGACCTGCACGGGAGGCGAGCGCGGCTCCATCCTCAACCCCAAGCTCCAGGGCGACAAGTACATCGAGGAGCACATCCACGAGGTACGCAAGAAGGAGATGGACGAGGCCCGCGAGATCCTCGGGGTCAAGCAGGAGTGGCTGGGCTTCGTCGACTCGGGCCTGCCCGAGGGCGACCCGCTGCCGCCGCTGCCCGAGGGCTGCTTCGCCCTGGAGGACGTGGACAAGGCGGCGGGTGAGCTGGTCCGCAAGATCCGCGCCTTCCGCCCGCAGGTCATCACCACGTACGACGAGAACGGGGGCTACCCGCACCCCGACCACATCATGACCCACAAGATCTCGATGGTGGCGTTCGACGGCGCGGCCGACACCGAGAAGTTCCCGGAGTCCGAGTTCGGCCCGGCGTACCAGCCGCGGAAGCTCTACTACAACCAGGGCTTCAACAAGCCGCGCACCCTGGCGCTGCACCACGCGCTGCTCGACCGGGGCATGGAGTCCCCGTACGCGGAGTGGCTGGAGCGGTGGAAGGAGTTCGAGCGGGTCGAGCGCACGCTGACCACGCACGTTCCCTGCGCCGACTTCTTCGAGATCCGGGACAAGGCGCTGATCGCGCACGCCACGCAGATCGACCCCGACGGGGGCTGGTTCCGGGTGCCGATGGAGATCCAGAAGGAGGTCTGGCCGACGGAGGAGTACGAGCTGGCGAAGTCGCTCGTCGACACTTCCCTCCCCGAGGACGACCTCTTCGCGGGCGTACGGGAGAATGCCTGATATGAGCGCAAGCCTCGCACTGACGCATCTCGTCCCTCTGGCCAAGGAGGTCGACGACAACAAGGTGACGCCCGGCGTCCTCGGCTTCATCGTCTTCGCGGCGCTGGCCGTGGGGGTGTGGATGCTGATGAAGTCCATGAACCGGCACATGGGGAAGGTCGACTTCGAGGAGTCGCCGGAGCAGGGTGATGTGACGGGGGGCGCCGGCTCCCCGGCCTCGCCGGCTGCGTCTGGTGCGGGGCGGCCCAAGAAGGCGTAGGGCTTGCGCCGGGCGGGTCTTCGGCTGCGGGCCGTCCTGGGCTGGTCGCGCAGTTCCCCGCGCCCCTTTTTGGCCGGTCTTCGGCTGCGGGCCGTGGTGGGTTGCTCGCGCAGTTCCCCGCGCCCCTGATCGGGGCCGGTTTTTGTCTGAGGGCGCCCCTGGAGAGGGGACCGTGGGGTCCTTCCAGGGGCGCGGGGAACCTCGCTGTGGGCTAGTGGGGGGTCGCCAGGGGTACTCCCATGACCTCTCGGGAGTGTCTCGTGGGGACCAGGCCGAGGTGCCACGCCTGCCAGCCCGATTCCAGTTCCACGCCGCGCTCCAGCATCAGCGCGTACGCCTCGGCGCAGTCCTCCAGTTTGCCGTCGCGCGTGTCGTGGCCCGCGCGGATCAGCTGGGACAGCTCCTCCTGGGCCACCGCCGTGCCGATCTCCGAGCCGCCCGCCGAGGCGTACGGCAGCAGGGTGCAGCGCAGGAAGCGGGCCCAGTCGCCGCCCCGGCGGTCACCGTACGAGTCGAAGAGCGCCACCGCCTCGTCGCACAGGGCCAGCGCCTGCGGGGCGCGGTTGTTGCCCGCGTCCACCACGGCCAGCTCCAGGCACGTCCACGCCTCGCCGTGGGCCACCCCGATCCGGTGGAAGTCGGCGCGCGCGTCCACCAGGAGCTGGCGGGCGAAGCCGGAGTTGCGCAGGTTGCCGGTCTGGGCGGCCCGCTGGTCGCGGGTGACGCGGCCGGAGTGGTGGCGCGCGCAGGCCAGCCCGTACACGTCGCGCATCCGCGAGAACATCGTGCGGGCCCGTTCCAGCTCGCGGACCGCCTGGTCGCGGTCGCCGCGCTCCTCCAGGGCCTGGCCCAGGTAGTAGAGCGTCCACGCCTCGCCGCGCGCGTCCTCCTGCTCGCGGTGGCGGGAGAGGGCCTGGCGCAGCCCGTCGACGGCCGGTGACGGGTCGCCGTCGACCAGCCGGGCGCGGGCGAGCTGGGTGAGCGCCCAGGCTTCGCCCCGGCCGTCCCGGGTCCGCCCGTACAGGTCGAGGGCGGTGCGCAGCTCGTCCTCGGCGCGCGGCACGTCGCCCATCCGCAGGCACACCTGGCCCAGCTGGAAGTGGCTCCACGCCTCGCCGTGCAGCGACTCGCCCTCGCGGTGCAGGGCGAGCGCCGTGTCCAGCAGGGACAGCGCCTGGGCGAGGTCGGCGCGGTCGCGTTCGACGGCGGCCAGCGCGTGCAGCGACCAGGCCCGGTCCTCGTCCTGCTCGGGCGCGGCCTGGAGCGCGATGGCCTCGCGCAGCTTGGCCGCGGCCTCGGTGAGGTTGCCCTGGTGGTGCAGGGTGATGCCGAGGGAGCAGAGCGCGAGGGCCGCGCCCGCGTCGTGGTGCGCCTCCCGGTAGAGGCCGACCACCGAGGACAGGGTGGTGCGGGCCTTGTCGAGCTCGCCCAGCTGACGGGCCGCGATGCCGGTGCGCCACCGTACGGAACGCTCCAGGAGCCCCTGGTCGACGGCCTGGGACAGCTCGCTGATCTCGCCGAGCCGGTACAGGTCGCCGCGGAGCAGGCAGTAGTCGCACAGCGCGCCCAGCAGGTTGAGCACGGCCTGCTGGTCGACGTCCTGGGCGTCGCGCAGCGCGGCCGTGATGAAGCTCGACTCGTCGTCCAGCCAGCGCAGCGCCGCGTCCAGCGAGGCGAAGCCGTGGCCGCCGAACTGGCCCGCGCGGGTGGAGAGTTTGCCGTCGACCATGCGGATCACCGCGTCGGCGAGGTCCGCGTAGTTCTGGATCAGCCGCTCCTGGGCGGCCGAGCGCTCGCCGGGCTCCTCCTCGTCGGCCAGCCGGGCCAGCGCGAACGCCCGTACGGTGTCGTGCAGCCGGTAGCGGTCGGCGCGGACCCGGTCCACCAGGCCGGCCCGGGCCAGCTCCGCGAGGAGGGTGCCCGCCTCGCTCTCGCCGGTGGCCAGCAGCGCCGCCGCGGCGGCGGCGCCGAGCGAGGCCCGCCCGGCCAGGGCCAGGCGCCGCAGCAGCCGGCGGGACGCCTCGGGCTGGTCGGTGTAGCGCAGCCACAGCGCGCGCTCCACCGGCGCGACCGGGCCGTACGCCCCGAGGTCGGCCGCGAGCTCGCGGGTGTCGCGCGGGCCCAGCGACGAGCCCGCGATCCGCAGCGCCAGCGGCAGCCCGCCGCACAACTCCCGTACGAGCAGGGCCGCCTCGGCGTCGTACGGCTCCTTCGCCTCGTCCTTGGCCGCCTCGCGCAGCAGCTCCTCGGCGCCCGCCTCGTCCAGCGGGCCGACGGCCAGCTGGTGCACCCAGGCCGGGAAGTCGGCGGGCAGTTCGAGGGGGTGCGCGGCCGTCACCAGGACCAGGCTGTCGGAGCGCTCGGGCACCAGGGTGCGCACCTGTTCGGCGCCGCTCGCGTCGTCGAGGACGACCGTGACCGCCAGGCCCGTCAGATGCTGGTGGTAGAGCTCGGCGAGGCGGCGCACCTGCTGGTCGGCGGTGGAGGTGCCGCGGGTCCTCGTCTCGGCCCGGCCCGGGGAGGCCCCGTCGCGGAAGAGGAGTTGCTCGCGGGGCGCGCCCAGCCGGTTGAGCAGGTGCAGCAGCGCGTCGCGGGTGGCCAGCGGCTGGGCGCCCTGCCCGCCGCCGCGCAGGTCGACCAGGCACGCGCCCCGGAACTGGTCCCTGAGCTGGTGCGCCGCCCGCACCGCCAGCGTGGAGCGGCCGGAGCCGGACGGGCCGTGCAGCACCACCACGGTCGGCCGGGTCTCGGTCGCGGCGCGCGCGGAGTGCACCCACTGGGCGATCCGGGTGAGTTCGGCCCGGCGGCCCGCGAACGGGCCCTGCGGCTCGGGCAGATGGGTGAAGGACTGCTCCAGGACCGAACGGCGCCGGGCCGCCGCGCTCTTGTCCGTGCCGCGCAGCTGGGTGGGCACCGAGGACGCGGTCTTCTTGCCGGTCCGGGTGCCCGGCGTCACCATCCGCTGCTGGTCCAGGAACGGCCGGATGCCCCGGACGTCGAGCGCGGTCAGCCACTGCAGGCGCAACTGCTCGGCGCCGCCCGGCCGGGAGAGCTCGCCCGCGCGTCTCTGCGCGGCGGGCAGGTGCGCGGCCGTCACCCGTACGACGGTGGCCGCGGCCCCGGCGACGGCGGCGGCGGCCCCGGCGCCCGCGGCGGGGCCGCCGCCCGCGCCCAGCGCCAGATCGGCCAGCACGGCGGCGCCCGCCGCGACTCCGGCGGCCAGGAACGCGGTGCCCGCCCGCTCCCGGCCGAACCGGGCGCCGAGCGACAGCTGCCCGGCCGCCGCCTCGTCCAGGGCGCGGGTGTACGCGCCGTACTCCTCGTCGGCGGCGGCTGCCAGCGTGTCCAGGGCCGCCCGGCCGCGCGTCAGCAGCGCGTTGGCGTCGGCCCGGCCGCCGGAGCGCCGGACCTCCTCCTCCACGGCCCGCGCCAACAGCCGCTCGGCCTCCGCCCGATGGCCGTCCCGCATGTGGTCCCCCTCCGAGAGCGTCGGATGCGACTCGACTCCTGGTCGAGTGTGCAGGTGGTGTCAAGTGTCGTGCCTGCCGCGCGTCGGCGCGAGGGAGTCGGCGGATCATCTCGCCCGTGGGGGAGGATGGGGCCATGCCGAACCGCCTGGCCCATGAGACGTCCCCGTATCTGCTCCAGCACGCCGAGAACCCGGTCGACTGGTGGCCCTGGTCGCCCCGGGCGTTCGCGGAGGCGCGCGAGCGCGGGGTCCCGGTGCTGCTCAGCGTCGGGTACAGCAGTTGCCACTGGTGCCACGTCATGGCCCACGAGTCGTTCGAGGACGAGCGGACCGCCGCGTTCCTCAACGAGCACTTCGTCAACGTCAAGGTCGACCGGGAGGAGCGGCCGGACGTCGATGCCGTGTACATGGAAGCCGTGCAGGCGGCCACCGGGCAGGGTGGGTGGCCCATGACCGTCTTTCTGACGCCGGACGCCGAACCGTTCTACTTCGGTACCTACTTCCCGCCCGAGCCGCGCCACGGCATGCCGTCGTTCCCGCAGGTCCTGGAGGGGGTGCGGGCCGCCTGGGCGGACCGGCGCGAGGAGGTCGGCGAGGTCGCGGCGAAGATCGTGCGGGACCTCGGCGAGCGCGAGCTGCCGCACGGCGGCGACGCCGGGACGCCCGGCGAGGAGGAGCTGGCGGCGGCCCTGCTCGGGCTCACCCGCGACTACGACGAGCGCTGCGGCGGCTTCGGCGGGGCGCCCAAGTTCCCGCCGTCGATGACGCTGGAGTTCCTGCTGCGCCACCACGCGCGCACCGGCTCCGAGGGCGCGCTCCAGATGGCCGTCGACACCTGCGAGAAGATGGCCCGCGGCGGCATCTACGACCAGCTCGGCGGCGGGTTCGCGCGGTACTCGGTGGACCGCGAGTGGGTGGTGCCCCACTTCGAGAAGATGCTCTACGACAACGCGCTGCTGTGCCGGGTGTACGCGCGGCTGTGGCGGGCCACCGGTTCGGAGCTGGCGCGCCGGGTGGCCCTGGAGACCGCCGACTTCATGGTGCGCGAGCTGCGCACCGCCGAGGGCGGCTACGCCTCGGCGCTGGACGCCGACAGCGACGACGGCACCGGGCGGCACGTGGAGGGCGCGTTCTACGTGTGGACGCCCGGCGAGCTGGCGCGGGTGCTGGGCGAGAAGGACGGGGCGGCGGCGGCCCGGCACTTCGGCGTCACCCCCGAGGGCACCTTCGAGGAGGGCGCCTCCGTGCTGCAACTCCCGCTGGACGGCGGCCCGGTGGACGCCGGGGTGCGCGCGCGGCTGCTCGCGGCGCGCGAGGAGCGCCCGCGTCCGGGCCGCGACGACAAGGTGGTCGCCGCCTGGAACGGCCTGGCGATCGCGGCGCTGGCGGAGACCGGCGCGTACTTCGACCGCCCGGACCTGGTCGAGCGGGCGACGGAGGCGGCGGACCTGCTGGTCCGGGTCCATCTGGACGGCCGGGCGCGGCTGTCGCGCACGTCCAGGGACGGCCGGGTGGGCGCCAACGACGGCGTCCTGGAGGACTACGCGGACGTCGCCGAGGGGTTCCTGGCGCTCGCGGGGGTGACCGGCGAGGGCGTCTGGCTGGAGTTCGCCGGATTCCTGCTCGACAACGTCCTCGACCGGTTCGCCGGTGAGGGCGGGGCGCTCTACGACACCGGGCACGACGCGGAGGAGCTCATCCGGCGTCCGCAGGATCCGACCGACAGCGCGACCCCGTCGGGCTGGACGGCCGCCGCCGGGGCGCTGCTCTCGTACGCGGCGCACACCGGTTCGGAGGCCCATCGCACGGCCGCCGAGGGCGCGTTGGGCGTGGTGAAGGCGCTGGGGCCGCGCGCGCCGAGGTTCATCGGCTGGGGCCTGGCCACGGCCGAGGCGCTGCTGGACGGGCCCCGTGAGGTCGCGGTGGTGGGGCCGGTCGGCGGCGAGCTGCACCGGGCCGCGCTGCTGGGGCGGGCGCCGGGCGCGGTGGTGGCGGCGGGGGAGCCGGGCGGCGCCGAGTTCCCCCTGCTCGCGGACCGGCCGCTGGTCGACGGCGTTCCGGCGGCCTACGTGTGCCGCCACTTCACCTGCGAGGCCCCCGTGACCAGCGCGGACGAGCTGGCGAGGGCGCTGTCCTGAGCGCCGGCGCGGGTACGGGTCGGCACCGGTGGGGTTCCCCGCGCCCGGGTGGGCGCGGGGAACCCGAGCGGGGTCGCCGCGCTGGGCGCCCCGCCGAGGGCCCGTGCCCGGATGGGCGCGGGGAACCCCGGACGACTAGTTGTCGTTCTTGTAGATGCCGATGTACCACCAGTCACCGCGGTCCGGCGCCATCCAGGCCGGGACCCACTCGTCCTGCGAGCCGAGCCACTTGCCGCCGCTCGCGCCGCAGTTGCGGTCGGTCCACTTGCTGAAGTGCATCGAGTCGCGCCACCACCAGCCGTTGAAGCGGGTCTCGTAGCCCGGCGTGGCGAGGCACGCGTGGGCCGGACGGCCGCCCTGGTCGAAGCCGTCGATCTTGATGGACGCCACCCGGTGCGTCTCGTCGTGGATGACGATCTGCTGGCCGTTGGTGCCGGCGTAGGCGGTGCCGCCGGTGGCGGCCATGCCCGTGAAGGCCAGCGCGCCGGTGGCCGCGGCCACGGCGAACTTCTTGCCCGTGCTCATGAGTTGTTCCCCCTTGTCGAACCCTGTTCACGCACCGGTCGATCTGGTGCGGGGGAGATCGTACGACATGTTTTGACGTGCTCGCGTTCAGCAATAACCGGATGGTCAGTCAGTTATGATCACCCCATCATCGGCAGTCGACGGGGGACGCTGACGCCGAGGTGACGTGGGGAAATCAGCTCAGGAATAGGGTCGTTCCGCCATGCCCGCAGGGGCGTCGGCGTCCGTACCGCTATGCCGGAATGCCTTCTTCCGCTCGCAGGATTCACGCACCCCCGAGTCCCGAGCCCCGCTCACCGGAGAGAGACACATGGCGGACGAGAAGGTCCTTGCTGCCCAGAAATGGGTCAACGCCACATACGCGGCCGTTCCCGGCTTCGTGAAGGCCCCCGAAGACGGGCGCACCGGCTGGTCGACGATGTTCGCGCTGACCATGGCGCTCCAGGCCGAGCTGGGCATCGCGCCGCTGGTCGCGAGCTTCGGCCCGGGCACCCTCGCCAAGCTGGCGGCCCGGCCCGACATCGGCGCGGGCGAGTCCAACGCCAACATCAAGAAGATCGTCGAACACGCCCTGTTCTGCAAGGGCTACTGGGGCGGCGACGGCTCCGGTTCGTACGGCTCGGCCACCGACAAGTCGGTGCGGGCGCTCAAGAACGACGCCGGGATCGACGCCTCCAACGGCTCGGTCCAGCCGAAGGTCTTCAAGGCGCTGCTGAGCATGGACGCGTACGTCTCGGTGCCGGGCGGCACCGACCGCGTCCGGGCCGTCCAGCGCTGGCTCAACGGCCGCTACTACGGCCGGTCCTCGTTCTTCCTCGGCCCGGCGGACGGCATCTACTCCCGCGACGTGCAGAAGTCGCTGATGAAGGCCATCCAGTACGAACTCGGCATCCCCGACGACCAGGCGACCGGCTCCTTCGGCCCCGGCACCCAGGCCGGGCTCAAGGCCCACTCCGTCAAGCAGGGCGACTCGGGCGTCTTCGTCGAGCTCTTCTCCGCGGCCTGCGCGCTCAACTCGCCGCTCGTCAGCGAGGGCGGCAACTCCGAGGTCACCTTCCGGTCCACCTTCGACACGGCGCTCAAGGACTGGGTGGCGGACTTCCAGGACTTCTCCGAGCTCGCCAACCGCGCGGGCAACGGCGACTACGCCACCTGGGCGCAGCTGCTGGTCTCCACCGGCGACCCGGAGCGCCCCACCGCCGCCTGCGACACCCGCTTCCAGATCACCCGGGCCCGCGCCGACGCCCTCTTCAAGGCGGGCTACCGGCACGTCGGCCGCTATCTGTACGACCCGCCGGGCAGCACGCTGGACAAGGAGATCAAGACCGGTGAGCTCCAGGACATCTTCGCCGCGGGCCTGAGCGTCTTCCCGATCTACCAGGACAACGCGCGCCGCCTCCAGGACTTCACGTACGAGCAGGGCTTCTCGCACGCCGTCAACGCCAACGGCCTCGCCGAGGGGTACGGCTTCAACCGCGGCACGGTCATCTACTTCGCCGTCGACTACGACGCCACGGCCGACGAGATCACCTCGAACATCGTGCCGTACTTCCAGGGCGTCCAGGCCGGGCTCGCCTTCCGGGGCAAGAAGTACGTCCACGGCGTCTACGGCTCGCGCAACGTCTGCACCCAGGTCAGCAAGTTCACCGACGCGCGCTACTCGTTCGTCTCCGGGATGTCCTGGGGCTTCTCCGGCAACCTGGGCTTCCCGCTGCCGCCGAACTGGGCGTTCAACCAGATCAAGGAGTTCCGCTTCAGCTCGGGGGGCGACACGTTCGACCTCGACAACGACGCGCACCGCGCCGGGACCGACGACGGCCAGAACTCCGTCAACAAGGACGTGAACCCGGCCTCCGACTTCATCCACTACCTCGAACAGCTCTATCCGCTGGCCCTCCAGTACGGCAAGGGCGACCCCGCCCGGCTCACCCTGGAGTACGCCCGCCACCTCGACTACCGGGGCTTCCAGTGGTGGGCGCTGATCGGCAACGTCCCCGACGACTTCGTGAAGTTCGCGGAGGACCGGGGCGTCAAGGTCTTCGAGCAGTTCAAGGACCCGGTCAGCGGCTACATGCTGGGCGTCCAGCACATGATGGCGGGCGCCAACGGCCACTACGTCAAGCCGCAGCACGCCGACGTCCGCACGGTCGGCGTCGGCGACATCGTCGGCTGGGCCGGTGACCTGATCACCTTCTACGGAGAGTGGCAGCGGGACGTCAAGTCGTACGCGTCGGGCCGCACCTACTGCAAGGAGAAGCTCGGCCGGATCGGCGTGGCCTCCACGTTCGGCTTCAACGACCTGGTGAGCGACGTGGACGGCTATCTGCTCGCCCGGCGGATGGAGAACGGCGGCGAGCACCTGCTCGGCGTCGCCCGCGAGCACTACGGCCTCGGCGAGCGCGACATGGGCGCCCTCACGCGCTTCCGGGACTTCTTCGAGATGCGGTTCGGCGGCAGCGTGGACAACGTCGTGGCGATGGCCAGGAGCGTGCTGGCCGACCCGATCGACCCGCTCGTCTACCAGGGCCGCATCGATCTGATCCGCAAGCAGGCGGGGCCGCAGGCCGTCATGCCGAACAAGCTGCCCGCGCAGCAGCTCACCGACTTCTGCCAGGGCTTCGCCGATGTGCTCCACGAGCGGGTCATGCAGGAAGCGAACGGCAAGGCCGGTCTGTAGGCCCGGGTGCGAGCCCGAGTACGAGAGGGATGAGGAACCCAAGCATGAGCGAAGTCATGACGCGGACGGCGGGCCTCGGCCGGCGCCGCTTCCTGGTGGCCGGTGCCGGTGTCGCCGGCGGGGCGGCGCTGGTCGCGGGCGGGCTGCCCGGTACGGCCGTGGCCGCCCCGGGCCCCGCCCCGGCCGCGAACCCGGTCCCCGCCGTGCCCGCCGGGCCGGCCCCGGCGCGGTGGCACGGCCGGACCTCCGCCAACGGCTGGCCCGTCGTGGCCGCCGCGCCCGCGCACCGCGTCGAGGGCGCGGGCGGGGTCTCCTTCGCGGCCGTGGACGGTGACGTGGCGACCGTGCTCACCCATCTGGTGCGGCGCTACCACTACGAGATCCACACGCTGGGCGTGCACGACCTCGTGGGGCACGCCACCGAGCGGGCGGTGGCGGCGCCGTACGAGAGCAACCACCTCTCGGGCACGGCGGTCGCGGTACGGCCGCTGCTGTATCCCGTGCGGGCGCGGGACGGGTTCTTCCCGGCCGAACTCCTGGTCGTGCGGGACATCCTGGCGGATCTGGAGGGGGTGGTGAAGTGGGGCGGGGACGAGGCGGTTCCCAAGGAGTCGCACTTCCAGATCGATGTGCGGCCCGGGGATTCGGGGTTGCGGCGGGTCGCCGCGAAGGTGCGGGCGTGGGGCCTTGCGCCGGGGGCGGGGGCGGGGACCGTCGACGTGTTGGCACCCGGGCGGGTGCGGGCCGCGAAGTCCCTGGCGGCGCGTCAGCGCTGAGCCTTGCGGGGTCCGGGGCTGGTGACCCGGGCCCCCTGGTGCCCGGTCTTTGGCCGCGGGCCGTGCTGGGTCGCTCGCGCAGTTCCCCGCGCCCCTTGTGTGTCCGGACTTCGGCTGCGGGCCGTGGTCGCTTTTCGCGCAGTTCCCCGCGCCCCTGAACCCGCCTTCGTCCGCGGATCGTGCTGGGTCGCTCGCGCAGTTCCCCGCGCCCCTGAAAAACCTCGTTCGTCTGCGGGCCGTGTTGGGTTGCTCGCGCAGTTCCCCGCGCCCCTGGCTGGGCGGGGTGTCGGGTCAGGGGGTCAGGCCGTTTTTGATGGTGTTCAGGGAGCGGTCCACCAGGTCGACCAAGTCGTCCTTGTGGTCGCGTTCCGCCCAGTACACCGTCGTCTCGTAGAGCGCGCCCAGGATCGACATGGCGAAGACCCGTACCTCCAGTTCGTCCTCCTCGTGGCCGGTGCGTTCGGCCAGGACCGCGCAGAGGAGGCGGCTGGTGAGGGCCATCGACTGCATCATGCGGGCCCGCAGCGCAGGGACCCGGGCCAGCAGGGTCGTGCGCTGCGTCATCTCCTCGGCCTCGTGCTCCAGGGCCAGCCGGGTCGCCTTGACGAGGACCTGGCGCAGGGACTCCAGCGGGGGCTCGTCGGCCGGGCGGGCCCGCAGTTCGGCGACCATGATCGGGTCGTACTCGTCCGTGAGGACGATGTCCTCCTTGGTCGGGAAGTAGCGGAACACCGTGGACGGCGACACCTCGGCCGCCTCCGCGATCTGCTCGACCGTGGTCGCCTCGTACCCCTGCGCGGCGATCAGCCGGTAGGTGGCGCGCCGGATCGCGACGCGCGTCTTGAGCTTCTTGCGTTCGCGCAGCCCCAGCTGCGGCTGCATGTCCTCGGCGAGGGAGTCGAGGGACCGGGAGTGTGCGGAGGCCATGGGGGCATTCTCAGGCATCGACGGGTTCGGTCACCACGTCGGCCCGCGCCGGGCGGCCGGTTTCGCCCGGCTTGAGCAGGGCCGCCGCGAGCAGCGCGGTGATCAGCGCGGCCACCCCGCAGACCACCAGGACGGTGTCCATGCCGTGGACGTACGCGGAGTCGGCGGACGCGGCGAGCCGGGTGTCGCCGAGGCGGGCGGCGACCAGGTGCGCGGCCACCACGGAGTCGCCCGCGCGGTCCGCGAGCGGGCCCGGCACCCCGGCCGTGTCGAGCCGGTCGGTGAAGACCCCGGCGAGCAGGGAGCCCAGCAGGGCGATGCCGACGGCGCTGCCCACCTGGCGGACGGTCATCAGCAGTCCGGAGCCGCTGCCCGCCCGGTCCGGCGGCAGGGTGGCGAGCGCGGCCGTCATCGCGGGCACCATCGCGAAGCCGAATCCGGCGCCCGCGAGGGAGAGCCACAGCGCGGTGAAGCCGTAGCCGTCGCCGAGGGAGGTGCGGCTGCCGAGGAAGGCGGAGAACGCCAGCACCACGAGCCCGGCGCTGATCGTGGCGCGCGCACCGAACCGGCGCACCAGCGGCTCGCCCGCCTTGGCCGCCACCATCAGCCCGCCCATCAGCGGCAGCATCCGCAGCCCGGTGCCGAAGGCGTCGTTGCCGAGGACCGCCTGGAGGTACTGCGGCAGGACGAACATCAGCCCGGACAGGATGAACATCACCAGCGTCGCGGCCAGGGTGTTGAGCAGGAACGGCCGGTGGGCGAGGAGCGACATGTCCAGCATGGGGCGCGGCACGCGGCGCTCCCGTACGACGAGGGCCGCGATCAGCGCGGCGCCGCCGCCCAGCGCGGCCAGCACCACCGGATCGCCCCAGCCCCGGGTGGGCGCCTCGATGATCCCGTAGATGAGGGCGCCGAGGCCGGCGGCGGTGAGGGCGGTGGAGACGGTGTCGACGCGGGGCGCGGCCGGGTCGCGGGTCTCGGGCAGCAGCAGGAGGCAGGCGGTGATCCCGAGCGCCGCCATCGGCACGTTGATGAGGAAGACCGAGCCCCACCAGAAGTGGTCGAGGAGGAAGCCGCCGATGATCGGGCCGAGCGGCAGGCCGAGCGCGGAGGCGGCGGTGACGAGGGAGACGGCCTTGGTGCGTTCCTCGGCGGGGAAGAGCGAGGGCAGCACGGCCAGGGCGAGCGGCATCACGAAGGCGGCGCCCACGCCCATGACCGCGCGGGCCGCGATGACGGCCGCGACGCTGGTGGTGAGCGCGCCGACGAGGGAGCCCAGGAGAAAGATCCCGAGGCCGGTGACGAGCATCCGGCGGCGGCCGAAGCGGTCGCCGAGCAGGCCCGCCGGGAGCATCAGGGCGGCGAAGACGACGATGTAGGCGTCGGCCATCCACTGCTGCTGGCCGGTGGTGGCGCCGAGGTCGCGCGCCATGGTGGGGAGCGCGACGTTGAGGATCGTGGTGTCGAAGCCGAGCACCAGCAGGCTGGCGACCATGGCACCCAGCGCCCACCAGCGCCTCGGGTCGGGACCTTGCTCCTGCGCCATGGCACACCTCCGTGAGAGTCACCGTCAAGTGACAGTAACTCTCAAAAGAGGCTCGCCGTCAAGAGTGCTGGTACGCGACCAGGGAGATCCCGACGTAGTGGACGACGAACGCGGCCAGGGTCAGCGAGTGGAACACCTCGTGGAAGCCGAACCAGCGCGGCGAGGGGTTGGGGCGCTTGATGCCGTAGATCACGCCGCCCGCGCTGTAGAGGAGGCCGCCGACGATGACGAGGACCAAGACCGCGATGCCGCCGGTGCGCATGAAGTCGGGCAGGAAGAAGACCGCCGCCCAGCCCATCGCTATGTAGCAGGGCGTGTAGAGCCAGCGCGGCGCGCCGACCCAGAAGACCCGGAAGGCGATCCCGGCGAGCGCCGCCGCCCACACCGCCCACAGCAGGGTGCGCCCGGTCGCGTCCGGGAGCAGCAGCAGGGTGAGCGGGGTGTAGGTGCCCGCGATGATCAGGAAGATGTTGGCGTGGTCGAGGCGGCGCAGGATCGCCTCGCCGCGCGGCCCCCAGTCGCCCCGGTGGTAGAGGGCGCTGACGCCGAAGAGCAGGCAGGCGGTCAGGACGTAGATCCCGCAGGCGACGCGGCCCCGGGTCGAATGGGCGAGTGCGGTGAGCACGAGGCCGGAGACGACCACGGCCGGAAACATCCCGGCGTGCAGCCAGCCGCGCAGTTTGGGCTTCAGGGGCCTTGCCGGCGCGAGGGCCGTCACCTGATCAGTCATGTCCCGCATGCTACCTACGGCTCCGTAAGTTACGGATAGGTGCGGCCGGTAACGCCATGTCCCCCGACGCCCGGATGCCCGAGAGGTGAACAACGAGTGGCGATGCTCACTCTGCTCACGTGAGAGTGCCTCTGGACATATGGGCGAGCGACGCGGATGATCAGATGAGTGCGGTCGGCACCGGATGAGCGCCAGCGTCAAGAAGCATCCGGGTCGCAGCCCCCACGGGGCAACGAACGAAATTCCCCCACAAGGGGATACCGAACCCTCAACAAGGAGCGATCGTGGCGCGCGACATCGCGGCTCCCACTTCTGTCCCGACCAACCACCAGGAGCTGATCTCCTGGGTGGACGACATCGCGGCCATCACGCAGCCGGACCGGGTGGTCTGGTGCGACGGTTCCGAGGCCGAGTACGAGCGGCTCTGCGAGGAGCTCGTCGCCAAGGGGACGTTCCAGAAGCTCGACCCGATCAAGCGCCCGAACTCCTACTACGCCGCGTCCGACCCGACCGATGTCGCCCGGGTCGAGGACCGCACCTTC
Source organism: Streptomyces sp. cg36 (assembly GCF_041080675.1). NCBI lineage: Bacteria > Bacillati > Actinomycetota > Actinomycetes > Kitasatosporales > Streptomycetaceae > Streptomyces > Streptomyces cyclosori. The sequence goes on along the minus strand of NZ_CP163520.1, from coordinate 3,023,630 downwards.
ATCTGCTCCGAGAAGGAGGAGGACGCGGGGCCGACCAACCATTGGAAGGCCCCCGCCGAGATGAAGGAGATCTTCGCGGGCGAGAAGGGGATCTTCCGGGGTTCGATGCGCGGGCGCACCATGTACGTCGTGCCCTTCTGCATGGGCCCGCTCGGCTCGGACCTCTCCGCCATCGGCGTCGAGATCACCGACTCCGCGTACGTCGCGGTCTCCATGCGCACGATGACCCGCATGGGACAGCCGGTCCTGGACGAGCTCGGCACCGACGGCTTCTTCGTCAAGGCCGTCCACACGCTCGGCGCCCCGCTGGCCGAGGGCGAGGCCGACGTGCCGTGGCCCTGCAACTCCACCAAGTACATCTCGCACTTCCCCGAGACCCGCGAGATCTGGTCCTACGGCTCTGGCTACGGCGGCAACGCCCTGCTCGGCAAGAAGTGCTACGCGCTGCGCATCGCCTCCGTCATGGCGCGTGACGAGGGCTGGCTGGCCGAGCACATGCTGATCCTCAAGCTCACCCCGCCGCAGGGCGAGTCCAAGTACGTGGCCGCCGCCTTCCCGTCCGCCTGCGGCAAGACCAACCTCGCGATGCTGGAGCCCACGATCTCCGGCTGGACCGTCGAGACCATCGGCGACGACATCGCGTGGATGCGGTTCGGCGAGGACGGCCGGCTGTACGCGATCAACCCCGAGGCCGGTTTCTTCGGCGTCGCGCCCGGCACCGGTGAGCACACCAACGCCAACGCGATGAAGACCCTGTGGGGCAACTCCGTCTTCACCAACGTCGCCCTCACCGAGGACGGCGACGTGTGGTGGGAGGGCATGACCGAGGAGGCGCCCGCGCGTCTGACGGACTGGAAGGGCAACGCCTGGACGCCCGAGTCCGAGACCCCGGCCGCCCACCCCAACGCCCGCTTCACCGTCCCGGCCGGCCAGTGCCCGACGATCGCCCCCGAGTGGGAGGACCCCAAGGGCGTCCCGATCTCCGCGATCCTCTTCGGTGGCCGCCGCGCCTCCGCGGTGCCGCTGGTGACCGAGTCCTTCGACTGGAACCACGGCGTCTTCCTCGGCGCCAACGTGGCCTCCGAGAAGACCGCCGCCGCCGAGGGCAAGGTCGGCGAGCTGCGCCGCGACCCGTTCGCCATGCTGCCGTTCTGCGGCTACAACATGGGCGACTACATGGCCCACTGGGTCAAGGTCGGCGCGCACGCGGACGCCGCCAAGCTGCCCAAGATCTACTACGTGAACTGGTTCCGCAAGAACGACGCGGGCAAGTTCGTGTGGCCCGGATTCGGCGAGAACAGCCGCGTCCTGAAGTGGATCGTGGAGCGCCTGGAGGGCCGGGCCGAGGGCGTCGAGACCCCGATCGGCATCCTGCCGACCAAGGAGTCCCTGGACACGGCCGGTCTCGAACTGGCCGAGGACGACCTGGAGTTCCTGCTCAAGGTCGACACCGAGGTCTGGCGCGAGGAGGCGGCGCTGATCCCCGAGCACCTCAACACCTTCGGCGACCACACGCCCAAGGAGCTGTGGGACGAGTACCGCGCGCTGGTGGCCCGTCTGGGCTGACCCGCCCGCCCGTGAGACTCGTGGCGGGCTGCCCCGAAACACCGCCCTGACCAGTGGGGTCACGACGGTCCGCCACGATACGACCGGCCCCCGGAGCCCCCTCACGGCTCCGGGGGCCGGACACGTTCCGGCTCCCCTCGCGGGATTGCGTTTCGGTATCGCGGCTGCCACCGGCGGCCGTACGCGGCACACTCTGACGGTGAGCGCGGGATGAGCCGAGTGAGGTGGCGGGGTGCGCACACCGGTCAGCGATCCTCTGCGGGTGGGGCCGTACCGCATCGCCGGGCGGCTGGGGTCGGGCGGGATGGGGTGGGTGTATCTGGGGCGTTCGCGCGCGGGCCGTGCGGTGGCGGTGAAGGTGGTCCGCCCCGAGCTCGCCGCCGACCCGGAGTTCCGGCGCCGCTTCGCCCGTGAGGTGGCGGCGGCGCGACTGGTCGGCGGGGCCTTCACGGCGGCGGTGGTCGACGCCGACCCGGAGGCCGAACTGCCCTGGCTGGCCACCGCGTACGTACCCGGCCCGGCCCTGTCGGAGGCGGTGGCCACGGACGGGCCGCTCACCGAGGACCAGGCGCGGCGGCTCGGCGCGGGCCTGGTCGAGGCGCTCCAGGCGATCCACGCGGCCGGGGTGGTGCACCGCGACCTCAAGCCGTCGAACGTGCTGCTGGCCGCCGACGGGCCGCGCGTCATCGACTTCGGGATCTCCAGCGTGGCCGGGGCCACCGGGCTCACCCGGGCGGGCGCCCTGATGGGGACGCCGCCGTACATGTCGCCGGAGCAGATGACCGGGGCGGGCGGGGTCGGCCCGGCCAGCGACGTCTTCTCGCTGGGCGGGGTGCTGGTGTACGCCGTCACCGGGCGCCCGCCGTTCGGCCACGGCGCCGGGGTGGCCTACCGGGTGGTGCACGCCGAACCCGATCTCGACGACGTGCCGGGCGAGTTGGGCGCGCTGGTCGCCCAGTGCCTGGCCAAGGAGCCGGGCGGGCGGCCCGCGCTCGCCGCCCTGCTGGCCGGGCTGCTGGGCCCGGACGCGGACGAGGCGCGGGCGCTGAGCTGGCCGCCGCCGACCGTGGCCCGGCGGATCCGGGTGCGCACCGGGGAGCTGCGGGCCCGCCGGGTGGCCGAGGCCGGGGTGTCCGTGCCGTCCTGTCTGCGGCTGCACGCGCAGACGCTGCTGGAGGCGGGGCTCACCGACGCGATGGTGATCGAGGCGGTGGAACGTGCCGGACTCTGAGCGGACGCCGATGGCCCAGGGAGCCGGGAGCGGCGCCGGGGTGGGCGCGCAGTGGCGGGGGCTCGTCCACGGCTGGGCGGCCGGGCGCAACCTCCACCGCGAGGAGGACACCGTCTCGGTGTCGCTGCGCTTCGACCTGACCGAGGCGGGCCGGTCCGTCACCGCCCGTTTCATGACCACCAGAAGACTCCTGGTGGCGTTCATGACGGACGGCCGCTTTCTGCGCGGCGACCAATTGGCGACGGCCGCCGCCGCGGCGAACGCGTGGAACACCGAACAACTGGTCCCCATGCTCTCGGTGTGGGACGTGCGCGGCCCCCGGCCCTGTATCGCCGGGGTGTGCACGCTGCCCCTCAACTGCCGGATGAGCCAGCCGGAATTCGATCTCCTGGCCGATGAATGGCTGGAACAGGCGCGGCAGATGTTCTTGCGGTGCCATCAGGTTTTCAAGTTGTAGTTGTGGCTGGCGTGAATGGCCAAAACCCTTTCGGAGTACCCCGGTTGGCGTCATATTTGCGATGTGCTTTTCCGGGGGGCGGGAGGGTTTTGCTCATGCGGTGTGTCCGGAACTTCCGGCGGAGACTGCGCGGTGCCGGGCCGGCCGGGCTGCTCGCCCTGGCCCTGCTCGCCCCCGGGCTGCTGACCGCCGCCCCCGCCGCCGCGGACCAGGGGTGCGCCGGGAACCTGACCGCACGGCTCGACTGCTGGGCCGGGCGCGTCGGCGTCCATGACGCGTCCGTCGTCGTCACCCTGCGCGAGCCGCTGAAGCTGGACGGGAACGCGGCCTCCTGGAAGCTCTCCCAGCGCCGGGCCGCCTTCGAACGCGGGCCGCTGGTCGTCATGGTGCCCTCGGGGCACGCCACGGGGGCGGGCGGCACCCTGCTGCTCGCCCTCGCCGGGGACCGGCTGGTCGACCCGGACGCCGAGATCACCCGCCTGGACGCCGCCACGGTGGACAGGCTGCGGGAGGCGGGCGCCTGCGACGGCACCCTCTGCGACCTGGTCAGGGCGAGCGACGCCAAGGGCGACGGCAAGAAGGACGACGGCAAGAAGGGCGCCTCGCAGGGCGCCACCGTCAGCGGCAAGCAGCTGGTGGACGCGGGCCTCGCCGCCGAACTCGGCCGCAACGCGGACACCGTGGGCGGCTCCGGCGGACGCTCGCTCTCCCCGCTGCTGCTCGGCACCGCCGCCCTGCTGCTGCTCCTGCTGGCCGCGCTGGTCCTCGCCGTACGCCGCTCCCGGGGCCCGCGCCCGGTGTACGCGGTCCCGGCCGCTCGCGCCGCCGCGCCCGCCGCCGTACGCACCGGGCGCGCCGGCCGGACCGGGAGCGGCACGCACCGGGCGCCGGACCGGGCCGCCCGGGAAGGCGCCCGCACCGCCGTCGTGCGCACCGTGCTGCACCCCCAGGGGTACGTGGAGCTGGACCAGTGCCTGCGCCGGGCCGTCTGGGCCGAGAGCGGCACGGCGCCGCCCGCCCCGGGCGCCCCCGTGGAGGTGACCGACGGCGGAGCGGGGATGCTCCACGCCCGTAAGCACACCGGGAGCGGACGGAACGTCAACAGCGCGGCCCCACAAGGACATTGAACGAGAACACCGAACGGGAACGGGGAGACAGGGACATGCGCAGGCAGCAGCAGGGCCGGACGCTTCCGGCGGAGTACGCCGACATCGAATTCGAGAACAACGCCCAACGGCTGCCGCTGGTGCTCTGCCTGGACACCTCCAGCTCGATGGCGGGCCCGCCCATGGACGCGCTCAACACCGCGCTCAGCGAATGGACCCGCGAGCTCCACGACGACGTCAGCCTCAGCTACAGCGTCGAGGTCGCCGTGATCACCTTCGGCGGGCAGGGCGTCCTCGCCTGGCGCGGCGGGCAGGCGCTCCACCCCGGCGCCGGGGGCGGGCCGTTCGTGGCGGCCCACCTCTTCGAGGCGCCCCGGCTCACCGCCTCGGGCGTGACCTTGATGACCGAGGCGCTGGAGCTGGCCATGCGCGTCGTCGCCGAGCGCAAGACCGAGCTGCGCGCCCAGGGCATCCAGTACTACCGGCCGCAGATCTGCCTGGTCACCGACGGGCTGCCCACCGACGGCACCGGCCACCTCACGCACGCCTGGCAGCGGCTGGTGCCGGTGCTCGCCGAGGAGCAGGCCGCCCGGCGCTTCCGGCTGTACGCGATCGGCGTCGGCGGAATCACCGACCTGGGGGAACAGGTGCTCCAGGCGTTCGCGCCCAAGTTCAACGCCCGCCTCCAGGGCTTCCCGTTCCGCCAGCTGCTCCAGATGATGTCGGCGAGCGCCAGCGCCGAGACCAAGGGCGCGGGCGACGAGGTCTTCGAGAAGATCTTCAGCCAGTTCAAGACGCAGCGCCCGGCCTGGGAAGCCTGAGCGGGCATGGGGACCCGGGAGCGGGGCGGCTGGCGGGTGCACGGGGTGAGCGTGGAGGGCTACCGGCACCGCAGGGACGGCGTGCCGTGCCAGGACGCCTGGAGCTGCGCCACGGACGGCCCGCTCACGGTGCTCGCGGTCGCGGACGGCGCGGGCAGCAGACCGCGCTCGGACGAGGGGGCGCGGCTCGCGGTCGACCTGGCCGTCGAGCAGTTCGGGCGGCTGCCCGCCGAAGGGGCCGAGGGGCCCGCCGTGCACCGGCTGCTGCGGCAGGCGTTCGACCGGGTCGCCGACGCCTTCCTGGACCGTACGGGGGAGGCGGCCGACGACTTCGCGGCCACCCTCACGGTGGTGGTGCTCGGGCCCGCCTGGCTGGGGCACTGCAGCGTGGGGGACGGGTTCGTGGTGCTGCGGGCCGGAACGGCCGACGGGGAGAGGCAGTTCCATCTGCTGCCGCAGCCGGAGGCGGTGAGCGAGTACAGCAACGAGACGGTCTTCCTGACCTCGCCCGACGCCGCCCGCCGGGTGCGCACCGACTGCGTACGGGACGACGGCGTCGACGGGGTCCTGCTCTCCACCGACGGCCTCGCCCAGGCGGCGCTCTCCCGGGCCGGGGGCGCCGGGCAGGCTCCCAACGAGTCGTTCGCGGCGGCCGTGCTGCGCTCGCTGGACGCCGAGCCGATGACGGCGTACGAGGAGGACGAGCGGCTGGCGGCCCTGCTGCGCTCGGACCGGCTGACCGCGCTCAACGGCGACGACAAGACCCTGCTGCGGGCGGTCCGTCCGGCCCGTACGGACCGTACGGGAGGGGAGCGGTGAACGCGGCGGCGGGCGGGCCCGGCGGGCGGACCGTGCTGCTCGGCGGGGTCCCGGTGGTCCTCGCCGCCGCCCCGCTCAAGGGCGGCGGCCAGGCGGCCGTCTACACCGTGGAGGGCCACGACGGGATCGTGGTGAAGCTCTACCGGGACCCGCCCGGCCCCGAGCAGGAGCGGCGCCTGAACCGGATGCTGACCATGGCGCCGCTCGGCGGGCGGCCCACCGACCGCTCCCAGCGGCCGGAACTGGCCTGGCCGACCGCGCCCGCGCACGCGCCCGGCGGGGAGTTCCTCGGCTACGCCATGCAGCGGTTCGGGGAGCCCGAACACGTGCAGCTGGTCGGGCTGTTCACCCGGGCCCAGCGCCTGCGGCTCTTCCACGACCGGGCCGACTGGCGGTTCCTGCTGGGGGTCGCCTGGAACCTGGCGTTCATGACGGCCCGGATGCACCACGAGGGGCTGGTCATCGGGGACTTCTCCAGCAGCAACGTGGTGGTCGACGCCAACGGGTTCATCACGTTCCTGGACTGCGACTCCATCGCCTTCACCGACGCGGTCACCGGGGAGCTGTTCCCCTGCCTGATGCACACCACCGACTACTCGGCCCCCGAGCGGCAGGCCGGGGGCCCGGCGACGCGGGCCAGCGACGACTTCGCGCTCGCGGTCCTCGTCTACCAGCTGCTCACCGCGGGCAACCACCCCTTCGGGGGCGTGCCGCACGACAGCGACGCGGACTCCACCGTCCAGGACAACATCGCGGCCAGCATCTCGTACGTGGTGCGGCCCGAGCGGGTCGTGGTGCCGCGGGGCACCGTCGACCCCTCCGTGCTGCCGCCCGGCCTGCTCGAACTGGCGCGCGCGGCGTTCGGGCCCGGGGTCACCGATGCGGCGGCCCGGCCGACGGCGGAGCAGTGGCTGCGGGCGCTGGATCGGGAGCGGGCGGCGGTACGGGTGTGCCCGGAGCGACCCCGGCACACCTTCGGGTCGCATCTGGACGCGTGTCCTTGGTGCGTGCGGGCGGTGGCGACGGGGCACGACGTCTTCAACCTGGGGGCGGTGCCGGCCGCCCCCGTGGCCCCCCGGTGGCGGCCGGGGTTCCTGGTGGGGTTGGTGCTGTGCGTACTCCTGATCGCGATACTGGCAACACGCTGAGGCCCGGTGGGGGTTGGTCGCGCAGTCCCCGCGCCCCTGATCGGGCCGTCTTTCGCCTGCGGGCCGTGCCGGCTTGCTCGCGCAGTTCCCCGCGCCCCTGAGAAGCCTCGTTCGTCTGCGGGCCGTGGTCGCTTCTCGCGCAGTTCCCCGCGCCCCTGGATGTGCCGCTTCGCGGCACCCTTCAAGGGGCGCGGGGTGCGGGGAAAGGGGTGGCTCCCGGTCCGCGGACCTCCGCGGCGCGCGGACCGGGGCCGATCAGGAGGCGGCGGACAGAGCACGCGCCGCAGAGTGGGCATCCATCCGCCCCGCCGCGAGGATCGCGACCGCCGTGTCCGCCCGAGAGGCGGCGACGACGAGGGCGCGCCCCGCCAGCGCATGCGCCCGCTCGTGCAGCGCGGGCGCATGCGCCCGGCTCAGCCCCGCATGCCGCACCGGCGGCATCCCGCCGCGCAGCCGCGCGATCTGGTGGGCGATGGCGTCCCCGGCCTCGGTCAGCCCGAGCTCATCGGTGACGGCGAGCAGCGCCGCGAGGTGCCCGGCGAGCTGGATGTCCAGCTCCTCCTCGCGGGAGCGGTGCGGAATGCGGGCGTCGGCGGCCATCGTGCTGTGCACCGACTTGGTCCGGATCGGTTCGTACATGGGATGGCCTCCTCTTGCTCGCAGGAGACCATCCTATCTTAGATTCTGTCTAAAGTTGAGCGGGAGCCAGAACTCCGTCACATCTGGCTGTAACCGTCCAGGAAGCTGCCGATCCGCGTCACCGCGTGCGCCAGGTCCTGGGCCGACGGGAGGGTGACGATCCGGAAGTGGTCGGGCTCGGGCCAGTTGAAGCCGGTGCCGTGGACGACCATGATCTTCTCGGCCCGGAGCAGGTCCAGGACCATCTGGCGGTCGTCCTTGACCTTGTGGACCGCCGGGTCGAGGCGGGGGAAGAGGTACAGCGCGCCCTTCGGCTTCACGCAGGTGACACCGGGGATCTGGGTGAGCAGGTCGTACGCCGTGTCGCGCTGCTCCAGGAGCCGCCCGCCCGGCAGCACCAGGTCCTCGATGGACTGGCGCCCGCCCAGCGCCGTGGCCACCGCGTACTGCGACGGCATGTTGGCGCACAGCCGCATGTTGGCCAGGATGGTCAGGCCCTCGATGTACGAGGAGGCGTGGGCCTTGGGGCCGCAGACGGCCAGCCAGCCGGAGCGGTATCCGGCCACCCGGTAGTTCTTGGAGAGACCGTTGAAGGTCAGCACCATCAGGTCCGGGGCGATCACGGCGGTCGGGGTGTGCGTGGCGCCGTCGAACAGGATCCGGTCGTAGATCTCGTCCGAGCAGACGATCAGGTTGTGGCGGCGGGCGATCTCGGTCAGCGACCGGAGCATCTCCTCGCCGTACACCGCGCCCGTCGGGTTGTTCGGGTTGATGATCACGATCGCCTTGGTGCGGTCGGTGATCTTGCGCTCGATGTCGGCGAGGTCCGGCATCCAGTCGGCCTGCTCGTCGCAGCGGTAGTGCACCGCGGTGCCGCCGGCGAGGGAGACCGAGGCGGTCCACAGGGGGTAGTCCGGGGCCGGGACCAGCACCTCGTCGCCGTCGTCGAGCAGCGCCTGCATCGACATCTGGATCAGCTCGGAGACGCCGTTGCCGAGGTAGATGTCCTCGACGTCGAGGTCGATGCCCTTGGTCTGGTAGTGCTGCATGACCGCGCGGCGGGCCGAGAGGAGGCCCTTCGCGTCGCCGTAGCCGTGTGCTCCGGAGAGGTTGCGGAGCATGTCCTCCAGGATCTCCGGGGGGCACTCGAAGCCGAAGGCCGCGGGGTTGCCGGTGTTGAGCTTGAGGATGCGGTGTCCTGCCGCCTCCAGCCGCATGGCTTCTTCGAGAACCGGGCCGCGGATCTCGTAACAGACATTGGCGAGCTTGGTCGACTGGATCACCTGCATGACGGTCACCTTACGGGGGTGTTTCGGGGGGCGCGCGGAGATTGGGGGCGGGGGAGGGAGGAGGGGGGGATTCGGGGGGAGGGTTGGCTTCCATCGGAATGTGGGGGTGGGGTGGGGCCGTGGGAAGTGGGGGGTGGGGGGTGGGGTGGGCTTGGAATGTGGCGCCGGGTGAGATGCGCCACGACGGGTTGCCTTGCGGGTGGTACCCCCGTGCCTCCTTTTGGCCCGGTGTTCGTCTGCGGGCCGTGCGTGGCCGTTCGCGCAGTTCCCCGCGCCCCCGAAAAGCTTCGTTCGTCCGCGGGCCGTGGTCGCTTCTCGCGCAGTTCCCCGCGCCCCTGGATGTGCCGCTTCGCGGCACCCTTCAAGGGGCGCGGGGAACTGCGCGACCAGCCACCCACGGCCCGCAGACGAAGTCCCTGCCCTTTCAGGGGCGCGGGGAACTGCGCGAGTGCGCCAGCACGGTCCGCACGCGAAAGACGGCCCCTTCAAGGGGCGCGGGGAACTGCGCGAGCAAGCCAGCACGGTCCGCGCACAAAGGACGGCCCGATCAGGGGCGCGGGGAACTGCGCGGCAAGCCCCCGCCGGGCCGCAGGCGAAGGCCCGGCCCGAAAGGGGCGCGGGGAGGGACCCCCCGTACCCCCCTGTCTCAGCCACCGGCAACGCCGCCCACTTCCGGCCCGCCCCCCACGGAGTTACGTTCCCGCCCCGCGCACGTCCAGAGGAGGCAGAGCCATGACCAACGGCCGGCACGCCCAGCACGAGCCCGTCGAGCCCACCCCCTTCGTCGTCCGCAGCAACCAGCCCGCCGCCCAGACCGTCACCGCCGAAGGCACCGACTTCCGCAACGCCGCCCAGGGCCTCCTGGCCCGCCCGGACGTCCCCGCCATCCCGGCCCGCGACGGCACCGGCGACGGCACCGGCAACGCCTGGAACTTCGCCCGCTTCGACTTCCTGAGCGACGACGGCCCCGTCCCGCCCACCGTCAACGCCCGCGTCTGGCGCCAGGGCCGCATGAACGCCATGGCCGGCCTCTACATGGTCACCAGCGGCCCCGACGGCGCCGTCTACCAGGTACGCGGCTACGACCTCGCCAACATGACCATCGTCGAGGGCCGCACCGGCCTCATCGTCATCGACCCCCTCGGCTCCTACGAGACCGCCCGCTACGCCCTGCGTCTCTACCGCGACACCACCGAGGACCGCCGCCCCGTCCGCGCCCTCGTCTACACCGCCAGCTGCGTCGACCACTTCGGCGGCTCGCGCGGCCTCTTCGCCGAGCTCGACGACCGCATCCCGGACGGCCTCCCCGTCCACGCCCCCGACGGCTTCCTCGACGACGCCGTCCGCCGCCACGTCGTCGAGGGCCTGGCCACCGCCTGCCTGGTCGACCACAGCTACGGCACCCGCCTGGAGCCGGGCCCCTACGGCCTCATCGACAGCGGCCCCGGCCTCACCGTCTCCGCCGGCGAGGCCACCCTCGTCCCGCCCACCCACCACGGCTTCGGCGAGGCCGAGGTCGACGGCGTACGCCTCGTCTTCCAGCCCGTCGCCGGACTCCAGTCACCCGCCGAGATGAACGTCTACATCCCCGACCGCAAGGTCCTCTACCTCACCGCCCCCGGTCTCCTCGGCGGCCTCGGCGACGTCCGCGCCCGCCACCTCGACGAGACCCTCCGCGCCTTCGGCACCACCGCCGAGATCGTCGCCGGCGCCTACGAGTGGCCCGGCTGGGGCACCAACTCCGTCACCGCCCGCCTCGCCGCCCGCCGCGACGCCTGGGTCCGCCGCCAGAGCCAGCCCTCCAACCGCCCCTTCTACGCCAGCGGTTACGTCGGCAGCGCCACCCAGGCCGCCCGCCAGACCTGGCTGCGCCTCCTCGGCCACGAGTTCGTCGCCGCCACCGACGCCGTCGCCACCACCCCCGCCTCCGCCGCCACCGCCAAGCGGTACGTCGTGGCCCTCGGCGGCGCCCGTACGGTCCTGGAGACGGCCCGCCACGAGTACGACGCCGACACCCCCCGCTACGAACGCGTCGTCGAACTCCTCGACCACGTCCTCGCGGCGGCCTGCGACCCGGCCACCGTCCCCGCCGAGGTCCTGGCCCCGGCCACCGCCCTCCAGGCCCTGGCCCTCACCCAGCTCGGCTACCTCGCCGAGTACGGCCCGCTGCGCAACGCCTATCTGACCGCCGCCCGCGACCTCACCCACGGCCCCGGCCCGACCGCCGCCCGCCCGGTCGTCGGCGACCTCGTCAAATACGCCAACCCCGCCCAGTACTTCGCCGCCCTCGCCGCCCGGCTGGACGGGGCCCGCGCCGCCGAGCGGCCCGAACCCCTCGTCCTGCTCTGGACGTTCACCAACACCGGCCAGTCCGGCGTCTCGGTGCTCCGCGACGGCGTACTCGTCTACACCGACACCCGCGGCGACACCATGCCGCCCGGCGTCGAGAAGCCCCACGCCACCCTCGTGCTGACCCGCGAGACCCTGGACCGGCTGCTCTCCGAGGGCCCGGACTACGGGGCCAACTTCGACGAGGCCGTACGCGCCGGACGCATCCAGGTCGACGACCGCGAGGCCGCCGACACCGTCTTCGCCTACCTTCTCCCGGCTATCCCCGCGGTGAACTGAGCCCAGGCAACGGCGGGGACGGCGAACGTCGGCCCGTCCCCGCCGAGCTTGGAGTCCCGGACGTGCACGGTGTGGGGGCAAGTGGCGATCTCGACGCAGGCGCCGCCCTGGTCGTCACTGTGGCTGGACTTCCGCCATTCCAGGGCGACTTCGAGGCAAGCACTGCCTTCGCTGTCGCTGTAACTGGACTTGAACCATACGAGCTGGTCGCTCATAGCTCCTCCGCCAACTTGCCGATGAACTCCGCCGACTCCTCCACGCTGAGGGCGTGCATGCGGATCATGCCATGCGTCTGGGTCAGTTCACTGACCTTGGTGGGATCCGCGTACAGGGCACTCGTTTTCTGTCCCTCGGCGAAGGCGTATTGCTCGTGGTCAGGGGTCTCCAACAGGATCAGAGGTCCGTTCAGTGCGACTCCGGGGCACCGCCCCATCGGTAGGACCTGCACTGAGACGTTGCGCAACCCTCCCAATCCCAAAAGGTGATCGCGCTGTCGCTTCATCACGCTTCGGCCGCCGACGAGGTTGCGCAGGGCGCCCTCGTACACCACGAAGTTGAAGACGGCCGACGTCCGCGCCCGCAGTCCGTCCTGCCTGTGCATGCGCGCGTTGACGCGTTCCTCGACGATCTCGTCGTCGAGCGGCGGGTAGCTCTCACTGATCAGCGCCCGCGCGTACTCCTCCGTCTGCAACAGGCCCGGAATGAGGAGCGGCTCGTACCAGTGGACGGCGATGGCCTCCGCCTCGACCTGCATGTACTCCTGCGACCTTGCGGGATACGGCTCGGGCTTCAGATACTGGTGCGCGGCAAGCAGTTTCCCCTTCGCGCCGCACAGTTCGTCCGCCGCCTGGAGCAGCCGCAGGGTCGGCTTGCGGCGGCCGTTCTCCATCGACTTGACGTACTCGTACTGGTAGTTCGCCTTCTTGCACAGGTCCTCGCGGCTCACCCCCGCGCTCTCCCGCCAGAGCTTGACCTGGTCGCCGCAGTAGCACCAGGCCATCGGCGGGTGTGAGTTCACCTCGGTCATCGAAAACCGCCCTTCCAGGTACATCGCGGGTACAGCGGCGGTCTGTACCCGGGCTGTCACTCCCTGACGCTATGCCCGGCCCGACACCGTATGAGCCATGGATCGCACAACTTCCCCCCTTCCGAAGGACGTTGAGTGGCGTTTTTCGCGCGTGCCGCGCAGCGTCGGGCGGGCGCGGGCGCTGCTGGCGGAGCAGGCGCGGGCCTGGAAGGTGCCGGACGGGCTGACGGACACCGCCGTGCTGCTGCTCAGCGAGCTGATGACCAATGCCGTACGGCACGGGCGGGCCCCGGCGGACCGGGAGGTGCGGGCGCGGTGCGCGCTCGGCGGGAACGTCCTCCGGGTCGAGGTGGCGGACGCCAGCGCGGTGCTGCCGTGTCCGAGGCCGGCCGGGCCGGACGACGAGTCGGGGCGCGGGCTGGCGCTGGTCGGCGAGCTGTCCGACGCGTGGGGCGCCGGGCCGCGCCCGTACGGGATCGGCAAGACGGTCTGGTTCGAGCTGATCGTTCCGGAATGGCCGGATCGGGTCCGGGCCGAGTGAGGCCGTACACCGGTTCGAGCAGGTCGTCCGGTGGCGGCTATGATCCCCCCGCTTTACCTTCTCTTTTCACTTCGGGCGCGGATGTCCCACGCCCCGCCCGAGCGCATCGCACACCCAGGGGGGACACGTGCGTTCCACTTCTCCGCGCCTGCTGCGCGGCGCCGTCACGGCCGGTGCCGCGGCGGGGCTGCTCGCCACCGTCACCACGGCGCCCGCCCAGGCCGCGAGCGGCTACGACCGCTGCGGCTGGGGCAGGCTCTGCGTCTTCAGCGAGCCGCTGGGCCGGGGCGACATGCTGGTCGTCAACGGTTCCATGCTGCGCCTGGGCGCCTGGGACAACCGCATCAGCTCGTTCGCGAACTTCACCGACATGCCCGTCTGCTTCAACAGCGAGCCGGGCCTGGAGGGGAACCCGGAGCGGGCGAGGTCCACGCACTACTACTCGGGCATGGTCTCCTTCGACGAGAGCTCCCGCCCGGACCTCGACAACGCCGTCAGCTCGCTCGACCTGGACCCCGAGGCGGACTACTTCTGCGGTGGCGAGGGGCGCTTCCCGACCTACTGGTGGGAGTTCGAGAACAAGCGGCGCCCGGCGCCGCAGCCCGCCGCGGCGGCGTTCGGTGACGCCGACGGCGACGGCTTCGGCGACCTGTACGCGCGCGACCAGTTCGGGCAGCTGTGGACGGACCACCCGTACGCGAGCGCGGGCCGCACCCGTGTCGTGGGTGGCGGCTGGAACGCGATGACGCAGCTGACGCGGCACGGCGACTACAACGGTGACGGCCGGGAGGACCTGTACGCGCGGGACCGCTCGGGTGTCCTCTGGTTCTATCCGGGCCGGGGCGACGGCGCGTTCGGCGACCGGGTGAAGGTCGGCGGCGGCTGGAACTCCATGCGCGACCTGGCCGCGGCCGGAGACCTGACGGGCGACGGCCGCGCCGATCTGCTCGCCGCCGACAGCACCGGCACGCTGTGGACCTACCCGGGCAACGGGCACGGCACCTTCGGCGACCGCCGGAAGGTCGGCGGCGGCTGGAAGGCCATGAACGAGCTGGTCGGCGCCGGGGACATGAACTCCGACAAGCGCGCCGACCTGATCGCCCGCGACACCGCCGGGAAGCTGTGGTTCTACCCCGGCACCGGGCGCGGCACCTTCGGCGACCGCAAGCTCATCGGCACCGGCGGCTGGAACGGGCTCACCGAACTGGCGGGCGTCGGCGACGTCACCGGCGACGGCCGCCCGGACCTGCTCGCGCACGCGCCGGGGCAGAAGGCGCTCCGCGTGTACCCGGGCACCGGAGCGGCGGACGGCGGCCTGCGGGCACCGAGGCAGTACGCCCAGGCCCGCTCCACCCACCTCGTCCTCTGACCCTCTGATCCCGAACGGAGTCCGGTCCATGCCCGGCATCACCCGCCCCCGGCGCCTGCTCGGTACGGCCACCGCCGTCGCCGCCTCGCTGGCCACCCTGCTCACGGCGGCCCCGCAGTCCGCCGCCGCCCCCCGAGACCCCGCCGACCGCTGCCCGGCGGGCAGGCTCTGCGTGTTCCAGTACGGCAACTTCGGCGGCAAGATGGAGATCGTCTCGTCGAGCCGCCCCACCCTGGGCATCTGGAACAACTCGATCTCGTCGTGGGTCAACAACAGCGACCTCTACGTCACGATGCACAGGGACGCCGACTACGGGGGCGAGTACTACTACGTCACCCCGCACAACGGCGCCAACGACCTCAGCGACGGCTTCGGGGGGTGGGACAACACCGTCAGCTCGATCCGGGTGGCCACCACCGACTACGAGGCCGTCCAGGGCGTGCCGTACATGGACTGGCGGCGCACCGCCGACTACGACAAGCGGCCCCAAGGGCTGCCCGCCGTCGCCCAGTTCGGCGATCTCAACAACGACCGGACGCCCGACCTGCTGGAGCGCGCCGACGACGGGCGGCTGTGGTTCCTGTCCGGCCTGGAGGACTCCAAGGGCCTCACCAAGGCCCGGTTCGTGGGTGGCGGCTGGAACGCGATGACGCAGCTGACGCGGCACGGCGACTACAACGGTGACGGCCGGGAGGACCTGTACGCGCGGGACCGCTCGGGTGTCCTCTGGTTCTATCCGGGCCGGGGCGACGGCGCGTTCGGCGACCGGGTGAAGGTCGGCGGCGGCTGGAACTCCATGCGGGAGATCGGCGCGGCGGGCGACCTGACCGGCGACGGCCGCCGGGACCTGGTGGCCCGCGACACCTCCGGCACGCTGTGGACCTACCCGGGCAACGGCCGGGGCACCTTCGGTACCCGCCTCAAGGTGGGCGGCGGCTGGAACGCCATGAACCAGCTCGCCTCGCCGGGCGACCTGACCGGCGATGGCAAGGCCGACCTGGTCGCCCGGGACGGCTCCCGGACGCTGTGGCTCTACCCGGGCAACGGCCGGGGCACCTTCGACGGCCGCAGGAAGCTCCCGTACGCCTGGCCCGCCGACTCCCCGGTCCTGGCCACCGGCGACGTCGACGGGGACGGCCAGTCCGACCTCATGCGCCCCATCGACTACCAGCTCTTCGCCTACCACGGCGACGGCAAGGGCGGTCTGAAGGGCGGCCCGTGGGCCGACATGCTCTGGGACACCGCCCGGAACGTACGGGTCTTCTGACGTAACGTCAGATGTGGCTCACCGCACGGGCGTCCGCCGCACCGACCGTCCCGCCAGTACGTCCGTGCGGCGTCCGTCCTCGATGACGAACCGGCCGTCGACGAGGACGTACGGGATGCCCAGGGGCAGCGCGCGCGGCTGGTCGAAGGTCGAGCCCGCCGCGACCGTCGCCGGGTCGAAGAGCACCAGGTCGGCGCGGTACCCCTCCTTGACCAGGCCCCGGTCGGGCAGGCGCAGGCGGGCGGCCGGGCGCGAGGTCAGATGGGCGACCGTCTCCTCCAGGGAGAGGACGCCGAGGTCGCGGGCGTACCGGCCGAGGTAGTGCGGGAACGTGCCGTAGGCGCGCGGGTGCGGCTTCGCGCCCTGGAGGATGCCGTCGCTGCCGCCGGTGTGGGTGCGGTGGCGCATGATCTGCCGGACGTTCTCCTCGTGGCCCACGTGCTGGAGGATCGTCGAGGCGAGACCGTCCTCGACGAGCAGGCGGCGGGCCGTCGTCCAGGGGGACTCGCCGCGCTCCCGCGCCGACTCGTCGACCGTGCGGCCCACGTACGGGGCGAGGGCCGGGTCGCCGACGCCGGAGATCTCGATGGTGTCCCACTCGATCGGCACGCCGTGGCAGCCGTCCGAGCCGACGGCTTCGAGGTGGTGGCGGATGCGCTCGGCCGTGGCGTCGTCCCGCAGCCGCTCCAGGACGGCGGCCGGGCCGCCCGCCCCGGCCCAGCTGGGCAGCATCGCGACCAGGGTCGTGCACCCCGGCGTGTACGGGTAGGTGTCGAGGGTGATGTCGGCCCCGGCCTCCAGCGCCCGGTCGAGCAGGGCGAGCAGCTCGGGCGCGCGGCCCTCGTTGACGCCGAAGTTCATGGTGGCGTGGGCCAGGTGCAGCGCGCAGCCGGCGGCGCCGGTGAGGGCGACCATCTCCGCGTACGCCTCCAGCGCCCCGGCCCCGTACGAGCGGTGGTGCGGGCAGTAGTAGCCGTCGTACCGGGCCACCACCGCGCACAGCTCGGCGAGTTCGGTGTCGGGCGCGTACATGCCGGGGGTGTAGGTGAGCCCCGACGACATGCCCACCGCGCCCTGCTCCAGGCCCTCGGCCACCAGCTGCCGCATCCGGTCGAGCTCCCGGGGGGTGGCCGCGCGGTCCTCCCAGCCCATCGCGTACATCCGGACCGTGCCCTGCGGGATCAGGTACGCGGCGTTGACCGCGATGCCCTCGCCGCCGAAGCCGTGGTCGAGGCGGTCGAGGTAGCCGCCCACCGACCGCCAGTCGAAGTCGATGTCGGCGCCGTCGCCGTTCCAGCCCGCGATGGCGCGGCGGACCTCGGCGAGGGTGCGGTCGTCGACCGGCGCGTACGAGAGGCCGTCCTGGCCCAGCACTTCGAGCGTGACGCCCTGGGCCGCCTTCGCGCTGTGGTCCGGGTCGCGCAGCAGGGCCAGGTCGGAGTGGGCGTGCATGTCGATGAAGCCGGGGGCGAGCGCCAGGCCGTCGGCGTCCAGGGTGCGGGTGCCCGGGAGCGCGGGCTCGCCCTCGCGGCGCAGCGCCGCGATCCGGCCGTCGCGGATGCCCGCGTCGGCGCGGTAGGAGGGCCCGCCGCCGCCGTCGATCACGCGGGCCCCGCGCACCACGAGGTCCATCAGCGTCATCAGAAGTAGGTGCGGACGTAGTCGACGACGGTGCCGTCCGCCTCGACCAGCGGGATCAGCTGCCACTTGTCGAAACTGGTGCACGGGTGCGAGAGCCCGAGGCCCACCCAGTCCCCGACTTCGAGCTCGGCCTCGGGGCCGGTGCGCAGCCAGGCGTGCTGGTCGGAGAGCGCGGTGACCTCGATGCCGGTCGCGGGGCGCTCGCCGCCGCCCCGGGCGCCGCGCACCACCTGCGCCTCGGGCAGGTCCAGGTCGTGCGCCGCGTCCCGCTTGCCCGCGTTCACGAACGCCTGGCCGGGGCTGGGCCGCGAGACGACCTGCGCCCACAGGCGGAAGGCGGGGTGCAGGGCGCCCTCCTCGGGAACGCGGTTGAAGGGCGTGACCCGGCGGTACTGGCCGTCGTCGTGCGAGACGTACGCGCCGGAGCGCAGCAACTTCAGTACGGGGAGCGAGAGTTCGGGGATCTCGGCGAAGACCTCGGCCACCGCGTCGAACCAGGCGCTGCCGCCCGCGCTGATCACGATCTCGTCCAGGCCCGCGCCCGCGAAGCGGCCCGCCTTGTCGAAGTCCGAGGCGAGCGCGGTCAGCCTGCGCAGCCAGGCCGCGACCCGCTCCGGGTCGGCCCCCGGCACCTCGGCCTCGTAGCCCGCGACGCCCACCAGGCGCAGGGTCGTGGTGGCGGCCACCGCGTCCGCGACCGCCGTGCAGTCGGCCTCGGTGCGGGCGCCGGTGCGGGCGCCCTCGCCCGCGCCCAGCTCGACGACGACGTCCACCGGGCGGGCGGCGCCGGTGAGCGCCGCGTCCATCAGCTCGACCCCGCGCACCGAGTCCACGTAGCAGACGAACCGGAAGTCGGCGTCCCGGGCCAGCTCGGCCGCGAGCCACTTCAGGGCCGCCGCGTCCACCAGCTCGTTGGCCAGGAAGATCCGCCGGACCCCGAACTCGCGGGCCACGCGCACCTGGTGGGGCACGGCCAGGGTGATGCCCCAGGCGCCGTGGTCGAGCTGGCGGGCGAAGAGCTCGGGGGCCATCGACGTCTTGCCGTGCGGGGCGAAGGCGAGGCCGTGGCGGGTCGCGTACGTCTCCATCAGCGCCAGGTTGTGCTCCAGGCGCTCGGCGGAGAGGGCGAGGACGGGGGTGGTGAAGCCGTCCGTGAAGAGGTTGCGGCGCTGGGCGGTGAGCTCGCCGACGGTGAGGCCCTCGGCGTCCGGGGGCAGCCCCTTGAAGCGGTGGTCGACGCGCTCTTCGGCCAGTCCTGCCAGGAACCCCATGGAAGCCTCCGTCATGGTGTTGCAACATGTGCAACACCCGTTGCGTATCTCGCTTACTGCTGTCTAACATCCGGGCCAACGCCCGGTCAATGGTGCTAGGAGGTTCAGCGGTGGACGCCATGGATGTCGTCTGTCTGGGAGAGTCCATGGTCGCCTTCCTGCCCTCCCGGCCCGGGCGGCTCGCCGACGTACCGTCCTTCGAGCGCGCGATCGGCGGTGCCGAGTCCAACGCGGCGTGCGCGCTGGCGGCGGCCGGGCACCGGGTCGCCTGGATCAGCCGGGTCGGCGCCGACGGCTTCGGGGACCACCTCGTCGAGGCGGTCGGGGCGTACGGGGTGGACACCACCGGCGTCCACCGCGACCCGGCGCGGCCCACCGGCGTCTACTTCCGCACCGCCGACGACCGGGCCGCCGGGACCCATGAGGTCGCCTACTACCGGGCCGGTTCCGCCGCCTCCGCCCTGTCGGTGGAGAACGTGCCGTGGGAGCGGGTGTGGGGCGGGCGCATCCTGCACCTGTCCGGCATCACGCCCGCGCTGTCCGACGGCTGCCTCGCGCTGACGCGGGCGCTGCTGGAGCGGTGGCCCGGTCGGCCGCTGGTCTCCTTCGACGTCAACCACCGGCCGGGTCTGTGGGCCGGATCCGATCCGCGGGTGCTGCTGGAGCTGGCTCGGGGGGCCGATGTGGTGTTCGTGGGGGAGGACGAGGCGGAGGCGGCTTGGGGGGTGCGGGGGGCTCGGGGCGTGCGGGAGGTTCTGCCGGAGGTGGGGGTGCTGGTGGTGAAGCGGGGGGCCGAGGGAGCGGTCGTCTTCGAGAGCCCCTCCCCGCGCCTTCCCGAAACTCTCCGAGGGACCACTTCGGCCGCGGACCGCGCTGGGTCGCCCGCGCCGTTCCCCGCACCCCTGGAAGGGCCCTCCGGGCCCGTTCAGGGGCAGGGGCCGGCGGTCGGTCGGGGTGCGGCCGGGGCCACCACCTTCGTGCCCGCCCCCCGCGTCGACGTCGTCGCCCCCGTCGGGGCCGGGGACGCGTTCGCCGCCGGGTTCCTGGACGGGACCCTGCGGGGGCTGTCCGTGCGGGAGCGGGCGCGGTACGGGCACCTGTACGCCGCCGCCGCGCTCACCGTCCCCGGCGACCTGGCCCCGCCACCCCCGCCCGCGCACGCCGCCGCACTCGCCGCTCTCGACGACGAGGACTGGGGGAGACTTCGTCTCGGCCCCGGGTGGACGGGGCACGAGCAGGAGGTACGTACGCCATGAGCCAGACCGTCGACCGGGCGCTGAGCATTCTGCCGCTGCTGGCGCAGGGTCCCGCCGACCTCGGGCAGGTCGCCGAGCGGCTGGGGGTGCACAAGTCCACCGCCCTGCGGCTGCTGCGCACCCTGCACGAGCACGGCCTCGTCCACCGCCAGGCGGACCAGCGCTACCGCCTGGGCGCCCGCCTGTTCGCGCTCGCCCAGGAGGCGGCGGAGAACCTCGACGTGCGCGAGATCGCCCACCCCCACCTCCTCGCCCTGAACGAGCGCACCGGCCACACCGTCCACCTCGCGGTCTACGAGGACGGCGAGGTGCTGTACATCGACAAGGTCGACAGCCGCTATCCCGTACGGATGTACTCCCGCGTCGGCAAGCCCGTCGCCATCACCGTCGCCGCCGTCGCCAAACTGCTCCTCGCCGACCTGCCCGAGGCCGAGCGCCGCACGGTCGCCGAGAAGCTCGACTACCCGCTGTACACGCCCCGTTCGACCCCGCACGCCGCCGCGTTCCTCAAGGAGCTCGCGACCGTACGCGAACAGGGCTGGGCCAGCGACCTCGGCGGCCACGAGGAGTCCATCAACTGCGTGGGCGCCCCCGTGCGCGGCACGGACGGGCGCGTCGTCGCCGCCATGTCGCTCTCCGCCCCCAACGTCGTCGTCACGGCCGAGGAACTCCTCGCCCTGCTCCCGCAGGTGCGCCGCACCGCCGACGCCATCAGCCGGGAGTACTCCGGCAATCCCACCGAGAAGGAAACAGCATGACCGAGAAGGTCGCCCTCACCCCCGCCACCCACACCACCCCGCCCGCCAAGTTCTCGCACGGCGTGCGCAAGGGCAACATCCTCCAGGTCGCCGGACAGGTCGGCTTCCTGCCCGCCGTCGAGGGCCGGGCCCCGACCGTCGCCGGGCCCACCCTGCGCGAGCAGACCCTCCAGACCTTCGCCAACGTCAAGGCGATCCTGGAGGAGGGCGGCGCGAGCTGGGACGACGTGATGATGACGCGCGTCTACCTCACCGACGTCGACCACTTCGCGGAGATGAACGAGATCTACAACGCCTACTTCGAGGAGCAGGGCCTGAAGGCCCCCGCCTCGGCCCGCACCACCGTCTACGTCGGACTGCCCGCGGGACTGCTCATCGAGATCGACGCCCTCGCGGTGCTCGACGCCTGATCCCGCCATGCCGTTAGTGCGACTCGTACCACCGCTCGACAGGCCGCACGGAGCGGCGCCCCGGACCGCCGGGGCGCCGCCCCGCGGTCCCCCACGCCCCGGAACAGCCCCTGCGACCCACCGGAGTTGCCGAATGTCGTTCCCGACCGCCGCAGCGCCCGCACCTCCCGCCACGCCCCACACCGGCGGCATCCTGCCCCTCGTCGGCGGCACCACCGGTCTGCTGACCGTCGCCGCCCTCGGCATCGCGCTCCTGCTCTACCTGATCATCAAGCTCCGGCTGCAGCCGTTCGTGGCGCTGCTCGCCGTCTCCATAGCCGTCGGCCTGGGCGCCGGCCTCTCCGTCACCGAACTCTTCGGCACCGTGCAGAAGTCCGCCGCCGTCTCCACCGTCGAGGCGGGCATGGGCGGCATCCTCGGCCACGTCGCCATCATCATCGGGCTCGGTACGATGCTGGGCGCGATCCTCGAAGTCAGCGGCGGCGCCGAGGTGTTGAGCGCCAGACTGCTCAACCTGTTCGGCGAGCGCCGGGCGCCGCTGGCGATGGGCCTGACCGGACTCGTCTTCGGCATCCCCGTCTTCTTCGACGTCGGCATCTTCGTCCTCGCGCCGATCGTGTACGCCGCCACCAAGCGGTCCGGGAAGTCGATCCTGCTGTTCTGCATGCCGCTGCTGGCGGGCCTGTCGATGACGCACGCGTTCCTGCCGCCGCACCCCGGCCCGGTCGCCGCGGCCGGACTCTTCCACGTCTCGCTGGGCTGGGTCATCCTCATGGGCGCGCTCGTGGGCCTCCCGTCGGTTCTGGCCGCCTGGGCGTACGCCGCCTGGATCGGGCGCCGGATCTTCGTGGAGGTGCCGCAGGACATGGTGGAGGCGGCCGAGGAGGCGCGGGCCGCCGTCGCCGCCGAGCAGCGGGCGGCCGGGGTCACCCCCCGGGAGGAGCCGGTGGCGCTGGGCACGGTCCTCGCCATCATCGGCACGCCGCTGGTCCTGATCCTGGCGGCCACGTTCTCGTCGGTCGCCCTGGACCCCTCGACGTTCCGGTCCGTGGTGGAGTTCTTCGGCAACCCGTTCGTGGCGCTGACCATCGCGCTGGTCCTCGCGTACTACCTGCTCGGCATCCGGCGCGGCTGGTCGCGCAAGTCGCTGGAGGCGGTCTCCACCTCGTCCCTCAAGCCGGTCGGGAACATCCTGCTGGTGGTGGGCGCGGGCGGGGTGTTCGGCGCGGTCCTGAAGGCGTCCGGGATCGCGGACGCGCTGGCGAAGACGTTCCACGACGTGGGGCTGCCGGTGATCGTGCTGGCCTGGCTGATCTCGGTGGTCCTGCGGGTCGCCCAGGGCTCGGCGACGGTCGCCATCGTCACGACGGCGGGCATCGTGGTGCCCCTGGTCGAGGGCGGCGACTACTCCCAGGCCCACCTGGCCCTGATCATCATGGCGATCTCGGCCGGCTCGATCTTCGCGTCCCACGTCAACGACGGCGGCTTCTGGATGGTGGCCAAGTACTTCGGCATCAGCGAGCGGGACACGCTGAAGTCGTGGACGGTCCTGGAGACGGTGCTGTCGGTGACGGGCTTCGGGGTGGCAGCCACCCTGAGCCTGGTGATCTAGCCCGGCCCTCGCGCCCCTGGGTACCCAGGGGCGCGGGGAACTGCGCGAGCGGCGGGCACGGTCCGCAGACGAAGACGGGGTGCCGGGGCCGAAGGCCCCGGCTGCGGGGGAACGGCGACGGGCGGGGCTGGTCGCGGACTTCCTACGCCGCTTATTGTTCCAGGGCCTTGCAGACCTCGTGCATCGTGGGGCGGTCGTCCGCGTGGTACCTCAGCATGTCGCTGATCAGCGCTCCAAGTGTGCCCGCGACGTTCACGGGGCGGTGCGTGCCGTTCACGACCGCCCGCCGCTGCACGGGCCGGGGCGCGTCGTCGGGGTACTCGACGTGGCGCCATCCGGTTGCCGCCATGAACAGAGTTGCCCCGAGCGCGTACACATCCGCTTCCCGCGTAGGAACCGCCTCGCCGCCTTCCAGCACTCGGCGGGAGATTTCAGGGCTTTCGTAGTGGACGAGACACCCCCGGTACGGGAAGTCGAATTGCTCGGGGACCTTGATACCGCGGGCTAGGGCTAGGTCGATCAGGGTCGCCCTCGCCGGCTCGCCACTCACGATGAAGTGGGCGGGTTGTACGTCGCCGTGAGTCAACCCTTTGTCGTGCAGCTCGGCGAGGGCTCGCGCACACGCAAGGGCGTCCAACACGGGAGGGCGCGAGACGTTCTCACGAGTCCTGTGCGGTTCCCAGCGCTGCTGCAGATCGGTCCCCGGGTGCCACGGCTGCACGTTCCACGTCCCGTGCTCCCAGGTGCCGTAGGTGACCCCTGCGGCGCCGAGCGCCCGCAGGATCACCCCCTCGCGGGCGGGCGCCGACGCCGTCCACGCGTGCGTCCGGCTCGGATAGCCCAGCTTGATCGCGACACGACCGGCAGCCGCCTGCACGTCCCACACGGTCGAACCGCGCCGGTCCAGCACGAGCCGCCGCGACACGGGCGCCACGGCCCGCCGCACATGGTCGGGGATGCCGTACGGGCCCTGGCTGGTCATCGACGTGTCCTCTCCCCGGCGGGGGCCGACCCCTGGGGAGAGGCCGGCCCCCGGATCAGCCGAGACTAGTGGTGGTAGTCGCGCCCGTCGTCGCTGTCGCCGGTCGACGGATTGCCGCCGCCTCCGTCACTGTCGTCGCCGGCATCACCGTTGCCGCCCGCGGACCCGTACGGACGTCCACAGCCCGAGTCGCACTGCGCGGCGGTTGCTGCCGTCGCGACAGACGCAACGGCCGGTTCTGGGTACATTTGTGAGTTGGCCATCGTCCTGTCCCCATCCCCTCGTACGGTCCGACGGTGACCACGCTAGGGAGGGCGGGACCCCAGATCGCAGCGGATTGCGCCTGATTGCGCGCGAATTACGCGAGCGCATCCCGAGCTTTGAGGATCAACGCACGGGCCCCGTCGACGGTCAAGAACGGATCGGCGACCATCGCAAGCCAGTACGGAATTCAACTCGCTCGCTGCATCAGCAAGTGGGGGCAGGGTGCTGTCCCAAGTGCCTTGCGGGTACGCCCTCTTGCGCTGGCCATCCGCAAGGGTGACGCTCCAGCGATCGGCCGCAATCGGATCGACGCAGGAGGGCGGACATGAAGCTGAGATTCCTTGGGATCATCCCGAACACCCCCGTTGATGACTCGCCGACGATCTGGCTGGACGAGGAAAGCGGGGATCTGCTGATCCAGTCGTACCGGGCCACCGAGGAGGAGGTGAAGGGGTGCCAGGAGGTCGGTTCAATTCCCGGGCACAGCACGGACGTTCCGGACCACGAGACAATCATCCGTCTGCCCGGGGTGATGTTGAAGTACATCCCGCGACCGGAGGAAGGCAACGGTGAAGTACCCCGTTCGTGAAGGGATCGCCCAGGCTCAGCACTCCGCCGTTCATCTGGAGATGCGCGACAGCTACACCCCGGACGATCCGGAGTTCGCCCGCTGGCGCGCCGGCCACCGGTACAACGGCGACCCGGCGAAGCTGCCCGACTGGTGGGGGACGTGGCACGACCTGGTGCAGGAGACGACGGCGCGCGGCGTGGTCATGCGGCGGGCCCGGATCGTCTCGGAGCCTGTGACGGACTACATCCGGTATGAGCACGACATGACGTTCGCCAACGTGGCGGCCGGCGAGCTGGTGCGCTGGCTGCCCCGGCGCAAGGCGGCTGACATCGCCCTGCCGGGTACCGACCTGTGGATGTTCGACGGGGAAACAGTCCTGTTCACCTACTTCTCTGGAGTCGGAGAGGTCGTTGACCGGGAGCGGAGAACCGACCCGGAAACCATGCAACTTGTGTCATCTGCCTTTGAGCTGGTGTGGCAGCGGGCTACGCCGCACGAGAGGTACAAGCCGGTCTAGTGCCCGAGTCAAGCAGCGTTCGGCAAGCCCGGCAGCTCCTTGCCGACCGCCTGCGCGAGTTGGTCAAGGACTCCGGGCTTGAGGGCAAGGAGGTAGCCGCTCGCTGCGGCTGGTACCCGTCCAAGGTCTCTCGGATCGCGACGGGGAGGCAGAAGCCCGGTGAGGACGACATTCGGGCATGGTGTCGGGCGTGCGGCGCCGAGGACCAGACGGCGGACCTGATTGCCTCTCTGCGGGCCGTCGAGGGTATGTGGGTGGAGTGGCGCCGCATGGAGCGGGCGGGGCTGCGACGGGCGCAGGAGGCCGTTCTGCCCCTGTTCGAGCGTACGCGCCGGTTCCGCGCCTACTCCTCGTGGTTCGTGCCCGGCTTGCTCCAGACCCACGGGTATACGGCCGATGTACTGCGCGCAGTTCAGCGTCGCCGGGTATCGGTCGATGATGTGGCGGACGCCGTGGCTGTCCGCATGGAGCGGCAGCGTGTGCTCCATGATGCTCCTCGCCGCTTTGCGTTCCTGGTCGAGGAGTCCGTGTTGAGCAACGGGCTCGGGGATGCCGACACCCAAGCTGAGCAGCTTGAGCGCCTGCTCACGGTCGGTGCGTTGCCCAACATCAGCGTGGGGGTGGTCCCTACCCGTCTTGGTCGGACCCGCATGCCGGTGGAGGGGTTCTGGATGTTCGACACGGCTCAGGTCAACGTGGAGCTTGTCTCCGGGCACCTGACGCTGACGCAGCCCAGCGAGGTAAGCATGTACGCGGACACGTTCGCCATGCTGGCCGATATGGCGGTCTACGGCCAGAAGGCCCGTGCGCTGATCGTCAAGGCACGTGACTCGCTCGTGTAATCCACACGCAATCAGTCGCAATTGGCTGGGAGCTGGAGGCATCCCGCACGGGGCGAACCGTCGCGTACTCACTCGGCGCCCCAGCCCGCGCGCGACGGCCCCCAGGTTTGTGAAACGCGACCTCCCGGAGAACTCCGAACTGTCATGGCTGTGCCGGACCTACAAGGACCGCGACGCCATGAAGCTGTTACCGCGCACGGGCTATGTGTGCCAGCACTGTCAGTGCGAGCAAGCCCGCACCTGGCGTACGGCCCCGGTCGGCATGCTCCTCGCGTGTCGGCCGGGGCCATTCGTCGCGGTCGATTCCTCACGTCCCCGTGCAGTACTGCGCCTCCTTCCCGATGGACCGGTACATGCAGTCCGCGTTCTCCAGCAGCTGCAGCACCGCGTCCCGGTTCCGGGACGTCTCGCGTTCGATGATTTCGTCCGGCGGGTAGAAACCGCCGCCCGCCCCCGACTCGCCGGGGTACATCTCGAAGGTGAAGTCGAAGATCTTCTGGGTGCCCCAGAGGTAGTCGTCGATGGTGCCGTCGGTGATGTACAGGTCGCTGGACTGCTCCGGCGTGTACCCGTTGCTGGCGGCCATCTTCCGCCCCACCGTGGCGAACGCGTCGTGGTCGTCCTGGGTGAGGCCCGGCGCCGTGTCGTTGTAGGTGAAGCCGAACGGCCACAGCACCAGCTGGCTGTAGGTGTGGAAGTCGATGCCCGCCGTGATCTGCTGCTTGCCGTTGACCACCCGGCTGCGCGCGAAGTCGGCGACGACCTTCACCTCGGGCGCGGACTCGCCGGCCGAGCCGCGGTACGTCTCGGAGCTCTTGCTGGAGGAGGAGCCGCCGCAGCAGCCCCACTTGTAGTTCCAGTTGCGGTTCAGGTCCGTACCGACGTACGACGAACCGGAGTTGGGCTGCCGGTTCTTGCGCCAGCTGCGGTACGAGCCGGTCGCGATGTCGTACTCGCCGCCGTCCGGGTTGAGGTCCGGCACGATCCAGATCTCCCGGTTGTTCACCATGTTGGTGATCCGGGAGTCCTTGCCGTAGCCCGCGCCGAACTCGCGCAGCAGGTAGAGCGCCATCTCCACCGTCAGGTGCTCGCGCGCGTGCTGGTGGAAGGTGAACAGCACCTCCGGCTCGTTCTCGTCGGTCTGGACGTTGTCGCTGATCTTGATGGCGACGATGTCCCGGCCCTGGTACGACTTGCCGATCACGCGCTTGCTCATGATCGAGGGGTACTGGGCGAGCCGCTGGTCGATCTCCGACGTCATCTCGGCGTAGTTGTGGTAGCCCGAGTCGGCGGGCGGGAAGTCGAACGGCTGGGCCTTGGCGCCGTTGGCGCGGTCCGGGGGACCGGGCAGCGCCTTGAGCGTGTAGCCGAGCGTCCGCAGCCGTTTGGCCTGCCCCGCGTCCGCGCTGACCACGACGGAACGCGCGTGCACCTCGTCGACGGAGACGCCGGTGGCGGCGATGACGGTGCGCGCCGCCGCGGTGGCGGGGCCGTGGATCTCGTACTGCGTGGTGGCCTCGTCGGCGGCGACGTCGGCGCGTTCGCGGGGCGAGGGCCCCGGGGACGCGGTGGCGTGGGCGGACAGGGGCGCGGCGAGGGCCATGGCGAGCAGGGCGGCGAGCCCGGCCGAGCGTCTGGCGCCGCGGGCCGCGCCGGGGCCGCGCGTGGAAAGTCGCATGAATGCTCCTGGGGTGGGGGTTCCGGAGGTGGGGGTGTTCATGGCGACGTTGCTGTGGTGCGCATCCTGATTGTCTGGCATGTATCCGTCAAGAAGGTGGGCGGCGGGGGCGCCCCGCGGCGACCGGATCGCGTCAAGAACGTTTGCGGGCAAGGGAATCGGGGCCTTCCGCGCCCCGTCTTCGACCCGCTCCCGCCCCGGCCCCGACCGGCCCGTGCGGGACCATGGAAAGCCGGGGACCGGATCGGGCTTGTGATGCCTGCGCGCGCGGTGAGAACCTGTGCGCCATGCCGCACACTCCACTGCCCGACCACGGGGTGGTCCTCGCGGAGGTGAGGGAAGTGCGGCGGGCCGGTGTCGTCCGACTGCGGGAGCTGCGGGTACCGGCTCTCGAACGGATCGCGGACGGCCTGGGGGAGGCCGCCCAAGGGGCACCGCACTTCCCCGCCGTCGAGCGGCTGCTGCGGCTCGCCGTCACCCGCATCGGCGGCGGCACCCTCCAGGAGGCCGCCGAGTTCAGCCTGGGCCTGGCCCAGGGCACCCGCGACTGGCCCGCCGCCGACCGCCGCAAGCGCGCGGCCCAGGTCTACGGCATCAGCGTCGAGCGCTTCCGCAAGCATCATGAGCTGATGGTGCTCGGCGAGGTCGCCGAACAGATCGTCCGGATGGCACCGGTGGCCCGAACGGCCGTACGGGATGCCCCCGGCGGCCCCGGCCCCACCCCGCCCGCCCGGCCGCACCTGGTGGCCGCGCACCGGCGGCTGCGGGTGCGCGGCGCCCGCGTCACCGTCCACGTCCACCCCGCCGACCTGCTGCGGGACGTGGACGTGGTGGTGTCGCCCTCCAACACCTACCTCGCGCTCCCCGAGCCCTACAAGTCCTCCGTCGCCGCCTCGCTGCGCCGCGCGGGCGCCCTGCGCGACCCGGCCGGCGGGCTCGTCGAGGACCGGGTGCACGACGAGTTGCGGGCCTGGCTCGCCCGGTACGGCCGCCCCGGCGGCACCGTCGCCCCCGGCACGGTCGCCGCCACCGGCGCCGGGGCCCTGGAGCGCCAGGGCGTGCGCCGGATCTACCACGCGGCGGTCGCCGTGCCCCGGGCCGGGACCAACGACTACGACGTGCTGCCCGCCGACGTCACCCGGGCCGTGGCCCGCGCGTTCGCGCTGCTCGGCGAGGAGGCCGCACACCACGACCCGCCCCTCGCCTCCCTGTGCCTGCCGCTGCTCGGTGCCGGGCGCGGCGGGCTCGCCCCGGCCGACAGCCTCGCGGCCGTGTGGACGGCCGTGGAGGCCGAACTGGCCCGGGGTGCCCGCTGGGACCTGCACCTGGTGGTCCGCCGGGCCGAACGGGCCGATCTGATCGAGCGGTTGCTGGGAGACGCCACACCATGAATCCGTACGCCGTACTCGCCTCGGCCGCCGCCGAGTGGGACGCCCTCGAACCCCGGCTCGCCCCGGACGCCCGGGCCGAACTGGCCGCCCTGCTCGGCCGGATGCGCGGGCCCGGACCCGGCGCGGCCGACCGCGCCGCCCTCGCCGGCCGGGCCGCCGAGGTGCTGGCCGCACAGCTGCCCGACCGCTTCGGGCCGGGCCGCCTCGCGCCCGCGCCCCCCGGCCCCGACGTCACCCACCTGGGCTTTCGCGCCGACGACCTGGCCGTACTGTTGCTGGACGGCCACCGGATGGCCGGGCCGGTGCTGGGCGCGGTCCGCGACCGGCTGCTCGCCGAGCCCGCCCTGGACGCCGACACCGTACGGCGCGCGGGCGGCGACCCGTACGCGGCCGGGCTCATCCGGCTGCGCGGCGCGGGCGGCCGACTGCTGCTGCCCGCCTTCCAGTTCTCCGAGGGCGCCCTGCCGTGGCTCACCGTCCTGGAGGTCAACGCCGTCCTGGGGGCCGACGGCGACCCGTGGGGCGCCGCAGACTGGTGGCTCGGCGAGAACGCCTGGCTCGCCGCCGCCCCCGCCCGGCTGCTCGGCACCGCCGACGAGCGGCGGCTGCCCGCCACCGCCCGCCATCTGATCGAGGGGGAGTAGTCCCGTGCCGCACTACCAGCCGCCCGAGGCGATGGCGGGCACCCCCGCCAAGGCGACCCTCGGCGCGGGCACCGTGCTCTACCGGGTGCACGGCTCGCACCGGCCCGCCGCCGCCTTCAACCCCCGGCCCGCGCACTGCCTGTACGGCGGGGGCCGCTTCGACTCCACCGGCTGCGACGCCTACGGCTACCTCTACGCCGGGCTCAGCCCCGAGTCGGCCGTCAGCGAGACCCTGCTGCACTCGCTGCCCTTCGACCCGGCCGGGGGCGCCCGGCTGGTGCCGCGCGCGGCCGTCGCGGGGCGGCGCCTGTCCGTCCTGCGGCTGACCGCCGCCGTGGACGTCGTCTCGCTGCTGACCGGGCCGGAGCTGGCCGCCGTCCACCAGGACGGCTGGCTGGTGCAGGCCGAGTCCCGCGACTACCCGTACACCCGGGACTGGGCGCACTGGATCCGCCGCCACACCGAGCCGTGGGCCCAGGGGTTCCTGTGGTCCTCCAAACGCGACCCCGGCGAGCGCGCCCTGGTCCTCTTCGGCGACCGCTGCCCGCCGGACGCGCTGGCCGCGACCGGCGACGAGGCGGTCGACTTCGACGGGCCCGGCGGCCGGGCCTGGCTCGACTCCGTGCTCCTGCCCTACCAAGCGCGCCTCGCGCCCTGACCAGATCCGGAACCCCCGTGCCCGAGAACGACGACAGCCGGCCGGAGCAGGCGCGGGCCGAGCGCGCCGAGCTCCTCGACGAGCTCGCCGCCACCGGCGCCGCCGACCCGGCCGCCCCGGCCCTGTGCGCCGCCGTGGGCGCGCTCAGCCACGAGCTGTACCTCGCCGAGGGCGGCGCCGACGACCTGGAGCTGGCCGCCGAGGCGTTCGCCCACGCCTTCCGGCGGCCCGGCGACGACGCCGAGTGGGCCGTCTGGCGGATCCGCTACGCGCACGTACGGGCGTTCCAGTACGACGCCGACCCGGAGGGCGGTCCCCAACTGCCGGACGCCATCCACACGTTGCTGAACGACGGGCTGGCCGGTCTCGCCGGGGCCGAGGACCCCGAGGGCGCCGCCGGCCTCGGGCGCCGCCTGCTCGCCAACATCTCCAAGATCCGGTACCTGGCGTCGGAGGGCCCCGCCGAAGAGCGGCTCGCCCTGCTGGAGACCTCCCTGCGCCACCACACCGCACAGCTCGACGAGCTCGCCGCCGACGACCCCGACGCCGTCGACCTGCACGAGGCGCTCGGCTACCTCCACCAGCAGCGCGCGCTGCTCACCGACGCCGCCCCCGACATGCTGCTCTCCGCCCGCCACTACGAGGCCGTCCTCGACGCCCCGGGCCCCGGCACCGACGTCCCCCTCGTCCGCTTCGGCCGGGCCCTCTCGCTGATGCTGCACGGCCGGGGCACCCGCACCCGGGCCGAACTGGAGGAGGCGCGCACCGAGTTCGACACCGCGCTCGTGGAGGCCCGGCGCGCGGGCGGCGAACCGCCCTGGTGGGCCGAGGACGCCGCGTACAAGCAGGTCTTCTGCCGGGCCCTGGTCTGGACGATGTGGCAGGACGAGGCCCAGGCCGCCGCCGCCGAGGCCGAGCTGAACACCCTGCTCGCCGCCGACCCCGGCGCCGAGGACGAACTGCTGCCCCAGTACCTCGACTTCTTCGGCCGCGTCCTCTACGAGCGCGGCGTGGTGCGCGGCGACGACGCCGCCAAGGACCGGGGCGTACGGCTGCTGCGGCGCGGCCTCGTGCAGTGGGAGCCCGGCCGCGACGGCAGGATCGCGGGCACCGCCACCATGCTCGCCATCGCCCAGCAGACCCGCTACCGCGACGACCCCGACCCGGAGCGGCTGCGCGACGTGGTGCTCGCCGCCCGCCACGTCATCGAGGAGGAGGGCGCCGAGAAGGAGCTGCACGACATGGCCGTCATGCTCCTCGGCTGGGCCCGCAACATGCTGGAGGAGCACGGCCTGAAGGACGACGACGGCGGCCCGGAGGTCACCTTCGAGGAGGTGCGCGGCATCTACGAGTCGCTGCTCGACAGCATCCAGGACGGCACCTACCAGCTGGACCACGGCGACGAGGGGTACTTCGCCACCATCAACGACGCCGCCTCGCCCGGCCGCACCAAGGACGGCTTCGACTTCGTCTTCCGCAAGTGGAGCGAGCTGGAGCCCGGCAGCGTCGCGCACACCCGGGCCGCCGCCTTCCTCCTCGCCCACCTGCCGATGTTCGACCCGCACGGCGACCAGGTGGACCAGGAGCAGAAGGACGCCCTGACCCGCGCCCTGATGAGCGCGCGCCCCGACGACGACCCCGACTGGCGGCGCCGGGCCCACGCGGTGGTGGGCGGCGCGCTGCTCAGCGAGGAGCTGGCGGGCGGCGTCGGCGACCGGGTGGAGGAGGTCCTCGCCCACTTCGACACCGCCGAGGAGGGCGCGGGCATCGGCGCCGACCTCGGCATGATCCGGATGATGGCGACCGTCCACCGGGGCCAGATGAGCGGCACCGCCGACGACATGGCGGCGGGCGCCGCGTCCTGGCGGCAGCTGCGCGAGAGCCCCGGACTGCGACCGTACGCGCGCAGGATGCTGGACGCCCAGCAGTCCGGCTACGACGCGGTCGGCGCGGTGCACGCCGGTGACCTGGCGGGCGCCGACCGGCACATCGGGGACCTGCACGACGCCATCGGCGGCCTCGCCGAGGACGACACCTCCCGCATCGAGCTGTGGACCCTGCTGGAGAACGCCCGCTCGGCCCGCGACGACCTCGCCGAACGGCTCGGCGCCCCGCCCGCGCCGCCGCTCGCCGGGCGCCCCACCACCGCCGAACTGCGCCGCGCCGCCGCCCGGCTGAGCCGCGACCACCGGGCCTGGGTGCTCGGCGACGGCGGCATCGCCCGGGCGGGCCGGGCGGGCCGCAGCGGCAACCGCGAGGGCGTCCGGGAGGCGCTGGGGCTGATCGAGGAGGGGCTGGCGCTCAGCCACGAGGGCAGCGACAGCTGGCTGCGGTACTCGCACACCGCGGGCAGCGTCTACTGCGGCCTCGCCGCCAGTGAGCCCCTGCCGTACCGCCGCACCGAACTCCACGCCAAGGGCATCGCCCATCTGGAGGCCGCCGCCCGGCAGGCGGGCGGGCCCGGCCACCGGCTGTGGGCGCAGTCGGCGCTCGCGCTCGGCCGCGCCTACCGCGTCCGCGCCCGCACCGGCGACCGCGCGGAGGGCCGCCGCTACGGCCTGGACGCCCTGCGCGGGCACGCCTGGGCCGCGCTGCTCCAGTCCGGCACGGCGGACGCCGCCGAGGCCGCCCGGCTGGCCACCGACATGTCCCTGGAGGTGGCGGCCTGGTGCCTGGCGGACGGCGTCCCCGCCGAGGCCGTCCAGGCCCTCGACTCCTGCCGGGGCCTGGTCCTGCACGCCGCCACCACCTCGTCCTCCGTCCCCGAACTCCTGGCGGCGGCCGGGCAGCACGCGCTCGCCGACCAGTGGCGCGCCACCGGCGCCGCCGCCGACCTGGTGCCGAGCGCCCTGCGCGGCAAGGCGCTCGCCGCGCTCACCGGGGACGGCGCCGAGGGCGCGGGACGGCTCCTGGACACGCCCGCGCCCGACGAGATCGGCCGGGCGCTGCGCGGGCTCGGCAAGGACGCGCTGGTCTATCTCGTACCCCGCTCGGAGGACGGCGGCGGGGTCGCGGTCCTGGTCACCTCGGGCGGGGACGTGCACGCGGTGCCGCTGCCCCGGCTCACCGAGGACGCCGGGCCGCTGCGCGCGTACGAGCCGCTGGCCCGCGCCGCGCGCGACCTCGGCCCCGTCCCCGGCTGGCAGGCCCCCGAACCCCCGCCGGGCGTGCCCCTGCGCGACCAGCTGGACCGGCTCTGCTCGTGGGCCTGGTACGCGGCGGTGCGCCCGCTCTTCGACCTGTTCGTGGTGCCCGACCGGCCGGGCCGGGTGCCCCGGCTCGTGCTCGTCCCGATGGGGGCGCTGGGCCTGGTGCCCTGGCACGCGGCCTGGGCGCCGGACGCCTCGGGGGCGCGCCGGCACGCCATCGAGGAGGCGGAGATCTCGTACGCGGCCTCCGCCCGGCTGCTGTGCGAGGTCGCCGCCCGCCCCCGCACCCCGTACAGCGGCACCGCCCTGGTGGTGGGCAACCCGACCGGCGACCTGCGGTACGCGGGCGAGGAGGCCGACGCCGTGCGGCGCGTCTTCTACCCCGAGGGGCGCTTCCTCGGCCTGCGCACCGGCGACGGCACCCCGGACGAGGTGGCCGCCTGGCTGCGCGAGGGCGGCGACGGCGGGGCCGTGCTCCATCTGGCCTGCCACGCGGCCGTGGTGGAGAGCCGCAGCAGCAGCGCCTACCTCTCCCTCAAGGGCGGCGAGCTGGCCGCCGAGCGGCTCACCGCGAGCCTGCGCGGCGACCTCGGCCTGGTGGTGCTGGCCGCCTGCCGCAGCCATGTCTCCGGGCGCGGCCACAACGAGGCGTACAGCCTGGCCGCCGCGTTCCTGGTGGCGGGCGCCCGCTCGGTGGTCGGCTCGCTGTGGCCGGTCCCGGACGAGGCCACCTCGGTGCTGATGTTCATGACGCACCACTATCTGCGCGCCGAGGGCGAGCCGCCCGTACGGGCCCTGCGGCGGGCCCAGTTGTGGATGCTGGACCCCGCCCGCGCGGTCCCGCCGGAGCTGCCCGCCGTGCTGGCCGAGCGGGTCGCGGACATCGACCCGGCCGACCTCAGCGCCTGGGCCGGGTTCACGCACCTGGGCCAGTGACCCCCGGGCCGCCGGGCACGACCGTCCGCAGGGCCAGGGTGCGGGTCGCCCACTGGCCCGGCCCGGCCGAGGGCGCCGGGCCGATGTCGCGGCGGCCGGGCCGGTCGAGGCGCAGCACCGCCCCGTTCGCGCCGCCGCGCGCGACGGGCCCGTGCGGATCCCAGGCGCCCAGCGTGAACGGCACCGTGTTCAGCTCGTCCTCGGCCACGAACAGCTTGAGCCAGTCGCGCGCGTACGCCCCCGGGCGCGCCGGGCGTTCGGCGGGCAGGCTCAGCTGGACGGGCGCCCCGTCCAGGGCGAGACCGCTGCGGCCCGGGGCGACGAAGTGGCCGGGGAAGAGGGCGGTGCTGCTGGCGTAGCGGTCGTTCATGGCGAGCAGCACGCACCACAGCGGGCGGTCGCCGACGTTGCGCAGCCGGATGGAGACCCGGGGCGGGTGCGGCCCGTCGTAGGCGCGCACGATCTCCCCGCCGCCGTCCGGCGCCAGCGGCGCACCGGCCGCGTCCCACGGGCCGGCCCCGTCGTCCCACGGGCTGATCTCCAGCCGTACGTGGCCGCGCAGCGGCGAGGTGCGCGCCTCCAGGTCGCGCAGCCCGTGCCAGCGGGCCAGATGGGTCAGGCAGGCGGCGACCCGGCCGGTGTCGGCCGCGCCGCGCAGCGCCAGCGGCGCCGTGAACGGGGTGCCGTCCCGGCGCAGGACGTGGGCCAGCCCGTCGGCGCGGACCTCGACCCGCAGCAGCAGCGCCGCCGAGGCACCCCCGTCCTCGTCCACGACCCGCAGCAGCGGCGAAGTCAGCGCGGCGGAGAGGGAGTCGGCGAATCCTTTCGGCGCGGCCCCGTCCGGCGAGCCGATCACCACGCTCGCCGGGGGCAGCGCGGTGGCCGTCAGCGCCACCGGGTGCACCCGCCGGGGCGAGGGCGTCCAGCCCACCGGCTCCACCAGGGCGCGCGCGGCCAGCACCGTGCGGGCGGCCAGCACCCCGCCGCCCGGGCCGGTCGCGGTGAACTCGGTGCCCGGCCCGCCGCCCAGCCCGTGCGCCCGGCCGCAGTCCACCTCCCAGCCGTCCGCCCCGTACCGCAGCAGGTGCGGGCTCGGTGTGGATCCCCGCAGGTCCGAGGCGTGCGGCCAGGCGCCGAGGAACGGCCGGTCGGCGATGCCGCCCGGGTCGTCCGGGAACAGCACCGGGTGCTGCGGGAACCCGGCCGCCCGCACCCGCCCGTGGGCCGCCGCGAGCAGTTCGCGGCAGGAGACGTCGGGGTCCGCCGTGCGCAGGGCGTCGAGCAGCGCGTGCGTGAACACCCCGTGCCGCACGAAGGTGCCCGCCCCCTCCGCGCCCGCTCCGCCCGCGCCCTCCGGCTCGTAATCCGCCTCGTACGAGAGCTGGTTGAGGCGGCCCGCCGCGAGCAGGACGTGGGCGGGCGTCCGCTGGGGGCCGGTCGTGTCCCGGGTCCCGCCGGGCCGGCGCCAGGACGGCCGGGGCGGCAGGAACCGCACGGCCCGGCCCGCGCCGGGAAGGCGGGTGGCGCCGCCCGAGAAGCAGCAGTCGAGCACCGCCGCCACGTGCGCGCCGCCCGCGCCGAGCCCGTCCAGGAGCGCGCCCAGGCGTTTGTCGGGGAGCGGCCCGTCCGCGCACACCAGCGCCTGGCTGCGGCCGGTCGCCTCCACCGCCGACTCCTCGGGGCCGACGCAGTCGTGGTCGGTGCCGTGGCCCGAGAACCACAGCAGCGCCGTGTCCTCGGGCCCGGCCCGCCCCAAGTGGTCGCGGATCGCGGCCTCCACGGCGCCCACGGTCGCCCGCCCGTCGGTGAGCATCCGGACGGACAACGCCTTCCCCGCCCGGCGTTCCAGGGCCCGCCGGGCCGCCAGTACGTCGTTGACGCAGCCGTGCAGCCGGTCGTGCCGGGCCTCCCCGTAGTCGTTGATGCCGATGAGCAGGGCGAAGATCGTGCGCATGGCCGGGAGTCTGGCAGCCGCGCCGGGCCGGGAACAGGTCGGGCCCCGGGCGGACCCGGGTCGGCCTCCGGGCGCGGCCGGGCAATTCGGCATCCGTGTACCAGCATTGACGCGCAGTCACTATCCTGCTGACTTCTGCTCACCGCACCGCCCGCACCACCCATGATTTGCCGGGGGACCCATGGGAGACATCGAACGGCCGCGCCGCGTGGTCCGGCCGCCCACCGCGCCGCTGGACGTCCGGCCCGCCGGGCCCGCCGCCGCCCCGCCCTGGCAGCAGGGACCGCGGGCCCGGCCGCGGGAGGAGCAGGCGCAGGACACCGGCCGCCGCCTCGGCCGCGCCACCGCGCCCGGCCTGCACAGCCCGCTGTACGGCACCCGCTCGGACCGGCTGCGGGAGGCGGTGGCCCGGCTCGACGCCCGCTTCGACGAGGCGGCCCGGCGGCGGCTGGCCGACTGGATCCGCGAGGAGTACGAGGTCCAGCACACCGCGGTCCCGGTCGGCTTCGTCACCAAGTGCTTCCTCGGCCCGCCCCATGTGGACCACATCCTCGACCTGTCCGGCGCGATCGTGGAGCACTACGCGCCCTCGACCCCGATGCCGGAGCCCTTCGGGGGGGCCCGGATGCTGGCCCGCTCCGGCGCGTACCTCTGCGTCGAGGTGTACGGCGACGGGCTGGTGCTGCCCGTCCTGCCGGACGGCTCCGTCGTCCGCCCCTAGCGCGGCCCGCACCCGCGCCCCGCACCGACCGTCACGCCCACGATCCCCGATCGGAGACACACGCATGGTGGAAGTCGACCACTCCCTGCACCGCAAAGTGCAGGAGGTCAGCGGGCTCGTCGTCAGACTCGGCGAGCAGGTCGGCGCCGTGAGCGGCCAGGTCGCCACCGTCGACGCCAACCAGCAGGCCACCCGCACCGAACTCCAGGAGCTGCGCGACGAGTTCCGGGCCTTCGTCGAGCAGGCCCAGCTCACCGCCAACGTCCAGCGCGCGGAGACCCGCGTCGGCGCCATCCAGGACCGGGTCGACCACGAGTTCGGCCACCACAAGGTGGTGCGGCGCACGGCCGTCGGCATGCTCCAGGCGTTCGACGTCGGCCTGGTGTCCGAGGACACCGTGCGCACGGTCAGCGAGCAGCTCATGATCCAGACGCCCCGCTACTGGCTGGCCCCGGCCCTGGTGGCGCTGGCCGCCTGGTCGGCCGACGACCCGGGGCTGTGCGGGCGGGCGGTGGAGGAGGCGTTCCGCCGCTCCTCGCACCGCACCTCGCTCTTCTTCGCCCTGGTGCTGCGCCGCCAGGGCCGCCGCGAGGAGTCGGTGCGCTGGCTGCGCCACTATCTGATCGCCCAGGACCCGGCGCGCCTGGGCCGGGAGTTCGCGGTGATCCTGGAGTCCATCTCGCAGGGCGCGTTCGGCGCGGCCGGGCGCGAGCTGCTGCGGGAGACGCTGGACGGCTGGCGCGAGACGATGCTGGGCGACGACGCGGCCCAGAAGGCGCAGATCGTGCGCTGGCGCGCCGAGCTGGACTCGCTGCGCCCGGCCGCCCCGCGGGGCGAGCACCCGGTCCTCGCGCAGATCTCCCCGCAGGGACCCCAGCTCGCCGGGGTGCTGTCGTCGGCCCGGGTCCAGCGGGTCGCGCACGACAAGTACCGGGCCGTCCTGGACCGGGAGTTCCGGCCCTCGGAGCGGATCGAGGACGCCGTCGACGACATCCTCGACCAGCTGGTCTCCGAGTACGACAACGAGGAGCTGCCGCTCCGCCGCGACCTCGCCTTCAACCACGCGGTCATCGACCACGGCGGCGACCTGACGGCGGCCCAGGGCGCGGTCGCGGCGGACTCCGCCGCGTTCGAGGAGACCCTGGACTATCTGACCGTGCAGACCACGGCCGCCCTCAACCCGGAGGCGATCGGCACCTCGGGGGCCACCCAGCGCCTCGCCGTCGCCGCCTGCCGCGAGTGGTTCCACCACGCCCACCAGGGCTTCTCCGCCGACTACCGGGCCGCGGTGCCGCAGGACGTCCAGGCCAGGTTCGGCGGGTCGTACCCGGTGGCGGGCCGCTCCTTCCAGCTGCCGCCGTGGACCGGTTCGTACACCCAGCCGCTGCCGGGCCTGGAGCAGCAGCTCGCCGCCCACTGGGACCTGCACGCCCGCCAGTTCCTGGCCGCCTTCGCGTACCCGCTGCTGCGCAAGGCGCTGCCGCTCGCCCTGGTGCTGCTGGCGATCCTGGTGATCGGGCTCGGCGTCAGCGCGGGCCCCACCCTGGTGGTGGCGCTGGTGGTGGGGGCCGTGTGGGGGCTGGTCATCCACCAGGGCCTGAGCGCCTCCCGCAAGATCCAGAACGCCGCGAAGACCCTCCTCGACCAGTCCCGGCGCGACGCGCTGCACCAACTGCGCGCGGGTTCGGCCGAGTTGACCGACTGGTACGAGACCTATCGCGCGGCCGACGCCGTGGACTCCGAGCTGCGCGCCCTGATCGCGTCGCTGGGGGCCGCCCTGGACGGCGGCTCGCCCTTCGACGGCCGTACCGTCCGCAAGGAAGGCAGCAACGCATGACCGTCCCGCACCAGACCCCGCCGCCTCCGCCCGGCCGCCCGCCCGCCGCGCCCGCCGCCTCGCCCTGGGCGGCCACCGCCGCCAAGCCCGGCGAGCGCGTCACCACCCGGCTGCGCCGGGTCGTCGACGGCCTGCCCGCCTGGTCCCCGCTGCCGCCCGGCGAGACGCTGGTGCGCCGCCCGCGCGACGGCGCGCCCGGCGGGCGGTGAGCGGGATGTGGGGGCACGGCGGCACCTACCAGGCGTGGACCGACTACCTGGGGCGCTGGGCGCGCGGCGAGAGCGTCGCCGGGCTCGCCCTGCCCCCGCTCGGCCGCGACGACTACCACCAGGACACCTGGGTGCGGCTCACCAACCAGCTGACCACGGCGCTCGGCCGGCGGCTCCAGGACTGGGCGGACGCGCTGGTGCGGGCGCTGTCGGCGGAGGCGGACGAGTTCGCCGCCGCCCGCGCCCTGGTCCAGGCCCGGTCCGGGCTGCGGGCGGTCCGCGAGCTCGCCGGGCACCCCTCGCTCACGCCCGAGCTGCGCACCCGGCTGCTCCAGGCGGTCGACGGCCAGGTCGCGGACCTGACCCGGCAGCTGGAGGGCCAGCTGGACCGGCTCGCCCGCACCGGCGCCGACCCGCGCTGGATCGAGGCGCGCCGCCGCACCCTGCGCGACAACCCGCTCACCGGCGGCGCCGCACCCGGCGCCGGCCCGAAGGAGGGGGCGCCGGTGGCGCCCGCCCCGGACCCGTGGGCGTACGACCCGACGGCGGCGCCGCGCCGCCGGATCATCACCGACTGACCCCGCCCGCCGGGCCCGGCCCCGTACGACCACCCCGTACGACCACGCAACCGATCCGACCGGAGAAGTCCCCGCATGCCCAACTACGCCGAGAGCCATCGCGACCTCGACAGCTACATCTCCGCCCGGGTGCCGGTCATCGGCATGCGCACCATCGAGCAGCAGCGGGCGCTGCGGCTGGTGCGGGAGGTGGCGACGCACCCCCGGCGCAGCAGCATGCCGTTCTGGATCTACACCCGCGCCACCGGGCTGCGCGACCTGCGCACCAACGCGCACCTCCAGGAGGACCGCTCGCTGACCGGGGCCATGGAGTACGCGGCCACCCAGTTCGCCGCCCGCCCCAACGCCACGCTGATCCTGGTCGACCCGGACGACCTGGAGGGGGACACCCCGCTCACCCGGCACATCGCCGAGATCGCCCGCCTCGCGGGCAACAACTCCGGCTCGATCATCCTGCTCACCGACACCCCGGTGTGGAGCGGCCTGCAGCGGCTCGGCATGAGCCTCCAGCTGGACCTGCCGGACGCGGACGAGATGTACGGGGTGCTCGCCGGGTTCCTCACCGACCACCAGGGAATCATCCCGATCGCCTGGTCCGAGGACGACGCCCGGCGGGCCGCCGAGACGCTCCTCGGGGTCACCGAGGCGGAGGCGGTGAACCTGATGGCGACCGTCGCCGCCAAGGGCGCCGTGGAGAAGGACGACGTCACCGCGCTCGCCCAGTCCAAGGACCGCATCTTCAGCGATCTGACCGGCCTGGAGAAGGTGCGGCTCAAGGACGCCGACTACACGGTCGGCGGGCTGACCAATCTGCGCGAGTGGCTCCAGCGCAAGCACCAGCTGATGCGCGCGGACCTGCGCAACACGGAGATCCGGCCGCCGCGCGGGGTGCTGCTGGTCGGCGTGCCGGGCTGCGGCAAGTCGCTGTCGGCCAAGGCGATCGCCGCCGAGTGGCAACTGCCGCTCTA
Organism: Streptomyces sp. cg36; assembly: GCF_041080675.1. Lineage (NCBI taxonomy): Bacteria > Bacillati > Actinomycetota > Actinomycetes > Kitasatosporales > Streptomycetaceae > Streptomyces > Streptomyces cyclosori. The sequence continues at coordinate 2,982,875 of NZ_CP163520.1, read as the reverse complement.
CCGGCTGGACATGGGCTCCATCCACGGCAAGTACCTGGGCGAGTCCGAGGGCCGGTTCCGGGAGGCGCTGGAGACCGCCGACCGGGTGGCGCCCTGTGTGCTGTGGATCGACGAGATCGAGAAGGGGCTCGCGGGCCGGGACGACGGCACGGGCGTGCCGCAGCGGATCATCGGCCAGTTCCTGTTCTGGCTCCAGGAGTCGCGCTCGCGGGCGTTCGTGGTGGCCACCGCCAACGACGTGCGCAGCCTGCCGCCGGAGCTGCTGCGCAAGGGCCGCTTCGACGAGCTGTTCTTCGTGGACCTGCCCGACGCGCAGGACCGCAAGGAGATCATCCAGCTCTACTACCGCCGCTATGTGAAGGCCGAGCCGGACCCGGACCAGCTGGCGCGGCTGGTGGACCTGTCCGAGGGGTTCGCGGGCTCCGACATCGAGGGCGCGCTGCACGACGTGGGCGCCGAGGTGTACCTGGGCGGCGGGGCGGAGGCGCTGCGGCCCTCGTTCGTCCTGGACACCTTCGCCAACACCATTCCGCTGAGCCGCAACAACCCGGAGCAGATCGAGGAGATCCGCGCCTGGGGCCGGGAGCGGGCGGTGGCGGCGGGCCGCACCACGGCGACCGCCGGTCCGGGCGCGGCGACCCCGGCCCGCCGGATCGTGTTCATGGAGGACTGACCGTGTTCATGGAGGACTGAGGGGCGTACGGGGACCGTGGGGCGTACGGGGACGAGTCACGACAGGGCCGGGCAACCGGCCGGTCTGGCTTGAACTCGACTGTTGCTCAAGGGGGTTGGCGCACCCAACAATGCGCATGACAAATCCAGGAACCCACTCCTGGATCCCTGCAGAGGGGAACCCCCACATGAACAAGCCTCTCGTCGGCGCGCTGCTCTCGCTCACCCTGGTGGGAGCCGCCGCCGCCCCGGCCCTGGCGTCCCAGGCCAAGGAGCCCGCGGCCAAGGCCGCGCCTGCCGTCAAGGCGGTCAACTTCGCCGGCACGGTGGCGCTCAGCAACTGTTCCGGCTCGCTGATCCGCACGCCCAACTCGCAGCCCGACGACCCGGCCCTGGTCCTCTCCAACGGCCACTGCCTGGAGACCGGCTTCCCGGCGGCGGGCGAGGTCATCACCGACCAGCCCTCCTCCCGTACGTTCTCGCTGCTCAACGGCTCGGCGAGCAAGGTCGCCACGCTGCGGGCCACCAAGGTCTCGTACGCCACGATGACCGACACCGACATCTCGGTGTACGAGCTGAACAAGACGTACGCGCAGATCCAGAGCCAGTACGGGATCGCCGCGCTCACCCTCAACGACCAGCACCCGACCGCCGGGACGGCGATCAAGGTGGTCTCCGGCTACTGGAAGCGGACCTACAGCTGCAACGTCGACGGGTTCGTCTACCGGCTCAAGGAGGGCGACTGGACCTGGAAGGACTCGGTCCGCTACACCTCCGCCTGCCAGACCATCGGGGGCACCTCCGGCTCCCCGGTCATCGACACGACCACCGGCAAGGTCGTGGCCGTGAACAACACGGGCAACGAGGACGGCCAGCGCTGCACCGAGAACAACCCGTGCGAGGTGGACCAGAACGGCAACGTCACCGTCCACTACAAGATCAATTACGCCCAGGAGACCTACACGATCGTGCCGTGCATAGGCACCGGCAACAAGTTCGACCTGAGCCGACCGGGCTGCACGCTGCCCAAGCCGTGACGCCCGCGCGGTGACGTCCGGGCCGTGGCGTCCGGCCCGTGACGGACCCGCCCGTGCCGCGCGGAGCTCCCCGCACCCCTCGACGGGGGTGCGGGGAGCCGGTGCGTGCGGGGGTTACGGGAGGGCGTGGACGTGCGGGGCGACCGCGTTCGACCAGGCGTTGCCGGACCTGGCGTCCCAGTTGGTCGACCAGGTCATCGCGCCCCGCAGCCCCGGCCAGGTGCGCGAGGGCTTGAACGAGCCGCAGTTGGTGCCCGCGGTCAGGCAGTCCAGGGCGGCGTTCACCACCGACGGGGAGACGTAGCCGCTGCCCGCGCCGCTGGTCGAGGCGGGCAGGCCGAGGCCCACCTGGGACGGGTCGAGACCGCCCTGGAGCTGTATGCAGGCGAGCGCGGTGAGGAAGTCCACCGAGCCCTGCGAGTACACCTTGCCGTCGCATCCCAGCATCGAACCGCTGTTGTAGTACTGCATGTTGACGACGGTCAGGATGTCCTTGATGTTGAGCGCCGTCTTGAAGTACTCGCCCGACGTCGACTGCATGTCGATGGTCTGCGGCGCCATCGTGATGACGAGCTTGCTGCCCGCCTTCTGGGACAGCGAGCGCAGCGCCTGCGTCATGTACGTCGAGTTGAGGCCGTTCTCCAGGTCGATGTCGACGCCGTCGAAGCCGTAGGTCTGCATCAGCGAGTACACCGAGTTGGCGAAGTTGTTCGCCGAGGTGGAGTCGTTGATGGACACCGTGCCGTTCTGGCCGCCGATGGAGATGATCACCGACTTGCCGGCCGCGTGCTTGGCGGCGATGTCCGCCTTGAACTGGTCGACGGTGTAGCCGCCGAGGCCGTTGGTGTCGAGGTTGAAGGTCACCCCGCCCGGCGTGCCGGTGGCGTCGGCGAAGGAGACCGCGATGATGTCGTAGTTGGCGGGCACGTCGCTGATCTTCTGCACGGTCGCGCCGTTGTTGAAGTTCTGCCAGTACCCGGTCACCGCGTGCTTGGGCACGTTCCCGCCGCCGCCCGGGGTGCCCGTCGGGGAGGTCGTGGCGCTCACGGCCGCCGACTTGGGGGACTCCCCGGCGGCGTTGGTGGCGGTCACCTGGAACTGGTACGAGGTCGACGCGCTCAGCCCGGTCACGGTCGCCGAACTGCCGGTCACCGACTGCACCTTGGCGCCGTCGCGGTAGACGTTGTAGCCGGTCGCGTTGGAGACCGCGCCCCAGGACAGGTCCACCGAGGAGGAGGTGGCCGTGCCGGCCGCGAGGCCGCCCGGGGCCGCCGGGACCGTCGGGGCCGGGTCGCCGCCCCCGCCGCCGTCGGGGCCGAAGACCGAGACGTCGTCGGCGTAGTAGGCGGGCTGGCCGTACCAGCCGTGGGTGTAGATCTGCACCGAGGTGGTGGACGCGCCGGTCTTGAAGGTGGTCGTCAGCTGGTTCCAGCCGCCGCCGGTGCCCGGCGTCCAGGTGGAGACGTCGCTGGTGCCGGTGCCGGAGGCGCCCAGGTAAACGTACGACCCCTGCACCCAGGAGCTCAGGGTGTACGTCGAGTTGGGCTTCACCGCGACGGTCTGGCTGCACTGGCCGGTGTCGGAGCCGGACGGGGACGCCTTCAGGGCGGCGGTCCCGCCGTGCACGGGGGAGGAGACGGTGGCGCCGCTCCCCGCCGTACAACTCCAGTTGGCCAGGCCCGACTCGAAGCCCGCGTTCTTGGCGTTGTTGACGTCGGCGGCGTGCGCGGTGCCGGTGAGCCCGGCTATGGACAGGGCGCCGGCCGCGGCCACGGCCAGGCCGACTCTGCCGCTTGCTCGTTTCACTTGCTGCCTCCGGTGGGGGAGTGGGGAGGTCGGTGGGGAAGTGGCGCGCGCTGTGCGTACAAGTTGGTCCAGACCAATCTGGTTGTCAAGACCTCTGGCAACTCCCGGGGAGTCACAGAAAAGAGAAGGGTGTTCACCCGCAGCGATGTCGTGGATACAGTGCTGGTGCACAAGGGGAACGCGGTGATCAGCTGCTGTGGCGGGGGCTCTGCGGCCCGGAGCGAACGGGGACTTGATGTGCCAACTGCGATAGCCGTCACCAACGCGGACCTGTTGTTACCAGCCATCGAAGGTTCCCCGAACTCCCGGCCGGGTCCGGCCGGGTCGGAGCCCTACCCCCCGGCGGCGGTGCTCGCCTCCCCGGACGAGCAGTCGCTCGACGCCGCCCTCGGCGAGACCCACCGGCTCCTGGAGCAGCACGGCCACGTCGTCGCCCTCTACCCCGACTCGCTGCCCGACGCCCACCGGCGGCGCCTGCACACGGTCCGCTCGATCCTGGAGAGCGACCGGATCACCCTGATCCCCTCCGCGCTGCCCCCGCTCGGCCTCGCCGTCCTGGTGCGCCAGTTGCGGCAGTTGTCCGTCTGCGACTTCAGCCCGGGGGTGCTGGCCTCGGCCGCCCGGCTGCTCGCCCACTACATCCACGCCGGAGCCGTGCTCAACTCGGTCACCCGGCTCGACCGGGTCCCGGTGGCCCTGAAGACGCACGCCAGGTCCTGGCTGCCCGGCAGCCAGTTCGCGGTGCTGGCGCATCCGGTCCCGCAGCTGGTCAGAGTGGGTACGGGCGAGCTGGAGGGCCCCGACTACTCCTGCCATCTGGTGGTCGCGGGCGACGGTGCCACGAGCTCCTGGGCCGCCGGGACCCTCGCCGCGCTCTGGCAGGTGAACGGGGTGCAGGAGTGCCCGCTGCCGGGGTACTCGGCCCCGTGGTGGGGCACCGCCAAGCTCACCGAGTTCGCCGCGTACCTGCCCGATCTGTCCGTGCTCTACCAGCTGGTCGCCTCGGTGCGACGGGAGTCGTGCCGCTGGTGCGGCATGGAACTCATCGGCGACCGCTGCGGGTTCTGCGCCTCCCCGGTGCCCGGCCCCGAACTCCGGCTCCCCGCCGGGGGCACCTCCTAGCCGCCGCGCGCCCGCGCGGTGGCCCTGTCCGCCCCAGTCCCACGTCACCGAACGAGGTCGTACGGTCAATGAACTCCCGTCAGCGCCGTGGCGTCATCCTTCTCCTGGTCTCGGTCCTGTGCGCGGTCGGCGCCTTCGCCGGGGTGCTCTCGGTGATCCACGACGCCAACGCGAAGGTCGGCCCGGAGGTGACGGCGTACCGGGTCAAGGACGACGTCCAGCCCTACACGGAGCTGAAGCCCGGCCAGTTCGAGAAGACCTCGATGCCCAAACGCTGGCTGTCGGGCAACGCCGTCACCGACCTCGCCGCCATCCGGGGGAAGATCGCCGTCACCACGCTCCGGGCCGGTTCGCTGCTCCAGAGCGACATGATCGTCCAGCGCCCCGAACTGCGCGGCGGGGAGCAGGAGATCGCGATCATGATCGACGCCTCCACCGGGGTCGCCGGCAAGATCCAGCCGGGCTCCTCGGTGAACATCTTCGCCACCTTCGCCGCCACCAAGCAGGGCGACACCGCCCAGTCGAAGATCATCGTCTCCGGCGCCCGCGTCCTGGACGTCGGCCGGCTCACCCCGCTCGACCCGGGCCGCGACGACCGCAACAAGACCACCGAAGCCGTTCCGATCACCTTCGCCCTGAACACCGCCGACGCCCAGCGCGTCGCCTACGCGGAGTCCTTCGCCCAGCACGTGCGGCTCGCGCTCGTGGCGCCCGGCGGCGCCCCCTCGATCCCGCCCGGCGAGCGCACGTACCGCCTCGAAAAGGACCAGTGAGGTTCGGATGACCACCAGGATCCTCCCTGCCGTCGGCGACGCCGACGCCGCCCGGTCCGTCACCACCCTGCTCAGCCAGCTCCCGGACGCCGAGCCCGCGATGCCCGTCGGCGACTCCACCCAGCTCCTGGACACCCTGGCCCGGCTCGCCGGGGACTCCCTGGACGAACTGCCCGAAGTGGTCCTCGTCCACGAGCGCATCGGGCCCGTCCCCGCGCTCGACCTGGTCCGCGAGGTCGCCCTGCGCTTCCCCGCCGTCGGCGTCGTCCTCATCACCTCCGACGCGGGCCCCGGCCTCTTCGCCGCCGCCATGGACTCCGGCGCGCGCGGCCTGGTCACCCTGCCGCTGCACTACGAGGAGCTGGTCAGCCGGGTGCAGACGGCGGCCCAGTGGTCGGTGGGGGTGCGCCGCCACCTGGGCGGCACCCCGGAGGTGCCGACCGGGCCCGGCGGTACGTTCGTGACGGTCACCGGCGCCAAGGGCGGGGTCGGCACCACCGTCACCGCCGTCTCCCTCGCCCTCGCCGCCTGCGCCTCGGGCCGCACCACGGCCCTGGTCGACATGGACCTCCAGGCCGGGGACGTGGCCTCGTACCTCGACGTCCAGTTCCGCCGTTCCGTCGCGGACCTCGCCGCGATCACCGACATCTCGCCCCGGGTCCTCCAGGACGCCCTGTTCACCCACTCCACCGGCGTCGGCCTGCTGCTCGCCCCCGGCGACGGCGAGCGGGCCGAGGAGGTCACCGACCGCGCCGCCCGCCAGATCGTCTCCGCCCTGCGGCACCGCTACGAGGTGGTGATCGCCGACTGCGGCACCCAGATGAACGGCGCCAACGCCGCCGCCGTCGAGATGGCCGACATCGCCCTGCTCGTCACCACCCCCGACGTGGTCTCCGTAAGGGCGGCCAAGCGGGTCGTACGGATGTGGGACCGGCTCCAGATCCGCAAGGCCGAGGAGACCACCACCGTCGTCAACCGGCACACCCGGGCCACCGAGATCCAGCCCGCCATCGTCCAGAAGGTCACCGGCACCCGGGTCACCCGCACCACCGTCCCCGCCCACTTCAAGGAGCTCCAGGCGGTCGTCGACTCCGGGCGGCTGCACGACCTGGACGCCAAGTCCACGGTCAAGCAGGCGCTGTGGACCCTCGCCGGGGAGCTCGGCCTGGTCAAGGCGGCCGAAGGGGCCGCCGCCAGGAGCGGCCGGGGCGCCCTCGCCCTGCGCCGCCGGGGGCACGGATGAACAGCCGGACGAGCGGGCTGCGGGACCCGGCCCGGCGGGACCGGGGACAGGTCGTGGTGGAGTTCACCGGCATGCTCCCGATCATCCTGGTGACGCTCGTCGCGATCTGGCAACTGGTGCTCACCGGCTACGCGTTCACCGTCGCCGGGCACGTCGCCGACGAAGGGGCGCGGGCCGGAGCCGCCAGGAACGGCGGTCCGGGCGCCTGCGCGTCGGCGATGGCGGCGGCCCTGCCCGACGGGTGGGACGGCACCCCGGGCTGCGGCGGGGGCGGCGACCCCGACGTCTTCGCGGCCACGGTCGGCGTGCGCGTCCCGGTGCTCTTCCCGGGCGCGCTGAACTTCGGGTTCACCGTGCACGGGCACGCCGGGGCGGCCCGGGAGAAGACGCCGTGAGGCGCCGCGCCCGCCGGGGCGAGCGCGGCTCGGCCGCCGTCGAGTACCTGGGGTTCCTGCCGCTGCTGCTCCTGGTGGCCCTCGCCGGCGTCCAGCTCGGCCTCGCCGCCTACGCCGCCCAGCAGGCGGGCACGGCCGCCCGCGCCGCCGCCCGCACCGCCGCCCAGCGGGAGCGGGCATCGGGGGCCGAACAGGCGGGCCGGGCCGCCGTCAGCGACTGGGTGGGAAAGCGCAGCGACATCAGCGCCGGGGGCTGCCCGGGGGCCACGGCGACCGCCACCGTCACCGTCACCATCCCCTCCGTCTTCCCCGGCGTCGACCACTTCGGCCCGGTCCACAAGAGCGCCACCATGCCCTGCGACGCACGCGACTGAGGAGGAGGTACGCCGGATGAGCCTGCGGGCCCGTATCACCGTCCCCGAGGAGACCCGGGTCGGCGAGGGCGACGCGCACCTCGTCGCCACCTACCGGGGCAAGCTCCTGGAGGAGATCGACCTCGCCGAGATGTCGTCGCTGGCCGCCGCCGAGCGCCGGGCCCGCCTGGAGCGGGTGCTGGGCCACATCATCAGCCGCGAGGGCCCGGTCCTGTCGACCGGCGAGCGCGCCCAGCTGATCCGGCGCGTCGTCGACGAGGCGCTCGGCCTCGGCGTGCTCGAACCGCTGCTGGAGGACGCCTCCATCACCGAGATCATGGTCAACGGACCCGACCACATCTACGTCGAGCGCGGCGGGCGGGTGGAGCGGCTGCCGCTGCGGTTCGCCTCGCACGAGCAGCTGATGCAGACCATCGAGCGGATCGTGTCGACCGTCAACCGCCGGGTGGACGAGTCCAACCCGATGGTGGACGCGCGGCTGCCGTCCGGCGAGCGCGTCAACGTGATCATTCCGCCGCTCTCGCTGACCGGCGCCACCCTCACCATCCGCCGCTTCCCGCGCTCCTTCACGCTCCCCGAGCTGATCACCTTCGGCTCGCTCGACCAGCACATGCTGATGCTGCTCGCCGGGCTGATCCACGCCAAGTTCAACGTGATCGTCTCCGGCGCCACCGGCACCGGCAAGACCACCCTGCTCAACGCGCTCTCCGGGCTGATCTCCGAGCACGAGCGGATCATCACCATCGAGGACTCCGCCGAACTCCAGCTCCAGCAGGCCCATGTGATCCGGCTGGAGGCGCGCCCCGCCAACGTCGAGGGCAAGGGCCACGTCTCCATCCGCGACCTGGTCCGCAACTCGCTGCGGATGCGCCCCGACCGGATCGTGGTCGGCGAGGTGCGCGGCGGCGAGTCCCTCGACATGCTCCAGGCGATGTCCACCGGCCACGACGGCTCCCTGGCCACCGTGCACGCCAACAGCGCCGAGGACGCCCTGATGCGGCTCCAGACCCTCGCCTCGATGTCCGAGATCAAGATCCCGTTCGAGGCGCTGCACGACCAGATCAACTCGGCGGTGGACGTGATCGTCCAGCTCACCCGGCACGCCGACGGCTCCCGCCGGGTCACCGAGATCGCCCTGCTCGCATCGCACGGCCGCGACCCCTACCGGCTCACCACCGTCGCCCGCTTCGACCCCCGCCCGATGGGCGCCGACGGGCGGGTGTACGGGGAGTTCCGGCACTTCCCGGTCCCGCGCCGCGTCGCCGAACGGCTCTACCTCTCCAGCCAGCCCGTCCCGCAGGCGTTCGGCATCGCGTACCAAGACGACCAGCTCGCCATCCGAGAGGCCAGGTAGCCCGTCCATGTCCGCACTCACCCAGCTGACGATCGGCGGCACGCTGCTCGCCTGTGCGGCGGCGGTCGCCGGCACGCACGCGTACGCCACCGGCCGGGCCCAGCGCCGGGCCCTGGTCGAACGGCTCTCCGCCGCGGGCGAGCCGCCGCCCGCCGGACACCCCCGCCGGTTCGCGGCCCTGGACCGCAGACTGCGCCGCACCGAACTGGGGCGGCGCATCCAGCGCAAGCTCGCGGTGACCGGACTCGCGCTCACCCCGGGCGAGTTCTTCGTGGCCGTGCTCGCCGGGGTGGCCGGACTGTGGACGGTGGCGGCCTCCGTGCTCGCCTCCTTCTTCGGCCCGCTCGCCGCCCTCGCGGGCCTGTGGGCGGCCAACACCTTCCTCAACTGGCAGCGCACCCGGCGCACCGAGGCGTTCATCAACCAGCTCCCCGAGATCTCCCGGGTGATCGCCAACGCCACCCAGGCCGGACTCGCCCTGCGCACCGCGATCGCCATGGCCGCCGACGAGCTGGAGGCCCCGGCGGGCGACGAGCTGAAGGCGGTCGCCGACCAGCTCGCCCTCGGCCGCACCCTGGACGACGCGCTCGGCGAGCTCGCCAAGCGGCTGCCCTCGCGCGAACTGGTCGTCCTGGTCTCCACCCTGATCCTCGCCAACCGGGCGGGCGGCGCCGTCGTCAGCTCGCTGCGCAACCTCACCACCACCCTGGAGGAGCGCAAGGAGACCCGCCGCGAGGTGCGCACCCAGCTCTCCCAGGTGAACACCACGGCGTACGCGGTCCCGGCGATGGGGGTCGGCGCCATGCTGCTGGTCAACCAGATCGCGCCGGGCTCCCTGGCCAAGATGACCGGCTCGTTCCTCGGCCAGGCCGCCGTCGTGGTCTCCCTCGGGCTCTACGCCCTGGGCTTCGTCGCCATCCGCCGCATCTCGAAGATCGACGTGTGAGGGGGCGGACATGGACATGCTGCTCGGACTGGTGACCGCCCTGAGCGTGCTGGGCGCCATCCACGGCGTCCGGATGTACCGCGCCGAGGCCGAACTCCCCGGCGACCTGGTGCTCGCCCTGGAGGTCGGCGCCACCCGCACCACCCGCACCGGTGGCGCCATCGACCGCCTCGGCATGCGCTACGCGCCGCTGGTGCAGCGGCTGATGGGGCCCAAGCGGGTCGCCGAGAAGCGCCGGAAGATCGACATGGCGGGCAACCCCGGCGGTCTGACCATCGACCGGTACGCGGCCCGGCGCGCGGTCTACGGGGCGCTCGGCGCGTTCGGCGCCGCCGTGATGGTCTTCGGCGGCAACTACCTGCTGGCGCTGCTGATGGTGGCGTTCGCGTTCTACTGGGGCGAGGTGGGCATCTGGGCGGCCGTGCGCCGCCGCCGCGACGACATCGAGCGCACCCTGCCCGACTTCCTGGACGTCCTCGCCGTGGTGGTCTCCGCGGGGCTGGGCTTCCGCCAGGCCCTGGAGCGGGTCGCCGAGAAGTACGAGGGCCCCTGGGCCGACGAGGTGCGCATAGCGCTGCGCCAGATGGACATGGGGGTGAGCCGCCGCCAGGCGTTCGACGACCTGCGCCGCCGCAACGACTCCGAGCAGGTCGCCATGTTCGTCACCGCGCTCCAGCAGGGCGAGGAGCTGGGCGCGCCGATCGTGGACACCCTGATAGCGATCGCCACCGACATGCGCCGCACCGACGCCCAGAACGCCCGCCGCAAGGCCGCCAAGGCGGTGCCCAAGGCGACCTTGATGATCACCACGTTCATGGTGCCCGCCACCATGATCCTGATGGCCTCCGCGATGCTGCTCGGCTCCAACGCCGACATCGGCTCGCTCACGGGGAAGTGAGGAGGCACCCATGCCCGAGCCGGTGCTGCCCGGGGCCGCCCCGGACCCGATCACGTCCGCGCCGCCCGAACCCGCCGAGTCGCTCCAGGTCAACGCCCTGCAGGCGCTGTGCCGACAGGTGTTCCTGTTCCGGCTGGCGATGATAGGGCTCGGCACCCCCTTCGCCCTGGCCAACACGGCCCGGGGGATCCCGACCTGGCTGGTCTCCGGAGCCGTGCTGATCACCTTCATGGGCTCGTACGCGCTCTACCGCGACTGGGAGCGGTTCGGCCCGCTGCTGCTGCGCCACCCCTGGCTGCTGGGCGTCGACACGGTGTTCGGCGCGCTGCTCCTGTTCACCGCCACCACCGACTCCCCGCTCGGCTACGTCGTGGTCTGCACCCCGCTGCTGGCCGGGCTCGCCTACGGCTGGCGGCGCGCGGGCGTCTTCGCGGGCCTGCAGTGCGTCGTGCTCGCGCTCGCCTACCTGGCCCAGCGCGAGCACCAGCACCCGGTCGCCCCGGCCCTGCTGCTGCCGGGCTTCTGCGTCCTCGCGGGCGCGGCCGGGGTGGCGCTGCGCGGGCTGCTGCTGCGGTTCTCGCTCGCCTCCCAGGCCCTGACCGAGGCCCGGGCCCGGCTGGCCGTCGAGGAGGAACGGGCGCGCCTGGCCCGCGAGTTGCACGACTCGGTCGCCAAGACCCTGCACGGGGTGGCGCTGGCCGCCGAGGGCCTGGCCGCCTCGGCGGGCCGCACCGACGCGGCCACCGTCCACGGCCGCGCCACCCTGGTGGCCCGCTCGGCCCGGCGCGCCGCCGCCGAGTCCCGCGAGCTCCTCGCGGACCTGCGCAGCCGCGGCGGCCCGGACGCGGACGTGGACGTCCTGTCGGAACTGGCCGCGCGCGTACGGGACTTCTCCCGCCGCAGCACCGGGGTGGGCGTGCGCTACACGCCGCTGGACACGGCCGCGGCGCCGCTGCCGCCGGTGCCCCGGCCCATCGCGCGCCAGCTCCTGACCATCGCCGCGGAGGCGCTGGAGAACGCCCACCGGCACGCGGGCCCCGCCTTCGTGGACGTGTCGGCCGGAGTGGTCGGCGACGTCCTGCGGATCAGCGTCCGCGACGACGGGCGCGGCCTGCCGCCCGGCACCACGCTGGACGGGCTGCGCCGGGCGGGCCACTTCGGGCTGGTCGGCATGGCCGAGCGGGCGGCCGGGCTCGGCGCCCGGCTGCGCATCGGCCGGGGAGAGGAGCTGCGGGGCACCGAGGTCCGCCTGGACCTGCCGCTCGCGGCGCTGCGGGCCGGACGGGAGCGTGCGGCATGACCCGGATCCTGGTGGCCGACGACAACCCGGTGGTGCGGGCCGGGCTGACCGCGCTGCTGCGCGGCCACCCGGGCCTGCGGGTGGTGGCCGAGGCGGCGGACGGCCGCGAGGCGTACGAGGCGGCCCTGCTGCACCGGCCGGACGTGGTCCTCCTCGATGTGCGCATGCCCGGGGTGGACGGGCTCACGGCCCTGCCCCGACTGGTGCGGTTGGCGCCGGTGATGATGCTGACGTACAGCGGCGGGAGCGAGACGGTGCGCGAGGCGCTGCGGCTGGGCGCGCGGGGGTACCTCGTCCACGGCGAGTTCACCGTGGAGCAACTGGTGGGCGCGGTACGGGACATCACGGCGGGCCGGTCGCGCTTCTCGGCGTCGGCCGCGCGCACCCTGCATGTCATGGACCCGATCGTTTCATTAAATCCGAACGAAGAGGCTTCGCGGATGCAACCGGATGTGGGACAGTCGCTCCAGAGCCCGGGTCCGCGAACTTGGGTGCCGGGCAAGGAACTTGGGCAGGAGCGGCTGAGCCGGAGGGAGGTGGAGGTGATGGAGCTGATCGCGGCGGGCATGAGCAATCGGCAGATCGCCGACGCCTGCTTCATCAGCGAGAAGACGGTGAAGAACCACATCAACCGCATCTTCGCGAAGCTACACAGCAACAGCCGCACCCAGGCACTGGCGACCTGGCTGGGCACCCGGACGGGCCAGGGGGCCCGGACATGAGGCGCGGCGCCGCCCGCCGGCCGGCCGCGCGGGCCCGGAATTGGGCCCTGGGGCCCTGTGCCGCAACCGGAACCCCCCGGTACGGTGCGGCTGTCGAACGCGGCACCGCCGTCGAACCCGGAGGGGACCCCCATGAACACCAAGCTCCTCGAAGCCACGACCGCCGCCAGGATCCGGGTCAACGGCTGGCTGGCCACCACGGCGTCGGCGCTGCGGCGGCGGGGGGACCGGGGGCAGGGGGCGGTGGAGTACATGGGGATCATCATCGTGGTGGTCGGGATCATCCTGGTGCTCACCCAGACCAACGTGGGATCGGCGATCGCCGGGAAGATCACGGCGGCGATCAACCGGATCAATCCCTGACCCGGCGCCCCGCCCGCCGCCCGGGCGGGGACCGGGGCCAGGCGTTCCCCCTCTACATCACCGCGATCGCGGCCCTGCTCTTCCTCGCGTTCGCGTACTTCGCCGTGGCGCAGGCCGCGATGGTGCGCAACGAGGCGGGCACCGCGGCCGACGCGGCGGCCCTCGCCGCGGCCCAGGACTTCCGGGACCGGCTGCGGGACGGCCTGATGGACACCTTCGACGCCGAGCGCTGGCGCAAGCTCCTCGACGGCGACGCGAGCGGACTGCTCCCGCACGACTCCTGCACCGCCGCGTCCGACCTCGCGGCGCGCAACGACGCCACCGCCGAGAGCTGCGACCTCGACTTCCGGCCCGAGCCGACCTACACGGTGAGCGTGGTGACCGACCGGACGGCGGGCAGGTCCGTCATCCCCGCCACCCAGGACCACCGGGGCAAGGCCAAGGCGACCGCCGTGGTCGTACCGCGCTGCCATCTGCCCGAGGACCGGACGGGCGGACCCGGGGACACGCCGGACCCCGGGCAGACCGGGGACCCCGGGGGCACGCCGGACCCGGGCGGGACGCCGGGGCCGGGCGGGCCCGGGGGCGAGCAGAAGACCTACCGGCTCCTCTGCGACGGGCGGGACTTCGAGATCGACCCGCTCCACCTCGACCTGCTGCCGAAGGCGTCCGACCTGTTCTCCGTCCAGCTGGCCGACCGTTAAGCGTACGAAGGATCGAGAGGGCTCACTCATGGACCAGGCCAAGACCAGGGCGCGGACGAGAGGCTTGGTGGTCGCCGCCGCTGCCGCCGCCCTGACGCTCACCCTGACCGCCTGCGGGGGAGACGGCGGGGGCGGGAAGAAGGGCGCCGACCACGCCTCCACCGCTCCGGCGGGCTCGGGCGGGGCCAAGTCCCGGGGGAGCGCCCCCTCCACCCAGAGCACCGAGGTCCTCGCGACCATCAGCGGCGCCGGCGGCATCGAGGTGGTGATCAACTCGGCCAAGCGGGACGCCGGAGGGTTCGTCACCGTCGAGGGCCTGGTGAAGAACGGCTCCAAGGACGCGTTCTCCGCGCCCGGCTGGCAGGGCACCGAGCAGGAGCTGCGCAACAACGGCGCCTCGATGGCGGGCGCGGCGCTCGTCGACAAGGCGGGCAAGAAGCGCTATCTGATCCTGCGCGACACCGACGGCCGGTGTCTGTGCTCGCAGTTCACGATGGGGATCGCCGCGGGCCAGGAGACCCCCTTCTACGCCCAGTTCCCGGCGCCGCCCGCCAGTGTCAGCGACGTCGACTTCCAGCTCCCCACCATGCCCACCGCCACCATCAAGATCTCGGGCTGAGGCGGTCACCCCCATGAGCAGCCCCCTGCCCGCGCGCAGCCGCCGCCCCCGTCCCCGCCGCGCCCTGGTCGCCGCGGCCCTGGTCACCGGGGTGTTCGTCCTCGGCCCCGCCCCCGGTGCCGTCGCCGACGACCCCGACCCGACCGCCGTCCCCGCCGCCAGTCCGCCGGTCCGGGTCGACGCCGGCGCGCCGGGGCTGAAGCTCTCCGACGGGGCGACGCTGGCGGCACCCCGCGTGATCGACATCAAGTCGGTGGTGGAGGACATGGGCGGCGAGGAGCGCCGCTCGGACACCAACGCCGACATCTCCTTCGCGCTCCAGGCCGAGGTGCTGTTCGGCAAGGACAGCGCCGCGCTCTCGCCCGAGGCGAGCGGCCGGATCCGGGCCATCGCCGAGGAGGTCAAGAAGCAGCGGGCCACCAACGTGCGGGTCTTCGGGTTCACCGACAACCTCGGTACGCACGAGCACGGCCTGGTGCTGTCAAAGCAGCGCGCCGACGCGGTGCAGGGGCAGCTGGCGCAGGCGGTCGGCGGGTCCGTCACCTTCGACATCCGGGGCTACGCGGAGGACTACCCGATCGCGGACAACTCCTCGGAGGACGGCCGGCGCAAGAACCGCCGCGTGGAGGTGTCGTTCCCGCGGGGCGCGGGCGGCTGAGGCCGGACCCCGGCGCCCCCGTGGTGGTGGCCCGGCCGGCCGGGTGGAGGTGCGGCCGGCCGGGCCCCGTATGTGCGCGGGCCCCCGTCAACGCCCACCGTCGGGTGGTGACGTCCCCGCGCACCACAGAGCCTGCCAGGGCGGCCCGCGACCGTATTGGAAAAAAGCGCATGCGCCGCGGCCGGGCCGCTGCGGGCAGCCGGGTCGGGCGGTCGGGCGCGCGGCAGGCGGCCGGAACGGGACGGGGGGCGGCCCGCACCGGACCGGTGCGGGCCGCCCCCTGGGGCTTCGCGGCGTCGGGCCCCTACGCCCCGCCGCCGTACGGCCGCGTGATCATTTCCATCGCGTGGCCCGACGGGTCCAGGAAGTAGACGCCCCGGCCCCCGTCGTTGTGGTTGATCTCGTTGGGCCGCTTCATGTGCGGGTCCGCGAAGTACGGCACGGCCCACTGCTTGATCTTGTCGAAGCCCACGTCGAACTCGTCCTCGGTGACGAGGAACGCGTAGTGCTGCGGGACGATCTTGTCGGGGTCACCGGTGGCGAAGTCCAGGGTGACGCCGTTGGCGGTCTCGACGGGGATGAACGGCCCCCACTCGTCGCCGACCCGCAGGCCCAGTACGTCCGCCAGGAACTCGGCGGAGGCCCGGTTGTCCCGGGAGTGGATGATGGTGTGGTTCAGCTGCACTGACACGGTGGAATGCCTCCAACGGGCATCTCACGGGCACCTCCACGCTCACCCGGCCGGTGACCAACGCGCGATGCCGTCCGATGATCGTAGGCAGGCGTGCGCGGGGGTCGCAAGGCTAGTTCTGGCAGACCCGCACCTCGACCCGCGCCCCCCGCCGCAGCCCCCACGCCCCCATCGCGCCCGCCTCCGCCTCCAGCACGTGGCGGGCCCCGAAGCGCGGCGCGGTGAGGCGGCCGGGGACCACGGTGTGGAGCGCGAGGACACCCATCCGGCGGTCCAGATAGGCCACGTCGATGGGGAAGCGCATCCGGAACGTGTGGACCGAGGAGGCGGGGCTGAGCAGGATCGCCCCCTCGATCCCGTCCCGCCCGAGCAGCCCGCGCGAGCGCGCCCGGTACGAGGCGGCGATCTCCAGCGGGACGGCCGCACCCCCCTCGACCCGCAACTCCCCGCGCCCGTCCGCCCATCGCCCCATGGGTCCACCGTACCGAGCGCGCCCGCCGGACGCGGGCCCCGGTAACCTGCCGGGCGTGCAGGCCGTGCTCGTACTGTTCGCCGCCGTCTGGGGAGCCGCCCTCGGGCGGCTGCTGCCGCGCGCCGCGCACCGGCTCGCCGTGGAGCCGGGCGAGGAGTGGCGGACGGCGTGTCCGGCCGGGCATCCGCTCACCGGCTGGCTGGGCGGGCGGCTCTGCGGGCAGAGCGGGCTGGCCCCGGCGCTGGCCGGCGCCGCGTGCGCCGCGCTGGCCGCCGCCACCGGGCCGCGCCCCGAACTCGCCGTCTGGCTGCTGCTCGTGGCGCCCGCCGGACTGCTGGCGGCCGTGGACGTACGGGTCCGGCGGCTGCCGGACGTGCTGACGCTCCCGCTCGCCGGGGCCGCCGCCGCGCTCCTGGGCGGCGCCGCCCTGGTGCCGGAGCACGCCGGGTCCTGGCGCCACGCCCTGCTCGGCGGACTCGCCCTGGGCGGCTCCTACTTCGTGCTCTTCCTGATTCACCCGGCCGGGCTCGGTTTCGGTGACGTCAAGCTCGCCGTCGGCCTCGGCGTGGCGCTCGGCTGGTACGGCTGGGCCGTCCTGTTCACCGGCGCGTTCGCGGGTTTCGCGCTCGGCGCGGGGTACGGTCTCGCGCTCGTCGCGGTGCGGCGCGCCGGGCGGCGCACGGCCATCCCGTTCGGCCCCTTCATGATCGGCGGCGCGTTCGTCGGGCTGCTCCTCGGCGGTCTGGCCGCACAAGGCGCGTAGGGTCACCTGATATGGCGCAAAGCATCCGTAACCACAACAACCGCACCTTCGAAGACCTGATCGACGAGGCCGCGTCCGCCCCGGTGGACGGCTGGGACTTCTCCTGGCTGGACGGCCGGGCCACCGAGGAGCGCCCGTCCTGGGGGTACGCCCGTGCCATGGCGGCGCGCTGGGGCCGGGCCACGGCCGCCCTGGACGTGCAGACCGGCGGCGGCGAGGTCCTGGCGGCCGTCCCGCAGCTGCCGCCGCTGGCGGTCGCCACCGAGGGCTGGCCGCCGAACGCCGCCCGGGCCACCGCCCTGCTGCACCCGCGCGGCGTGGCGGTGGTGGCCGACGCCGACGAGCCGCCGCTGCCGTTCGCGGACGGGGCGTTCGACCTGGTCACCAGCCGCCATCCGGTGCACACCTGGTGGTCGGAGATCGCCCGGGTGCTCACTCCGGGCGGCAGCTACTTCTCCCAACAGGTCGGACCCGCCAGTGTGTTCGAGCTGGTCGAGTACTTCCTGGGTCCGCAGTCCGCCGATGTGCGCGGCCGGCGCGACCCGGGCCGGGCGCGCTCGGAGGCCGAGGCCGCCGGGCTCCAGGTGGCCGAACTGCGCCTGGAGAAGCTGCGCACGGAGTTCCACGACATCGGGGCCGTCGTGTACTTCCTGCGCAAGGTCGTCTGGATGGTGCCGGGCTTCACGGTCGAGGAGTACCTCGACCGGCTCAAGGAGCTGGACGGGCAGATCCGCGCCGAGGGGCCCTTCGTCGCGCACACGACACGGTTCCTGATCGAGGCCAGGAAGCCGCTGCGGCACGGCTGAACGGCCTAGCATCCGGACATATGGACCGGATGCGGACAATTGACAACGTGGTGGAGGTGCGGCGGCCACGGCCCGCCGCCCCCGCCCCCCGTACGGAACGGCCCGCCCTGCTGTGGTGGGGGTGGGCCGCCGTGCTCTTCCTGCTCTACGCCGCGGTCGGCGTCCGCCGCCAGGCCCTGATCCGTACCACCGGCTACGACCTCGGCATCTTCGAGCAGGCCGTCAAGGCGTACGCCCAACTGCGCGCCCCCGTCGCCCCGTTGCGCGGCGAGGGGTTCAACCTCCTCGGCGACCACTTCCACCCGGTGCTGGCCGTCCTCGCCCCCCTCTACCGGCTCGCCCCGACCCCGTACACCCTGCTCGTCGCCCAGGCCGCGCTGCTCGCCCTCGCCGTCGTCCCGCTCGCCCGCCGGGCCCACCGGGTGCTGGGCCGTCGCGCCGCCCATGTGATCGCCTTCGGATACGGGCTGAGCTGGGGCATCGCCTCCGCCGTGGCGTTCGACTTCCACGAGGTGTGCTTCGCCGTCCCGCTCGTCTCCTTCGCCCTGGAGGCGCTGGCGCTGCGGCGCTGGCGGCTCGCGGTCGCGCTCGGCGCCCCCCTGCTCCTGGTCAAGGAGGACCTGGGGCTGACCCTCGCCGCGATCGGCGGGTACGTCGCCTGGCAGGGCCGGCGCACCCTGGGCCTGGCCACCGCCGCCGCCGGACTGCTGGGCAGCGCCCTGGAGTTCAAGGTGCTGATGCCGTTCTTCAGCCCGGCCGGCACCTACGCCCACGCCGCCAACCTCGAACCCGGCCACGGCTCGCTGCTCGCCACCCTCGCCATGGCCCCGCTCGACGCGGTGCGCCCGGAGGTCAAGGCCACCACCCTGGTGCTGGTCTTCGCCCCGGCCGCGCTGATCGCGCTGCGCTCACCGCTCGCCTGGATCGCCGTGCCCACGCTCGGCTGGCGGATGCTCTCCCAGAACCCGTTCCACTGGGGCACCTCGTTCCACTACACGGCCGTGCTGATGCCGGTCGTCTTCGCCGCCCTCACCGACGCCCTCGCCCCCTACCGCCGCGCGGGCGACGCCCTCGCCCGGCGCCATGTGCGCGCCTCCCTCGCCACCACCGCCGCCGTCACCCTCGCGCTGATCCCGTCCTTCCCGCTCGCCCAGCTCGTCCACCGCTCCACCTGGCGCTCCACCGCGCACATCGCCGCCGCCCGCGACCTGCTGCGCCGCATCCCGGACGGGGCGACCGTGGCCGCCTCCAACCGGCTGGTGCCGCAGCTCACCGCCCGTACCGACGTGGTGCTCTTCCCGACCTATCCGGTGCACTGGCGGCTGTACGACACGGGCGAGCCGGTGCCGCCGCCGACCGCCCGGTGGATCGTCTACGACCCGGTGCCCGCCGAGTCCTGGCCCTACCCGCCGGGCTACTGGCCGTACCCGAAGGAGCGTCAGGAGGCCGAACTGCGCAAGGCGGAACGGGCCTACGGCTACCGGATCGTCGCCCGGCGGGACGGAATCGTGCTGCTGAGGCGTTGAGGGGAGCGACAGGGACGCACGGCAGAGGGAGGGCCATGGCCCGGCACAGCAAGGGCGACGTCAGCTACAACTGCGGGCTGGACGCGGCGGTCGACGTCGTCGGCGGCAAGTGGAAACCGCTGATCCTGTGGGCGCTGCACGACGGCACGTACCGCTTCGGGGCGCTGCGCCGCCGGGTGGCGGGGATCACCGAGAAGGTCCTCGCCCAGCAGCTGCGCGAGCTGGAGGCGGACGGCATCGTCCACCGCGAGGTCTACCAGGAGGTGCCGCCGAGGGTGGAGTACTCGCTGACGGAGCGGGGTCAGGCGCTCAACACGGCACTCATCCCTCTGGGGGAGTGGGGCGCGGCACACATGGAGTGGATCCTGGACGTGAAGTCGGCCCGCGGCAGCGCGGCCTGAACCCCAGTGGCACGGCGCTGACCTGCACGGTCAATGAGGCGTTGAGCCACCGGGTCCTCCTTGGGGGGTGCCCCGGACGGCCTCCGGGCGGTGCCCGGGCGGTTTCGGAGCGTAGTTCCGGCACGCCGTGGCACCCAGCATCACTTACGAAGGGTTATGGTGGAAACCCCCCCTCGGGCCGGTCCGTATCCCCCCCACGGACCGGCCCGTTTTTTCTTCCGGGGTTCCCCTCAGCCGCGGTCGGCCCAGATGTTGGTGCCCGCGGTGTCCACGGCGAAGGTGTCGATCTCCTTCAACTCCTCGGCCGTCAGCGCCGGTCCGGCGAGCGACGCCACGTTCTCCTCCAGCTGGCGCACGCTGGACGCGCCGATCAGCGCCGACGTCATCCGCGGGTCGCGCAGCACCCAGGAGATCGCCAGCTGGGCCAGCGACTGGCCGCGCCGGGCGGCGATGTCGTTCAGCCCGCCCAGTCGGCGCACCACCTCGTCGCTGAGCAGGCCCGGGTCCAGCGACTTGCCCTGGGTGGCCCGCGAGCCCTCCGGGATGCCCTTGAGGTACTTGTCGGTGAGCAGCCCCTGGGCCAGCGGCACGAAGGAGATGCAGCCCATGCCGGCCCGCTCCAGCGTGTCGAGCAGGCCGTCCTCCTCGGTCCAGCGGTTGATCATCGAGTACGACGGCTGGTGGATCAGGGCCGGGACGCCCATCTCCTTGAGGATCCGCGCCGCCTCGGCGGTCTGCTCGCTGTTGTACGAGGAGACGCCCACGTACAGCGCCTTGCCCTGCTGGACGGCGGACGCCAGCGCGCCCATCGTCTCCTCCAGCGGGGTGTGCGGGTCGAAGCGGTGCGAGTAGAAGATGTCGACGTGGTCGAGGCCCATGCGGTCCAGCGAGGCGTCGAGCGAGGACAGCAGGTACTTGCGCGAGCCCCATTCGCCGTACGGGCCGGGGTGCATCAGATATCCGGCCTTCGTCGAGATGATCAGCTCGGCCCGGTGGGACCGGAAGTCCTGGCCGAAAATCTTCCCGAAGTTCAGCTCGGCCGACCCCGGCGGGGGGCCGTAGTTGTTGGCCAGGTCGAAGTGGGTCACGCCCAGGTCGAAGGCGCGGCGCAGGATCGCGCGCTGCGTGTCGAGCGCCCGGTCGTCGCCGAAGTTGTGCCACAGGCCCAGGGAGAGCGCGGGCAGCTTGAGACCGCTGCGGCCGGTCCGCCGGTACTCCATGGAGTCGTAGCGGTCGTCGGCGGCCAGGTAGTGGAGGGGGAGGGATTCAGTCACGTTTCCCTGCTTATCACGGACTTGTGACAGGCCGAGTTGGGCCGCTGTGACCCGTCCGCAGTACTGTGCCTTCCCTGGGGCCCGGCCGTGGGCGGCGCTGCGGCGGCCCCCGAAAGCAACGAGAGGGTGGAATCGGTGAACTTGCGCGACCTGGTGTACGGGCTCTACGCACGCCGGGTGGAAGGTCGCCTCGACCACGACCAGGTGCCCAAGCACATCGGTGTCATCCTGGACGGGAACCGGCGCTGGGCGAAGGCGTCCGGCGGCAGCCCCGAGCAGGGGCACCAGGCCGGCGCCAGCAAGATCCACGAGCTGCTCGGCTGGTGCGCGGAGACGGACGTCGAGGTCGTCACGCTCTGGATGCTCTCCACGGACAACCTGGACCGGCCCGACAACGAACTGGTCCCGCTCCTGGGCATCATCGAGGGCGTGGTGCGCGACCTGGCGGCGGACGGGCGGTGGCGCGTCCACCACGTCGGCACGATGGACCTGCTGCCCGGCCGCACCCAGTCCGTGCTCAAGGAGGCCGAGCAGGCCACCCACGACGTCGGCGGGATACTGGTCAACGTCGCCGTCGGCTACGGCGGTCGCCAGGAGATCGCCGACGCGGTCCGCTCGCTCATCCTGGACGCGGCGTCCAAGGGCACGAGCTTCGAGGAACTGGCCGAAATCGTCGACGTCGACCACATCTCGGAGCACCTCTACACCCGCGGCCAGCCCGACCCGGACCTGGTGATCCGCACCAGCGGCGAACAGCGGCTCTCCGGCTTCATGCTGTGGCAGTCCGCTCACTCCGAGTACTACTTCTGTGAAGTCTTCTGGCCCGCGTTCCGCAAGGTGGACTTCCTGCGCGCCCTGCGTGACTACGCGGCGCGCCACCGGCGCTACGGCACCTGACCGGCGCCCCTCCCCGGTTCCATCCGTTTGGTCCCCACCAACTGAATATGCCTGTGCATGGCTGCGCTTGTTCGAGGGAATACCCCCAGCAGTTGAGCGGCTCGAAGTGGCCGCTCGTCCGGGAGGCCCGTTGCACCAGGACGCACGTGCACAGTGCACGGACGGAGCGGAGGGCCGGTGCCCGGCCCGCGCAGCGCGGCCACGGCCCGGCCCCACCCCCCGCGACGCCGTCGCACCCCGACCTCATGCCGCTCTCTTGAGGGGGTATGTCCTTCCGTGGTGACCAGCACAAAGCGCCGTATGCCCGACCGGCGCACCTACGTCCTCGACACCAGCGTCCTGCTGGCCGATCCCAACGCGATGACCCGGTTCGACGAGCACGAAGTGGTGCTCCCGATCGTCGTGGTCACCGAACTGGAGGCCAAGAGGCACCATCCCGAACTCGGCTACTTCGCCCGCCAGGCCCTGCGCCTGCTCGACGACTTCCGGGTCCGGTACGGCCGCCTCGACGCCCCCATCGCACTGGGCGACCTGGGCGGCACGCTCCGCGTCGAGCTCAACCATTCCGATCCCGGCGTGCTGCCCGCCGGCTACAGGTTGGGGGACAACGACTCAAGGATCCTCGCCGTCGCCCGCAATCTCCAGGCCGAGGGGTACGACGTCACCGTCGTCTCCAAGGACCTGCCGCTGCGGATCAAGGCGTCGTCGGTCGGCCTGCTCGCCGAGGAGTACCGGGCGGAACTGGCCATCACCGACTCGGGCTTCACCGGAATGTCCGAACTGTCGCTCTCGGGCGAGCAGGTGGACCTCCTCTACGAGCAGGAGACCCTCTTCGTACCGGAGGCCGCCGGCCTTCCCGTGCACAACGGACTGGTGCTCCAGTCCGAGCGCGGCAAGGCGCTCGGCCGCGTCACCGCCGACGGCAACGTCCGGCTGGTGCGCGGCGACCGGGAGGCGTTCGGGCTGCACGGCCGCAGCGCCGAGCAGCGCATCGCGCTCGACCTGCTGCTCGACCCGGACATCGGCATCGTGTCGATGGGCGGCCGGGCCGGCACCGGCAAGTCCGCGCTCGCCCTCTGCGCGGGCCTGGAAGCCGTCCTGGAGCGCCGTCAGCACAAGAAGGTGATGGTCTTCCGGCCGCTGTACGCGGTGGGCGGGCAGGAGCTCGGCTATCTGCCCGGCACCGAGGCCGAGAAGATGGGGCCCTGGGCCCAGGCCGTCTTCGACACGCTCTCCGCGGTCACCACCCGCGAAGTGATCGAGGAGGTGACCTCCCGCGGGATGCTGGAGGTCCTGCCGCTCACCCACATCCGCGGACGCTCGCTGCACGACGCGTTCGTGATCGTGGACGAGGCCCAGTCGCTCGAACGGAACGTCCTGCTGACCGTGTTGTCCCGGATCGGGGCGAATTCACGGGTGGTGCTCACGCACGACGTGGCCCAGCGGGACAATCTGCGGGTCGGCCGGTACGACGGAGTGGTCGCCGTCGTCGAGAAGCTGAAGGGGCATCCGCTCTTCGCGCACGTGACCCTCACCCGCTCCGAGCGGTCGCAGATCGCCGCACTGGTGACCGAAATGCTGGAGGACGGCCAGATCTGATCCTGTTGCGCCCGAATTGGCGCCGTCCGCGAAGCCGTTGAGCTTAGCCGGGCGGCGCCTCTTCGTGTACGGGATCCGGCAAAACCCCTGGGGCGGAGGGGGTGTGAGGTTTCACACGCAACGAAGAATTGCCTTGCGGCATCGCTCTCCGGCAGAGTCTTGCATCCGTCAGGCCCCGCATACGGCACACCTGTACCTCAGAACTCCATAGCGTCGCCGTATGCCGCCCGAGCACCACGCGGCGCTCCCGCAAGGGAGTTGCCCACCGGGTCAGTTCCTCCCGTGACCTGAGCAGTTGGGAGGAGAGAGCCAGGGGCACGATTGCGTCCGTCAGGTCACCAGCGCGGGCGCTGCTGGAAGGAAACCGTGTGAGCCGGATCTCGGTCCGGGGATTCGCGGTGGCGTCAGCCACTGCGGTCACCACCGTCGGTGCCGTCGTCGGCGTTGCCTCGGGCGCGCCGCAGACCTCGAACGACAACGTCGAGGCGACCGCCGCCGACACGACGCTGCTCGCGGACATACCCGCGGGCCAGCAGGCCCAGGTGCAGACCGCGTCGCTGACGCAGCAGGCGGACGCCCAGTCCGCCCAGGCGAGCGCCGCGGCGAAGAAGTCGGCCGAAGAGGCCGCCCGTCTGCAGGCCGCCAAGGACGCCAAGTCCAAGAAGGAGTCGGCGGACGAGAAGGCGAAGGAACGCGAGCAGGAGAAGGAGCAGGTCGCCAGCCGCTCCGCCACCCGCGACCCCTCCTCGTTCCCGCAGCAGAGCTCGTACACGGTCGAGCAGGTCAAGGCCATCGCACGGCAGATCGTGCCGGCCGACCAGTTCCAGTGCTTCAGCAACATCGTGAACCACGAGTCGACGTGGAACTACCTGGCGGTCAACGCCAGCTCCGGCGCGTACGGCCTGGTCCAGGCGCTCCCGGGTTCCAAGATGTCCTCGGTGGGCTCCGACTGGCGGACCAACCCCGCCACCCAGATCAAGTGGGGCCTGAACTACATGAACTCCAGCTACCACAGCCCCTGTGGCGCCTGGTCGTTCTGGCAGGCCAACAGCTGGTACTAGAACCGCGATCTTTTCCCCGCGCGGCTCAACCTTTCGAAGCCCCTCACCGTCCTTCGGTGAGGGGCTTCGCCCGTGTACGGTCGGACGGAACGACTCCGGTGTGGGGGGAGTGGTGGGAACGCGCAGCGGGGGAAAGGGAAGCGGCAGCATCATGTCGAAAGTGCCGGGACTGCTCGGGGCGCTGGGCGCCAGTCTGACCCGGATGGGGCAGCGGCTGGACGAGCGCCGGGTGGAGACCGAGGCCCGTGCCGACCCGGAAGCGGGTCTGGACGGCCGGGCCGCCGACCGCAGTGACGATTCATCGGCGAAGGCCGCCGCCCCGGCCCCCGTATCGGACCGGACCCCCGACCCGGAACCGGCGGCTCCGCGGCCGTCGCCCCCGGCCGACGCCGTCGCCACCGAGCCCGCCGCGGCCCCGGCCGCCGTCACCGTGCCCGACCACGTGCCCGCCCCGCCCGCCTACGCGCCCGCCGTCGCCGCGCGCCCCGACCCGGTGGCCGCCGTGCCGTTCGGGATGCGGGTGGCCGCCGAGATCGGCTGGCGGCTGCTGGTGCTGGCGGGCACGCTCTGGGTGCTGATGCGGGTCATCAGCGCCGTACGGCTGGTGGTCCTCGCGTTCGTGGCCGCGCTGTTCATCACCGCGCTGCTCCAGCCGACCGTCTCCCGGCTCAAGCGGATGGGCCTGCCCCGGGGGCTGGCGACCGCCGTGACCACGATCGCGGGCTTCATCGTGATGGGCCTGATCGGCTGGTTCGTGGTCTGGCAGGTCATGGACAACCTGGACACGCTCTCCGAGAAGGTCAGGGCGGGCATCGAGGAGCTCAAACGCTGGCTCCTCAACAGCCCGTTCCATGTGACCGAGGACCAGATCAACCAGGTCGCCAAGAACCTCAGCGACACCATCGGCCACAACACCAACGAGATCACCTCGGCGGGCCTCCAGGGCGTGACCGTACTGGTCGAGGTCCTCACCGGCATCCTGCTGGCGATGTTCTCGACGCTCTTCCTGCTCTACGACGGGAAGAACATCTGGCAGTGGGTGCTGCGGCTGGTGCCCGAGCAGGCCCGGCCCGCGATGGCCGGCGCCGGACCGCGCGCCTGGCGCACGCTCACCGCGTACGTGCGGGGCACGGTGATAGTGGCGTTGATCGACGCCATCTTCATCGGCCTGGGGATCTACTTCCTGCACGTCCCCATGGCCGTGCCGCTCTCGGTCTTCATCTTCCTGTTCGCCTTCATCCCGCTGGTGGGCGCGGTGATCTCGGGCGCGCTGGCGGTGGTGGTCGCGCTGGTCACCGAAGGCGTGTTCACGGCCGTGATGGTCCTGGTCGTGGTCTTGCTGGTGCAGCAGATCGAGGGCCATGTGCTCCAGCCCTTCATCCTGGGCCGGGCGGTGCGCGTCCACCCGCTCGCGGTGGTCCTCTCGGTCGCCGCGGGCGGCCTGATCGGCGGCATCGGCGGCTCGGTGGTCGCGGTGCCGCTGGTGGCGGTGACGAACACGGTGGTGGGGTACTTGCGGGCGACGGCGCGGGAGAACGCGCTGCGCGCCGCGGGAGAGCAAGCGGGGCGGCAGGAGGAATAGGCGGGTGTTTCGCTGCGGGCCGGTGGAGGCTCTGGTCGCGCAGTTCCCCGCGCCCTGAGAAGCGGGCGCCACGGCGCCTCGCAGGCACGCGAAGGCCCCCGTCGACGGATCACGTCGACGGGGGCCTTCGCTGCGAGGGGTGCGGGGCCTACTCGGCCAGCACGGCCTCCGCGTCCAGGGTGACGCCGACCGCCTGGATCACCGAGGCGATCTTGAACGCCTCCTGGATCGTCTCGCGGGAGACGTCCGCCTTGCGCAGCACCTGCTCGTGCGAGTCCAGGCACTGACCGCAGCCGTTGACGGCCGAGACGGCCAGCGACCACAGCTCGAAGTCGACCTTCTCCACGCCCGGGTTGCCGATGACGTTCATCCGCAGACCGGCCCGCAGCGTCCCGTACTCCGGGTCGGAGAGCAGGTGGCGGGTGCGGTAGAAGACGTTGTTCATCGCCATGATCGCGGCAGCGGACTTGGCGGCGGTGTACGCCTCGGGGGAGAGGTTGGCCTTGGCCTCGGGCTCCAGCTCGCGCAGCACCTTCGGCGAGCGCGAGGCGATCGCGCAGGCCAGGACCGTGCCCCAGAGCTGCTGGGCCGGGAGCTCGCTGTTGCCGATGACCGAGCCGAGGTTCAGCTTCAGGTCCTTGGCGTAGTCCGGCAGGGCGGACTTCAGTTCGTCGAGAGCCATGTCAGTTCAGCTCCCGCTCACTCGCCCGAGAGGAGCTTGACCGGGTCCAGGGTCTCGTCGCCCTTGGACCAGTTGCACGGGCACAGCTCGTCCGTCTGGAGGGCGTCCAGGACCCGCAGGACCTCCTTGGGGTTACGGCCGACGGAACCGGCGGTCACCATGGAGAACTGGATCTCGTTGTTCTGGTCGACGATGAAGACGGCGCGCTTGGCGAAGCCGTCCTCGCCCTCGATGCCGAGGTCGCGCATGAGCTCGTGCTTCGAGTCGGCCATCATCGGGAAGGGCAGGTCACGCAGGTCGGCGTGGTCCTTGCGCCAGGCGTGGTGGACGAACTCGGAGTCGCCGGAGAAGCCGAGGACCTGGGCGTCACGGTCGGCGAACTCCTCGTTCAGCTTGCCGAACGCGGCGATCTCGGTCGGGCACACGAAGGTGAAGTCCTTGGGCCACGCGAAGACGATCTTCCACTTGCCCTCGTAGGTCTTGTGGTTGATCTGCTCGAACTCCGCGCCGCTCTCCAGCGAGACGCAGGCGGTCAGGTCGAACTCGGGGAACTTGTCACCGACAGTGAGCACGCGCTCTCCTTGCGATGCGGGAAGGGTCCCTTTTGGGGGCTTCCCTGGGGGTTGGACGGATTACGGATGGTGTCATAGGAGTCATTGATCAGGGAAATAGCTAGACTCGGTCATCGTGATCGGAGGTGCTTATCAGTGGGCGTACATAGTGGTGCGGGCGGCGCGGCGGCCCCGTCCGGTGGCCACCGGACGGTACGGGGGCCGGTCCGGCCCGCGAAACAGCCCAGCCTGGCCCAGCTGCGGGCGTTCGCGGCCGTGGCCGAGCACCTGCACTTCCGGGACGCGGCGGCGGCCATCGGCATGAGCCAGCCCGCGCTCTCCGGCGCGGTCTCGGCGCTGGAGGAGACGCTCGGGGTGCAGCTCCTGGAGCGCACCACGCGCCGGGTCTTCCTGTCGCCCGCCGGGGAGCGGCTCGCGGTGCGGGCCAAGGCGGTCCTGGACGCCGTCGGCTCGCTCCTGGAGGAGGCCGAGGCCGTACGGGCGCCCTTCACCGGGGTGCTGCGGCTCGGGGTGATCCCGACCGTGGCGCCGTACCTGCTGCCGACGGTACTGCGGCTCGTCCACGACAGGTACCCGGAGCTGGACCTCCAGGTCCACGAGGAGCAGACGTCCTCGCTGCTCGACGGGCTCGCCGCCGGGCGGCTGGACGCGCTGCTGCTCGCCGTGCCGCTGGGGGCGCCCCAGGTCACCGAACTCCCGCTCTTCGACGAGGACTTCGTCCTGGTGATGCCGCGCGAGCACTGGCTGGGCGGGCGCGCCGACATTCCGCGCGAGGCGCTGCGCGAGCTGGACCTGCTGCTGCTCGACGAGGGCCACTGCCTGCGCGACCAGGCGCTGGACATCTGCCGGGAGGCCGGGCGCGAGGAGGGCGCGGCCGTCACCACCACGGCGGCGGGCCTGTCCACGCTGGTCCAGCTGGTCGCCGGGGGCCTCGGCGTGACGCTGCTGCCGCGCACGGCGGTGCAGGTCGAGACGGGCCGCAACGACAGCCTCGTCACCGGGTACTTCGCGGGCCCGGCCCCGTCCCGCCGGGTCGCCCTCGCCATCCGCTCGGGCGCGGCCCGCCAGGAGGAGTTCGAGGAGTTCGCGGGGGCGCTGCGGGACGCGCTCGGCGTACTGCCGGTGCGGCCCACGGAGTGAGGGCGCGGCCCGCGAGGCAGGACACGGCCCGCGGGACAGTGCGCGCCCCCGGAGCGGGGCGGGCCCGCGAGGCAGGGCTGGCCCACCTGGTGGGGCGGGCCCACGCGGTGGGGCGGGGCCACGCGGTGGGGCGGGCCCACGCGGTGGGGCGGGCCCACGCGGTGGGGGCGGGGCCTTTCGGCCCCGCCCCCGTTTCCGTACTACTCCGTGCGCAGCCCGTCCGGCCGCATCAGGCGCCACAGCGGCGGCAGCGACAGGGCCGTCACCAGGAGCACCACTCCGCCGCCGATGCCCACCATGCCCGCCACCGACGGCCAGTCGACGTGGACGCCGCGGCCCACCATCCGCAGCAGCACCGCGCCCAGGCCCAGGCCCACCCCGGTCGCCAGGACCAGGCCCAGCGCCACCGGGACCGCCGTCTGCCACAGGATCGACCAGCTGAGGGTGGCCCGCCGGGTGCCGAAGGCGACCAGCGAGGAGAGCAGCTTCCGGCGTTCGCGCAGCTGCTCCAGCATCGACACCAGCAGACTGGTGCCGATCAGCATCAGCACGGCCGCCGCGCCGATGTAGAGGCCGCGCCGCACCCCGGCGAACTTCACCGCCGTCTTGCTGTCGTTGAGCGCCCGCGCGGTCGTGTACGGGTCGTCCGCCCAGGCCGCGTTGAGCACCCGGTCCGTCACGTGCGGGTCGCCCGCCTTCGTGTTCACGAACGTCGTGTAGCCGATCCGCGGCTGGGCGATCTTCTTCAGGGCGCCGGGCGTGGCCAGCAGGCCGCCGCGCTTGGTGCCCAGCGGGTCCTCCCGGGCCTGGACCGTACGGGCGTCACGCGGCACCGTGTACGGGGTCGTCGCGTGCCGGCGGTCGTCGCCCTCGTACGTCGGGTCGAAGTAGAGCTTCGCGCCCGGCTCCGCGCCCTCCTGGCCGAACTCGCCGCCGACGGTGACGAACACGTCGCCGTCCTTGCACGAGGGCAGTTCGCCCACTTCGCGCAGGGCCCGGCAGTCGCCGACGGCCATCTCGATGAAGTGCTGCGGGTTCTTGGCGCGTTCGCCGAGGCCCGTGTAGCCCAGGGTGGTGGTGCCGGTCACGCCCGGCACGGACCGCAGGTTCTGCTCCCGGCGGGCCTGTTCGGCCGCCGACAGGTTCGCGGACACCGGGACGACCATCTGGGCCCGGGCGGTGTCCTCGCCGCTCGACGTCACGTAGTCGCCCTCGATGCCGCTGAGCATCATCTGGAGCGCGATCGCCCCGGCGACCGCCACCGCGATCCCGTTCACCAGGCGCGCGGCCGAGCCGGAGGTCAGCTGGAGCCTGCGGACGGCCAGTTGCCAGCTCACCCCGCCCCCGCCGAGCCGTGCCACCACGGTCTCGATCAGCCACGGCAGCAGCGCGGTGACGCCGATGAGCAGCAGGACCGTACCGCTGATGACCTGCGTCTGGTTGTAGAAGCCCCGGTTGCGGCCCTTGTCGAACATCGGCACCAGCAGCCCGAGTCCGACCAGCGGCAGCAGCACCCGCCACCACAGCCGGCGCCGGCGCGGCACCGAGGTGCGCACCACGCCCAGCGGTTCGATGACCACTCCGCGCAGCGCGAGCAGGGTGACGCCGACGGCCGCGGCGGGCACGGCCGCGCCCACCAGGAGCGCGAGGCCCAGGCTCGGGTCGAGGTCGGCGGGGAAGACGTTGAGCCGGGCGACGGTGACCTCGCCCACGTACTGACGGGCGATCAGGAAGAACACCGTGCCGAACCCGAGGCCCAGGACCGAGCCCGCCAGCGCCTCACCGGCCGCGATCCAGCGGGTCATCCTGCTGTCCGCGCCGACCAGGCGCAGCGCGGCCAGGCGCCGGTCGCGCCGCTCGCCGCCGAAGCGGACGGCCGCCGCGATGAAGACCGCCACCGGCAGCAGCAGCACCACGAAGATGATCACGATCAGCAGCGCCAGGATCGGATCGATCGGTTCGTCGGCCTTCTTCTCGGGGAAGTCCTTGATCCGCTGGACGTCCCCCTGGTCGGTGCCGAGCTTCATCCGGTCCTTGAGGGCGTCGCTGCCCGCGTAGTACGCGTATTCGTGCGGGCCGAGCAGTCCGGCGTCCCCGATCGTCCCGGCGATCCGGTACGGGATGCGCTCGCGCAGCAGCTTGCCGCCGGGCGACTCCAGCAGGTGCCGCAGATCGGGCGAGACCACCATGGTGCCGGGCGCGGGCAGCTTCTTCAGCCCCGGCGGCACCGGCGCCCGGTCGCCCTCGGGCTGGACCAGCCGGCCCCGGATGTCCTCGTCGCCGAAGACGGTGTCGGTGCGGGCGAGCAGCATGGTGTCGGCGGCGGCCGACACGTCCCTCCCGGCCCCGAAGTCGTTGCGGGCGTTGTCGCGGGCGTCGCGGGCGGACAGCGCGCCCGGCAGGGCGGTGGTCGCCAGCAGCAGCGCCACGCCGAGCCCGACGCCGATCGCGGTCATCAGCGTCCGCGTCCAGCCCTCGCGCCCGCCGGTGAGGGCGAACCTGGCGCCGAGCGCGAGATCGCGGAGCCGGTTCCTGCGGGACGTGGTCATACGGAGTGCTCCAGCATCATGTCGCGCGACTTGCCGTCGCGTACGACGATCTCGCGGTCGGAATAGGCGGCGACCCGGGCCTCGTGGGTGACCAGGACGACGGCCGCGTTGGTGGACCGGGCGGCCTCGGTGAGCAGCTGCATCACCCGCTCGCCGTTGAGCGAGTCCAGGGCGCCGGTCGGCTCGTCGGCGAAGAGCACCCGGGGCGAGGTGACCAGCGAGCGGGCCACCGCCACGCGCTGGCCCTGGCCGCCGGAGACCTCGCCGGGGCGCTTGCCGCCGAGGTCGTCGACCTCCAGGCGCTCCATCCACGACAGGGCCGTGCGCTCGGCCTCCTTGCGCCGCACCCCGGTCAGCCGCAGCGGCAGCGCCACGTTCTCCACACAGGTCAGCTCGGGCACCAGCTGGCCGAACTGGAACACGAACCCGAACTCGCTGCGGCGCAGCGCGCTGCGCTCGGCGTCCTTCATGGCCGACAGCTCGCGGCCGTTGTAGACGATGGTGCCGGAGTCGGGCGTGACGATCCCCGCGAGGCAGTGCAGCAGCGTCGACTTGCCGGAGCCGGAGGGGCCCATGACGGCGACGACCTCGCCGGGGTGGATGGAGAACTCGGCGCCGTCGAGCGCGGGCGTCGGACCGTACGCCTTGCGCAGGTCCTTGGCGAGGAGCAGGGAGCCGTTGGGCGTCATGTGCGCACCTCCGTGGCGAGCTGGTCGAGGCGGGCGGCGGTCAGTTCGAGCCAGCGCAGGTCGGCCTCCAGGTGGAACAGGGCGTGGTCGCAGATCAGCTGGTCGGAGAGGTCGCCGCGGCGCTTGCGGTCGGTCAGGATGCGCATCAGCCGCAGGTGCTCGGCCCGCTGGGTGTCCAGCAGGTCCCCGGCGCTGCGGCCGGTGAGCAGGGCGAGGACGACCTTGGTGTAGAGCGTCGACTGGAGGTACGGCTCGGGCTTCTCCGGCTGCTTCAGCCAGGTCTCCACATCGGTGATCCCGGCCTCGGTGATGGCGTACCGCTTGCGCTCGGGCCCGCCGCCCGCCTCCACGCCGTCGACCTCGACGAGGCCGTTCTTCAGCAGTCTCGACATGGTCGAGTAGACCTGCCCGTAGTGCAGCGGGCGGTCGTGCCCGAACTTCTCGTCGAAGGCGCGCTTGAGGTCGTACCCATGGCGTGGGCCCGACTCAAGGAGTCCGAGGAGGGTGTGGCCGATGGACATGCGCTGTGCCTTTCTGCTGGATGGTTCTGCGTCGGCCGGGCGGTCGCCCTGGGCCGGGCGGTTCATCGGCCGGTACCCGCGCCGGTGGTGGCGGTGAGCAGGGACAGATCGCGCGACTTGCCGTCGCGGACGGTGATCTCGCGGTCGGAGTAGGCGGCGACCCGGGCCTCGTGGGTGACCAGGACGACGGCCGCGCCGGTGTCCCGGGCGGCCTCGGTGAAGAGCCGCATCACCAGTTCGCCGCTGAGGGAGTCCAGGGCGCCGGTCGGCTCGTCGGCGAAGACGACCCGGGGCGAGGTGACCAGGGCGCGGGCCACGGCGACGCGCTGGCCCTGGCCGCCGGAGACCTCGTCGGGGCGGCGGCGGGCGATCTCGGCGACCCCGAGCCGCTCCAGCCATTCGAGGGCCGACCGCCGCGCGTCCCGGCGACCGCGTCCGTCGAGGTCCAGCGGCAGCGCCACGTTCTCCGCGCAGGTCAGCTCGGGCACCAGCTGGCCGAACTGGAAGACGAACCCGAACTCCCGGCGGCGCAGCGCGGAGCGGCCCACGTCGTTGAGCGCGGTCAGTTCGCGGCCGTCGTAGGTGATGGTCCCCTCGTCGGGCGGGACGATCCCGGCGAGGCAGTGCAGCAGCGTGGACTTGCCGGAGCCGGAGGGGCCCATGACGGCGACGACCTCGCCGGGCGCGATGGCGAAGTCCGCGCCGTCGAGCGCGGGCGTGGCGCCGAAGGTCTTGCGCAGCCCCCGTGCGTGGAGCAGCGGCGCGGGGGAGGAGCCGGGCGACGGGCCGAGTGAGGAGCCGAGTGACATGGGGAGGACTATACGCACTAGGTATACGCGGTGTGTATACCCCTGGTGAATAGTGGACGCTGGACCATGACATTCCTAGGCAAAATCGGGCAGGATCCAGGGTTCTGGCAACCCTTGAGCGGTTTTGACAGTCGGTTCCCATGGGTCGGGTGCTCATTCTCACGTGCGGAAAAGACGTGATCGGATCGCCTTTGTCCCCGCATGCGGTGTTACTTTTCTGAGCTGATCTGCTGATCTGGCGAGTCAAGAAGGCGAGCGACTGAGGTTATGGGCCGAGCGGAAGAGCGGCGGGCCCGGCAGCGCGGTGCGCGCCGGACCAAGCAGACGAAGGGCGGGCGGATACGCAGGCTCTTCACCTGGAAGAAGATGCTCGGCACCTTCTTCGGGCTCGTCCTGCTCGGAATGGGCGGCTTCTACGTCATCTATCTGATGACGCCGATCCCGGAGGCGAACGCCCAGGCCAAGATGGAGAGCAACGTCTACAAGCTCGCCAACGGCAAGATCATCGCGCGGACCGGACAGCTCAACCGCGAGGTCGTCGGGCTCGACAAGATCCCCGAGAAGGTCCAGCTCGACTTCGTCGCCGCCGAGAACATGTCCTTCTACAAGGACTCCGGCGTCGACTTCAAGGGCACCGCCCGAGGTCTGCTGAACACGCTCTCCGGCAAGGGCAAGCAGGGTGGCTCGACCATCACCCAGCAGTACGTCAAGAACTTCTACCTGAGCCAGGACCAGACGGTCACCCGCAAGCTCAAGGAGCTGGTGATCTCCCTCAAGGTCGACCAGAAGTACGACAAGAAGGAGATCCTGGCCGGGTACATCAACACCAGCTTCTACGGCCGCAACGCGTACGGCATCCAGGCCGCGGCGCAGGCGTACTACGGGGTCGACTCCACCAAGCTCACCGTCGAGCAGGGCGCCTATCTGGCGGCGCTGCTCCAGGCGCCCAGCCAGTACGACTGGGCGGTGGCCTCGCCGACCGGCAAGCGGCTGGTGACGGCGCGCTGGAACTACGTGCTCGACAACATGGTCAAGATGAAGGAGCTCGACGCGGCCCAGCGGGCCGGGATGAAGTTCCCGACCCCGATCGAGCCCAAGCCCGACCCGGGCATGGAGGGCCAGACCGGCTACCTGGTCCAGGCGGCCAAGGCCGAGCTGATCCGCAACGGCATCAGCGAGTCGGACCTCGCCAAGGGCGGCTGGACGATCACCCTCAACATCGACCCCAAGAAGCAGAAGCTCCTTGAGGACTCGGTGAAGCAGGAGCTCACCAGCAAGCTGGACAAGAAGAAGCGCAAGGTCGACCAGGACATCCAGGCGGGCGCCGTCTCGGTGGACCCCAAGACCGGTGCGGTCGTCGCGCTGTACGGCGGCCAGGACTACATGAAGCACCAGATCAGCAACGCCACCACGGCGACCTACCAGCCCGCCTCGACCTTCAAGCCCCTCATCCTGGCCGCCGCGCTCAACGAGAAGGCCGAGACGCAGGACGGCAAGGAGATCCGCGCCAACACCATCTACAACGGCGACAACAAGCGCCCGGTGAAGGGTGACGGCGGCAAGGGCTACGCGCCCCCCAACGAGGACGACCAGAGCTACGGCCCGATCACCGTCCAGACGGCCATGAACAAGTCCGTCAACAGCGTCTTCGCCCAGATGGGCGTGGACGTCGGGCTGCCGAAGCTGCGGGACACGGCCGTGTCGCTCGGCCTCAACCACATGAAGGGCGTCGGCGCCGAGCCCGCCATGACCCTGGGCTCCTACGGCGCCAGCCCGATGGAGATGGCCGGCGCGTACGCCACGCTGGACAACCACGGCAAGAAGATCACGCCGTCCATCGTGCAGTCGGCCCAGCACAAGGTGGCCAAGTACAACAAGCCGGACCCGATCGGCGACCAGGTGATCAGCCGGGACGCGGCCGACGCCGTCACCTCGGTGCTCACCGGCGTGGTCGACGACGGTACGGCCAAGGGGTCGGTCCGGGACGCCGACAACCGCGACGGGCAGCCGGTGGCGGGCAAGACCGGTACCTCCGACGACAACAAGTCGGCCTGGTTCACCGGGTACACGCCCTCGCTGGTGACCTCGGTCGGCCTGTGGGGCGAGGCCGCCGAGGCGCGCCAGGTGGACGGGCACACGGTGCCCAAGGGCGGCCAGGTGAGCATCGCGGGTGCCACCGGCAACGACGGTCCCGCCCACGGCCGCATCAACGGTGGCGCGATCCCGGCGAAGATCTGGGCCGCGTACACCTTCGACGCGGTCGGCAGCGACGACTCCGAGTTCGACCTGGACACCGACCAGGGCGCGGCCAAGCAGAAGGACGAGCCGCCGGTGACCACGCCGTCGGGCACCCCGTCCAAC
Source organism: Streptomyces sp. cg36 (assembly GCF_041080675.1). NCBI lineage: Bacteria > Bacillati > Actinomycetota > Actinomycetes > Kitasatosporales > Streptomycetaceae > Streptomyces > Streptomyces cyclosori. The sequence goes on along the minus strand of NZ_CP163520.1, from coordinate 2,947,494 downwards.
ACGCCCAGCCACACCCCCTCGCGCACCCCGTCCAAGTCGCCGACGCACACGCCGACGAAGAACCCGCCGAAGCCGCCGACGACCGGGGGCACCACCGGCAACCCGACGACCGGTGGTCAGACCGGCAACGGCGGCCAGACCAACGGCGGTCAGACGAACGGCGGCCAGACCAACGGGGGCCAGACCGGGGGCAACCCGACCGGCGGTCAGACGGGCGGCAACCCGACCGGCGGCCAGACCGGGGGCAACCCGACCGGCGGCGCGGCCGACGGCGGCACCACCCAGGGCACCATCCAGGGCGGCGGCGAGACGCCGTAGCCCCGGCCCGTGGCAAGGAGTCGGCCCCCACCCCGTCCGGGGTGGGGGGCCGACTCCTTCGCGGACTCTCAGGGGCGGGTGGGCAGTTCGAACCAGACGACCTTGCCGCCCGACAGCCGGGTCGCGCCCCACCGCCTGGCCAACCGGTTCACCAGGAACAGGCCCCGGCCGCCCTCGTCGGTGTCCCGGGCCCGCCGCTGGCGCGGCAGCTGCGGCGAGTCGTCGCCGACCTCGCAGCGCAGGACGTCCGTCTTGAGCAGCCGCAGGGTCACCGGGCGCTCCGCGTACCGCACGGCGTTGGTGACCACCTCGCTGACCAGCAGCTCCACCGAGTCGGTGAGCTCCTCAAGGCCCCAGCGGTCCAGGGCGCGCCGCGCCAGGCGGCGGGCCCGGCCGGGGGCCGAGTCCTCCGGGTCCAGGAACCAGTACGCCACGTCGCTCGGCGCGATCCCGTCGAAGCGGGCGGCGAGCAGCGCGATGTCGTCGTCCCGGTCGCCGGGCCCCAGCATGTCCAGGACGTCGTCGCAGAGCGCCTCCAGGGGCGGCGAGTGGTCCGGGCCGGTCAGCTGGGCGGTGGCGGCGAGCCGCTCGCGCAGCTGCTCGATGCCGGTCCACACGTCCCGCAGCCGGGACTCCACCAGGCCGTCCGTGTACAGCAGCAGGGTGGCGCCCGCCGGGGCGTCCAGCTCGACCGCCTCGAAGTCGACCCCGCCGACGCCGATCGGCGCGCCCGGCGGCACCCGCAGCACCTCCGCGCGCCCGCCCAGGTGCAGCAGCACCGGCGGCGGATGGCCCGCGTTGGCGATGGTGATGCGGTGGGCCACCGGGTCGTACACCGCGTACAGGCAGGTGGCCATGCGGTCGGTGCCGAGCCGCTGGGCCTGCTCGTCGAGGTGGTGCAGCACCTCCTGCGGCGGCAGGTCGAGCCCGGCCAGCGTCTGCGCGGTGGTGCGCAGCTGGCCCATGATCGCGGCCGAGGTCATGGAGTGGCCCATGACGTCGCCGACGACCAGGGCGACCCGGCTGCCGGGCAGCGGGATCGCGTCGTACCAGTCGCCGCCGACCCGGGCGGTCTCGGCGGCCGGCAGATAGCGCGAGGCCAGCCGTACGCCGGTGGGCTGCGGCAGCGAGTCCGGCAGCATGGTGCGCTGGAGCTCGTCCGCGATGTACGCCTCGCGCCCGTACAGCACCGCCTTGTCGATGCCGAGCGCGGTGTGCGTGGCCAGCTGGGCGGCCACCAGCAGGTCGTTGGCCTCGAAGGCGGGCCGCTCCAGACCGCGCACGAACACGGCGGCGCCGATCACGCGCCGCCGCCCCCGGAGCGGGGCGAGTATCGTCCGGTGGCCGCCGGGCACCGGACGGTCGGGGCCGAGCAGCTCGGCCAGCGCGAGGCGGGCGGGCACGGAGTCGCCGAAGACCGGCCGGACCCCGCGCAGCACCTCGGCGAGGGCGCCGCCGGTGCGCACCTCGCAGAGCTCGGCGGCCGGGGTCAGGTCGGTCTGGGCGTTCAGCAGGGACAGGGCGTCGATCGCCTCCGGCTCCTGCAGCGACTCGTCGACTAAACGCAGCCGGTCGGTCCGGCGCAGCCGCAGCACGAAGGGGCTCGCGGGCCGCTCGTCCCCGACGGGCAGCGGGTCGCGCAGGTGCACGAGTATCGCGTCCGAGAAGGTCGGGACGGTGGCCCGGCACAGTCCGAGCACGATCTCGTCGAGGTCTATGCCGCGGGCGATCCGGCGGGTCGCCGCGCCCACGAACCGTAGCCGGTCGCCCTCGCGCCGGGCCACGGCCGCGCCGTCCCCGCCGCCCGGCGTGCCGCCCGAGCCGTCGCCGCCGGGCGCTCCGGCGCCCGGACCGCCCGGGGAGCCGTCGCCCGGGGTCCGCTCGGGGCGGCCGGGCAGCCCCGTCGCACCGGCGGCTCCCGCCGCGCCCAGGTCCCGCGCGAGGTCCCGGGAGCCGGGCTCGGGCTGGCCGGGGACGGAGGCGGTGGCCGCGCGCACCGAGCCGTGCCGGGCGGCGGCGGGCACCGCGGGGCCGGCCTGGGACGCGGCGGAGTGCGCGGCGGAGCCCGCGCCCGGGTCGTCCGGGCGCGGGCGGGCCGCCTCTGGAGGCCGGGCGTGGTGCTCGTGGTGCCGGCTCTCGTGCGAAGTGGGCTGGTGCTCCGTCACGCGTCGGGTTCCGTCCGTCCGGAGTGAGACATCCACCGTGCTGGAGGCAGGGCAGGGATGCGCGAGGAAGTCGCTGCGTGCGGTATACCCATCGGCGGGCCGTTCAGGGCGCGCGCGGGGCGCGGGGCACGCCCCGTACGCGATGCGGCCGCGGCACCGGTCACGTCTCGACCCCCCTTGAGGTGACATACGGTCAATTTGCGCCCTGGGTTCCCTCGTTGCCGATGCGCAGCCTTGCGGAGGACGATCCTACGTTTGAACCCCGGGGGCGCATCAAGGGTCTCACGACGGCATATGCGCCGGGGTGCGATCCCAGTCCGCCGGAAGCGCCGGAACCGGCCACCGCGGATCGGGCCGCCACTGCTCCCACCCGTCCGCGAACGGCCCGCCCCACGCCCGGATCACCTCGACCGCCGCCGCCCCGGCCGCCCGCACCCGCCGGGCCCGGGCCGGGTCCAGCAGGCCCACGCGCTGGGCCTGCGCGAACTCGTCCTCGTCCCGCCACTGCCAACTGCGGTCCGGATAGACGGAGATGTCGAGAAAGTGGTCCTCGGAGTCGACCCCGCCCGACCACCGCGTACGCGGCTCCTCCAGGTTCACGTACCAGCTCTTGAAGCGCCAGCCCCGTTCCCAGAACAGCCACACCGACCAGGGCTCGTCCGGCCGCGCCAGCTTGAGGACCCCGGTGCCGAACCACCGCGCGCGCTCGGTGGTGCGCGGGGCGGTGTACCGGGTGGCCAGCGGCTCCTCGTGCACCGGGGTGCCGTCGGCGAGCACCGGCTTGACGCACTCGGTGCCCGGCGCCATCCACACGGCGAGCAGCTCGGCGGTGTCCCGGACGACGGTGACCGGGCGGCAGATGTGCACGCGGTTCGCCGGGCCCGGGGCATTGTCGCGGTAGCGCCAGAGGATCTGGTCCCCCGGCGCCCAGTGGTGCATGCCTCCGGTACCTGTCATGCGCAGATCTTAGGAGCACGGTCAAGACCGCGCTGCGACCCACATCACGGCCGGCGGCCCCGGCCCGCGCTCACGGCCTGGTCATCCGCAGCACGTCCAGCGCCTCGTCGAGCTGCGCCTCGGTGAGGTCGCCGCGCTCCACGTAACCGCCCTCCAGGACCACTTCGCGGATCGTCTTCCGCTCGGCCAGCGACTTCTTGGCGACCTTGGCGGCCTCCTCGTACCCGATGTACTTGTTGAGCGGGGTGACGACCGACGGCGAGGACTCCGCGTACTCCCGGGCCCGTTCGCGGTGGGCGGTGATCCCGTCGACGGTGCGGTCCGCGAGCAGCCGGGAGGCGTTGGCGAGCAGCCGCACCGACTCCAGCAGGTTCTTGGCGATCACCGGGAGCATCACGTTCAGCTCGAAGTTGCCGGCCGCGCCCGCCGCCGCCACCGTGGCGTCGTTGCCGGTCACCTGGGCGGCGACCATCAGCACGGCCTCCGGGATCACCGGGTTGACCTTGCCGGGCATGATCGAGGAGCCCGGCTGGAGGTCGGGCAGGGAGATCTCGGCCAGTCCCGTGCGCGGCCCGGACGCCATCCAGCGCAGATCGTTGGAGATCTTGGTGAGCGAGACGCCGATGGTGCGCAGCTGGCCGGAGGTCTCCACCAGGCCGTCGCGGGCGCCCTGCGCCTCGAAGTGGTCGCGGGCCTCGGTGAGCGGCAGGCCGGTGGCCCGGGCGACCTCGGCGATCACGGCGGCGGAGAACCCGGGCGGGGTGTTGATGCCGGTCCCCACGGCGGTGCCGCCCAGCGGCAGCTCGGCGAGGCGGGGGAGCGAGGCGCGCAGCCGCTCCACGCCGTACCGCATGGCCGCCGCGTAGCCGCCGAACTCCTGGCCCAGGGTGACGGGGGTGGCGTCCATCAGGTGCGTGCGCCCCGACTTGACCACGTCCGCGAACTCGGCCGCCTTGCGCTCCAGCGCCGCGGCCAGGTGCTCCAGGGCCGGGATCAGCTCGGCGGTGACGGCGGCGGTGGCGGCGATGTGGATGGAGGAGGGGAAGACGTCGTTGGACGACTGCGAGGCGTTGACGTGGTCGTTGGGGTGGACGTCCCGGCCCAGCCGCTCGCTCGCCAGGGTCGCCACGACCTCGTTCATGTTCATGTTCGAGGAGGTGCCCGAGCCGGTCTGGAAGACGTCGACCGGGAAGTGCTCGTCCCAGCGCCCGCCGGCGACCTCCTCGGCCGCCTCCCGCACCGCCTTCGCGATGTCCTCGTCCAGGACGCCGAGTTCGGCGTTGACCCTCGCCGCGGCGGCCTTGATCCTGGCCAGCGCCTCGATGTGGGCGCGCTCCAGGCGCTGCCCGGAGACGGGGAAGTTCTCCACCGCCCGCTGCGTCTGGGCCCGCCACTTGGCGTGCGCGGGGACCCGCACCTCGCCCATGGAGTCGTGCTCGACGCGGTACTCGCTGTCGTTCATGTCCTTGAACCTCCTCAAAAAGGTGAGCAGTTGTCTTGTCCCAGCTATTCCCAATGAGCCTTACCGGCCAGTAAATACCGGTGGTAACTCATCACCGGGGAGGCGCAATGAGGCGCACCAGGCACAGACTTCGCGGGACGTTCGCGGCCGCCGTGGCCGCGGCGGCCGCGTTCGGCGGCATGACGGCGACGGCCACGGCCGCACCGGCCGCGACGGTACAGTCCACCCCCCTGCCGCCCGAGCTGGAGAAGATCCGCGCCGCCGAGGCGCTCAAGCTGTACGGGGATTCCGCCGAGCGGCCCATGGACCAGCGCAGGACCGGGCTGATCTCGCTCGGCGACAGCGAGATCTCCGGCGAGGGCGTCGGCACCTACGAGGCCGGCACCAACGGCCCCGACAACTGGTGCCACCGGGCGCCGGACTCCGCGATCCACCGCACCGGCATTCCCGCCGACGAGACGTACAACGTGGCTTGTTCGGGCGCCTACACCGGCAACATCCGGATAGGCGGCACCAAGCAGTACGCCGACGAGCTGGTCCAGAGCGACAGCCTCGCCATCAAGGCCCGCAACACCCGCATCAAGATGGTGCTGCTGGTCGCCGGGGCCAACGACGACCTCCAGTTCGGGCCGGTGATGACCGACTGCGTGGAGCGGTACCTGCTGCTCCAGGGCCCGTGCGAGTCCAAGTACGCGCCCGGCTGGCAGGCCCGGGTGGACGGCCTGGTGCCCAAGGTCGAGGCGACCGTCAACGACCTGAAGACCGTGATGCGCGACGCCGGGTACGCCGACGGCGACTACAAGCTCGTCGTCATGGGCTACCCGAGCCCGATCGGCCCCGACTTCCACGACAACCCGGACTTCCCCGGCAAGCTGGTCTGCGGCGGCCTCGGCTACGACTCCGACACCGTCTGGGGCCGCGACACCGCCGTGCCCGCCTTCGAGCGCGGGATGCGCAAGGCGGCGGCCGACACCGGCGCGGTCTTCCTCGACAACTCGCGGCTCTTCAACGGCCACGAGGTGTGCATGGAGGACACCTGGGCGCGCGGCCTCTACATCGACCTCTCCAAGCCGGGCTTGCCGGACTCCAACTCGGTCCGCCAGTCCTTCCACCCCAACTACCGGGGCCACGGCGCCTTCGCCTCCTGCCTCACCCAGATCTACGACTCGGGGCTGCGCGAGGCGAGCTGCGCGGACCCGGCCTCCACCGGCTCGCCGGTGCTCTACCCGCTCGCCTGGGACGACGCGTACCAGCCGCTGCGGAGCGCCTCGACCGGCAGCTGTCTGGACGTAACTGGCGCCTCCAGCGCCAACAACACGGCCGTCATCGGCTGGGACTGCCACGGCGGCCGGAACCAGGGCTGGTGGTACGACGGCGCCCGCAGGTCGCTGCACACCCAGCTCACCCAGGACCGCTGCCTGGACGTGCCCGCCGCGAAGTACTCGGCCGGGGCGAAGCTGATCATCTGGAACTGCCACGGCGGGGCCAACCAGGAGTTCGTGCGCGACGGCTCCACCCTGCGCCCGGCGGCGGCCACCGGTCTGTGCGCCACGCTGGCGGCGGCCAAGGACCCGCTGACCCTGCGCCCCTGCGACGGCTCGGCGGCCCAGCGCTTCGCGTGACACCCTCCGCACAAGCCCCCTCCCTTTAGGTTAGGCTGTCCTAACTTACAGGGAGGGGATCGGGCGTGAGCGCCGAGGTCTTTCGCGACAGCCGGGGCATCCCGCATCTGCGGGCGGGCGACGCCCGCGAGCTGGCCCGGGCCCAGGGCCGCAACGCCGCCGCCGACCGCGGCTGGCAGATCGAGGGGGAACGGCACCGGGTGCAGGGCACCACGGCCGCCTTCCTCGGCCCCGACGCCGTCGGCTGGGACCGCTTCGCCCGCCGGGCCCGGCTCGCCGACACCGCCCGCCGGTGCTTCGAGGCGCTGGACGACGAGACGGCCGACTGGGTCACGGCGTACGTGGACGGGGTCAACGAGGGCCTCGCCGCCACCGCCGCGGACGGGCCCGGCTTCGGCGCCACCGGCCTGGCCCCCGGGCGCTGGGAGCCCTGGACCCCGCTCGGCGTCTGGATCTCCACCCACATCCTCTTCGCGGGCTTCCCCACCAAGCTCTGGCGCGAACGCGCCGTCGCCGCCCTCGGCGCGGGCGCGGTCGAGCTCTTCGCCACCGACGGCCCCGGCACCTCCGGCTCCAACGGCTGGCTGGTCACCGGCGAGCACACCGCCACCGGCGCCGCCCTCATCGCGGGCGACCCGCACCGCTTCATCGAGGACCCGGGCGTCTACCAGCAGATCCGGCTCTCCTGCCCCGAGTTCGACGTCGTCGGCCTGGCCGTCCCCGGCGTACCCGGCATCGGCCACTTCGGCCACACCGGCAAGGCCGCCTGGGCCATCACCAACGCCATGGCCGACTACCAGGACCTCTACCGCGAACGCCTGCGCCGCGGCGACGACGGCGTGAGCGCGCTCGGCCCCGACGGCTGGCGCCCCGCCGCCGCCCACACCGAGACGATCGAGGTGGCGGGGGCGGCCCCGGTCACCGTCGAGGTCATCGAGACCGACCGGGGCCCGGTGGTCATCGGCGGCCCCGACGCGTCCGACGCCGTCAGCCTGCGCTACCCCCCGCGCGTCACCGCCGACATCGGCTTCGCCGCGCTGCCCGCGCTGCTGCGGGCCACCACCGCCGAGGACGTGGACCGCGCCTTCGACCACTGGGTGGAGCCGGTCAACGTCGTCCAGGCCGCCGACACCGCGGGCGGGACGCTGCACCGCGTCGCCGGACGCGTACCGCTGCGGCACGCCACCAACCGCGTCCGCGTGGTGGCGGCCTGGGAGGACGGCCACGAGTGGACCGGCTGGGCGCCCATGCCGCGCGCCGAGGTGCGCGGGACGGCCGTGATGGCCAACCAGCGGGGCCTGGCGGCGCCCCTGGGCGTGGAGTTCGCCCCGCCGTACCGGGCGGACCGCATCGCCGCGCTCCTGGAGTCGTCCACCTCCTGGACGCCCGGGGCGATGTCCGCGATCCACACCGACACCCACCTCGCGTCGGCCCGCCCGCTGCTCGCCCTCCTCGCCGCCCTGCCGGACCTCACCCCACCGGCGGCGGCACTGCGGGACCGGCTGCTCGGCTGGGACCGCAGGATGGCGGCGGACTCCGCGGACGCGCTGGCGTACGCGACCGTACGGGCGGCGCTCGTACGCCGTCTCGCGGCCCACCCCGCCTTCGAGCCGCTCGCCGAACTCCCCTCCCTGCCCGACCTGTTCCTGCCCTGGCTGGCCCTCACCCCCCGGATCGGCTACGCCCTGGAGACGGTCCTGACCACCCGGATGCTGCCCGAGATCGACCGGGCCCACGAGGCGCGGGCCGCGCTGGAGGAAGTGGCGGGCGCCGAGGGCGAGTTCGGCACCTGGGGCGAGGCGCACCGGCTCGCGCCCTGGCAGGCGCTGCCGGACGCCACCGCCCAGTGGCCGGGTCTGGCGGGCGACCACGACTGCGTGCTGTCCACGAGCAGCGTGCCGGGCCTGACCCACCTCAGCGCCCGGGGCCCGGCCGCCCGTTACGTCTGGGACCTGTCGCGGCGCGAGGACAGCCTGTGGGTGGTGCCGTTCGGCGCGTCGGGCGCGCCGGACAGCCCGCACCACCGCGACCAGCTGGAGCTGTGGACGACGGGCGCGCTGGCCCCGGTGACCACCGACTGGAAGGCGCTGAGGAGAGAGATGCGCGCACACGTCTACGAGCACAAGGCCGCGGAGTTCGGCACGGTCCGGCTCCGTCCGCTGGACCCGGTGGCCGACCTCGACGTCGTCCACGGCTGGGTGACGCAGGAGCGGGCCGAGTTCTGGGGCATGCGCGGGGCGAGCCGGGAGCAGGTGCGCGAGACGTACGAGTACGTCGACTCGCTCGCCACGCACCACGCGTTCCTGGTGACGCTGGACGACGAGCCGGTGGCGCTGTTCCAGACGTACCGGCCGGAGGCGGATCCGCTGGGGGAGTGCTACGAGGTCAGGCCGGGCGACGTGGGCATCCACATCCTGGTGGCCCCCGCCCCCGGCCCCGCCCGCCCCGGCTTCACGGGCACCCTGATGAGCAACCTGATCGCCTACGTCCTCGCGGACCCGGCGCACCTGCGCATCGTGGTGGAGCCCGACGTCCGCAACGAGAAGTCGATCGAGCGGATGGTGCGGTCGGGCTTCGTGCTGGCCCAGGAGGTGGCCAAACCGGAGAAGAGGGCCCGCCTGGCGTTCCTGGAGAGGAAGCGCCCCTGAAGAGGCCCGGAGGGCCTTCGAAGGGGCGCGGGGAACGGCGCGAGAAGCGGGCACGGCCCGCAGCCGAAGGGGAGGCGGGCACGGCCCGCAGGCGAAGGAAGGTGGGCCCGGCCCGCAGCCAAAACGGCAAGCGGGCCCGGCCCGCAGCCACCCGAGGGGGTCCGGGGGCGAAGCCCCCGGGCCCGCCCCGCCCCGCCCGGCCGCCCGCCAGAGGGCTTTCGGGAAGGGGCGGGGAGGGGATCGGAGCCGCCTTACTGCGCAGCCCCCCGCAGCGGGATGTTCAGGAAGGTCGGCGGCTCGGCCGGAGCCTGGAAGAAGTCGTTGCCCTTGTCGTCGACGACGATGAACGCGGGGAAGTCCTCGACCTCGATCTTCCACACCGCCTCCATGCCGAGCTCCTCGTACTCGACGACCTCGACCTTCTTGATGCAGTCCTGGGCGAGGCGCGCCGCGGGCCCGCCGATGGAACCGAGGTAGAACCCGCCGTGCGCCCCGCACGCCTTGGTGACCTGCGCCGACCGGTTGCCCTTGGCCAGCATCACCTTGGAGCCGCCCGCCGCCTGGAACTGCTCCACGTAGGAGTCCATGCGGCCCGCCGTGGTCGGCCCGAAGGAGCCGGACGCGTACCCCTCGGGCGTCTTCGCGGGACCCGCGTAGTACACCGGGTGGTCCTTCAGGTACTGCGGCATCTCCTCGCCCGCGTCGAGCCGCTCCTTGATCTTGGCGTGCGCGATGTCGCGCGCCACGACCAGCGGACCGGTCAGCGAGAGCCGGGTCTTGACCGGGTACTTGGTGAGCTCGGCGAGGATCTCGTCCATCGGCCGGTTGAGGTCGATGCGCACGACGTCGTCCTCGCCCGAGGAGAGGTGCTCGTCCGTGGTCTCCGGCAGGAACCGCGCCGGGTCCTTCTCCAGCTCCTCCAGGAACACGCCCTCGGCGGTGATCTTGGCGACGGCCTGGCGGTCGGCCGAGCAGGACACGGCGATCGCGACCGGCAGCGAGGCGCCGTGCCGGGGCAGGCGCACCACGCGCACGTCGTGGCAGAAGTACTTGCCGCCGAACTGCGCGCCGATGCCGATCTTCTGCGTCAGCTCGAAGACCTTCTTCTCCAGCTCCTCGTCGCGGAAGCCGTGCCCCAGCTCCGAGCCCTCGGAGGGCAGTTCGTCGAGGTAGTGCGCCGAGGCGTACTTCGCGGTCTTCAGCGCGAACTCGGCGGAGGTGCCGCCGACCACGATCGCCAGGTGGTAGGGCGGGCACGCCGCCGTACCGAGCGAACGGATCTTCTCCTCCAGGAACTTCATCATGGAGGCTTCGTTGAGGACGGCCTTCGTCTCCTGGTACAGGAACGACTTGTTGGCCGAGCCGCCGCCCTTGGCCATGAAGAGGAACTTGTAGGCGCCGCCGTCGGTCGCGTACAGCTCGATCTGCGCGGGCAGGTTGGAGCCGGTGTTCTTCTCCTCCCACATGGTGAGCGGAGCCATCTGCGAGTAGCGCAGGTTGAGCTGGGTGTACGCGTCGTAGATGCCGCGCGAGAGGGCTTCCTCGTCGCCGCCCTCGGTCAGCACGTTCTGCCCGCGCTTGCCCATCACGATCGCCGTGCCGGTGTCCTGGCACATCGGCAGGACGCCCGCCGCCGCGATGTTGGCGTTCTTCAGCAGGTCGAGCGCCACGAACTTGTCGTTGCCGGACGCCTCGGGGTCGTCGATGATCCGGCGCAGCTGGGCCAGGTGGGCCGGGCGCAGATAGTGCTGGATGTCGTGGATCGCCTCGGCGGCGAGCTTGCGCAGCGCCTCCGGCTCGACCTTGAGGAACGTACGGCCGTCGGCCTCGAAGGTGGAGACACCCTCGGCGGTCACCAGGCGGTAGGGCGTGGTGTCCGCTCCCAGCGGGAGCAGATCGGAGTACGCAAACTCTGGCATTACGGCCATTCCTCACTCGGCAGACGCGGCTGACCTCCATTGGCACAGCACCCTCAAGCGTATGCCGCCCGGCCGGTGCCGATTCTGTGAGGTAAGGCTCAGTTGGCACCGCGGCCCCCACGCCCGCCGGGGCCGACCCCTAGTCGCGATCTATCGCGTTTGGGTACGCTGACTCCGTGGACCTCGAAAAGCACGCACCGGCGCAGCCCGCGCAGCAGCCCGCACCGACTGCCCCGCCCGCTCCGGCCGGGGCCGCGTCCGGCCTGCGCGCCTCGGACGCCGACCGCGACCGGGTCGCCGACATCCTCCGCGAGGCCCTCGCGGAGGGGCGGCTGGACGCGGAGGAGCACGCGGAGCGCATCGACGGCGTCTACCGGGCCAAGACGATGGGCGAGCTGGAGCCGCTGGTGAGTGATCTGCCGGCCGCCGCCGGGGGCGCCGCGCGCTTCGCCCCGCAGCCGCCCGCGTACGCGACCGCACACGCTCCCGTGCCCGCCGACGACGAGGCGGCGGCGGGCGTCGCCGAGAACCTCGTCGCCGTCTTCTCCGCCTCCACCCGCAAGGGCCGCTGGCGCATCGGCCGCCGCACCAACGCCTTCGCGCTCTTCGGCAGCATCGAGATCGACCTCACCGAGGCGTACTTCGCACAGCGGCTTTCGGTCATCAACGCCACATCGGTCTTCGGCAACGTCGAGGTGCGGGTTCCCGAGAACGTCACCCTGCGCGGCAACGGGACCGGCATCTTCGGCAACTTCGAAGTGGACACCGTGGAGGCCGATCATCCGGAGGCGCCCGTGGTCGTGGTGAACGGGTACTCGGTATTCGGCAACATCGAGGCCAAACCCAAGCGCGGGAAGCGGATCGCCGACCTCCACGACCGCCTGCGCAAACGCCTCGGCTCCTGACGCATCGCGTCCGCACACTTCCGGTCACCGGCGCACGATCGGGCTTCCGCACTACGGAACTCAGTGCATAGGCACGCGCACAGCGGGTAGGGACTGTCGCATCGTCGCTCGCTCGCGAAGCCGTCGTCAGCCGTCGTCAGGAGTTGGCCGTGCTGCATCCGCCGCATCAGTCCCTGCAGGTCGCCGTCGCAGTCCCGCCGCAGCGCGGCCCAGCTCGGGAGGACCAGGCGGGCCCGTGGCACACGGAAGCGGTCTGCCGCCGGGACGAGGCGGGGCTGTTCTTCGCCCCCTCCAAGGAGCCGACCGCGGCCCGGCTCTCCCGCGAGGAGGCCGCCAAGCGCGTCTGTGCCCGCTGCCCGGTGATGGTCGAGTGCCGCGAGCACGCCCTGCTGATGCCCGAGCCGTACGGGGTGTGGGGCGGGCTGACCGCGGCGGAGCGGCGCGTGGTGCTGGCCCGGCGGCGCCGGCGCGAGGTCGAGCTGAAGAAGGCCGCGTCCGCCGCCTGACGTGCGCGCGCGTACGTACGCGAAGGGGCGCTCCCGTCCGCACAAGGGGGCGCCCCTTCGCGTACGCGCGCGACCGCGCGGGCTACTTCGCGCGGTCGAAGTCGATCTGGCTGTAGGCGCGCAGCTTGGACAGCCGGTGGGTCGAGTCGATCTGGCGGATCGTGCCCGACTTGGAGCGCATGACCAGCGACTGGGTGGTCGCGGTCTCGGCCCGGTAGCGCACCCCGCGCAGCAGCTCGCCGTCGGTGATGCCGGTGGCGACGAAGAACACGTTCTCGCCCGAGACCAGGTCGTTGGTGCTCAGCACCCGGTCCAGGTCGTGGCCCGCGTCCAGCGCGCGCTGCCGCTCGGCCTCGTCCTTGGGCCACAGCTTGCCCTGGATGGTGCCGCCGAGGCACTTGATCGCGCACGCCGAGATGATGCCCTCGGGGGTGCCGCCGATGCCCATGAGCAGGTCGACGCCGGTGCCCTCGCGCACGGCCATGATCGAACCGGCCACGTCGCCGTCCGAGATGAACTTGATGCGGGCGCCGGTCTCCCGGATCTCCTTGACGATGCCCTCGTGGCGGGGGCGGTCCAGGATGACCACGGTGACGTCCTCGGGCGAGGAGTTCTTCGCCTTGGCCACGCGCCGGATGTTCACCGAGACGGGGGCGTTGATGTCGACGAAGTCGGCGGCCTCGGGGCCGGTGACCAGCTTGTCCATGTAGAAGACGGCCGACGGGTCGAACATCGTGCCGCGGTCGGCGGCGGCGAGCACCGCGATCGCGTTGGGCATGCCCTTGGCGTTGAGCGTGGTGCCGTCGATCGGGTCGACGGCGATGTCGACCTCGGGGCCGGTGCCGTCGCCGATGCGCTCGCCGTTGTAGAGCATCGGCGCCTCGTCCTTCTCGCCCTCACCGATGACGACGACGCCGTTCATCGAGACGGTGGAGACGAGGGTGCGCATCGCGTTGACCGCGGCGCCGTCCGCGCCGATCTTGTCGCCACGGCCGACCCACCGGCCCGCGGCCATGGCGGCGGCCTCGGTGACCCGGACGAGCTCCAGGGCGAGGTTGCGGTCGGGGGCCTCGGGCGAGACCTCCAGCTGGGGCGGCAAGTTGTGCTCGGTCATCGGAGCGCACCTTTCTGTACGGCGACGGCCGGTCGAAATCAGAGGGTCCCTGGACTCTATCGTCACATCGACAAAATGAGCAGAGGGGGCCACGTATGAGCAGCGACATGACCTGAGACCATGGGGGCGTGGCAGGAACACGAGGCAAGCAGAGTGTGCGGAACATGCTGCAGTCGCTGGCGGTGATCGGCATCGCCGTGGCTGTGATCTACATGTTCGTCCCGCACGACGGCAAGAAGGACCCGATCAAGGCGGTCGACTACCGCGTCGAACTGCTGACGGTCCGGCGCGCCGCGCCGTACCCGGTGGCGGCGCCGGTCGGGCTCCCCGACCAGGACAAGTGGACGGCGACCTCGGTCACGTACGACGGCCAGGCCGACAACGCCTGGCACCTGGGCTTCCTCGACCCGGACAAGGAGTACGTGGCGATCGAGCAGTCCTCGGCGCCCGACCGGGACAAGTACATCCGGTCCGTGGCCAAGCGGGCGTCCAAGACGGACCACACCCAGCAGATCGCCGGTGCGACCTGGCGCCGCTGGGAGGGCCCCAAGTACGACGCGCTCGTCCGCGAGGACAAGGGCTCCACGACCGTGGTCACCGGCACGGCGGGCTTCGCCCAACTGGAGCGGATGGCGGCGGCGCTGGAGCTGAAGAAGGCGTAGCGCCGCGCGCGACACGGCGAAGGCCGCCGCACCCGTGAGGGGTGCGGCGGCCTTCGTGTGCCGGGGCCCGTGGCTCAGACGGTGGTGACGACGTCGTCGTACGACAGGCGCGGGCTGCGCGGGTACGAGGCGTCCTCGCCCGGCTTGCCGATGTTGACGACCATCAGCGGGGTGTGGTCGCCGTCCAGGAACTCCTTCTGGATGGCGGCGCCGTCGAAGCCGGTCATCGGGCCGGCCGCGAGGCCGGCGGCGCGGACGCCGACGATGAAGTAGGCGGCCTGGAGGGCGGCGTTCAGGGTCGCGGCGTTCTCCCGGACCGGGCGCTCGCTGAAGAAGACGTCCTTGGCCTGCGGGAAGTGCGGGAACAGCTGGGGGAGCTCCTCGTGGAACTCGTTGTCCGCGGCGAGGATCGCGACCAGCGGGGCGGTGGCGGTCTTGGCGCGGTTGCCCTCGGCCATGTGCGCCACCAGGCGCTCGCGGGCCTCGGCGGAGCGGACCAGCACGATGCGCAGCGGCGTCTGGTTGAAGGCGGTCGGCCCGAACTTGACCAGGTCGTAGATCGCCTGCACCTGCTCCTCGGTCACCGGCTCGTCGGTGAACGTGTTGGCCGTGCGCGCCTCACGGAAGAGGAGGTCCTGCGCGGCGGAGTCGAGGGCGAGAGACATTGCATACCTTCTTCGGACTTACGGGGATTCCGCTTGTGGGGGAATCAAGCGGTGAGCACACCGTAAGGCAGAGTTAGGTTAAGTTTCAACTAAACCGGCCGCAGGGTGACCGGCCTCACAAAGCGGAGTGAGGCGATCCGGTACGCGGCTGGGCGACGCGAGCGGGGCGGCTGAAGCCGGTACGTGGTGGGGCGGTGCGGCCGGATCGAGTGGATCCGGCGCGCGGTCGGGCGGCGTGGCCGGAGTGGCTGATTCCGGTACGGGGTCGGGCGGCGCGGCCGGAGTAGCTGATTGCGGTACGGGGTCGGACGGTGCGGCCGGATTGAGTGGATCCGGTACGTGGACGGGTGGCGCGGCCGGAGTGGGGCATTCCGGTGCGGGGCCGGCCGGCCGGGGACCGCCCTGATGGAACTTACCCCTCCGCTTCCAGTGCCGCGTCCAGCCGGGCCCGCGCCCCCTCCAGCCAGCGCCGGCACACCTTCGCCAGCGCCTCCCCGCGCTCCCAGAGCGCCAGCGACTCCTCCAGGGTCGTGCCCCCCGCCTCCAGGCGCCGGACGACGTCGATCAGCTCGTCCCGCGCCTGCTCGTAGCCGAGCGACTCGGACGAGGCCGACGCGCCCGCGGGGACCGCGGCGCCTCCGTCCGCCCGCTCTGCGCCGCTCCCGCCGCCGTCGCCCGCGCCGTCCGCCGCGTCCGTCTTCGCCTTCGCTGCCATGTCACTCACCCTTACGCATCCGTCCCGACGACAACCGTGAACCCGCCCTCGGCCACCCTGGCCCGCAACTCCTCGCCCCCGGCGACCTCCCCGGGCGCCCGCACCACCGTGCCGTCCGCCCGCTGCAGCACCGCGTACCCCCGCTCCAGCGTCGCGGCAGGCGACAGCGCGACCACGCGCGCGCGGGTGTGCGCCAGCTCGGAGTCCGCGCGGTCCAGGAGGTGGCCCAGGACCCGGCGGGAGCGGTCGACCAGCGCCTCCACCTCGTCCGCCCGGTCCTCCACCATCCGGTGCGGGCGCTCCATCCAGGGGCGGGCCAGGACCCCGGCCAGCCCCCGCTCCTCGCGGTCGACCAGCGACCCCATGTGCCGGCGCGCCCGGTCCCGCAGCATCCGGACGCGGTCCAGCTCCTCCCCGACGTCGGGGACCACCTTCTTGGCCGCGTCCGTCGGCGTGGAGGCGCGCAGGTCCGCCACCAGGTCGAGCAGCGGGGAGTCCGGCTCGTGCCCGATGGCCGACACCACCGGCGTGCGGCACCCGGAGACCGCGCGCACCACCCGCTCGTCGGAGAACGGCAGCAGGTCCTCCACGCTGCCGCCGCCCCGCGCCACGATGATCACGTCGACGTCCGCCATGCGGTCCAGCTCCTGGACCGCCTCCACGACCTGCGGCACCGCGTGCACCCCCTGCACCGCCACGTTGCGCACCTCGAAGCGGACGGCGGGCCAGCGCCGCCGCGCGTTCTCCAGCACGTCCCGCTCGGCCGCCGAGGCGCGGCCCACCACCAGACCGACGAGCTGCGGCAGGAACGGCAGCGGGCGCTTGCGGTCGAGCGCGAACAGGCCCTCGGCCGCCAGCGTCTTCTTCAACTGCTCCAGCCTGGCCAGCAGTTCCCCGACGCCGACCGGCCGTATCTCCGCGGCCCGCAGCGACAGCTGGCCGCGCGGCGCGTACCACTCCGGCTTCGCGTGCACCACGACCCGGGCGCCCTCCGCGACGACGTCCGCCACCGCGTCGAACACCTGCCGGTAGCAGGTGACCGACACCGAGATGTCGTGCGCCGGGTCACGCAGCGTCAGGAACACCACGCCCGCGCCGGGCCGCCGCGAGAGCTGGGTGATCTGCCCCTCGACCCAGATCGCCCCCAGCCGGTCGATCCACCCCCCGATGAGCCGCGACACCTCACCGACCGGCAGCGGCGCCTGAGCACTCGTATTCAGACCCATGTACGCAGGCTAACGGCACCCACTGACACACCCCCGACCACACGTCGGACCGGGTCGGGGCGGTCCGGGGCCCGGCGGGTCGCCGGGTGTGTGGCGGGGCGGGGGAGTTCGCGGTCACGGGCGCGTGGCGGTTGGTTCGCCTGTTGTCGCTCATGGGCGTTGCGTCGGTCCACCACCACGCGCGCGTAGCGGCCGGTTCCCCCGTCCCCGTGCGTCGGCCCTCACGCCCCCGCGCCTGGGCCGGGTCCCGTCCCTCGGCCGAACCGTTCCGCGCCCTGCACCATCAGCACCCCGATGCCCAGCACCAGCCACACCAGGCCCACCACCTGCGCCGTGTGCGTCGCCTCCCACATCACGGCCACGATCACCGCGCCGCCGCACAGCGGCAGGACCACATGGGCGAGCCAACGGGGCTCGCCGTCGCGGCGGCGCACCGCGTACCAGCCGATCACCGACGCGTGCAGCAGCAGGAACGCCGTCAGGGCGCCCATGTCGACCACCGACACCAAGTGGTCCATCCCGTCGTCGCGGCGGGCCGCCCAGACCGCCGCCACCAGCGTCACCACGGCGGCCACCAGCAGGGCCGCGCGCGGCACGCCGGAGTCCGTACGGGCCAGCGCCTTCGGCAGCCGCCGCTCGCGGGCCATGGCGAACACCAGCCGCCCGGCCGCCGCCTGCCCGGCCAGCGCCGCGAACGCCGCCCCGATCGCCTTGCTGACCGCCACCAGATCGTGCAGCCAGTCGCCCACGGACACCTCGACCGCGTCGTAGAAGGCCGAGCCCTGCTTGCCGGGCTCGGCGGCCAGCGCGGCCGACGACGACGGTGTGAGCAGCGCCGCCAGATACGTCTGCGCCACGAACAGCACGCCCGCGAGCGCCAGACAGAGCAGCACCGCGCGCGCGACCTTGGCGCTGCCCCCGGTCACCTCCTCCGCGAAGGTGGCGATCGCGTCGAAGCCCAGGTACGAGAGCACGGCCACCGACACCGCGCCGAGCACCGCCGACATGGAGAAGCCCACGTCCCCGGCCAGCGGCGACAGCCAGTCGCGCCGCGCCCCGTCCTGTACGAGGACGACCACCGCCGAGACCACGAACACCAGCAGTACGGCGATCTCCATGGCGAGGACCGCGAAGCCGACCCGTGCCGCCGCCCGTACGCCCCAGAGGTTGAGCGCGGTGGTGATCACCACCGCCAGCGCGGTCCACACCCAGCGGGAGACGGACGGGACCAGGGAGTTCATCGCGATCCCGGAGAACAGATAGGCGACCGCCGGGATCAGCAGGTAGTCGAGCATCGCCATCCACCCGGCGACGAACCCGGCGCCCTCGCCGAGCCCCGCGCGCGCGTACGCGAAGACCGAGCCCGCCTGCGGGGCGACCCGCACCATCTGGGCGTAGCTGAACGCGGTGAACGCCATCGCGACCGTCGAGACGAGGTAGACGAGGGCCACCGCGCCGTGCGACTTCGCATCGAGCGTGCCGAAGATGCCGACGGGCGCCATGGGGGCGATGAACAGCAGCCCGTAGACGACCAGGTCGCGGAATCCGAGGCTGCGCCGCAGCCCCTCGTGCGGCGCCGACCGCTCGCTCTCCTCGTTCTGCACGCTCATGCGGCCAGTCTGGTGGGCCCGACGATCTTTGGCCTTCCGGAGCGGGCAAGCGGGCGCCGGACGGGCGCGGGTGAGCGGGGAGGGCGGGCGCGGGCGAACGGCAGGGTGAGCGGGAGGGCGAGCGGAGAGGACGGGCGCGCGGGCGGGGCGCGCGGCCGGGCGGGGCGCGCCGGGCCGACACGGGGGTGTCGCACCCCGGCCGTACCATGGACCGCATGACTGCTACGCCTGCCCGCCGTGTCCTGCTCGCCGCGCCCCGTGGCTACTGCGCGGGCGTGGACCGCGCCGTGATCGCCGTCGAGAAGGCCCTGGAGCAGTACGGGTCGCCGATCTACGTACGCCACGAGATCGTCCACAACAAGTACGTCGTGCAGACCCTGGAGAAGAAGGGCGCGATCTTCGTCGACGCGACGGCGGAGGTCCCCGAGGGCTCCATCGTGATGTTCTCGGCGCACGGCGTGGCGCCGACGGTCCACGAGGAGGCGGCGGAGCGGGGGCTCGCCACCATCGACGCGACCTGCCCGCTGGTCACCAAGGTCCACAAGGAAGCCGTCCGCTTCGCCAATGAGGACTACGACATCCTGCTGATCGGCCACGAGGGCCACGAGGAGGTCATCGGCACCTCCGGCGAGGCCCCCGACCACATCACGCTGGTCGACGGCCCCGAGGACGTGGCGGGCGTCGAGGTCCGCGACGAGTCGAAGGTCGTCTGGCTCTCCCAGACCACCCTCTCGGTCGACGAGACCATGGAGACGGTGGACGCGCTGAAGCAGAAGTTCCCGCTGCTGATCTCCCCGCCCAGCGACGACATCTGCTACGCCACGCAGAACCGCCAGACCGCGGTGAAGCAGATGGGCGCCGACGCCGACCTGGTTATCGTCGTCGGCTCCAAGAACTCCTCGAACTCGGTCCGCCTCGTCGAGGTCGCCCTCGGCGCGGGCGCGCGCGACGCCCACCTGGTGGACTTCGCGGACGAGATCGACGAGGCATGGCTGGAGGGGGTCACCACGGTCGGCCTCACCTCCGGCGCGTCCGTCCCCGAGGTCCTGGTCGAGGGCGTCCTGGAGTGGCTCGCCCAGCGCGGGTTCGAGGACGTGGAGATCGTCAAGGCGGCCGAGGAGTCGATCACGTTCTCGCTGCCGAAGGAGCTGCGCCGCGACCTGCGCGCGGAGGCGGCGCGGCTGTCGGGCGGGTCCGCGCAGTAGCGGACCGGCCCGGCCCGATCCGGCCCGGGAGGCGGGCGGAGCACGGGGACCGCTGGTCAGGGCGTTCCCCGGGTGACTGTCAGTGCCCGCCCGTAACGTGGTGTCCATGAACGTCTTCGGAGTGGACATCGGCGGGTCGGGGATCAAGGGTGCTCCCGTGGACCTGGAGCGCGGAGACCTCGCCCTGGAGCGGCACAAGGTGCTGACCCCGCACCCCGCGACGCCCGAGGCGGTGGCGGGCGGCGTCGCGGAGGTCGTCGCCAACTTCGGCTGGACGGGCCCGGTCGGGATCACCTTCCCCGGCGTGGTCACGGGCAACACGATCAGAACCGCGGCCAACGTCTCGGACGAGTGGATAGGCGTGGACGGCGCCCGCCTGCTCGGCGACCGCCTGGGCGGCCTGCCGGTGACGGTGATGAACGACGCGGACGCGGCGGGCGTGGCCGAGATGCACTTCGGCGCGGGCCGGGGCCGCAAGGGCACGGTGATCCTGCTGACGTTCGGCACGGGCATCGGCAGCGCCCTCTTCCTCGACGGCGGCCTGGTGCCCAACACGGAACTGGGCCACCTGGAGCTGAACGGGCACGACGCGGAGAAGCGCGCGTCGACGAAGGCCAAGGAGGACGAGGACCTGACCTGGGAGCACTGGGCCCGCCGGGTGAAGAAGTACCTCGCGCACGTCGAGATGCTCTTCTCCCCGGAGCTGTTCATCATCGGCGGCGGCGTCAGCCGCAAGGCGGCGAAGTTCCTGCCCCTGATCGAGGGCATCCGGGCGGAGATCGTCCCGGCGCAGCTGCAGAACAACGCGGGAATCGTGGGAGCGGCGATGACGGCGGCGCGGCGGTAGGGGGCGGGGGCCCGGACGGAGAGTGCGGCGCTCCGGCGCTCAGCCGGGGCCGGCGAGCCCCGCCCCGCCGGGACTGAACCAGGCGGCCCCGCCCGCCGGTGAGCCAGGCCAAGTCCCCGCCCCGCGCGTACTCAGCCGGGTCGAGCTCCTGCCCGCCGGTACACCTCAGAGGGGCCGGGCTGGAACGGTGTTCGGGGGGTACGCCGACGGGGGGCGCAGGCTTCCAGCCGTACGGGGGGCGGTCGGGGCCAGGAGCGCGCCGCGGGGGGTGTCCGCTTCCCGTTCCTGCATACGGGGGGGCTGGCCGGTGGTTTCCTGCCCGAGCCGTCCCCGCTTCCCGTTCCTGCGTACGGGGGCTGGGCCGGGCGGCCAGGCACGCGTCGGAGGGAGGGCTGGCCGTGTGGCGGCGGGCTGGGCGCTGAGCCGGGCCGGGGCACCCGCTCTCCGCCCGTACGGGCCGGGTGGGCTACCGGCGGGGCGGGACGGCGGGCCGGTTGCGTCGTCGGCCCATCAGCCGGACCTTGCGCACGCTCGCGATCACCCCGGCCACCAGCGTGCCGCCGTACAGCCAGCCCGCGTGCAGGGCGAGGGCGGTGACCACGGCCATGGCCTGACCGCCGAGGCCGCCGCTGCCGTCCGCGATCGGGACGATGCCGAAGGCGAAGGCGATCGGCACGCTGATGGGTGCGCTGACCAGGTCGGCGGGGCGCACCCAGAGCGCCGTCACCGCGCTGACCGGCAGGAACAGCACGCCGTACACGGCGGGTGAGCCGTCGAAGAGCAGCCAGTCGAGACAGCCGACCAGGAACATCAGGGCAGCGGCGAAGAGCCCGCCGCCCAGCCCGGTGAGCCGGGGCTGCGGCAGCCTGCGCAGGGCCAGCGCGAACGGCGGGGCGGGCTTCGCCGCCACCCGGTACACGGCGGACGCCTCCCCGGCGGCCTGCGGCCCGAGCGGAGGCCGCCCGGGGGTGCGCCCGGCCGGGCGCCGCTCGGCGGGGTCACCGGCCGTCCGTGCTCGCTGTCCGTGCTGCGGGGTGCGCGTCCTGTATTGCTCCACCGGACCAACGTAGGTCGCAACAGGGGAGTAACCACTCATGGGACACGCCCTTTGGGTGAGCTTGGCGTTGCGTTCGACGCGAAACCGCCCCCGGAGGCGGTATGGGCGGTGCCGGGCCCGACCCGGCGGCGGCCGTCGCTGACGGCGCGGCACGCCCGTAAACTGGTGAGTCGGCCCCCATCCGCGGGGGCGTCGGCCCCCGGCCCGGGGGCGGACGGACCATCACCCTCGTACCGGGAAGTCGCCAACGTGTCGCTCACGATCGGAA
This sequence comes from Streptomyces sp. cg36, assembly GCF_041080675.1. Taxonomy (NCBI): domain Bacteria; kingdom Bacillati; phylum Actinomycetota; class Actinomycetes; order Kitasatosporales; family Streptomycetaceae; genus Streptomyces; species Streptomyces cyclosori. The sequence continues at coordinate 2,925,623 of NZ_CP163520.1, read as the reverse complement.
TCGTCGGTCTGCCGAATGTCGGCAAGTCGACCCTGTTCAACGCCCTGACCAAGAACGACGTGCTGGCGGCCAACTACCCGTTCGCCACCATCGAGCCGAACGTCGGCGTCGTCGGCGTCCCCGACCCGCGCCTCGACAAGCTCGCGGAGGTCTTCTCCTCGCAGCGCGTGCTGCCCGCCACGGTCGACTTCGTCGACATCGCCGGCATCGTGCGCGGCGCGAGCGAGGGCGAGGGCCTGGGCAACAAGTTCCTCGCGAACATCCGCGAGTCGGACGCGATCTGCCAGGTCATCCGCGCCTTCAAGGACGAGAACGTCGTCCACGTCGACGGCAAGGTGTCCCCGAAGGACGACATCGAGACGATCAACACCGAGCTGATCCTCGCCGACCTCCAGACCATCGAGAAGGTCCTGCCGCGCCTCCAGAAGGAGTCCCGGATCAAGAAGGACGTCGCCCCGAAGGTGGCGGCGGTCGAGGCGGCCAAGGAGATCCTGGAGAAGGGCGACACGCTCTTCTCGGCCGGGATCCTCCAGGGCTCGGAGAAGGCGGAGCTCCTCCACGACCTGCACCTCCTCACGACGAAGCCGTTCCTCTACGTCTTCAACGTCGACGAGGACGAGCTCACCGACGACGCCTTCAAGGCCGAGCAGCGCGCGCTGGTCGCCCCGGCCGAGGCGATCTTCCTCAACGCCAAGCTGGAGCAGGACCTGGCCGAGCTCGACGAGGCGGACGCGCTGGAGCTCCTCCAGTCCGTCGGCGCCGAGGAGCCGGGCCTGGCCACCCTCGCCCGCGTCGGCTTCGACACCCTGGGCCTCCAGACGTACCTGACGGCAGGCCCGAAGGAAGCCCGCGCCTGGACGATCAAGAAGGGCGCCACGGCCCCCGAGGCGGCCGGTGTCATCCACACCGACTTCCAGAAGGGCTTCATCAAGGCGGAGGTCATCTCCTTCCACGACCTGGTGGAAACCGGCTCGGTCGCCGAGGCCCGCGCGAAGGGCAAGGCGCGCATGGAGGGCAAGGAGTATGTGATGCAGGACGGGGACGTGGTGGAGTTCCGGTTCAACGTGTAGTCGTACGCGAACTTCACGTGAGGCATTGAGTCAAACGTGCAAGTCAGAAGGGGTCGGGCTCTGTCGAGTCCGGCCCCTTCGTCGTCGCCGTGCTGGATGGGTGCTGGATGTTCTGACGCGCGGTCAGAGGTGATCGGGTGTCGTAAACGGTGGATCGGTGTCCCACGTGAACGACCCAGACCACCAGTTCCCCGTTGTCGAGCGTGTAGACGACGCGGTAGTCGCCGACACGCAGTCGGCGGCGGTCCGGCTGGGACACGAGTGCGGTGGTGTTGAAGCCGAGTGGGTCGGATTCCAGCTCGGTCAGCTTCGCCAGGATGCGCAGGGCCATGTCGCGGAGGATCTTGCGAAGCTCGGCCTGCGCCTCGGGTCGGAAGACGGTCCTGTACTCACTCACCGCGCGCCAGCGTCTCCCTCATGATGTCCTCGATCGGGATGCCGGGCGCCGGGTTGGCCATGCGCTCGTCGATGATCCGATTGATTTCGCGCTCCTCCCACTCCTGGTACTTGCGCAGGACTTCGATGGAGACGACGGCGGCGACCTCCTTGCCCCGGCGCGTGATCACCGTGGGTACGTCGTCGCGATCGGCGCGCTCCACCACCTCGGCGAGGTGGGCACGCACGTCTCGGATGGACTCTATGGGGAGAGGCTGCGTCATGCGCTCAAAGGTACCGAGTGTCTCATGTGTACACAATGTGTCGTGGGCGGCGGGCGTTCGTTGGCTCGTGTGTGTCGGATGTACTGGGTGAACTCGCACTGTGCTGGACCGGTGCTGGATAAGGGCTCCAAAAGAGGTCAGCAGAGTGACGACGCTCACGGAGGCGGCCTTCCGTCGCCGGGCGCGGAGCGGTGCACGGGACGTGGAGACGGAGGGCAGGGACCCCTTCGGGTTCGAACAAGGGTTTGGTGATCCGGCCCGGCCGCCCAGCCCCGCACGCCCACCACCCGCCCCGGTAGGGTGAAGGTCCGTGATCGAATACGGGATTCCCTCTCAGCCCTTGCGGATAGCCGCCGCCCAGGCCCACGTCGTCGCCGGTGATGTCACCGCCAACGCCGCCACCGCCGCCCGTCTGGTGCGGGCCGCCGGAGCGGGTGGTGCGCAAGTCGTCGTCCTCGCCGAGAAGTTCCTGAGCGGGTACGAGCCCGAGCTCATCCGGGCCGACCCCGAGCGGTGCGCCGTGAACGGGCTCGCCGACCCCCGCCTCGCGCCCGTCGTGGCCGCCTGCCGGGAGAGCGGTGTGGTCGCGATCGTCGGCGCCGCCGTCCACGACGGCGGCGAACTGTACGTGTCCGCCCTCGTGATCGACGGCTCCGGCGTCCGTGCCCGCTACGACAAGCAGACACTGTTCAAGGCCGAGCGGGACGTGTACCGGCCGGGCTCCACCGGGCTCACCCTCGAAGTGGGGGAGTGGCGCCTCGGCCTCGGCGTCTGTTACGACTCCGGCTTCCCCGAGCACGCGCGCGCCGCGGCGCTCGACGGATGCCACGCGTACGTCGTGGGGGCGCTGTTCGGCGTCGGGGGCGGCCACCACGAGTCACGCGTCTGGTTCCCCGCGCGCGCCTTCGACAACACGGTGTACGCGGTGCTCGCCAACCACATTGGTACGACCGGCGGTTGGGAGACCTGCGGCAACAGCGCCGTGTGGGGCCCCGACGGCCGCATCGTGGCCGAGGCGGGCCCCCACGACGAGGAGATCGTCCACGCCGAACTCTCCCCGGACGCCCTCCGCACCCTCCGCGAAGCCGAGCCCATGCTGCGGGACCTGCGAGAGATGCGGGAGATGAGAGGGGTGAGGGGGGTGGGAGCGGCGGAGGATGCCGGGGAGTCCGGCGGCGCGGCTGGCTCGCGCGATCCATGGGCCGGGCCGCGCCACCTCGTACGCGTCGACCTGCCCGTCCCGCACGCCCCGGCCGGCTGAGCCGAGCCCCGTCCCGCACCCCTCGCTCGGCTGCGCCGAGTCCTGTCCGGTGCGCCCTCGGCCGGCTGAGCCGAACCCCGTTCCTGTACGCCTCGGCCGGCCGAGCCGAACCCTGTCCCGTACGCCTCGGCCGGCTGAGCCGGACCCCGTTCCCGCACGCCCCGGCCGGCTGAGCCGAGCCGAACCCCGTCCCGCACGCCTCGCTCGGCTGAGCCGAACCCCCTCCCATACGGCCTCACCCAGCTGAACAGCCCCCCCGCCCCCTACACCCCCGCCGCCACCCCCGTCTTCAGCCCCGCCCCGCACAGCGGTACCACCGTGCTGCGGTCGGTCAGGGGTGGTGGGGTGGCGGTGACCGCTGCCCAGCAGGCCGCCGCCGTCGACTCGACGAACAGGCCGCGTCCGGCGAGGTCCAGCTGGGCCGCGCGGATCTGGTCCTCGTTCACCGTCAGGAACGTGCCGCCCGACTCCCGTACCGCACGCAGGATCTGGCGCGCCCGGGGCGGCGCGGTGATCGCGATCCCCTCCGCCAGCGTCTCGGCCGCGGGCACCTCCGCCGCGTCCTCCGCCCCCGCCCGGAACGCCCGCGCCAGCGGTGACACCGCCTCCGCCTGCACCGCTACCAGGGCGGGGCGCTCGGGGATCAGGCCGTGGGCGTACAGCTCGGCCGTGGCCAGCGCGGCGCCGAGCAGCAGGGTGCCGTTGCCGACCGGCACCACGATCGCCTCGGGCAGCCGCCCGCCCAGCTCCTCCCACAGTTCGTACACGTACGTCTTGGTGCCGTGCAGGAAGTACGGGTTGAAGACGTGCGAGGCGTAGAACGTGCCCGGGGTGTCCGCCGCCCGCCGGGCCGCCCGTGCCGTGGCCTCGCGGTCGCCGGGGACCCGCTCGACCCGGGCCCCGTGCGCCGCGATCTGCTCGACCTTCTTCGGCGAGGTCGACTCCGGCACGTACACCGTGCAGGGCAGCTGGGCCCGGGCGAGGTAGGCGGCCACGGAGGTGCCCGCGTTGCCGCTGCTGTCCGCGACCACCCGCTCGGGCGCCAGCCGCCGGGCCAGCTCGGCGAGCAGCACCGCGCCCCGGTCCTTGAACGACAGCGTCGGCATCAGGAAGTCCAGCTTGGCCGTGACGGTGTCGGTGAGCGGCACCAGCGGGGTGCGGCCCTCGCCCAGGGTGACGGGCGGCGGCCCGGCGAGCGGCAGCGCCTCCGCGTAGCGCCAGAGCGAGCCGACCCGTCCGGCGAGCGCCGACGCCCGGACCGCCCCGGCCGTGAAGTCCAGGTCCCAGGGGCCCCGGCAGACGGGGCAGCACCAGGGCGCGTCCGCCTCGACGGGCACCCGGGTGCCGTCCAGCGGGCAGCGGTAGGAGGGGTGGGAGTCCGGGGCGCCCGGGGTTCCGGGGGCGCCGGGGCGGTCGAGGCCCTGTGGACCCGGGCTCTCCGTCGGCGGCCTGTCCGCATGCGGCCTGTTCGCACGTGTCATACGGCGACCCTAATTCGTCCGTCCCCATGGAAGATCGACTCCGCACCCCCTCCAGAGCCCCTCCTCCACGGGGGAACCAGGTCCGCTCCTCCATGCCGGAAATCGACGGAGGGAAAGGATCCGCTTCGGCGGTCGCGGCCCTCATGGTCCCGCGTACGATTCGCGCAGCAGTTCGCTGACCTCGACGAGGAGCCCTCACCCGTGGACATACCGCCGCCGCCCGCGCCCGAGCCGCCGCCGGGCCAGGGCCACGGTCCCGGCTGGCCGCCCCCGTACCCGGTGCCGCAGCAGCCCTGGTACCCGTATCCGCAGCCGTTCCAGGAGCCCGCCAAGACCAGTGGTCTGGCGATCGCCTCGCTGGTCACGGGGATCGTCTGCTGTGTGCCGCCACTCGGTCTGGTGCTGGGCGGCTTCGCCCTCGCGCAGATCCGCAAGAAGGGGCTGCGCGGCAAGGGCATGGCGATCACGGGTGTGGTGCTCTCCTCGATCGCCACGGTCCTGGCGCTCGTCCTGGCGGTCAGCGGCGGGTTCGGAGCGTTCTGGGACGGGTTCCGCGAGGGCATCGACGACGCCAAGAGCCGGCGCAGCACCATGGACCTGCGCAAGGGCGACTGCTTCGTGGTCCCCGGCGGCGAGCTGGAGCGCGAGGTCGTCAAGGTGAACGTCGTCCCCTGCGCCGAACCGCACGACGGCGAGGTCTCCGGCTCCTTCAAGCTGGACGGCTCCGCGTTCCCCGGCGAACAGCGGATGACCGCGCTCGCGGACCAGAAGTGCTGGGCCGTCGAGCAGGAGTACGCGATGGACAGCTGGGCCCTGCCGGTGGAGGCCGAGTCGTACTACTACACGCCGAGCCAGCAGAGCTGGAAGGTCGGCGACCACTCGGTGACCTGCGCGTTCGCCACGACGAGCGGCAAGCTGAAGGGGTCCGTGCGCAATGACGCCCGCCGGCTCGACCCCGACCAGATGACCTATCTGCGCGCCGCCAACGCCTACGACCGGGTGCTCGCGGCCGGGCCCGACCAGGACCGCGTCGAGGACGATCTGGACGGGTTCAAGAAGTGGGCCGGGCAGGTGTCCGAGGTGCTGACGCAGGAGGGCACCCGGCTGCGCGGACGCAGCTGGCCCAGCACCGCACAGGACCCGGTGGACGCCCGCCTCAAGGAGGTCGACCTGGCGCAGAAGGAGTGGGCGAAGGCCGCGGTGGCCGCCGACGCGGACGCCTTCTACCTGCACTCGGGCGCGGCGGACCGCGCCCTGCGCCAGGCCACGGAGGTCGCGGCCCGGGCCGCCCTGCACCTGGCGACCACCCCGCCCGCCACCGACTCCGGCGGCAGCAGCAGCGGTGGCGCCGACGGCGGGTCGTCGGGCGGCACCGACAGCGAGGAAACCGACGGCGGCAGCGGAAGCGGTACGGAGGTCTGAGGCCCCCTCGCCCCGAGGGGCGGAGGTCTGAGGCCCCCTCGCCCCGCCCGGGCGGAAGTGAGGCTGTCACCACGACCACGACCACGACGACAGCCCCAACCCGTATCTGAAGCGGAACCACAGCCAGTACCAGTACCAGCGCCAGAATCGGAATGCCTGGTTCCAGTAAGGTCCCCGCCGGGTAGATCCGAGGCGGCGGACCGTGGGCGGCGGCGGTCCGGGCGTCGTGCGGGCCGTGCGGGCGGCGCGCGGGGGCGTACGGACGATTCTTCCCCCGCCGTACCCGGGGTATGCGCAGGACACGGGCCGGTCATCACATCGGGTGAAACCCTGGCCTTGGCTTGCGGCGCACAACCCACGGTTGCCACGCTGTTGCAGTCTGTCAACCTGATGGGAGTGGCCAGTGACTTTCGGTGAGCAGCCGGCTTATCTGCGCGTAGCCAGCGATCTCCGGCAGAAGATCGTCAGTGGCTCACTGCCGCCGCACACCCGCCTCCCCTCCCAGGCCCGCATCCGCGAGGAGTACGGGGTGTCGGACACCGTCGCCCTGGAGGCCCGCAAGGTCCTGATGGCCGAGGGGCTGGTCGAGGGCCGCTCGGGTTCGGGCACGTACGTGAAGGAGCGGCCGGTGCCGCGCCGGGTGGCCCGCTCCGGGTTCCGGCCGGCCAGGGGTGCCAGCCCGTTCCGCCAGGAGCAGGCCGAGGACGGCACCCGGGGCACCTGGGAGTCGAGCAGCGAGCAGGACGAGGCGTCCGCCGAGATCGCCAAGCGGCTCGGCATCCACCCCGGCGACCGCGTGATGCGCACCCGGTACGTGTACCGGGACTCGGGCGAGCAGATGATGCTCTCCACCTCCTGGGAGCCCCTGGAAGTCACCGGGCGCACGCCCGTGATGCTGCCGGAGGAAGGGCCGCTCGGGGGATGCGGGGTCGTCGAGCGGATGGCCGCCATCGACGTCGTCGTGGACAACGTGGTGGAGGAGGTCGGCGCCCGCCCCGGACTCGCCGAGGAGCTGCTGGCGCTGGGCGGGGTGCCGGGCCATGTGGTGCTCGTCATCGAGCGTACGTACTACGCGTCGGGGCGCGCGGTGGAGACGGCCGACGTCGTGGTTCCCGCCGACCGCTATCGGATCGCCTACCACCTGCCGGTGAAGTAGGGATGCCGAGGTGACAGCTTTGGGATGACAGCTTTGAGATGACCACTATGGGCTGACACACGGTCAACTCCTGCCACGGGGGCGCACTCGTATGAGTGCGCCCCCGTCATCTTGCCCTCCTGTGGCCGGATCCGTATCTCTTCGTGTAAGCGCGGATCCGCTGAGTGAAGGTCAGGCGTAGGCTCGGGCATATGCGCAATGCGGTTTCCTGGGGATCTTTGCCGACCTGCACGCCGACAGCGGGAGGGGCGCAATGAACGACGGTGGCATGGTGCTTGCCTGGCAGGTCATACGTCAGGACGACAACGGCAACCGCTACCGCGTCGGCAGGTACGCCACCCGGGCCGAGGCACAGAAGATCGTCGACAGCCTCGACGACCAGGGGCACCGGCTCTACTGGGTGGAGCGCGTCGCACAGCCGGCGCAGTAGCGGCGCGCGCCCGGCCGGGTGCCGACGACGGCGCCGCACCGGGGCGTACGAGGGCGAGGAGCGGGAGGCGGGCCCGGTGGCCGCCCGGTCGGCCGGGCCCGCCACGGCCGGGTTACGCTCCGGCGCATGGACGATCGCGTGGTGGTGGCCGGAGCCGTCTACGACCGGGGCAGGCTGCTGGCCGCACGCCGCAGCGCCCCGCCGGAGCTGGCCGGGCGCTGGGAACTGCCCGGCGGCAAGGTCGAGCCGGGCGAGCGGCCCCGGGACGCGCTGGTGCGCGAGCTGCGCGAGGAACTGGGCGTGGAGACCGAACCGCTCGCGCGCATCGCGGGGGAGTGGCCGCTCAAGCCGGGGTACGTGCTGTGGGTGTGGACCGCCCGGCTGCTCTCCGGCGAACCCCGCCCCCTGGAGGACCACGACGCCCTGCGCTGGCTCGCACCGGACGAGGTGGACCAGGTCGACTGGCTCCCCCAGGACCGTCCGGCGGTCGCGGAGGCGGCCCGCATCCTGGCCGCCGACACCCTGACGGCGGGCGGCACCGACAGCGCTCGCTGAGCGGGCCGGGGCTGTGCGGGAGCCGCTGGATGTGGTCCGCTGGGTGAGGGGCGCGGTGGGTGTGGCCCCGGGGATGGGGGGCCCGCTGGACGTGGCCCGTTGGTGGACGTGGCCCGGTTGTGGGCACGGCCCGCCGGGTGAGGGGCGCGGTGCGCGAGGGCGCCTCAGCCGTGCCGGTGGCCGTGGCCGTGTCCGTGGCGGCGGTGGCTGTGGCCATGGCGTGGTCGTGGGCGGCCCGGGGCGCCGACTGGCCCGCCCCATCACCCCCTTCCGCCTCTACGCCGTTCGTGCCACCACGTGCCCCACCAGGGGATAGCTGGCGGCAAATATCGGGTATGTGGCTATTAATCCATCCAAACCCCCCGAAGAGTCGGATGCGGGTGAGCGGCGTGATCGACACCTCTGGCGGCTGTGCCGAGTGGACCTTCCCGGCAGAGGCCAACGCCGTACGCACCGCGCGGCACGCCGTCAGGGACACCCTGCGCGGCTGGGCACTGGACCCGGCCGTCAGCGATGTGGCGGTGCTCCTGGTCAGTGAGCTCGTGACCAATTCCCTGCGGTACGCCTCGGGGCCGATCGGGGTCCGGATGGTCCGCCCGGACCCCGGCGCCCTGCTGGTGGAGGTCTCCGACCCGCTGCCCCAGGAACCGGTGGAACGGGACGCCGGACCGGACGACGAGGGCGGCCGGGGACTCCAGTTGGTGGCTTGTTCTGCTCGGCGCTGGGGGACCCGGCGCGGCAGGACGGGCAAGACCGTGTGGTTCGAGCTGGCCCTGCCTGGTTAGAAGGAGGGTGGGACGGACGATCACAGCCCCGGTGGACCCCGGGGCCGTCAGACGGCCGGAAAAGAACGAGACCGGGATGTGATCGTGAACGCCGTGCCGGTGGGGGCCGTAGTACTGAATACTGCGGTCAAGGCCGGTCCGGTGCGGTGAGCTGGAGGGGACGGTCGCGTGAGCGAGATACCTGAGACGGCTGGCGGTGTCGTGTGGCAGAGCAGCCCGCCTGGCTCGATCTATGACTACATCAGGGTCGCCTCGTTCTCGATCGGGCCCGACGGGCTGATCGAGCAGTGGAGCCTGCGGGCCGAGGAGCAGTTCGGGCTGACCGCCCGCGAAGTCGTGGGAACCGACCCGGTCGACGCCTTCATGCCCCCTGAGCTGCGCTCCCAAGGTCACCGACGGGTCGCCGAGATCCTGGACGGGCGGGAGTGGACCGGCCTCGTACCGTTCCGCATGCCCGAGCAGGAGGGGCGGCACGGGCTCGCCGAGCTGTATGTGATGCCGAGCGAGACGGCGACCGGGGAGCGCGGTGCGCTCTGTATCGTCGTCGATGTCCGGGCACTGCGCGGCATAGAGACCGACCTGGCCGCCTCGCAGGCGATTTTCGGTCAATCTCCCTTCGGGTTCCTGCTGTTCGGCACCGACCTCACGGTCCTGCGCGCCAACCGGCGGTTCGCCACCGTCTTCGGCGGGGAACCGGCTGAGCACCGGGGCCGCACCGTCCACGACTACCTCGCGGGCGGCGAGGCCGACCGGATGGCCGCCGCCCTCCAGCGCGTCCTCGACACCGGCGAGGCCGTCACCGACTTCCAGCTCGTCGGCAGCGCGCCGGGCGACCCCGCCCGCAGGCACTGGTCGATCAACCTCTACCGGGTGCACAGCGGCACCGGACGGCCGATCGGCGTCGCCAGCCTCGGCATCGATGTGACCCGCCGTCACAACGCGGCCCGCGAGGCCGCCGATGCCCGCCGCAACCTCGCCCTCCTCAACGAGGCCGGCAGCCGGATCGGCAACTCCCTCGACCTGGAGACCACCGCCCGCGAACTCCTCGACGTCGCGGTCCCCGGCTTCTGCGACCTCGCCTCCGTCGACCTCTACCAGGCGCTGCTCGCGGGCGACGACGCCATCCAGAACCGCGCCGACGGCAGCGCCGAGCTCCGCCGCGTCGCCTTCGCCAGCGCCGTCGCGGACGCGCCGCTCACCCTCACCGGGGCCACCGCCCCGGCCGCGTCCGTCTCGGTGGGGGACGTGCACCGCTACCCCTTCCACTCGCCCTGCGCCGACGCCCTGCGCACCGGCCGCTCACGCGCCGTACCGGGCGACGAGGGCAGCCTGGTGCACACCACGCTCGCCGTCCCGATGGTGGCCCACGACACCGTCGTCGGCCTGGTCCAGTTCTCCCGCGCCAAGGGCAGCGAACCCTTCGGCGAGCGCGACCGCGCCCTCGCCACCGAACTCGCCTCCCGCGCCGCCGTCTGCATCGACAACGCCCGCCTGTACCGGAGGGAGCACGAACGCGCGCTGATACTGCAGCGCTCCCTGCTCCCGCCCGGCGACCCCGAGGCCGCCGGGCTGGACATCGCCTGCCGCTATCTGCCGGGCAACGCCGCCACCGAGGTCGGCGGCGACTGGTTCGACGTGATCGAACTCCCCGGCCACCGCACCGCCCTGGTCGTCGGCGACGTGATGGGCCGGGGCCTGCGCGCCGCCGTCGCCATGGGCGAGCTGCGCACCGCCGTACGGACCCTGGCCATGCTCGACCTGGAGCCCGCCGAGGTGCTCTCGCACCTGGACGAGATCGCCCGTGGCCTCGGCGACCCCGGCGGCCCCGACCGCGCGGCGGGCCACGTCCGGCGTGGCCGCCCCGGCTCCCGCGCCGCCCACAAGTCCCGCGAGGCCGACCTCTCCGAGGTCTACCTGGCGACCTGTGTGTACGCCGTGTACGACCCGGTGACGCGGCGCTGCTCCATCGCCAACGCCGGCCATCTGCCCCCCGTCCTGGTCGAGCCCGGTGAACCCGCGCTGTTCCTGGACGTGCCGCCCGGCCTGCCGCTGGGCGTCGGCGGCGAGCCGTTCGAGGAGATCGAGGTCGACCTCCCCGAGGGCGCCCTGCTCGCCCTCTACACGGACGGCCTCGTCGAGTCCCGCGACCATCCCCTGGAGGAGGGGCTGCGGGCCTTCCGCAAGGCCATCAGCGACCCGGTGGCCGAGCTGGAGGACGTCTGCGACCAGGTCCTGAACACCCTGGACACCCGCCACGGCGAGGACGACATCGCCCTGCTCATGGCCCGCATCCAGGGCCTGCCCACGGACGCCGTCGGCGACTGGCGGCTGCCCCGCTCACCGCGCTCGGTCGGCCGCGCCCGCGAGCTCGCCCGGGCCCAGCTGGTGGCCTGGGACCTGGAAGACCTGGTGGACACCACCGAACTGCTGGTCAGCGAGCTCGTCACCAACGCCCTGCGGTACGGCGAGGGCGAGGTGCGGCTGCGGCTGCTGCGCGACCGCACGCTGGTGTGCGAGGTGTGGGACGCGGGTCTGGTCCAGCCCAGACGGCGGCGGGCCAGGGACACGGACGAGGGCGGCCGTGGGCTGCAGCTGGTCGGTCTGCTGAGCGCCGGGTGGGGTTCGCGCCGGACGCCGCGCGGCAAGACGGTCTGGTTCGAACTCGCCCTCCCCGACGGCCAGTCCACCCCCGTCGCCGAACTGACGGAGGAGCAACTCCTGAGCATGTTCTGACCGCAGGCCGCACGCCGCACGCCGCACACCTGGAGCGGGCCCGACCTGGTGCGGGCCGCTCCCCGCCCCTGGAGCCCGCCGCACACCGGGAGCGGGCCGCACCCGCACCCGGCCGCACCCGCACCCGGCCGCACCCGGAGTCGGCCGCACCCGGACGGGTCGCGCCGTGGGCAGCCCGGCAGCCCGCCCACCCCGGCGCCACCGACCGTCCCGCCCGCGCCGCCTGCCGGGTCCACCGCCCGCCGGCGCCGACGCGCCCGCCCCGTCTACGTCGTCGCCTTCAGCGCGGCCAGGCGGGCCTCCACCTCCGCCGTGTCGCCCGGGCTGTCCAGCCGCTCGAACCGGCCGTCCAGGGCCGAGGCGGCGAGCTCGTGCCCGCCCCGCGCCCGCGCCTCCTCGCGCCGCAGTTTGTCCTGGAAGCGGGGTATCTCGCTCGCCGGGTCCAGCGGGTGCGCGCTCTCCAACCCGTCGGGTATCCGGTGCCGCGCCCGGGCCCAGGTCGCACCGGTCACCCATTCGTGCTGCCTCACCTCCAGCGCCTCCAGTCTGGTCCGCATCCCGTCCACCCCCGTCCTGAGCCGGTCGACCACCGCCGTCTGCGCGGCGATCGCGGGCTCGGCCTGCCACGCCTCCCGTTCCGCCTGCACCTCCCTGCCCAGCGCCACCTTGGCCAGCCGGTCGAACCGGTCGGCCTCCTCCGCCGAGCCGCCCGCCCGCAGCCCGTCCGCCTTCCTGCTGGCCGTCACCGCCTCCTCGCCCCACTCCTTGGCGGCGGCCAGGTCCTCGGTGCGGTCCCGCTCCATCAGGCGCAGCTCGCCGCCCGTGGTGGCGATGGCCCGCTCCGCCGCCGCGATGGTGTCCGTGAACTCCCGGGTCAGCTGGTCCAGCATCTTCTGCGGGTCCTCGGCCTGGTCGAGGAGCGCGTCGATGTCGGCCTTGGCCAGCTGGACGACTCGGCCCAGTACCGACTGCCTGTCGCTCATGGCTCTCTCCTTGCGCCGAACCAATCCCTTTCCTGATCCGATCCCGGGCACCGCCTGCCCGGGATCCGCTCCTTACCGCCCGCCTCCTGCTCCTGATACACCGCTCGGCCCGGATCGGTTCCCACCTCCGGCGTCACTTCCATCCGCTTTTTCGCCGGAGTCGCCGGAGTCGCCGGAGTCGCGGGCGTCGCGGGCGTCGCGGTAGGCCCGTACGTCCGCCTCGGCGAGGTCCTGGGCCTGCCGGGCCAGGGTGTCCGCGCGGCGGGCCGAGGCCAGGGCGGCGGGTGCGTCCGAGGCGGCCCCGGCGGCGGCCGATCCGAGCAGGCGCCGGGCCTCCGCGAGCCGGGTGCGGGCCTCTCCGCCCACCGCGCCCCGGTCCACGGCCAGTTGGTCGCACGCCGCCGCGACGGCCGCGCGGGCCGTCAGTGTCGCCGCGTCCAGGAGCGTGCGGGCGTGCCGCGAGCCGTCCTCGCGCTTCCGTGCGCCCGACGGGTCCCCGGCGGAGGGCTCCGCCACGGCCCGGCCCGACTCCCCGCCACCGCCCGACTCCCCGTCCCCGCCCGGCATCTCGAACAGCGCCTCGCCCAGCGCCGCGTCCGCCGCCACGATCCTGCGCAGGGCGTCGATCGGGTCGTACGGCCCCTCCGCGCGTTCCTGGCGGACGCCGTTCAGGACGGCCTCGGCGCGGGTGACCGGGCCGCGCGGTGCGGCGGCGTCGTCCCCGGCCGCGTCCAGGGCGCGGTGCGCCTCCGCCAGGTCCGCCCCGGTCGCGGCGAGCAGGGCGGGCAACCGCTGCTCCGTGTCCGCGAGTTCACGGCCCCGCCGTTCGACGGCCGTCACCAGTACGGCCGCCTGGGCCACCGCGCCCTCGGCGGCCCGTACGCACGTCGCCGCGCCCTTCCGGTCGTCCGTGGCCAGGGCCTGGTGGGCGCGGCCCAGCGCGGTCGTGGCGAGGACGAGCCGCTCCTTGGCCTCCTCGACGTGGCCCGAGACCGGCGCGGTCGCCGAGGGCGCGTACCGCCGGCGCAGTGCGGTCAGCGCCGAATCGGCCGCCGCGGTCTGCCCGGTGAGGGTGCGGAAGGCGGTCTCGACGGCCTCCAGCGCCTGCGGGGCCCGCTGTTCCGGGGCGCGCAGGGCGTGGAGGTCCGGGGCCCGCGCCTCCAGCCGCAGTCGGGCGTTCGCGCAGTGCTCCAGGATCGCGGTGAGTGCCGCCCGCCGCGCCTCCACGGCCCCCGGATCGCCCGGGTCGGGCCGCCGCTCGCCGTAGTCCAGCTCTCCGCGCAGCTGGTACCCCGCGGCCAGCTCGGAGCGGGCGTCCGCGACGGCCTCGGTGAACGGGCGCGCCGCCCCGTCCCCGAACTGGGCCACCACGAAACCCAGTTCCTCCTCACTCGTAAGGATGGCGTCCTCGGTGGTGGTCAGCGCTTCGCGGGACTCTGCGTCCAGCTCGGCGAGGGCGGTCGGCGGCGTCGAGCCGTCCGTCTCCCCGGCGCCCGCCCCCTGGGTCGCGGCGGGCGTGGTCCGGGTGGTGGCGCGGTGCTTCCTGCGCGCGTACGCGTACGCCGCCACCGCGCCCGCGGCGCCCAGGACGACGACGGGCAGCACGTAGTCGCTGGCCGAGACCGAGTCGTCGTGCTGGGACGGCCGGGCCAGCGCCGCGTCGTAGCCGTCGGCCGCGCCGATCGCCGCCCCGGCCCAGTCGCCGCGCCGCAGCGCGGGCTCGATGGAGGTGCGGGCGACCTGGCCGAGGACGCCGTCGCTGAGCCGGAACCCCTCGTCCACCGAGTACGCGTACGCGCGCGTGCCGGTGGCGACGGCCAGCAGTACGTCGTCCCGGCCGAGCCCGTTCAGCTGGGCCGTGGTGTCGGCCCACGCCTGCGCCGGGCGGCCGGAGAAGTCGTCCACGTAGACCACGAAGAGCTGTACGCGGCGGTTCTCGTGGAGGCGCTCCAGGGCGGCGCCCACCACGGGCGCGCGCTGCCCCAGCGCGTCGGCGAGGTCGGTGATCTGGCCGTGGGTGGCGAGCGGCACCGGATCCTCGGCGACGCTCGCCCCGGCGGTCAGCTCCGCGGCGCGCGCGGGAGCGGCGCCGGGCACGATCGGCCACGCGGCCAGCAGCGCGGCCACGAGTGCCCCGCCGGCCCGGCCGGCCCGGACGGCTCCGCGGGGCCTGGTGCGACTGACAGGCGGCGTCACATTTGTGAGCGTATGGCGGTATCTGCCGCTCCGCGACCGGGCGGCGGGCCCCGGACCGGACGGCAGCGCGCCGCGGTGAGCCCCGCTCGTTGGGCCGCAGGCCACCGGGAGGTCATACTTCCACGGCACACTGACAGTCAGGGGTACTCGTGCGGACAGCTATATCGGCCGGAGTGGACGGCCTGCGCCGCTGGTTCCGGCGCCCGGCACGGACGTGGGTGCGGCGTGCCGCGCTGGCGGCCGTGCTCCTGGTGATGGCACCCATGGTGGTCGGCGCGGTGGCGCTGCGCAGCAGCTACGCGGGCGACCCCGGGGACGGCACCAGAACCCGTGGCCGGGACGCCATCTGGCTCGGCCACGCCTGGGTGGACGGCCGCAAGAGCGAGGCCGACCTGGACGCGTTCGCCGCGCGCGTGCGGAACACCGGGATACACGACCTGTACGTCCACGCCGGGCCGCTGGAGCACGACGGGACGCTGCCGGTGACCCGCTACCCCAGGGCGCGCTGGCTGGTCGACGGGATGCACCGCAGGCTGCCCGGGGTGCGCGTACAGGCGTGGCTCGGCGACAAGCTGGCGACGGAGGGCCCCAAGGGCCTGCGGCTGGAGCGGCCCGCCACGCGCGCGGCGATGCTCGCCTCCACCCGGGAGGTCCTGGTGGACGGCGGCTTCGACGGCGTCCACTTCGACCTGGAGCCGATGCCCTCGGGCAACCGCCCCTTCCTGGAGCTGCTCGACGCCGTACGGCCCGTCACGCGCGCGCAGCACGCGTCGCTGTCGGTGGCGGCGCACCAGATAGACCCGGTGCCCAAGCTGCACTCGGCGGCCGGGAAGATCGCCGGGCACCCCAAGTGGTGGTCGCAGGCGTACTTCGGGCAGGTGGCCAAGCGCGTCGACCAGATCGCCGTGATGTCGTACGACACCTCGATGCCGCTGGAGAGCCTGTACGGCGGCTATGTCGCCCAGCAGGCGTCGCTGGCGCTGGAGGTGACGCCCAAGGACACCGATCTGCTGATGGGGCTGCCGTTCTTCCAGACGGAGTCGATGGGCCACCACGGCTCGGCGGAGACGGTGAAGGCGGCCGTGCGCGGGGTGCGTCTGGGCCTGGGCCGCACCGACCGGCACCGCGAGCACTTCGGCGTCGCCCTGTACGTCGACTTCACCGCGCGCGAGAGCGACTGGGCGGCGTACGACAAGGGCTGGAACTGAGGTTCCCGGTCCAGCGCGGCGGCGGGGCCCGGCATCCGCGGATGCCGGGCCCCGCCGCCGTGTGCGGGCCGGTAAGGTCGGATCCGGAGCCGGAGGGTCAACTCCCCGACCGGCGGCCGATCTTGTTGCCCAGCCAGACCAGCGGGTCGTACTTGCGGTCCACGGCCCGCTCCTTCAGCGGGATCAGCGCGTTGTCGGTGATCTTGATGTGCTCGGGGCAGACCTCGGTGCAGCACTTGGTGATGTTGCAGTAGCCCAGGCCGTGCTCGTCCTGGGCGGTCCGCTTGCGGTCCAGGCCCGCCTCCCCGGCCGCGTCCAGGGGGTGCATGTCGAGCTCCGCGATCCTCATCAGGAAGCGCGGGCCCGCGAAGGCGGGCTTGTTCTCCTCGTGGTCGCGCACCACGTGACAGGTGTCCTGGCACAGGAAGCACTCGATGCACTTGCGGAACTCCTGCGAGCGCTCCACATCGATCTGCTGCATCCGGTACTCGCCGGGGGCGACCCCTTTCGGGGGAACGAAGGCGGGAACTTCCCGCGCCTTCTCGTAGTTGAAGGAGACGTCGGTCACCAGGTCGCGGACGACGGGGAACGCCCGCAGCGGGGTGATCGTGATCGTCTCCTCGCGGGTGAACACCGACATGCGCGTCATGCACATCAGCCGGGGCCGCCCGTTGATCTCGGCCGAGCAGGAACCGCACTTGCCCGCCTTGCAGTTCCAGCGCACGGCCAGATCGGGGGCCTGGGTCGCCTGGAGGCGGTGGACGATGTCGAGGACCACCTCGCCCTCGTTCACCTCGACCGTGAAGTCCGCCAGGTCGCCGCCGCCGGCGTCGCCCCGCCAGACCCGGAAGCTCGCGTCATACGTGGTCACTCGTAGAGCTCCTCTTCGGCGAGGTACTTGACCAGCTCCTCCTTCTCGAAGAGGGCGAGCAGGTCGGCACGGATGGGTTCGGTCTCCTCGCGGGCCAGCCGGATCTGGCCGCGCACCGGGTCGGTGGCCGCGAGTCCGCCGGTCGGGTCGGCGAGGGTGCACAGCAGATTGGCCCGCCGCCAGTCGCGGTCCATCGCCGGGAAGTCCTCCCGGGTGTGGCCGCCCCGGCTCTCGGTGCGCTCCAGGGCCGCGCGCGCCACGCACTCGCTGACCAGCAGCATGTTCCGCAGGTCCAGCGCGAGGTGCCAGCCCGGGTTGAACTGGCGGTGCCCCTCGACCCCGGCCCGCCGCGCCCGTACGCGCAGCGCGCCCAGGCGCTCCAGCGCCTCCCGCATCTCCCCGTCCCGGCGGATGATCCCGACCAGGTCGTTCATGGTCTGCTGGAGCTCCTGGTGCAGGGTGTACGGGTTCTCCGGCGCCGGGGCGGCCGTGGCCGGGGAGCCGGTGGCGGCCCCGGGCACCGGCTCGGGCTCGGCGCTGAACGGGCGCAGGGCCTCCGCCGCCGCCGCGTCCACCTGGGACTCGTCCACGAGGGGGCGGGCGGTGTCCGGGGCCGTGGCGTACTCGGCGGCGTGCAGCCCGGCGCGGCGGCCGAAGACCAGCAGGTCGGAGAGGGAGTTGCCGCCGAGGCGGTTGGAGCCGTGCATCCCGCCCGCGACCTCGCCGGCCGCGAAGAGACCGGGCACCCCGCGCGCGGCGGCGGTGTCGGAGTCGACGGCGATGCCGCCCATCACGTAGTGGCAGGTGGGGCCGACCTCCATGGGCTCGGCCGTGATGTCGACGTCGGCCAGCTCCTTGAACTGGTGGTGCATGGACGGCAGCCGGCGCCGGATGACCTCGGCGGGCATCCGGGTGGAGACGTCCAGGAAGACACCGCCGTGCGGGGAGCCGCGGCCCGCCTTGACCTCGGAGTTGATGGCGCGGGCGACCTCGTCGCGGGGCAGCAGCTCGGGCGGGCGGCGGTTGTGGTCGGGGTCCTCGTACCAGCGGTCGCCCTCGGCCTCGGACTCGGCGTACTTCTCCTTGAAGACGTCCGGCACGTAGTCGAACATGAACCGCCTGCCCTCGGAGTTGCGCAGCACCCCGCCGTCGCCGCGCACCGACTCGGTGACCAGGATGCCCTTCACGGACGGCGGCCAGACCATGCCGGTGGGGTGGAACTGCACGAACTCCATGTTGAGCAGGGGCGCCCCGGCGAGCAGCGCCAGCGCGTGGCCGTCGCCGGTGTACTCCCAGGAGTTGGAGGTCACCTTGAAGGACTTGCCGATGCCGCCGGTGGCCAGGACCACGGCCGGGGCCTCCAGCACGAAGAACCGGCCGGACTCGCGCTCGTAGCAGAAGGCGCCCGACACCCGGTCGCCGTCCTTCAGGACGCGGGTGACCGTGCACTCCTGGAAGACCTTCAGCCGGGCCTCGTAGTCGCCGAACTCCCGCTTGTCGTCCTGCTGGAGCGAGACGATCTTCTGCTGGAGGGTGCGGATCAGCTCCAGGCCGGTCCGGTCGCCGACGTGCGCGAGGCGCGGGTACTCGTGCCCGCCGAAGTTGCGCTGGGAGATCCGGCCGTCCGGCGTGCGGTCGAAGAGGGCGCCCCAGGTCTCCAGCTCCCAGACCCGGTCGGGCGCCTCGCGCGCGTGGAGCTCGGCCATCCGCCACTGGTTGAGGAACTTGCCGCCGCGCATGGTGTCGCGGAAGTGGACCTGCCAGTCGTCGCCGGGGTTGGCGTTGCCCATGGAGGCGGCGATGCCGCCCTCGGCCATCACCGTGTGGGCCTTGCCGAAGAGGGACTTGCAGATCACCGCGGTGCGGGCGCCCCGCTCCCGGGCCTCGATGGCGGCCCGCAGGCCCGCCCCGCCCGCGCCCACCACGACGACGTCCCACTGCTGGCGTTCGGCTTGCGTCATCAGAAGAACCTCGGATCGTCGAACGCCCCGGTGGAGAGGAAGTACACGTACAGATCGGCCGCCGAGACGCTGAGCAGCGAGGCCCAGGCGAGCAGCATGTGACGGGCGTTCAACTTTCCCGCCCAGCTCCACATCCGGTAGCGCACCGGATGCTTGGAGAAGTGGCGCAGCCGTCCGCCGACGATGTGCCGGCACGAGTGGCAGGAGAGGGTGTACGCCCAGATCAGCACGATGTTGACGGTGAAGATCAGGGTGCCGAGCCCCATGTGGCCCCAGCGGTAGTGCTCGTCGCGGTAGGCGAGGACCGTGTCGTACGTCAGGAAGGCGGCGACCGGGAGCGCGAAGTAGAACGTGTACCGGTGGATGTTCTGGATCACCAGCGGGAAGCGGGTCTCGCCGGAGTACCTCTTGTGCGGTTCGGCGACCGCGCAGGCCGGCGGTGAGGCCCAGAAGCCCCGGTAGTACGCCTTGCGGTAGTAGTAGCAGGTGCCGCGGAAGGCGAGCGGGAAGATCAGGATCAGCAGGGCGGGGGAGAGGCCCCACCAGCTGCCGAAGAGGTCGGCGTTGGGGCCGTGGCGCATCGGGACGCAGTTGTCGGCGATGCACGGCGAGTAGAACGGCGAGACGTAGGGCGCCGCGTAGTAGTCGTCGTTCACGAAGGCCCGCCAGGTCGAGTAGACGACGAAGGCGAGCAGTCCGGCGGCGGTCACGGCGGGCGCCAGCCACCAGCGGTCGGTGCGCAGGTGGCGGGGTGCGATGGCGGCGCGCGAGGCGTCGTGAACGCCGGTGGTCGGTTGGGGTTCGGTGCCTGTGGCCAACAGTGGCTCCAGTCGAGTGGTGTCAGGGGGCGCGCCGGTCCCGGGCGCCAAGACCCTCGTCGTCCGAGTCCGTCCACAGCGAGGTGTCGTACGGGGTGTCGGGGATGGTCACCAGGTCGGGGCGGGCGGCGGCGGTGCGGGGCGCGGTCTCGCGCAGCAGCGCGACGCTCTCGCGCAGGTGGTCGGTGTCGGTCCGCACCCGCCGGATGTCGAGGCCGCCGTCGCCGACCTGTTGTTCCAGCCGCCCGACGGACCTGACCAGGTCGTCGAGGCAGCGCTGAACCGCAGTCAACTCGTCCTGCAGGGACATGACGTGCCCTACCTTCCGCAGTGGCGGGCGGTGACCGGTCGTTCCGGAGGGCGACCTCCGGATCCCCCCGAAAGGTCATGCGCCTGAGAGTGTCGCGCGTCACTTCCGTGGTTGTGAAGGTGTGTGCACGGGGTTGTGGGGGCGTGCGTCCGCCCGTGAGCGCCCGCCGTTGAGCCGCACGGGTGGGATCCGGCCGCCGCCACGCCGTGTCGCCGTACGGGGGCGGGTGCGGTCCTCTTCAGTGGTGGGCAATACATGTGATCATCGCGAAATGCCACCAAGCACATAAAAACTGACGAAGAGGTACAAGCCATGCCCAACGTCGGCGTCCAGCGCGGGAAGGCATCCCGGGCGATCCGCACCGTCGCCGCGATCCGCACCGTCGCATCGCTCCGGTCGGTCGCGCTCCTCACCTCCGGCGTGCTGGCGCTGCCCGC
Source organism: Streptomyces sp. cg36 (assembly GCF_041080675.1). Classification (NCBI taxonomy): domain Bacteria; kingdom Bacillati; phylum Actinomycetota; class Actinomycetes; order Kitasatosporales; family Streptomycetaceae; genus Streptomyces; species Streptomyces cyclosori. The sequence continues at coordinate 2,905,287 of NZ_CP163520.1, read as the reverse complement.
ACTGACCGGCTGCTCCTCGGGCGGCGACGACGCGGGCGCCGCGGCAGCCGTCCCCCAGGACATCGGCGCGGTGGCCCGGGCCCAGGTGGCCGACGGGGGCACCCTGCGGTGGGCGGTGGACGCGATGCCGCAGACGCTCAACGCCTTCCAGGCCGACGCCGACGCCGCCACCGGGCGGGTCGCCGGCGCGGTGCTGCCCGCGCTGTTCACCCTGGACGACCGGGGCCGTCCGCAGCGCAACCCGGACTACCTGGAGAGCGCGGAGATCGTCCAGCGCGAGCCCAAGCAGGTCGTGCTCTACAAGCTCAACCAGAAGGCGGTGTGGAGCGACGGCCGGGAGATCGGGGCGCCCGACTTCCTCGCCCAGTGGCGGGCCCTGAGCGGTCGCGAGTCGGCGTACTGGACCGCGCGCAACGCCGGGTACGAGCGGATCGAGAAGATCGAGAAGGGTGCCAACGACCTGGAGGTCAAGGTCACCTTCGGCAAGCCGTACGCCGACTGGCGCGCTCTGTTCAGCCCGCTCTACCCCAAGGACGTCACCGGCACCCCGGACGCCTTCAACGACGGCGCCCGCACCAGGCTGAAGGCCACCGCAGGACCGTTTCTCCTGAAGGCGGCCGACCGCGACAGGGGCACGCTCACCCTCGCCCGCAACCCCCGCTGGTGGGGCCGCCCCAGCAAGCTCGACGAGCTGGTGCTCACCGCCGTGCCGCGCGACAAGCGGGTCGCCGCCCTCGCCGACGGCACCCTGGACGTGGCCGAGATCGACCGGCCCGCCGCCGACCGGATCGCCCTCGCCGAGCGCGACAAGCAGGCGGGCGCCCAGGGCCCCGGCCTCGCGCACGGCCCCGGCTCCGCGATCACCCCCGCCGCCGCCCTGCGGTCCTGGGCGATCGCGCACGGCTCCGACGAGGAGCGGGCCGAGGCCGAGCAGCGCGCCCGCAAGCAGACCCGTCAGGCGGTCGAGCGGTACGCGGAGGAGCAGACGGGCCTGGCCCGGCTCGCCATCCGCAGGTCCCTGGAGCCCGCCTACACCCAGCTCGCCCTCAACGGCAGCTCCGGCCCGCTCGCCGACGAGCGGGTGCGCCGGGCGGTCGCCCGCGCCCTGGACCGCCAGGAGCTGGCCGAGCTCGTGCTCAAGCCGCTGGGCCTGCCCGCGCGTCCGCCCGGCAGCCATCTGGCGCTGGCCGGCCAGCCCGCGTACGCCGACAACAGCGACGCGCTCGGCGGCCAGGACACCCACGAGGCGCAGGCCCTGCTCGGCGACGCGGGCTGGACCCCGGGCGGCGTGCGCCAGAAGCCCGCCGCCAAGGCGGGCAGCAAGGCGTCCGGCTCCAGCGCGGACGACGACTCCAAGCGCGAGGCCGACGCGGGCGACGAGGGCACCTACATCGTCGGCGACGACAAGCCGGGGGAGCACCGCGCCGGGGCGCACCGGTACGGGCACCCGCTCGGCGAGGGCCTCTACCGCCGGGGCGGGGACGCGGAGGTCAGGCCCGGCGACAACCGGCCCGGCGGCTCGGGCCCCGGCGCCGACACCCACGTACTGGCCCCGGCGCGGGCCGCGGCGCTCCAGGAGATCGCCCTGATGCGACAGGCCGACGCCCTGGAGGACGCGGGCTCGGGCCACCAGCGGGACGCGCGCACCGAGGCGGGCCGGGGGAACGCCGAGGCGGGCCGGGGGAACAAGGACGCGCACCGCACCGAGGCCCGCCGGCCGGGCGGCGCCCCCGGCGCGTACGCCCCCAAGGGCACCGCGGCCCCGGTGGCGGGCGGTCCGCTCGGCAAGGACGGCAAGCCGCTCACCCTGCGGTTCGTGCTTCCCTCGGGCGCGGGCTCGGAGCAGCTGCGGGCGGTGGGCGAGCGGATCGCGCAGATGCTGAAGGCGGTCGGCATCAACACCGAGACCGTCAAAGTCGCCGACGACAGCTACTTCAAGGACCACATCGCCTCGGGCGACTTCGACCTGGCGCTGTACTCCTGGCCCGGCACCGCCTACCCGGCCACCGACGACCGGCCGGTCTTCGCCAAGCCGGAGGCCGCCTCGGACGGCTCGCTGCTCGTCGAACAGAACTACACCCGGGTCGGCACCGACCACATCGACCAGCTGTTCGACCAGGCGGCGGGCGAGCTGGACGAGGGCGAGGCGCGCGATCTGGTGCGCAAGGCGGACGCCCGGATCTGGGCGGCTGCCGGATCGATTCCGCTCTACCAGCGCCCGCAGCTGGTCGCGGTGAAGCCGACCGTCGCCAACGCCGGGGCCTTCGGGTTCGCGGCCCCGCTCTTCCAGGACATCGGGTTCAAGAAGGCGGAGAGCGCCCCGAAGGGGCACAAGAACTGACCGATCCATCCGAGACGGCCCGCGGTGGCGGGAAGGAGCAGGTCACAACCTCAGAACTGGCTCAAGTCCCTTGCCCGCCGATCCGTCGGCGGGCAAGGTCGTAGCTGCCCTTGACCCGGCTTCGAGGCCGTCTCGACCCGGCCTCCAGGCAGCTTTCGCACCCCGCAGAACGATCATAGGTTCGGGCCCGGGAGGCCCCGGGCGCGTCCGCCCCGTACCATGGGACCAAGCCGTGGCGTGTCCGCGCCCGGCGGGCGGACGAGGCTTCGACCGTCAGACGCCTGATTCCCGATCGAGAGAAGCGCCAGCCAGCATGCCCACGCGCCACGACATCCGCAATGTCGCCATCGTCGCCCACGTCGACCACGGCAAGACGACCATCGTCGACGCCATGCTCAAGCAGGCCGGTGCGTTCGCCGCGCACCAGCACCTCGACGACCGCATGATGGACTCGAACGACCTGGAGCGTGAGAAGGGCATCACGATCCTGGCGAAGAACACCGCCGTCAAGTACCACCCCAAGGACGGCGGGGCCCCGATCACGATCAACATCATCGACACCCCGGGCCACGCCGACTTCGGTGGCGAGGTCGAGCGCGGTCTGTCGATGGTGGACGCGGTCGTCCTGCTCGTCGACGCCTCCGAGGGCCCGCTCCCGCAGACCCGCTTCGTGCTCCGCAAGGCCCTCCAGGCCCGGATGCCCGTCATCCTCTGCATCAACAAGACGGACCGCCCGGACTCCCGGATCGACGAGGTCGTCAACGAGACGTACGACCTGTTCCTGGACCTGGACGCGGACGAGGACCAGATCGAGTTCCCGATCGTCTACGCCTGCGGCCGTGACGGCATCGCCTCGCTGACCAAGCCGGAGGACGGCACCGTCCCGGCCGACTCCACCAACCTGGAGCCGTTCTTCTCCACCATCCTGGAGCACGTCCCGGCCCCGACGTACGAGGAGGACGCGCCGCTCCAGGCCCACGTCACCAACCTCGACGCCGACAACTTCCTCGGCCGCATCGCGCTGCTCCGCGTCGAGCAGGGCGAGCTGCGCAAGGGCCAGACCGTGGCCTGGATCAAGCGCGACGGCTCGATCTCGAACGTGCGCATCTCCGAGCTGATGATGACCGAGGCGCTCACCCGCAAGCCGGCCGAGGTGGCGGGCCCCGGTGACATCTGCGCCGTCGCCGGCATCCCGGACATCATGATCGGCGAGACGCTGGCCGACCCGGAGAACCCGGTCGCGCTGCCGCTGATCACGGTCGACCAGCCGGCCATCTCCATGACCATCGGCACCAACACCTCGCCGCTCGTCGGCCGTGGCGGCACCGGCAAGGGCGCGGACGCCAAGTCCGCCGTCAAGGACCGCAAGGTCACCGCCCGCCAGGTCAAGGACCGCCTGGACCGCGAGCTGATCGGCAACGTGTCGCTGCGCGTCCTAGACACCGACCGTCCGGACGCCTGGGAGGTCCAGGGCCGTGGTGAGCTCGCGCTCGCCATCCTGGTCGAGCAGATGCGCCGCGAGGGCTTCGAGCTGACCATCGGCAAGCCGCAGGTGGTCACCAAGACGGTCGACGGCAAGGTCCACGAGCCGGTCGAGCGCCTCACGGTGGACGTGCCCGAGGAGCACATGGGCGCCGTCACGCAGCTCATGGGCGTCCGCAAGGGCCGCATGGACAACATGTCGAACCACGGCTCCGGCTGGGTCCGCATGGAGTTCGTCGTCCCGTCCCGCGGCCTCATCGGCTTCCGTACGGAGTTCCTGACCAACACCCGCGGCACCGGCATCGCCCACTCGATCCACGAGGGCCACGAGCCGTGGTTCGGCAACCTGGTGACCCGCAACAACGGCTCCCTGGTCGCCGACCGCGCCGGTGCGGTCACGCCGTTCGCGATGATCAACCTCCAGGAGCGCGGTGTGCTGTTCACCGAGCCCGGCACCGAGGTGTACGAGGGCATGATCGTCGGTGAGAACTCGCGCTCCGACGACATGGACGTGAACATCACCAAGGAGAAGAAGCTCACCAACATGCGTGCGGCTTCCGCGGACAACACCGAGAACGTGGTGCCCCCGCGCAAGCTCTCCCTGGAGCAGTCCCTGGAGTTCTGCCGCGACGACGAGTGCGTCGAGGTGACCCCGGAGGCCGTGCGCATCCGCAAGGTCGTCCTGGACCAGAAGGAGCGCGGCCGTACGGCGTCGCGCGCCAAGCACGGCTGAGCGCAGCCCGGCTGACTCTCCAAGGCCCGGCTCCCCGCGGATTTCGCGGGGAGCCGGGCCTTTGTCGTACGGTGGTCCCCACGGGGTTGTTTTGTGCTGCCCCGGGACCGTCGCCGGGTCAAGTCGTTTTCTCCCGCACTCTGTTCGGATATCGAGCGTCGCTCTCCGGAAGATGTGTTAACGGTCCGTTTCGGGCGTGTCTGTCTGTGATCCGTTTGTCCGTATTTCGGACTGTTGGCCTGACCTGATGTTGTAAAAACGAGACCCTTTAAGTGTGGTTTACGGCCCGGCCGTACTTAATAGTTGGCTCCATTGAGCTCGGGTCAATGGGTCACGCACTGTGGGGAGTGCCGACTCACGAGCACACTCGGGGCGTTTGATCGATCGCCGTCAGGGGTGTCGGCGATCTTTTTGTGCCCCTCATGTCGTGACAAGTGGACTCATGAGGAGGAACCCATGCGTGGTGCCAAGAGCGCCAAGTGGGTCGCCGGTGCGGCTCTCGTCGCCCTGGCTGCGACTGCCTGTGGTGGCGGCGACAGCGACAGCTCGGACAACTCGGGCGCGGCTGCGAACCCGTCCGGCGTGTTCAGCTACCAGAGCAGCGAGCCGCAGCACCCGATCCAGCCGGCCAACGTGATGGAGACCGGCGGTGGTCGTATCACCGACGCGCTCTTCTCCAAGCTGGTGGACTTCGACCCCAAGACGGGTGCGCTCGTCAACCTGGTCGCGGACAACATCAAGCAGGACGACGCCAGCCACTACACCATCAAGGTGAAGCAGGGCTGGACCTTCCACAACGGTGAGAAGGTCACGGCGAAGTCCTTCGTCAAGGCGTGGAACTGGGGCGCGAACGCCAAGAACGCGCAGCAGAACGCCTCGTGGTTCTCGGACATCAAGGGCTACGCCGACGTGCACCCGGAGAAGGGTGACCCGAAGGCCGAGACCATGTCGGGTCTGACCACCCCGGACGACTACACGATCAAGGTCGAGCTCGCCAACCCGGCGCCGTACTGGACCTACAAGCTCGGCTACAGCGCCTACGCGCCGCTGCCGGACGTGTTCTACACGAACCCGAAGAAGTACGGCCAGGAGCCCATCGGCAACGGCCCGTACCAGTTCGTCAAGTGGAACCACAACCAGGACTTCCTGACCAAGACGTACGACAAGTACGCGGGTCCGGACAAGCCGAAGAACGGTGGTGTGGACTTCAAGTTCTACACGACCTCCGAGGCCGCCTATAAGGACACGGTCTCCAACAACCTGGACGTGCTGGACCAGGTCGCCCCGAGCGGCATGGCCACCTACCACCAGGACCTCGGCAAGCGCGCCGTGGACGCCCCGCAGAACTCGATCCAGACCATCGCGATCGCGGCCTACTCGCCGACGCTCAAGGGTCTCAAGGACCGTGCCAAGTTCGTCCAGGGCATCTCCATGGCGATCGACCGGGACACCATCACCAAGACGGTGCTCCAGGGCTCGCGCACCCCGGCCACCGGCTTCGTGCCGCCGGCCGTCAAGGGTTACCTGCCGGACGCCTGTGGTGAGGCGTGCAAGTACGACCCGGCCAAGGCCAAGCAGCTCGTCACGGACGCGGGTGGCGCCAACGCCGCCATCTCCGTGCTCTACAACGCCGACGGCGGCCACAAGGAATGGGTGACGGCGGTCTGCGCCAACATCACCCAGGCCACCGGCGTCAAGTGCGAGAGCGACGCCAAGGCGGACTTCAAGACCGTCCTCGACATCCGCACCGGCAAGAAGGTCCAGTCCTTCTACCGCTCGGGCTGGGTCCAGGACTACCCGCTGAACGCCAACTTCCTCAAGGACCTGTACGGCACCACCGCCGCGGGCAACGAGGGCGGCTACTCCAACAAGACGTTCGACGAGCTGACCGCCAAGGCGGACAAGGCCGCGACGCTGGACGAGTCCGTCAAGCTGTACCAGGAGGCCGAGAAGGCCCTCTACGCGGACATGCCGGCCATCCCGCTCTGGTACTACAAGACGAACGCCGGCTACTCGGCCAACGTCAAGAACGTCACGTACGACACCTTCGGCAAGCCGGTGTTCACCGCTGTCGAGGTCGTGAAGAAGTAGCTACAGGCCGCTAACGGTCGATTCACCCAGGCGCTCCGACGTCACGTCGGCGCCACACCGTTCGCGCAGGGCAGCCGGCCCGCCCCTCCCACGAGGAGCGGGGCGGGCCGGCTGTTGCAGCGGCTGACTATGGAGGCTCGATGGGGCGCTACGTCGCGAGGCGACTGCTCCAGATGATCCCGGTGTTCATCGGGACCACTCTGCTCATCTTTCTGATGGTGTACTCACTCCCCGGCGACCCGGTCCGGGCGCTGTGGGGCGACAGACCTGCCGACCCGCAGGCGATGGCGCGGCTGCGCCACGAATACTGGTTCGACCGACCGGTACTCGCGCAGTACTGGCACTACATCAGCAACGTCATCACCGGAGACTTCGGCACCAGCTTCGTCACCGGCCGTAAGGTGATCGACGTCATGTCGGAGACGTTCCCGGTGACGATCAGGCTTTCGCTGATCGCCTTCACCATCGAGATCGTCGTGGGCATCGTGCTGGGTCTCCTGGCCGGCCTCAACCGCGGCAAGATCGCGGACAAGCTCGTCCTCGTGGTCACCCTGCTGCTGATCTCGATCCCGATCTTCGTTCTGGGCTTCATCTTCCAGACGGTCTTCGCGGACCAGCTCGGCTGGGTCACCCCGACCGTGCAGAACTCCGACGACATCACGCAGCTGCTGCTGCCCGGTGTGGTCCTCGGTTCGCTCTCGTTCGCGTACATCGCCCGGCTCAGCAGGACCTCGATCGCCGAGAACCTGCGCGCGGACTACATCCGCACCGCCGTCGCGAAGGGCCTGCCGCGCCGCCGCGTGGTCGGCATCCACCTGATGCGCAACTCGCTGATCCCGGTGGTCACCTTCCTCGGTACGGACCTGGGCGCCCTGATGGGCGGTGCCATCGTCACCGAGGGCATCTTCAACGTGCACGGCATCGGCAACACGCTGTACCGATCGATCAACCAGTCGGACAACACCACGGTGGTCGGCATCGTGACGATCCTGGTGATCGTCTACCTGCTCTCCAGCCTTGCCGTCGACCTGCTGTACGCCGCTCTGGACCCGAGGATCCGCTATGCCTGAGACCCTCAAGAAGGCCGAGGCCGGGACCGAGACCCCGGTCACCGCCGCCGCGACCACGGCGACGGAGAAGCCGCGCAGCCTCTGGTCGGACGCCTGGCGCGATCTGCGCCGCAACCCGTTCTTCATCGTCTCGGCGCTGCTGATCGTCTTCCTGGTGCTCGTCGCGAGCTTCCCGGGGATGTTCAGCTCGGTCGACCCCGACCACGCGGACCTCGCCAAGCACTACCTGGGCTCGCCGAACTACAGCCACTTCTTCCAGGAGGACTGGTTCGGCTACGACGTCCAGGGCCGCAGCATCTACTCGCGCGTCCTGTACGGCGCCCGCGCCTCGATCATCGTCGGCGTCTGCGTGACGGTCTTCGTGACGCTGCTCGGCAGCTTCGTGGGCATGCTGGCCGGCTACTTCGGCGGCTGGCTCGACTCGCTGCTCTCGCGGCTGACCGACGTGTTCTTCGGCATCCCGCTGCTGCTCGGCGCGATCGTCATCCTCAACGCCTTCACGCACCGCACCGTCTGGTCCGTGGTGGTCGGCCTCGGTCTGCTGGGCTGGACCCAGCTGGCGCGTGTCATGCGCGGTTCGGTGATCACGGTCAAGCAGGCCGACTACGTCCAGGCCGCCAAGGCCCTGGGCGCGAGCACCAGCCGCATCATGATCCGGCACATCCTGCCGAACGCGGTCGCGCCGGTGATCGTCGTCGCGACCATCGCCCTCGGCGGATACATCGCCACCGAGGCGACGCTGTCCTTCCTCGGTATCGGCCTGCCGCCGTCCACCGTCTCGTGGGGCAACGACATTTCCTCGGGCCAGACCGTCATCCGTACCGCTCCGCACGTGCTGTTCTTCCCCAGCGCCATGCTGAGCATCACGGTGCTCGCCTTCATCATGCTCGGCGACGCGGTGCGCGACGCCCTCGACCCCAAGCTGCGCTGAGGAGGGCGTACGACGTGAGCATCATCGACAAGACCGCCAGCGTCCCGGCGCCCCGCGCCGACGGTGACCAGGGCGGCCCCCTGCTCGAAGTCCGTGACCTGCACGTGGAGTTCCACACCCGAGACGGTGTGGCCAAGGCGGTCAACGGCGTCAACTACAGCGTGAGCGCCGGCGAGACCCTCGCCGTCCTCGGCGAGTCCGGTTCGGGCAAGTCCGTGACCGCGCAGGCCATCATGGGCATCCTCGACATGCCGCCCGGCAAGATCCCGCAGGGCGAGATCCTGTTCCGCGGCGAGGACATGCTGAAGATGACCGCCGAGGAGCGGCGCGCCATCCGCGGCCAGAAGATCGCCATGATCTTCCAGGACGCGCTCTCCGCGCTGAACCCGGTGCTGAGCGTCGGCTACCAGCTCGGCGAGATGTTCCGGGTCCACCAGGGCGCCTCCCGCAAGGAGGCCAAGGCCAAGGCCATCGAGCTGATGGACAAGGTCAAGATCCCCGCGGCTGCCGCGCGGGTCAACGACTACCCCCACCAGTTCTCCGGCGGCATGCGCCAGCGCATCATGATCGCCATGGCGCTGGCCCTGGAGCCGGACCTGATCATCGCGGACGAGCCGACCACCGCGCTCGACGTGACGGTCCAGGCGCAGGTCATGGACCTGCTGGCGGAGCTCCAGCGCGAGTACCACATGGGCCTGATCCTGATCACCCACGACCTCGGCGTGGTCGCCGACGTCGCGGACAAGATCGCCGTGATGTACGCGGGCCGGATCGTGGAGACCGCGCCGGTGCACGAGCTCTACAAGCGCCCCGCGCACCCGTACACCCGGGGTCTGCTCGACTCGATCCCGCGCCTGGACCAGAAGGGCCAGGAGCTGTACGCGATCAAGGGCCTGCCGCCGAACCTGCTGAAGATCCCCAGCGGCTGCGCGTTCAACCCGCGCTGCCCGAAGGCGCAGGACATCTGCCGCACCGAGGTGCCGAAGCTGGCCCCGGTCACCGAGGCGGACGGCACGGACCTGTCCGGCCGCGGCAGCGCCTGCCACTTCTGGAAGGAGACGATCCATGGCTGAGCCGGCCAAGAAGGACGAGGCTGTGGACGCGACCACCGCGAGCGTGACCGACGTGGTGAAGACGGACGCCTCCACGACCACCGAGGTCGAGGCGATCCTCGACGCCAAGGTCGAGCGCGGTGAGCCGATCCTCCAGGTGCGCAACCTGGTCAAGCACTTCCCGCTGACCCAGGGCATCCTCTTCAAGAAGCAGATCGGCGCGGTCAAGGCCGTGGACGGGGTCTCCTTCGACCTCTACCAGGGCGAGACCCTCGGCATCGTCGGCGAGTCCGGCTGCGGCAAGTCCACGGTCGCCAAGCTGCTGATGACGCTGGAGCGGGCCACCGCCGGCGAGGTCTTCTACAAGGGCCAGGACATCACCAAGCTGTCCGGCCGCGCGCTGAAGGCCGTCCGCCGCAACATCCAGATGGTGTTCCAGGACCCGTACACGTCCCTGAACCCCCGGATGACGGTCGGCGACATCATCGGCGAGCCCTTCGACATCCACCCCGAGGTGGCGCCCAAGGGCGACCGGCGCCGCCGGGTCCAGGAGCTCCTGGACGTCGTGGGCCTCAACCCGGAGTACATCAACCGGTACCCGCACCAGTTCTCGGGCGGTCAGCGCCAGCGCATCGGCATCGCCCGCGGCCTCGCGCTCAACCCCGAGATCATCATCTGCGACGAGCCGGTCTCCGCGCTCGACGTGTCGGTGCAGGCGCAGGTCATCAACCTGATGGAGAAGCTGCAGGACGAGTTCAACCTCTCCTACATCTTCATCGCGCACGACCTCTCGATCGTCCGGCACATCTCCGACCGCGTCGGTGTGATGTACCTCGGCAAGATGGCCGAGATCGGCACGGACGAGGAGATCTACGAGCACCCGACGCACCCGTACACCCAGGCGCTGCTCTCCGCGGTGCCGGTGCCGGACCCGGACGCGCGCGAGCACCGCGAGCGCATCATCCTGACCGGCGACGTCCCGTCCCCGGCCAACCCGCCGTCGGGCTGCCGCTTCCGCACCCGCTGCTGGAAGGCGGAGGAGCGCTGCTCCACCGAGCTTCCGCTGCTGGCGGTCCCCGAGCGCTTCCAGGGCAAGAAGACCCTGGCCGCGCACGACTCGGCGTGCCACTTCGCCGAGGAGAAGGACGTGGTGGGCGCGGCCTGACCGCGTACCGCCCGCTTCGCACCGGAAGGGGCGCCCGGAACCGCACGGTTCCGGGCGCCCCTTCCGCGTACCCGGGGGCCGGGCGGTGTGCCCGCGCGGGAGGCGAACCCCTCGTGCGGGCGTGCGGGCACGCCCGTTCGGGTGCAGTCGGCGTGCGCTCTGTCCTCTTCTGGGGCGATATTTGGGCCTAAGTGAGACTTGGGACTCTAGGAGGACTCCATGCGCGGAGCCACGCACGCCAAGTGGACCGCATGTGCGGTGGTCGTCGCCCTGGCGGCGACGGCCTGCGGGGGCGGGGACAGCGGAGGCGGGAGCGGCGCCTCGGGCATCGTGAGCTCGTCCTGGGGCGATCCGCAGAACCCGCTGGAGCCCGCCAACACCAACGAGGTGCAGGGCGGCAAGGTCCTCGACATGCTCTTCCGCGGTCTGGTGCGCTACGACCCGAAGACCGGTGCGGCCAAGAACATGGTCGCCGAGAAGATCGACACCACCGACTCCACCAACTTCACGGTCACCGTGAAGGACGGCTGGACCTTCTCCAACGGCGAGAAGGTGACCGCCAAGTCGTTCGTGGACGCCTGGAACTACGGCGCCAACCTCAAGCACAACCAGAAGAACGCCTACTTCTTCGGCTACATCGACGGCTACGACAAGGTCCACCCCGACAAGGGCGACCCGACCGCGGACACGCTCTCCGGGCTCAAGGTCACCGGGGACCGCACCTTCACCGTCAAGCTCAACCAGAAGTTCTCCACCTGGCCCGACACCCTCGGCTACGCCGCCTTCGCGCCGCTGCCGAAGGCGTTCTTCGACAACCACTCCGCCTGGCTCTCCAAGCCGGTCGGCAACGGCCCGTACACGGTGAACTCCTACACCAAGGGCTCCAAGCTGGAGATGCGCAAGTGGGACGCCTACCCGGGCGAGGACAAGGCGCAGAACGGCGGGGTCGACCTCAAGGTCTACACCGACAACAACACCGCCTACACCGACCTGACCGCGGGCAACCTCGACCTCGTCGACGACGTGCCCGCCTCCCAGCTCAAGAACGTCAAGTCCGACCTCGGCGACCGGTACATCAACACCCCGGCCGGCATCATCCAGACGCTCGCCTTCCCGTTCTACGACGACGCCTGGAACACCCCGGGCGCGGTGAAGGTCCGCAAGGGCCTGTCGATGGCGATCAACCGGGCGCAGATCACCGACACCATCTTCCAGAAGACCCGCACCCCGGCCACCGACTGGACCTCACCGGTCCTCGGCGCGGACGGCGGCTACAAGGACGGGCTCTGCGGCGACGCCTGCAAGTACGACCCGGCCGGGGCGAAGAAGCTGATCCAGGAGGGCGGCGGGATCCCCGGCGGCCAGGTGAAGATCTCCTACAACGCGGACACCGGCTCGCACAAGGAGTGGGTCGACGCCATCTGCAACAGCGTCAACAACGCGCTGGGCAACGACAAGGCGTGCGTGGGCAACCCGGTCGGCACCTTCGCCGACTTCCGCAACCAGATCACCCAGAACAAGATGTCCGGGCCGTTCCGGGCGGGCTGGCAGATGGACTACCCGCTGATCCAGAACTTCCTCCAGCCGCTGTACTACACCAACGCCTCCTCCAACGACGGCAAGTGGACCAACGCCCAGTTCGACAAGCTGGTCAACGAGGCCAACGCCGAGACGGACAAGGCCAAGGCGGTCGACCTCTTCCAGCAGGCCGAGGGCGTGCTGCGGGACCAGATGGGCGCCATTCCGCTCTGGTACCAGAACGGCAGCGCGGGCTACTCGACCCGGCTCTCCAACGTCGCCCTGAACCCGTTCAGCGTCCCCGTCTACAACGAGATCAAGGTCAGCTGACGCCGGCGGAGGCCCGGCCCGGCGCGTCCCCCGCGCCGGGCCGGGCCCCTTCCCCGACCCCCGGAGCGGTTCATGGGACGTTATGTGATCCGGCGTCTGCTGCAGATGATCCCGGTCTTCTTCGGCGCCACGCTGCTGATCTTCCTGATGGTCAACGTCATGGGCGACCCCATCGCGGGCCTGTGCGGCGACAAGGCGTGCGACCCGGCCACCGCCGCCCGCCTCAAGCAGGAGTTCGGCCTCGACAAGCCCGTGTGGCAGCAGTACGCGACCTACATGGGGAACGTGTTCACCGGTGACTTCGGGACCGCGTTCAACGGCCAGAAGGTCACCGAGCTGATGTCGACGTCCTTCCCCGTCACCATCCGGCTCACGATCATCGCCATCCTCTTCGAGATCGTCATCGGCATCAGCCTGGGCGTGGTCACCGGACTGCGGCGCGGCCGGCCGATCGACACCGCCGTGCTGATCCTCACCCTGGTGGTCATCGCGATCCCGACGTTCGTCACCGGTCTGGTGCTCCAGCTGGTGCTCGGCGTCGAGTGGAAGTGGATCAGGTCCTCGGTCTCCCCGTCGGCGCCCTTCAACGAGCTGCTGGTCCCCGGCCTGGTCCTCGCCTCGGTCTCGCTCGCGTACGTCACCCGGCTCACCCGCACCTCGATCGCGGAGAACTCCCGCGCCGACTACGTCCGCACCGCCGTCGCCAAGGGCCTGCCCCGCCACCGGGTCATCACCCGCCACCTGCTGCGCAACTCGCTGATCCCGGTGGTCACCTTCATCGGTACGGACGTGGGCGCGCTGATGGGCGGGGCCATCGTGACCGAGCGCATCTTCAACATCCACGGCGTCGGCTTCCAGCTCTACCAGGGCATCCTGCGCCAGAGCACCCAGACGGTCGTCGGGTTCGTGACCGTGCTGGTGCTGGTGTTCCTGGTGGCGAATCTCGTCGTCGACCTCCTGTACGCCGTACTCGACCCGAGGATCCGCTATGCCTGAGCCCGACTTCGACGAGCGTTCGGTCGCCGCCACCGGTGCGGGCGGAGTCAACGAGGGCGCCATCGCCCCGACCGGCACCGGCGGCGCCATGGACCTCGCCCTCAGCGAGGGCGCGGCCCTGGAGAACAAGGCCACGGGCGGGCCGGACGGCACCGGCCCGGCCGGCAAGCCGCGCAGCCTGTGGGGGGACGCCTGGCGCGACCTGCGGCGCAACCCCGTCTTCATCGTCTCCGGCCTGATCATCCTGTTCCTGGTCGTCATCTCGCTGTGGCCGTCCCTGATCGCCTCCGGCAACCCGCTCAAGTGCGATCTGGCCAAGGCCCAGCTGGGCTCGCGGCCCGGCCACCCCTTCGGCTACGACGGCCAGGGCTGCGACGTCTACACCCGGACCGTCTACGGCGCCCGCACCTCGGTCACCGTCGGCGTCTGCACCACCCTCGGGGTGGCGCTCTTCGGCTCGGTGCTCGGCGGGCTCGCCGGGTTCTTCGGCGGCGGCTGGGACGCGCTGCTCTCCCGGATCACCGACATCTTCTTCGGCATCCCGGTGGTCCTGGGCGGCCTGGTCTTCCTGTCCGTGGTCACCTCGACCACCGTCTGGCCGGTCATCGGCTTCATGATCCTGCTGGGCTGGCCGCAGATCGCCCGGATCGCGCGCGGCTCGGTGATCACCGCCAAACAGAACGACTACGTCCAGGCGGCCCGCGCGCTCGGCGCCTCCAACTCCCGGATGCTGCTGCGCCACATCGCGCCCAACGCGGTCGCCCCGGTGATCGTCGTGGCGACCATCGCGCTCGGCACGTACATCTCGCTGGAGGCCACGCTCTCCTACCTCGGCGTCGGGCTGAAGCCGCCGTCCGTCTCCTGGGGCATCGACATCTCGGCCGCCTCCCAGTACATCCGCAACGCGCCCCACATGCTGCTGTGGCCCGCCGGGGCGCTGGCGATCACGGTGCTGGCGTTCATCATGCTCGGCGACGCGGTGCGCGACGCCCTCGACCCCAAGCTGCGCTGAGGAGTTGGACACCATGCTGCTCGAAGTGCGCGACCTCCAGGTCGAGTTCAAGACCCGCGACGGCGTCGCCCGGGCCGTCAACGGGGTCACCTACTCGGTGGCGGCCGGTGAGACGCTGGCCGTCCTCGGCGAGTCCGGCTCCGGCAAGTCGGTGACCGCGCAGGCCATCATGGGCATCCTGGACGTGCCGCCGGGCCGGATCGCCGGCGGCGAGATCCTCTTCCAGGGCAAGGACCTGCTGAAGCTCAAGGAGGACGAGCGCCGCAAGGTGCGCGGCTCCGGGATGGCGATGATCTTCCAGGACGCGCTGTCCTCCCTCAACCCGGTGCTCAGCGTGGGCGCTCAGCTCGGCGAGATGTTCACCGTGCACCGGGGGATGTCCCGCGCCGACGCCAAGGCCAAGGCCGTCGAGCTGATGGACCGGGTGCGCATCCCGGCCGCCAAGGAGCGGGTCGGGCAGTATCCGCACCAGTTCTCCGGCGGCATGCGCCAGCGCATCATGATCGCCATGGCGATGGCGCTGGAGCCCGCGCTGATCATCGCGGACGAGCCGACCACCGCGCTCGACGTGACCGTCCAGGCCCAGGTGATGGACCTGCTCGCCGAGCTCCAGCGCGAGATGAACATGGGGCTCATCCTGATCACCCACGACCTCGGGGTGGTCGCGGACGTCGCGGACCGGATCGCGGTGATGTACGCGGGCCGGATCGTCGAGGAGGCGCCCGTCCACGAGATCTACAAGGCGCCCGCGCACCCGTACACCAAGGGCCTGCTCGAATCGATCCCGCGCCTGGACCAGAAGGGCCAGGAGCTGTACGCGATCAAGGGCCTGCCGCCCAATCTGATGCACATCCCGTCGGGCTGCGCCTTCCATCCGCGCTGCCCGATGGCGCGGGACGTGTGCCGCACCGACGTACCGCCGCTGGCCGTCGTCGCCGAGGGCCGCCGCAGCGCGTGCCACTTCTGGAAGGAGTGCCTGGATGGCTGAGCCGATCCTGGAAGTGCGCGACCTGGTCAAGCACTACCCGCTGACCCAGGGCATCCTCTTCAAGAAGCAGGTCGGCGCGGTCAAGGCCGTCGACGGCGTCTCCTTCGACCTCGCGGCGGGCGAGACCCTGGGCATCGTCGGCGAGTCCGGCTGCGGCAAGTCGACGGTCGCCAAGATGCTGGTGAACCTGGAGCGGCCGACCGCCGGGCGGATCAGCTACAAGGGGACCGACATCACCAAGATGTCCGGCAAGGCGCTGCGCTCGGTGCGGCGCAACATCCAGATGGTGTTCCAGGACCCGTACACGTCCCTGAACCCCCGGATGACGGTCGGCGACATCATCGGGGAGCCGTACGAGATCCACCCCGAGGTGGCGCCCAAGGGCGACCGGCGGCGCAAGGTGCAGGACCTGCTGGACGTGGTGGGGCTCAACCCCGAGTACATCAACCGCTATCCGCACCAGTTCAGCGGCGGTCAGCGCCAGCGCATCGGGATCGCGCGGGGGCTGGCGCTGCGGCCCGAGGTCATCGTGGCCGACGAGCCGGTCTCCGCGCTGGACGTCTCCGTCCAGGCGCAGGTGGTGAACCTGCTGGAGCGGCTGCAGGACGAGTTCTCGCTGTCGTACGTGTTCATCGCGCACGACCTGTCGATCGTGCGGCACATCTCCGACCGGGTCGGGGTGATGTACCTCGGGCGGATCGTGGAGATCGGGCGGGACGAGGAGATCTACGACCATCCCACGCATCCGTACACCCAGGCGCTGCTGTCGGCGGTGCCGGTGCCGGATCCGGCGGCGCGGGAGCGGCGGGAGCGGATCATTCTGAGCGGGGACGTGCCGTCGCCCGCCAATGTGCCCTCCGGGTGCCGGTTCCGTACGCGGTGCTGGAAGGCGCAGGAGCGGTGTGAGCTGGAGGTGCCGGAGCTGGCGGTGCCGGCGGTGTTCCGGCTTGCCGCCGGGCCGGCGCAGCATCCTTCCGCCTGTCACTTCGCGGAGGAGAAGAGGGTGGTGCCGCCGGAGTGAGGCGGGGCTTGTGCGGGTCTTCGTCCGCGGGCCGGTGGTGGGTTGCTCGCGCAGTTCCCCGCGCCCCTTCTGGGCCGGTCTTCGGCTGCGGACCGTGGTCGCTCCTCGCGCCGTTCCCCGCGCCCCTACGGGTGCGCCCGAGGGCGAAGGCGGAGCCGAGCCGTTCAGGGGCGCGGGGAACTGCGCGACAAGCGAGCACGGTCCGCAGACATGGGCGGGTTGTCAGGGGCGCGGGGAACTGCGCGAGCAACCCACCACGGTCCGCGGGTGAAGGCCGGGCACGCGGGAAAGCCCACGTCCGCGGTGGTGGCTGGGGTGTGCGGACGCGGGCCCTGCCCGAGTGGAGGCATCGGAGCCCGGGTCAATGGGTGGTGTCCGTCGCCTCCTCGATCGCGGCGAGCGCGGGGTCGAGCACGACGTCCTCGTCCCGCGCCGCGACCGTCGGTTCCTCGGGGAAGTGGCACGCGGTCAGATGCCCCTCCCGGTTTCCTTCCAGCCGTACCAGCGGCGGCGTCGTCGAGGCGCACAGGTCCCGCGCCTTCCAGCACCGGGTCCGGAACCGGCACCCGGACGGCGGGTCGATCGGCGACGGCACGTCACCGGCGAGCCGGATCCGCTCCCGCCCCTCGCCCTCGTCGTCCACCACCGCCTCCGGCACCGCGGACAGCAGCGCGTGCGTGTACGGGTGGCGCGGTCCGTCGTAGATCGACGCCCGGTCGCCGATCTCGACGATCCGGCCGAGGTACATCACCGCGACCCGCTGCGAGAAGTGCCGCACGATCGCCAGGTCGTGGGCGACGAACAGGAACGCGATGCCCAGCTCGCGCCGCAGCTCCTGGAGCAGGTTCACCACCTGCGCCTGGATGGAGACGTCCAGGGCCGACACCGGCTCGTCCGCGACGATCAGCCGGGGCTGGAGCCCCAGCGCCCGCGCCACTCCGATGCGCTGGCGCTGCCCGCCGGAGAACTCGTGCGGGAAGCGGTTGTAGTGCTCGGGGTTGAGCCCGACGATCTCCAGGAGCTCGCGCACCCGCTTCTCCCGGCCGCCGGGCGGGTTGACGCCGTTGACGACCATCGGGTTGGAGATGATGTCGCCCACCGTCTGGCGCGGGTTGAGCGAGGCGAACGGGTCCTGGAAGATCATCTGGATCTCGGACCGGATCGGCGCCAGCTCCTTGCGCGAGGCGTGGCTGATGTCCCGGCCCTCGTACGTGATGGTGCCCCGGGTCGGTTCGAGCAGCCGGGTGATCAGCCGCCCGGTGGTCGACTTGCCGCACCCCGACTCGCCGACCAGGCCCAGGCTCTCGCCGTGCCCGATGGTGAAGTCCACGCCGTCCACCGCCCGTACGTCCCCGACGTGGCGTTTGAGGACCAGGCCGCTGTTGATCGGGAAGTACTTGGTGAGCCCGGCCACCTCCAGGAGGGGGGCGGTCGGGCCCGCGTCCGCGCGGCCGTCCTGGTCGCGGGGCGCCGGAACCTTGGTG
The DNA here is from genome assembly GCF_041080675.1 of Streptomyces sp. cg36. Classification (NCBI taxonomy): domain Bacteria; kingdom Bacillati; phylum Actinomycetota; class Actinomycetes; order Kitasatosporales; family Streptomycetaceae; genus Streptomyces; species Streptomyces cyclosori. The sequence goes on along the minus strand of NZ_CP163520.1, from coordinate 2,887,073 downwards.
AGGCTCAGCTCTTCGCTCATGATGTTTCTCGACTCCTGGTCGGGACCGGTACGGCCGGGTCAGCGCAGCCGGGGACGGATCTGCTCGGCGAAGATGGTCTCTTTCTGAGTGCTCGTCAGATGACAGGCGGAGCCGTTGCGTTCGCCGTCCGGGATGGCCGGGCGCGCGGTGCGGCACACGCCCCCCGCCACCTTGTCGGGGAAGGCGCACCGGGGGTGGAAGGGGCACCCCGGCGGCGGCGCGAGCAGGCTGGGCGGGGCGCCGGGGATCGGTACGAGCGGCTGGTCGACCGGCGAGTCCAGCCGGGGGATCGAGCCGAGCAGCCCCCAGCTGTAGGGGTGGCGGGGGGTGCGCATGATCTCCCGGACCGTGCCGCGCTCCACACAGCGCCCCGCGTACATCACCATCACGTCGTCCGCGGTCTTGGCGACCACGCCCAGGTCGTGGGTGATGATGATGATCGCCGAGCCGGTCTCCCGCTGGAGGTCCTTGAGCAGGTCGAGGATCTGCGCCTGGACGGTCACGTCGAGCGCGGTCGTCGGCTCGTCCGCGATGATCAGCTCCGGGTCGCAGACCAGCGCCATCGCGATCATCGCGCGCTGGCGCATCCCGCCGGAGAACTGGTGCGGATAGTCGTCGACCCGCATCCTGGGCTGGGGGATGCCGACCTTCTCCAGCATCTGGATCGCCCGCTCCCGGGCCTCCTTGCGCGAGGCGCCCATGTGCTTCATGAACGGCTCGGCGATCTGCCGGCCCACCGTGTAGTACGGCGAGAGCGCGGCCAGCGAGTCCTGGAAGATCATGGCCATCTTCTTGCCGCGCAGCTGCGCCAGCTGCCGCTCCGAGGCCCCGGTCAGCTCCTGGCCGTCCAGCAGGATCTCGCCCCGGATCGTGGTGTTGCGCGGGTTGTGCAGCCCGAGCACGGCGAGGTTGGTGACCGACTTGCCGGAGCCCGACTCGCCGACGATGCCCAGCGTGGAGCCGCGCTCCAGGTCGAAGGAGAGCCCGTCGACCGCCTTGACGGTGCCGTCCTCGGTGGCGAAGTGCACGTACAGGTCACGGACCGAGAGGAAGCCGCGCGACGGGCCGGGCACCGGCTGCGCCTCGGGCTTGCTGAGGGTGCTCACGGACGGTTCTCCTCCGGAGGTTCCTGGGCCCCGGGATCCCGGGGCCCCGACGGGCGACGAGCTCTCAGGAGAGCCGGATCCGCGGGTCGATGAAGGCGTACGCCATGTCGACCACGATGTTGCAGAGCACGATGATCGTGGCGCCGATCAGCATCACCGCCATCTCCAGCGGCAGGTCGCTGCGGAGCACGGCCTGCACCGACAGCGAGCCGAGACCGTGGAGGCCGAAGGTGACCTCGGTGATGATCGCGCCGCCGAGCACGGCGCTGAGGTCGACGCCGAAGATGGTGACGACGGTGGCCATCGCCCCGCGCAGCGCGTACCGCAGGAAGACGTAGCGCGAGCTCATGCCCTTGGCGCGGGCCGCGCGGATGTGGTCCTCCGACATCTGCTCGACCATCAGCGAGCGCGTCTGGCGGCTGTAGTTGGACCAGAAGATCACCGACAGGATCAGACACGGCAGCAGCAGTCCGGAGACCGAACCGGCCGGGTCGCTGCCCCAGCTCGGGTCGTGGCCGCGGTCGAGCAGGTGCATCTTGGTGGAGAGGAGCAGGATCGCGATCGGGCCGATGAAGTAGATCTGCACGGACTGGCCGAGCAGCGAGGCGGAGCTGGCGATGCGGTCGAACAGCTTGCCCTGCTGCCAGGCGGAGACCAGGCCGAGGCCCACGCCGACGGTCAGGAAGATCGCGGCGCCGCCGATGCCCAGCGACAGCGTCGTCGGATAGCGGTCGGAGATCGTGCTCCACACCAGCTGCTGGTCGGCGAAGGAGTAGCCGAAGCAGGGCGCCGGGCAGTGCCCGACGGGCATGTCGCGCCCGGCGAAGATGCCGACCATGAAGTGCCAGTACTGCACCCAGATGGGGTGGTCGAGCCCGAGGTTCTTGCGGATGAGGGCGACGTTCTGGGGGTCGCAGTTCTTGCCGCAGGACAGCAGCGCGGGATCGGAGGGCAGGAAGAAGAAGAGGAAGTAGGTGATGGCGCTGATGAGCAGCAGGATGACCGCGGCGCCGAGCAGTCGTCGCACGAGGAAACGGAGCATCGGACTCTTCCGTCTGTATGCGGTCCCCGGCCCGTGAGGCGGGCCGGGGACCGGGCCGCCACTGCTACTGCTTCACGAAGATGGTGCTCGGGTTGATGGTGCCGAAGACCTGGTTGTAGGTGACGCCGCCGAGGCCGTCGCCGTGCAGGTTGAAGTACTTGTCGTAGATGAACGGGATCTGCGACGTGTCGGTCTGCAGCACGTACTCGGAGAGCTTGCGCCACTCGCCGTTCTGCTGGTTGATGTCGGTGATCGCCATGATCCGGTCGATCTCGGAGTTCACCTTCGGGTCGTTCAGGAACGCGTAGTTGTTGGTGCCGTCCTGGAGGTTGCGGCCGTCCATCGTGGGCGGAACCACGGTCGAGGCGCTCGGCCAGTCGGCGCCCCAGCCGGTGCGGTAGATGTCGAACGGCGTGTTCACCTTGCCGACGACCGTGTAGTACGAGGTCGGGTCGATGGCCTTGCGCTCCACCTGGAAGCCGGCCTTCTCCAGCGCCTTCTGCAGGGTCAGCGAGACGGCCTGCCAGCGGGGGGTGTTGGCGTAGGCGTAGGAGAGCTTGACCGGGGTGGTGACCCCGGCGTCCTTCAGCAGCTGCTTGGCCTTCTCGGGGTCGCCCATCGGCTTGGCGAGCTTGCCGAACGGGTCGAACTTCTCCCACCCGGCCACGGTCGGGCTGAGCAGCGTGGTGCCGAGCTCGCCCTGCGCGCCGCCGCCGAACGCCTGCTGGACCTGCTGCATCGGGAAGGCGTACATGATCGCCTGGCGGACCTTGGGGTTGGTGATCCGCTTGGTGTTGATGTTCATGACCTCGACGTACGGCTGGTACTCGTTGACGATCCGCGACTTGTACTGCGAGTCCGTCGTGAGGGTCTGCATCTTCGACGGGTCCGCGGAGCCGGACAGGTTCACGGCGTACTTGTCGGGCCCGGACTGTGCGGCCAGCCGGTTGGTGAGACCGGGCTCGCCGATGCCGAGCTGGAACTCCCACTTGTCGGGGTAGGCGTTGCGGATCGGGTCGGACTTGGGGTCCCAGTTGGTGTTGCGCACGAACGACAGCGACTTGCCCGGCTTGTAGTCGGCGATCTTGTACGGGCCGGAGGCGACCGGGTGGTTGTTGTACTTCTGCTTGTCGTCCTTGGCCTTGGGCACCGGCGAGACGTTCGGCATGGACATCGCGTACGGGGCGTCCGCGTGCGCGTCCTTGAAGTGGAAGACGACGGTCTTGTCGTTGGGCGTCGCCAGCACCGTGTCGGGCAGCTCCTGGCCGGTGTACGGGCCCTTGTACGCCTTGCGGTAGTCGGGGCCGAACATCCACTTCTGGACGTACTGCGGGCCCTGCGTCTGGTAGTCCGCGAAGAGCCGCTCGATGCCGTACTTGATGTCCTTGGACGTGATCGGCGTGCCGTCCTCGAACTTCAGGTTGTCCTTGAGGGTGTACGTCCAGGTCTTGGCGCCGTCCGACGGGGTACCGGTGTCGGTGGCGAGGTCGCCCACCAGAATCGTTTTGCCGGTCTTGGCGTCGATCTTGTAGCCGGTCAGCGAGCGGTTGTAGAGCAGTTGCAGCGAGAGCATGTCGCTGACGTACTGCTGGCCCGGGTCCAGATAGTCGAATCCCGCCTGGTCCAGGTCGTACGCGGTACCGCCCGGTTTCGCACCCTCGATCGGAACCGCCGGGCCGGTGGAATCGGCCTTGCTGCCGATGCCGAAGTTCTGCACCGACGCCTTCTTGTCGTCGCCCGCGGGCTTCTTGCTGTCGTCGGCCCCGCCGCTGCTGCACGCGGCGGTCAGTGTCAGGGCTCCCACCGCCAGGAACGCGGAGGCGTAGTGCGCCTTGCGAATTCTCATTGATTCCTGCCTGTCAGGATGTGGACGGTTCAGCGGACGGTCTTGGGGTCGAGTGCGTCCCGGACCGAATCCCCGAGCAGGTTGAAGGCGACGACGAAGATCAGCATCGCGATGCCGGGGAAGAACATGAAGGTGACGTCGGACTCGAAGTACGACGCACCCGACTGGAAAAGCAGTCCCCAGTCCGGGGTCGGCGGCTGGATTCCGACGCCGAGAAAGGAAAGTCCCGCCTCCGCCGTGACATTGGCCGGAAGGAGGAGTGTGGCCTGGACGAGGACGGTCGACCAGATGTTCGGCAAGATCTCTTTCCGGATGATCCGCCAGTTCGAGGCGCCGCTGAGCCGGGCCGCCTCGATGAATTCGCGTTCGCGCAGCGAGAGCACCTGGGCCCGCACCAGCCGGCCCACCACCATCCATCCGAGCAGGAACTGCACCAGGATCAGCGCCACGATCCGCACATAGGTCGGCTCCTCGTCGCGCGGCGAGACGAACAGCGCGACGATCACCGGGGTGAAGGCGATGAAGAACAGCTGCTGCGGGAACGACAGCATCAGGTCCGAGAACCGGCCCAGGAAGTAGTCGACCTTCCCGTGCATATAGCCCTGGACCAGGCCGATCAGCACCCCGGTGGCCACCGAGACCACGGTGACGGCCAGGGAGATGAACAGCGAGGTCCGGATGCCGTAGATCAACAGCGTGAAGACGTCGCGGCCCAGGTTGGGTTCGACGCCGAACCAGAAGTCGCCGTCGACGCCGCCGTTGGGCTTCAGCGGGATGCCGTAGCTGTTCAGCAGGCCGCGGTCCTGCCCGTACAGCTGATAAGGATCTTTCCCGTACAGCTTCGCGATCAAGGGCGCCGCGAAAGCGACGAGAATGAAGGCGAGCACGGTGACGGCACAGGCGATTCCCACCCGGTCGCGTTTGAACCGCGCCCATGCGAGACGGCCGGGAGAACGTCCGATGAGTTCGGTCGCCGTCAGTCCCGTGCCCGTTCCGGAATCCCCGCCGGGCGGCAGGGGATCAGTTGGTTCAGTGGCGGCCTGGGTTGAACTCGTCATCGCACACAGCCCCCGCACCGAGAGAGTCGAAGAGAGACGAACAGCGCCCGCAGGCGTCATTGATTGAGCGGAACACTCATGCGCCCGGCCTTGTGCGTCAAGAGGTTTGAGCATGCTTGTGTGTGATCACGGGAGAACTTGGCACAAGATTTCGCACATTGAGGCGACCACGTGCTTGACAAGGCTGCGGAGCGGGCGACATGGCTCCATAAATGCCCATCAATTTCGTTAACAAGCAGGCAACTTGACTGACGCAACTCCGATATACGAACGCGCCACGCTGAACACCGTACGGCCGTGCGGGTGCCGTAGGCCGGCCGGGGGCCCCAGGGCGCCCCGGCCGGCCGCCGCCGCCCCGCACGGGTCTCGCACCCCTCTTGTCCAGCCCCGCACCCCGGGTGGAGGATGCCGCCGAGCGTGCGCTCGCCAGGCCAACCGGGGGGACGGCAAGGGGTATGCGGCAGCCACAGGCACTCATGGGCGGGGCGCGGCTGACCGGGGCCCTGCTCTGCGTGTTCCTCGCGCTGCTCACGGCCGCCTGGATCGCCCGGGACATCCATGCCGCCGACGGCCTCGCCGACCTGTGGTGGTTCTGGACCGGCGCCCCCAAGCACCGCGGCTCCGCCCCGCTGACCACCGGTTTCGCCGATCTCGTGCTGCTCCTGGTCTATGCCGTCGCCGCCGTGGTGGTGCCCCGCTCGCCGGTGGCCGCCGCCGTCCTCGTCTGCGTCGGAGCGGTAACCGCCGCGCTGCGCGTCTCCTCGCTGTGGGTGCTGCACGACCACTGGACCGACTCCACCGCCCTGCACGATCTGCACCGGCGGGCGGTGCTCAGCACCTTCGCCGCGCTCGCCGCCGGACTGGCGCTGGTGATCACGGCCGCCGCCGGACGCGGCCCGCGCGACGCCGGGGCCCCGCCCGGTCCGGTCCGGCCGGGCGCCGGCGCCGGGATCGCCGCGTGCGTGCTGCTGGGCGCCGCGGCGGCGGTGGCGGTCGCCTGGGAGGTGTACTGGGCGGACCGGTTGCCCGGGGCGGTCTACCGGCGGCGGTTCAGCGGCGACGGGCTGCCGCTGCTCTGGCTGCCCGCCGGGTGGACGACCGCCGTGGTCGCGGTGGTCGCGCTGACGGCCGCGGGCGGGGGAGCGGCGCGGGCCGTCTTCGCCCGGCCGCTGGGGCTGATCGGGGCCGCCTTCTTCACCGCGTCGGGTCTGACCGGCCTCACCCTGGCCGTCCGCTTCGAGCTCTTCGACCACTACGGGGACCTGTCCACCAGCGATCAGCTCACCGTGGTGACCTGGATCTTCCAACTGGCCGCCGGGCTCGCGCTGCTCCCGGTGCTCGCGCGGCGCGGGCCCGTGGACCCGGCGGACGCGGCCGGGACGGGGCTGCCGCCGGGGCAGTGGCCGCCGTATCCCCCGCAGGACGGTCGCCCGGGCGGCTTCGGCCCGCCGCCCCCGGGGTTCGGCCCGCCCCCGCCGCCGTCCTCCCCGCCGCCCGGGTGGTGAGCGGCGGGCCGGGCGCCGGGCGCGGGGAAGGAGGGCGGCGGGGTGGCGGGTCCGGGCTCAGATTCCCAACGACCGCTTCAGGAAGTCCACTTGGAGCAGCAGCAGGTTCTCCGCCACCTCCTCCTGCGGGGTCATGTGGGTGACACCGGTGAGCGGCAGCACCTCGTGCGGGCGCCCGGCGGCGAGCAGCGCCGAGGAGAGCCGCAGGGTGTGCGCGGCCACCACGTTGTCGTCGGCGAGCCCGTGGATGATCATCAACGGCCGGTGCGCGGCGGCCGGTTGGACCAGCCCGGCGTCGCAGACCAGCGAGTTCGCCTCGTACACCGCGGGGCCGCTCCCCGGGTCGCCCAGATAGCGCTCGGTGTAGTGGGTGTCGTAGAGCCGCCAGTCGGTCACCGGGGCCCCGGCGATCCCGGCGTGGAAGACGTCGGGGCGGCGCAGCACCGCGAGCGCCGAGAGGTAGCCGCCGAAGGACCAGCCGCGCATCGCCACCCGGCCCAGGTCCAGCGGGAAGCGCCCGGCCAGCGCGTGCAGCGCCTCGACCTGGTCGTCGAGGGTGAGCGTGAGGTCGTCCCGGATCGCCTTCTCCCAGCCGGGGGAGCGGCCGGGGGCGCCCCGCCCGTCGGCCACGACCACCGCGAACCCCTGGTCGGCGAACCACTGGGAGGTGAGGTGGGCGTTGTGGGCGGCGAGGACCCGGGGGCCGTGGGGGCCGCCGTAGGGGTCCATCAGGACCGGGAGCGGACCGTCGGATTCCGAGTACCCGGCGGGGAGCAGCACGGCGCACGGGATGCGGCGCGCGCCTCCCTCGGTCAGCCGCACCCGGGCGGTGAGCACGGGGGTGTGCGCGTACGAGGCGATCGTGGCGACCTGCTTGCCGTCCCGCTCCACCCGGACCGTGGTGCCAGGGCTGTCGGAACGGGCCGAAGTGAGTACCGTCACCGGTCCGCCCCGGGCCGCCGAGTGCACCCCGGCACCCTCCGAAACCCGCTCGATACCCAGCTCATTGACCCGGTACACATGGATCTCGCCGGTTTCGGGTGCACGGGACGCCTCGCCCGCCGACGCGGACACCAGTACATCGTCCGCTCCGATGTCGAGCACGGCCCGGATCTGCAACTGGTCCCCGGTCAGCGGACGGTCGCCCACCGCCAGTACGCGCGCCCCGCCCTCGTCGGCGATCCGCACCAGCCGTCCGTCCGGTGCCCACGCCGGAACGCCGGGGAAAAGATCGAGCCAAATATCGTCCTCGTCGACATGGACCGTACGGGTCGCCCCCGACCCCGGGTCCACCGTGAGGCACGTCTGCAGCCGCTGGTCCCTGGCCTGGACGAGCAGCAGCGGGGCGCCCGCCGCCGACCAGTGCACCCGCGCCAGATAGGGGTGGCGCGCCCGGTCCCAGACCACCTCGGTGCGGGACCCGTCGAGCCCGTAGAGGAAGAGCCGCACCTCGGCGTTGGCGGTGCCCGCCGCCGGATAGGCGACGCGCTGCGGCTCGCGGTCCGGGTTGGCCGGGTCGGAGATCCACCAGCGCCGCACCGGGCTCTCGTCGACCCGCGCCACCAGCAGCTTCTCGCCGTCCGGCGACCACCAGTGACCGCGCGAGCGGTCCATCTCCTCGGCCGCGATGAACTCCGCCAGGCCGTAGGTCACCTCGGGCGACTCCGGCTCGGCCAGCGCCCGGTCGGCCTCGCCGCCGGCCCCGGTCACCCGCAGCGCGCCCCCCGAGACATAGGCGACGCGGCGGCCGTCGGGGGAGGGCCGGGGGTCGATCACCGGCCCCGGCACGGCCAGTTCACGGGTGGTCCCGGCCCGCAGCTCGGCGGTGAAGAGCCGCCCCGACAGGGTGAAGGCGGCCAGCTCCACGGCCGCGTCGGTGGCATAGCCGACGATCCCGGCGGCCCCCTCGCGGCTGCGCTCGCGCCGGACCCGCTCCTGCTCGGAGAGCTCCTCCGCGCCGCCGTCGAGCAGCGCGCGCGGGTCGGCCGCGAGCCGCTCTTCGGCGGCGCCGTCGGCGAGGTCGAGGACCCAGAGCGCATTGGCCGGATCCGTACCCTCCGGGGACCTCAGAAAGACCACCCTGCTGCCGTCGGGCGCGACCGAGAAGGCGCGGGGCGCACCGAACGTGTACCGCTGTGTCCTGGCGTACTGACGGGGAAACGAGGGCTCCCCAGGGGCATTTGAGGTCATGGGGCGAACCTAGCGGCAGGGGTCTTCGCCCGCCCGTTCGTGGCGGGTGTGCGCCCCTTGTGCGCCCGTGCACCGATCAATGCGTTCTGCTGGATAGTTATGATCCATAGTGGGGGGTGGGTATGACATCTGCATGCCCCCAGGCACGCTGCTCTGCCCGACCGACTGGCCCTGCCCGACCGACAGATGGAGGTGAACCGCCGTGGCACTCTCGATTTCGGCGGTGGTGCTGCTGGCGATCATCGTCTTCCTGCTGGTCAGGAAGTCCGGGCTGAAAGCCGGACACGCGGTGGTCTGCACCCTGCTCGGGTTCTACCTCGCCAGTTCGTCCATGGCGCCCACCATCAACGACCTCACCAACAACGTCGCGGGCATGATCAGCGACATCAAGTTCTGACCCGGCCGGTCCGGCCGGGGGATCCGAGGCATGCCGCCGCGCGGCATGCCTCGTAGGCTGTCCCCATGACGGATCTCCCCGCCCGGCGGCTGCTGCTGGTGCACGCGCACCCCGACGACGAGTCGATCAACAACGGCGCCACCATGGCCCGCTACGCCGCCGAAGGCGCCCTGGTCACGCTGGTGACCTGCACCCTGGGCGAGGAGGGCGAGGTCATCCCGCCGGACCTCGCGCACCTGGCCGCCGACCGGGACGACCGGCTCGGCGCCCACCGCGTGGGGGAGCTCGCCGCCGCGATGAAGGAGCTCGGGGTCACCGACCACCGCTTCCTCGGCGGCCCCGGCCGCTTCCGCGACTCCGGGATGATGGGCGTGGCGCAGAACCACCGCGCGGGCGCGTTCTGGAACACCGACGTCGACGACGCCGCGCCCCACCTGGTCGAGGTCGTCCGCGAGGTCCGCCCGCAGGTCCTGGTGACCTACGACTCCAACGGCGGCTACGGCCACCCCGACCACATCCAGGCCCACCGGGTGGCGATGCGCGCGGCGGAGCTCGCCGCCGAGCCCGGCTACCGCCCCGACCTGGGGGAGCCGCACGCCATCGCCAAGCTGTACTGGAACCGGGTGCCGCGCTCGGCCGCCGAGGCCGGGTTCGCCCGGCTGCGCGCCTCCGGGGTCTCCTTCCCCGGCATCGCCGAGGTCGGCGACATCCCGGGCGTGGTCGACGACGAGCGGATCACCGCCGAGATCGACGGCGCGGACTTCGCCGTGGCCAAGGCCGCCGCGATGCGCGCCCACCTCAGCCAGATCGCCGTCGACGGACCGTTCTTCGCGCTCTCCAACGACCTGGGCCAGCCGCTCTTCTCCGTCGAGTACTACGAGTTGGTCGACGGCGAATCCGGCGCACCGGCCGGGGAGCGCGAGCACGACCTGTTCGCCGGAGTGGACGCCTGATGAGCGGATCGTCCCGTACCTCCGTCCCGCCCGGCCGGACCGGCGTCAACGGCCGTACGGCGGGCGCCCGCCCCGGGCGGATCGCCGCCTTCGCCGCCCTGTTCGTGCTCGGCGCGCTCACCGGGGCCGCGGGCGCGCTCGTCCAAGCCGCCTGGTTCCCCGGCGGATTGCTGCTCTCGCTGGCCGCGGCGGCCGGGCTCTTCTGGACCGGTACGGCCCTGACGGGCAGCCGCGGCGGGGTCGGTGCCTCGGGCGCGGGCTGGCTGGTGGCGGTGCTGTTCCTCACCGCCACCCGCCCCGAGGGCGACTTCGTGTTCGGCGCGGGGATCGGCAGTTACGTCTTCCTGCTCGGCGGCATGGTCGCCGCTGTGATCTGCGCCACGGTCGGCAACCTCGCGCAACCGGTGGGGGATTCGGCCCGACTTGGCAAGTGACGTGCGCGGTCCCGGCGGCGCAGTACTGGGTGTGGCGGCCCGCTTCCCCGGGCCGTCCGGTGCGCGCGTGCGACGGCCAGTATGGTGGTGCGCGCCGCCGAGCCCCCCGCACACAGGCACACGAGACAAGAGCGGGTGGCGGAGCCGATCGGGAGAGAACCTGCCTTGAGTCGTGAAACTGACAGTTCGACCTCCGGCCCCAAGGGGCGCGGCGGAGCCGCGTACCCGTCGGGTACCCCGCCGTACGGGACGCCGCGCTCTTCGGGCCACGACGCCCCGGAGGCCGCCCTCGCCGGGCCGGACGAGCCGAAGACCGAGACCACGCTGACGACGCGGATCCGGATCAACATCCCCGGGTCCCGGCCGATCCCGCCGGTGGTGATGAGAACGCCGGTGAGCGACGCCGACAAGGCGTCCGCCGAAGAGGCCGAGCGCGAGCGGACCCCCGAGGTGCCGCGGCCCGCCGAGCCCGCCGCGCCCGCGGCCGAGGAGAAGCCGGCCAGCGACTGGTTCGCGCCCCGCAAGGCCGGGCCCCCGACCCCGCCGGCCGGTACTCCGCGCCAGACCCTTCCGTACTTCTCGGACGGTGCCCAGGGCGCGCCGCCCGCCGACCCGTCCACCACGGGCGCCTTCCCGCGCCCCGGCGGCCGGGGGGCAGACGGCTTCGCGCCCGGGAACGGTGACGCCCCGGCCGCCCACGGCTACGCCCCGGCCCCGGAGACGGGCGCCCCCCAGGGCGGCGGCTTCGGCCCCGGCCCGGCCCGCGGCCCCGGTGGCGCCGCCGCCAACGGCTCGGGCCGCGCGGTCTCCGGCGGCGGTCCCGCCGGACCCACCACCGGCCCCGTCCCCGGCACCGCCGCGCTGCCCACCCGGCCGGTCGGCGCCCGCACCGGACAGCAGCGGCCCGGTACCCCGGGCGTGCCGCCCGGCCCCGGCGGCACGCCCAGCCACGGCGTTCCGGTCGTGGACACGCGCGGACCCGCCCCGACCCCGGCCCACGGCACCCCGCTGATGGACGAGCGCGGGATGCGGCCGGGCCCGGCCGCGCCGCTGTCCGGCGGGCTCTCCGACGACACCGCGATCCTCACCCCGCAGGCCCCGGTGCCGGGCGCGGGGGCGGGCGCCGCCGCGCCGCCCGCGGGCCATGTCTCGGGCGACACGCTGACCAGCGGCATCCCGGTCGTACCCGCGGAGAACCGGGCCCCCTTCCCCGGCGGTCCGGGCGCGGGCCCCGACCTCACCCCGCGGATGTCCGACGGACCGGCCGCCGCCCCCGAGCGCGAGGCCCCGGCGGCTCCCGCCCGTACCGCCGCGCCCGCCAAGAAGAAGGGCCGCTCCAAGCTGGTCCTGCTCGGCGTCGCGGTGTTCGCCGCGGCCGGTGTCGCCTACGGCGCGGGGCTGCTGCTCAACCACTCCGAGGTCCCCAAGGGCACCACGGTCCTCGGCGTCGACATCGGCGGCGGCAGCAAGGAGCAGGCCGTCGCCAAGCTGGACGCCACGCTCGGCAAGCGCGCTGCCCTGCCGCTGCGGCTGACCGTCGACGGCAAGAAGGAGTCGCTCGCCCCCGACAAGGCCGGTCTCACCCTGGACAGCCAGGCGACCGTGCGGGGCGCGGCGGGCAGCGACTACAACCCGGTCTCCGTCATCTCCTCGCTCTTCGGCGGCAAGCGCGTGGCCGAGCCGGTCATCCCGGTCGACGAGGAGAAGCTGGGGGTCGCGCTGACGGATCTGGCGGGCGCCTCGGGCTCGGCGGTCGAGGGCACGATCAAGTTCGTCCCGGGCAAGGCGGTGGCCGTGCCGGGCAAGGCGGGCAAGAGCCTCGACGTCAACCGCTCGATGCTCGCGGTCAAGGACGCGTACCGCACGCAGGTCCAGACCGGGAAGCCGGACGAGGTGCAGCTGCCGGTCACCGGCCGCCAGCCCACCGTCGCCCAGGCCGAGATCGACCGGGCGATGAAGGAGTTCGCCGAGCCCGCGATGTCCGGTCTGATCACCATCAAGGCGGGCGGCCGGAAGATCGACTTCGGTCCGGCCAGGTCGCTGCCGAAGATCCTCTCCATGAAGGCGATCGACGGGAAGCTGGTCGAGGTCTACGACAAGAAGGCGATCAACGACCTCATGGGCGGCACCTTCGCCGGGGTGATGATCACCAAGGGCGACGGCCAGAAGCACCAGCTGTCCGCCGACGACGTGGCCAAGGCGATGCAGGGTGCGCTGCGCGGCAAGTCCAAGGCCGAGCGGACCGTGACGATCTCCCTCAACCCGAGCTGACCAGCGGTTCAACCACCCGTCGCCCCCGTACGCGCCCCGCGTGCGGGGGCTTCGGCGTCCCCGTACGCGCCCGTCATCCCGTACGCATGACATCTGTCATCCGGGACTCACGACACCCGGCACTGCCGCCGCGGGGGCCCGGCGGGCGAACCTGGTCGCATGACCACAACGACCGCCGGCTCCGTGGTGAGCTTCGAGAACGTGAACAAGAGCTACGGGGACGTCCGCGCCGTGGCGGACCTCTCGCTGGCACTCCACCCCGGCGAGACGGTCGCGCTGCTCGGCCCCAACGGCGCCGGCAAGTCCTCCACGCTGGACCTGCTGCTGGGGCTGCGCGGCGCCGACTCCGGCACCGTCCGCCTCTTCGGCACCACGCCCGAGAGGGCCATCAAGGACGGCCGGGTCGGCGCGATGCTGCAGAGCGGCGGGCTGATGGAGGAGGTCAAGGTCCGCGAGCTGGTGAAGCTCGCCTGCGACCTGCACCCCCGTCCGCACCCGGTCGAGGAGGTCCTGGACCGCGCGGGCATCACCCAGATCGCCGACCGCCTGGTCAACAAGCTCTCCGGCGGCCAGGAGCAGCGGGTGCGCTTCGCGCTCGCGACCGCCGGGGCCAACGACCTGATCGTGCTGGACGAGCCGACCACCGGCATGGACGTCACGGCCCGCCAGGCGTTCTGGGCGACCATGCGCGAGCAGGCGCAGCAGGGCCGCACGGTCCTGTTCGCCACCCACTACCTGGAGGAGGCGGACGCGATCGCCGACCGCGTCCTGGTCCTGCACAAGGGACGGCTGCTGGCCGACGGCACCGCCGCCGAGATCAAGGCCAAGGCGGGCGCCCGCCGCATCGCGTTCGACCTGGAGGGCCCGATCGACGAGGGCGCGCTGCGCGGGCTGCCGTTCCTCGCCTCCCTCGACCTCTCGGGCCGCACGGTCCGCATCCAGTCCACCGACGCGGACGCCACCGTCCACGCGCTGTACGGGCTCGGCCTCTACCCGCGCAACCTCGAAGTCGCCGGGCTCGGCCTGGAGCAGGCCTTCGTCGCCATCACCGAAGCCGAGGAGGCCAAGGCCGCATGAACACGCTGATCAAGCTCGAAATCGCGCGCACCCTGCGCAACAAGAAGTTCATGTTCTTCTCGGTGATCTACCCGTCGGCGCTCTACCTGCTGATCTCCGGCTCGCAGAACACCACGGACAGGGTCGGCGGCACCGATCTGACCTTCCCCGCCTTCTTCATGGTCTCGATGGCCTCGTTCGGCGCGATCACCGCCGTCCTGATGGGCAACAGCGAGAAGATCGCCAAGGAGCGCGAGAAGGGCTGGGTGCGCCAGCTGCGGCTGACCGCGCTGCCCGGCCGCGGTTACGTCCTGGCGAAGATCGCCAGCGCCGCCGTGGTCACCCTGCCCTGCATCGTGGTGGTCTTCCTGACCGCGGCCACGGTCAAGGACGTACGGTTCGACGCCTGGCAGTGGCTGGCGCTGACCGGCGCCATCTGGGCGGGCTCGCTCTGCTTCGCCGCGCTCGGCGTCGCCATCGGCTACCTCGCCAGCGGTGACGCGGTCCGCCCGATCACGATGATCATCTACTTCGGCCTCTCCATCCTCGGCGGCCTGTGGATGCCCACGACGACCTTCGCGCCCTGGCTGCAGTCGATCGCCAAGTGGCTGCCCACCCACGCGTACGCTGCGCTCGGGCAGGCCATCGAGGCGGGCAGCGCCCCGCGCGCCTCGGACGTGGCCGTCCTCGCCGTCTACTTCCTGCTCTTCGCGGGCGGCGCGGCCTGGCTGTACCGGAAGGACACCCTGAAGGCGTGACGAGCGTGACGGAAGAACACCGGGGCCCCATGCCGGGCCGCCCGCCGGAGAACCGCCAGGAAGCCATGCGCAAGCTCGTGTGGATCGGCATCTGGCTGGCGTTCCTGGGGGCCCCGGTCTCCGACCTCCTCAAGGAGGAGCACACCGCCTGGGCGACCGCGCTCGGCTGGCTCGCGCTGGCCGCGTTCGTCGGCGTGTACCTGGCCCTGGTCTTCCGTCACACCGCCCGCCCCCTCGCCCGCGCCACGGTCTCCTCGATGGTGGCCTTCCTGTTCTGCCTCGCGGTGGTCACCTCGCTGACGCTGGACTCGCCCTGGCTGGTCCTCTTCGTGTACGTGTCGGTCGGCTGCGGGGCGGCGCTGCCGCTGGAACTGGCCCGCTGGGCGATCCCGGGCGTCACGGTCGTGATGGCCCTGACCGGTCTCACCACCCGGGGCCAGTGGGGCGACTTCCTGCCGGGCCTGGCCATCCCGGCCCTGCTCGGCGGCTTCGCCATGACGGGCGTGCGCCATCTCGTACGGACGACGGTCCAACTGCGCGAGGCGCGGGCGACCGTGGCCCAGCTGGCCGCCAACGAGGAGCGGCTGCGGCTCGCCCGCGATCTGCACGACCTGCTCGGCCACTCGCTCTCCCTGATCACGCTCAAGAGCGAGCTGGCCGGGCGGATGCTGCCCGACCGGCCCGAACAGGCGGCCCGGCAGGTCGCCGACATCGAGCAGGTCAGCCGGCAGGCGCTGGTCGACGTACGGGCGGCGGTCAGCGGCTACCGCCGGGCCACCCTGGCCGGGGAACTTGCCGGTGCCCGCACCGCGTTGACCGCCGCGGGCGTCGCCGCCGACCTGCCCGCCGCCGCCGAACTCCCGCCGGGCGCGCCCCCGGACGCCGAGGAGGCGCTGGCCTGGGTGGTGCGCGAGGCCACCACCAACGTCGTCCGCCACAGCGCCGCCCGCAAGTGCCTGATCACCCTGACCGAGCGGCAGACCCTGGACGGCCGCTTCGTGGAGCTGCGGATCGAGGACGACGGCCGCGGCGGCCCGTCCGCCCCGGCGCCCGGCAACGGCCTGACCGGGCTCGCGGAACGGCTGGCCAAGGTGGGCGGCGGCATCGAGACGAGCTGCGGCAAGGGCTTCACACTCGTCGCCCGCGTCCCGCTGGCCCAGGAGCGGGGCAGCGCGGCCCCCGCGGAGCGGGACGCCCGCTGAGAACCCGCACGTCGCGGCCCCGCCCGCGCCCCGCGAGAGCCGGGAGGCAGGCCCTAAACTCCCGAACGTGATCCGACTCCTGCTGGCCGAAGACCAGTCCATGGTCCGCGAGGCCCTCGCCGCGCTGCTCGGCCTTGAGCCGGACTTCGAGGTGGCCGCGCAGGTCGCGCGCGGTGACGAGGTGCTGGCGGCGGCCCGGTCCCACGACGTCGACGTGGCGCTCCTGGACATCGAGATGCCCGGCCTGACCGGCATCGAGGCGGCGGCGGCCCTGCACCGGGAGCTGCCCCGGCTGAAGATCGTGATCCTGACGACGTTCGGCCGCCCCGGATATCTGCGCAGCGCGATGGAGTCCGGCGCCGACGCGTTCCTGGTCAAGGACGCCCCGGCCGCCCAGCTGGCCGCCGCCGTGCGCAAGGTCCTGGCGGGGGAGCGGGTCATCGACCCCACGCTGGCCGCCGCCGCGCTCGCCGAGGGCGCCAACCCGCTGACCGACCGCGAGCGCGACGTGCTGCGGGCGGCGGCGAACGGCGCCACCAACGCGGAGCTGGCCCGCACCCTCTCGCTCTCCCAGGGCACCGTCCGCAACTACCTGTCCATGGCCATCCAGAAGCTGGCCGCCCGCAACCGGGCGGAGGCCGTCGGCATCGCCCGCGAGAAGGGCTGGCTGTAGGGCGCCTCCGTCGGATCGTGCCCGGGGCGCCGGCGGGATCCGAAGGGCACGCCCCGGCCGCGGAGTTCGGGGCCCGCCGCTCCGGCGCTCAGTTCAGCATCGCCCGGGCCGCCCTGGCCCGTCCCCGGATCGTCTCGGCGGTGCGCGGCTCCACCGGCTCCACCACGTCCGCGTACAGGTCGAGTTCGGCCGCGCCCGTCAGGAAGTCGCCGCGCTGGACCAGGAGCTGGGCCCGCTCGTAGCGCAGCCGGGCCGGGTGGGTGGGCAGCAGCAGGGAGAGGTCCAGCGCCCACAGGGCGACCTCGCTGCGCTCCGGGCGGGCCGCCGCCCAGGCCCGGATGTTGTTGAGGACGCGCAGCACGATGGCCAGCGGGTCCGCCGGGGTGAGCACCGACGGGTCCAGCGGGGCGCCGGTCGACCCGACCACGAGGAGCTCCGCGTCCGCACCGGTCAGCGGACGCCCCCCGTCGAACGGATCCGCGAACACCCGCTCCTCGGGCGCCCCCAGACCCACCACGAAGTGGCCGGGCAGGGCCACCCCGTACACCGGGGCGCCCGCCCGGCGGGCCACCTCCAGCCACACCACCGAGAGCAGGATCGGCAGGCCCCGGCGGCGCCGCAGCACCTCGGGCAGCAGCGAGGCCGCCAGGCGCTGGTACTCGGCGGGGCTGCCCCGGAAGCCGCAGCCCCGGCCGAGCAGTTCGGCCAGCGCCAGCGCCCAGGGACCGGCGCCGCGGACCCCGTACGGGAGCAGCCCGGCCAGCCGGTCCAGCTCCATCTGGGCCTCGTCCAGGCCGGACCGGCCGAGCCCGGGGTCGGCGACCGCGCCGATCAGCAGGCACAGCGTGGCGAGGTCCGGCCGCTCGGAGCGGGCCTCCTCGGTGAACTGCCGGCGCCAGTCGTCGGCGCCGGAGCCTGGGCTTTCGGGGTCCATATCCGCCTCGTACCCGTTGGTGGAGATCGAAAAGTCCGGGCGTCCTACCCGTGCCGGAAGTGGTGGTACGTGTGGTGCGTGGCGAACCCCTGGGCGTCGTAGAGGGCGCGCGCCCCCTCATTGTCCGCCTCCACCTGGAGCCATGCCGCCGACGCCCCCTCGGCCAGCGCCCGGCGGGCCAGGGCGGTCATCACGGCCGTGGCGAGCCCTCGGCGGCGGTGCGCCGGGTCCACCTCGACCGCCGCGAACCCGGCCCAGCGCCCGTCCACCACGCACCGGCCGATCGCGGCGGGCGCGCCGTCCTCGCCGGGCACGGTGGCGAACCAGGTCGAGGGGCCGCTCTCCAGTACCTTGAGCACCTGGGGTCCGGGCGTGCCGGTGCGCTGGTAGGCGCCGAGCCAGCCGGGGCCGACGGAACGGGAGAGTCCGACCCGTGAGACATCCGCGTCGAGGTCCCCGATCGGGGCAAGTGCGGCGATCCGCAGTTGGGCGCTTACTTCGCGAATCCACCCATCCCGCTCAAGGTCGGCGCACAGCCCCTCCTGGGTGCCCTCGGCGCCGGTCGCGGCTTGCACATAGGTGGGAAGGCCACGGGCCGCGTACCACTGCCGCGCGTACGCCAGCGCCTCCTCCAGCGGCCGTCCCGGGTCGCCCAGCGGCAGCACCGAATTGGCCCGGCGGGTGAAGCCGCCCGCCGCGCGCAGCGTCCACCCGCCCAGCGCCTCGCTCTCCACGGGCACCCAGGAACGCGCGCTGACCAGCGCCAACTCCCGGAAGGTCGCGGCCGGGCCGCGCCGCCGGGCGGGCGCCGCGGGGATCACCTTGCCCGCGACCATCTCGCGTTCGGGGATGCGGACCGACTCCCCGTCGCGGCGGACGACCGCCAGCATCCCCCCGTCCCACGATGTGAGAACACCGACCGTGTCGGTGAACTTCGCGCCGTGCTCTCCCGGCGCCGCCAAGTGTCTGACTGATACGCGTTTGCCCGTATCTGCAGGCGTGATTCGGACGACCAACCGTCCGCCGGTGGTGAACTCCACAGCTCTCTTCGCCCCTCCTGTTCGGATCGCGCCCCGGAACGGAGATACTAGGTGTGGGCATCGACGACGCCGCGCTCCCGCGCGCCACGTGGACGGAGCCGCAGACCGGCCCGCCGCGCCCTATCGAGGAGGAACGACAGCGTGACCTACGTCATTGCGGAGCCTTGTGTCGACCTTAAGGACAAGGCATGCATCGAAGAGTGCCCGGTCGACTGCATCTATGAGGGCAAGCGGTCCCTCTACATCCACCCGGACGAATGTGTCGACTGTGGTGCCTGTGAGCCGGTCTGCCCGGTCGAGGCCATCTTCTACGAGGACGACACCCCGGAGGAGTGGAAGGACTACTACAAGGCGAACGTCGAGTTCTTCGACGAGCTCGGTTCGCCCGGTGGCGCCTCCAAGCTCGGCCTGATCGAGCGCGACCACCCCTTCATCACCGCGCTCCCGGCCGACATCAACGCCGACAGCGAGCACTGACACCGACAGCGCGTGTCCCCCCGGTCCCGTACGGCGCCCACCGGCCCTGCGGGGCCGGGGCGTTTCCTCCGTACGGAACCCGGTACGAGAAAGTGAGCACCTCCGTGGGCGCAGTCTCCGCACGCCTGCCCGTCTTCCCCTGGGACAAGCTGGAGCCGTACAAGGCGACGGCCGCGGCCCACCCGGACGGCATCGTGGACCTGTCCGTGGGCACCCCGGTCGACCCGGTCCCGGCGCTGATCCAGCGGGCGCTGGTCGCGGCGGCGGACTCGCCGGGCTATCCGACGGTGTGGGGCACCGCGGAGCTGCGCGACGCGCTCACCGGCTGGGTCGCACGACGGCTCGGCGCGGTCGGCGTCGGCCACCGCAACGTCCTGCCGGTCGTCGGCTCCAAGGAACTGGTGGCCTGGCTGCCGACCCAGCTCGGCCTGGGCGCGGGCGACAAGGTCGCCTACCCCCGGCTCGCCTACCCGACGTACGAGGTGGGCGCCCGGCTCTGCGGCGCGGAGGCCGTCGTCTACGACGACCCGACCGAGCTGGACCCGGCCGGGCTCAAGCTCCTGTGGCTGAACTCGCCGTCCAACCCCACCGGCCGGGTCCTCGCCAAGGACGAGCTGGTCCGGATCGTGGCCTGGGCGCGCGAGCACGGCGTCCTGGTCTTCTCGGACGAGTGCTACCTGGAGCTGGGCTGGGAGGCCGAGCCCGTCTCCGTACTGCACCCGGA
Organism: Streptomyces sp. cg36; assembly: GCF_041080675.1. Taxonomy (NCBI): domain Bacteria; kingdom Bacillati; phylum Actinomycetota; class Actinomycetes; order Kitasatosporales; family Streptomycetaceae; genus Streptomyces; species Streptomyces cyclosori. The sequence continues at coordinate 2,867,386 of NZ_CP163520.1, read as the reverse complement.
CGTCTGCGGCGGCACCTACGAGGGCGTCGTGGCCGTCCACTCGCTCTCCAAGCGGTCCAACCTGGCGGGCTACCGGGCCGCGTTCGTCGCGGGCGACGAGGCCGTCCTCGGTGAGCTGCTCCAGATCCGCAAGCACGGCGGCATGATGACCGCCGCGCCCGTCCAGGCGGCCACGGTGGCCGCGCTCGGCGACGACGTCCACGTCCGGGAGCAGCGGGAGCGCTACGCGGCCCGCCGCGCGGCCCTGCGCGAGGCCCTGGTCAAGCACGGCTTCCGGATCGAGCACAGCGAGGCCAGCCTCTACCTGTGGGCGACCCGCGACGAGGGCTGCTGGGAGACGGTGGCGCACCTCGCCGAGCTCGGCGTCCTGGTGGCGCCCGGCGACTTCTACGGCGAGGCGGGCGAGCGGTTCGTCCGGGTCGCCTTCACGGCGACGGACGAGCGCGTCGAGGCGGCGGTGAAGCGGCTGGGCTGAGCCCGGCGCGGGGACGGCACGTCCCCCGTACGGGTGCGGTCGGCGCGCACGCGCGAGAACGCGGGAAGGGGCCCCGGGGACAGGATCCCGGGGCCCCTTCGGCCGTACGTGCCGCGTGGGCGCCGACTCAGACGAGACCGCCCGGCAGGCCGCCGCCGGGCAGCCCGCCCCCGGGCAGCCCGCCGCCCGGCAGCCCGCCCAGGCCGCCCGCCGACTGGGCGGTCTCGCCGACGAGGCCGCCCGCGCTGCCCGCCGCGTCGCCCGCCGCCTTCTGCGCGGCCGGGGTGGCCGTCTTGCCCGCCTTGCCGACGGTCTTGCCCGCGGCCGGGACCGCCTGCTTGACCGCCTTGCTGCCGGCGTCACCCGCCAGGCCGGTGGCCTTCTGGGCGGCGCCGTCCACGGTGTTGCCGAGGTTCGCGCCGTCGAGCGCGGTCAGGCCACCCAGGTTCGGGGTCTCCGGGGTCGCGGCGCTCGCCGCGCCGGCCGCGCCGACCACCGGAACCGCGCCCGCCGCGATGAGCAGGGCGGCGCGGGCGATCCGGCGGGTCAGGGGGAGGGACATGATGCTCCTTGAGACGGGAGGAACGGCGTTCGGACGCTGTGACAACACCCCGGGGTGCGGTCGGGGTTGCGGCGGGCCCAGGTAAAGAGTTGGCAATGCGTCGCATTATCGGCTTCGGATAAAAACGGGCAAATGATCCGCCGCGACAATAGGCTGAACGGCGCTGGATCCCTTTGTTCTCAAGGGAATTGACGATTCTTCGGACGCCCTCGGGGGTGGCTGAACGAAACGGTGTACGCGCAAGCCATCTCTGCCCCGCGCGAGTGTCCGTCCGAACGGGTGTCGCGGCGCCTTTGCGGGCTATCCGGCGAGCGTGATCCGCACCTGGCCGGCCGTGGACCCGGCGCCGGGGGATTCCGTGCCGTCCGCGGAATCGGTGCCGTCCACGGACTCCGTGCCGTCCGCGGCACCGGTGTTCCCGGCCGCCGCCGTGCCCTCGTCGGTGTGCCAGCCCCGGCGCGAGCCGTCCACACGCCAGGTCCGCCCGGCGTACGAGACCTGCTCCACCCGGAACGCCGCCGCGTGCGCGACCGCCCAGTGGGCCAGCTCCCAGCCGCGCCGCTCGGCGCCGCCGCCGTCGGCCCCGGCCCGCGCGGGAGCGCGCACCGGCACGGTGACCTCCTGGCCCTCGCCGCGCTGCGGCGCCACGCCCGCGCCGAACGCGCGGGCCAGCTCGGCGCGCACCCGCGCCGGGTCGCCCGGATGCGCGTCCTTGGCGACCGTGCAGGTCAGCGAGGCGGGGGCGCGGCCGGTGAGCGCGGCCGTGAGCAGCGCCGCGTCCGGCTCGTGCTTGGCGTACGCCTGCGGGAAGCCGCTGCGCTGCACCTTCTGCGCGGCCACCGTCAGCGGCAGCCGCGAGTACCCGGGCACCTCCGCCAGGCGCTGGTAGAACTTCCCGGCCGAGTACACCGGGTCCATGATCTGCTCCACCGTCCCCCAGCCCTGCGAGGGCCGCTGCTGGAAGAGGCCGACCGAGTCGCGGTCGCCGCGCGTGATGTTGTGCAGGCCCGACTCCTGGAGCGCGGTGGCCAGCGCGATGGTCACCGCCCGCTCGGGCATCCCGCGCGAGGTGCCGACGGCGGAGATCGTCGCCGCGTTCTCGGCCTGCTCGGGGCTGAGCTCGAAGGTGTCGTCCCCGCTGCCCACCGTGCATCTGGGCGCCCCCGGCCCACCGCTCACGTACTGCACCACCAGATATCCGGCGACGGCGAGCAGAACGACGGCCGCGGCCACGAAACGGAAGAGGCGGCCGCGCCTCACGGGTCGGTTGGGGCTGTCGGGCTGGGACACGGGAACACCGTACTGGAGGGCAGGGCGGCTGCCCCCGGTCCTGCCCCCCGGGACGCCCCGGCCCAGCTCGGAACGGCCGCGCTAGGGTCGGGGCCATGGCTGACACCGCACTCGACCTGACCCTGGACGGCCCCGCGCTCACCGCCTGGCTCGTCGACTTCCCGTCCGAGAGCGGAACGGAGAAGCCGCTCGCCGACGCGATCGAGGCGGCGCTGCGGACGCTGCCCCATCTGACCGTGGACCGGCACGGCAACAACGTGGTCGCGCGCACCCGGCTGGGCCGCGCCGAGCGGGTCGTCCTCGCCGGGCACATCGACACCGTCCCGATCGCCGGCAACGTGCCCTCCCGCCTCGACGAGAACGGGGTGCTGTGGGGCTGCGGCACCTCGGACATGAAGTCCGGCGTCGCCGTCCAGCTCCGGATCGCCGCCACCGTCCCCGAGCCCAACCGCGACCTCACCTTCGTCTTCTACGACAACGAGGAGGTCGCCGCCCACCTCAACGGCCTGGGCAAGGTGGCCGAGGCGCACCCCGACTGGATCGAGGGCGACTTCGCCGTCCTGCTCGAACCCTCCGAGGGCGAGGTCGAGGGCGGCTGCCAGGGCACCCTGCGGGTCATCCTGCACACGGCGGGAGAGCGCGCCCACTCCGCCCGCAGCTGGATGGGCTCCAACGCCATCCACACCGCCGCCCCCGTCCTGGCCAGGCTCGCCGCGTACGAGCCGCGCCGGCCGGTGATCGACGGCCTGGAGTACCACGAGGGCCTGAACGCGGTACGGATCGAGGGCGGCGTCGCCAACAACGTCATCCCCGACGCCTGCGCGGTCACCGTCAACTACCGGTACGCGCCGGACCGCACGCCCGAGGAGGCGCTGGCCCACGTCCGCGAGGTCTTCGCGGAGTGCGACATCGCCGAGTTCGTCGTCGACGACCAGTCCGGCGGCGCCCTGCCGGGGCTCTCGCAGCCCGCCGCCGCGGCCTTCATGGCGGCCGTCGGCGGCACCGCGCGCCCCAAGTTCGGCTGGACCGACGTCTCCCGCTTCAGCGCGCTCGGCGTACCCGCCGTCAACTACGGTCCGGGCAACCCCCTGTACGCGCACAAGCGGGACGAGCACGTGGTCGTCGACCGGATCACCCAGTGCGAAGAGCGACTTCACGCCTGGCTGACAGCCTGAATTTCGTCTTTCGTCACGTAAGTCGTCCTACGCTGGCCGCACGCGTCATATGACAACGTCAGCGGAGGGAGCTTGCAATGGCCAGTCCCGAGGGAGAGTTTCCGGGCGAGCAGCGGCTGGAGCAGCGGCTCGGGCCGGTGCTGCGCCGCCGTGACCAGGTCCAGCCCGGCACCACCGACCAGCGGCTCCTGGACACCGAGGGCGACTCGGAGTGGGTGCACACCGACCCCTGGCGGGTCATGCGCATCCAGTCCGAGTTCGTGGAGGGCTTCGGCGCGCTGGCCGAACTGCCCAGCGCCATCAGCGTCTTCGGCTCCGCCCGTACGCCGGTGGGCTCGCCCGAGTACGAGGCGGGCGTGCAGATCGGCCACGCGCTGGTCGAGGCGGGCTTCGCCGTGATCACCGGCGGCGGGCCGGGGGCGATGGAGGCCGCCAACCGGGGCGCGCGCGAGGCGCACGGCGTCTCGGTCGGCCTGGGCATCGAGCTCCCCTTCGAACAGGGGCTCAACCCGCACGTCGACATCGGGGTCAACTTCCGCTACTTCTTCGTCCGCAAGACGATGTTCGTGAAGTACGCGCAGGGCTTCGTGGTGCTGCCGGGCGGCCTCGGCACCCTGGACGAGCTGTTCGAGGCGCTCACCCTGGTCCAGACGGGCAAGGTCACCCGCTTCCCGATCGTGCTGTTCGGCTCGGCGTACTGGTCGGGCCTGGTGGACTGGCTCCGCGACACGGTGGTGGCGGGCGGCAAGGCGTCCGAACGCGACCTGCTCCTGTTCCACGTCACGGACAGCGTGGAGGAGGCGGTCGCCCTGGTCACCAAGGAGGTCGGCCGCTAGGTCCGCCTCTTGCCCCGCCCCGGGGCGACCGGGGCGGGGACCTCGGGCCGTAGGCGCTAGGCCAGGCCCCGGCGGGCCACGGCGGGCGGGCGGTGGCCCGCGATGGACGCCACCATGTCCAGCACCTGCCGCGTCTCGGCGACTTCGTGCACCCGGTACACCCGGGCCCCCAGCCACGCCGACACCGCCGTCGTCGCCAGCGTCCCGATCAGCCGCTCCTTGACCGGCCGGTCCAGCGTCTCGCCCACGAAGTCCTTGTTGGAGAGCGAGACCAGGACCGGCCAGCCGGTCGCCGTCAGCTCGCCCAGCCGCCGCGTCGCCTCCAGGCTGTGCCGCGTGTTCTTGCCGAAGTCATGACCGGGATCGATCATGATCCCGTCGCGCCGCACCCCGAGCTCCACCGCCCGCTCGGCGAGCCCCACGGTGACCCGCAGGATGTCCTCCACCACGTCCTCGTACGCGATCCGGTGCGGCCTCGTACGCGGCTCCACACCGCCCGCGTGCGTGCACACCAGCCCCGCCCCGTACCGCGCGGCGACCTCGGCCAGCTTGGGGTCGACCCCGCCCCACGCGTCGTTCAGCACGTCCGCGCCCGCCTCGCAGACCGCCTCCCCGACGTCGTGGCGCCAGGTGTCGACGCTGATCACCACATCGGGGTGGCGCCGCCGGACCTCGGCCACGAAGCCGACCGTGCGCCGCGCCTCCTCCTCGGCCGTCACCTCCTCGCCGGGGCCCGCCTTGACCCCGCCGATGTCGATGATGGCAGCACCCTCCGACACCGCCTGTTCCACGCGGGCCAGCGCGGGCTCGTCCGTGAAGGTGGCGCCCTGGTCGTAGAAGGAGTCCGGGGTCCGGTTGACGATCGCCATGATCACCGGCTCGTGCGCGTCGAACTCGCGCCGTCCCAGCCGCAGCATCCCCTGTTTCTCCTCGGATAGGTCGCCTGTGGGTCGCCTGCGACCTTAACCGTCAGTCCCGCATGGCACGATCGGACCCGACGGATTCCGGCTGGCGGGGAGAGGCTTCGCGCGTGTTCTGGTTCTTGCTGATCGCCATGGTCGTGGTGGTCGCCGCGGTCACGCTGGCCGTCGTGGGCGGCGGGGACAGCGCCGTCCTGCCCGAGGCGGCCCCCGAGGCGCTGACCGACCCCCTGCCCCCCGGCCGTCCCGTGGACCGCGCCGACATCGACGCGCTGCGGCTGCCGGTGGCCGCCCGGGGCTACCGGATGGCCGAGGTCGACGACGTGCTGAGCCGGCTCGGCGCCGAGCTCGCCGAGCGCGACGCCCGGATCGCCGACCTCCAGGAGGCGCTCGACGCCGCCCACGCCCCCCGCGACGAGGAGCCGCGCCCATGACCGCCGCGATCCCCGGCCCCGACGGCCGGCTGCGCTGCCCCTGGGGCCTGTCCACCGAGGACTACGTGGCCTACCACGACACCGAGTGGGGCCGCCCGGTCCACGGCGACGACGCCCTCTACGAACGGCTCTGCCTGGAGGCGTTCCAGTCGGGGCTCTCCTGGATCACGATCCTGCGCCGCCGCGAGGGCTTTAGGCGCGCCTTCGCCGGCTTCGGGATCGCCGAGGTGGCGGCCTTCACCGAGGCCGACGCGGCGCGGCTGCTCACCGACGAGTCGATCATCCGCAACCGCGCCAAGATCGAGGCGACCCTCGCCAACGCGCGCGTGCTGGCCGACTGGGCGCCCGGCGAGCTGGACGCCCTGATCTGGTCGTACGCCCCGGACGCCGCCGCCCGCCCGGCCCCCCGCACCCTCGCCGACGTGCCGGCCGTCACCGACGAGTCGACGGCGCTGTCCAAGGCGCTCAAGAAGCGCGGCCTGCGCTTCATCGGCCCCACCACGGCCTACGCCCTGATGCAGGCGTGCGGCCTGGTCGACGACCACCTCGTGGACTGCGTCGCCAGAGGCGCCTGACGCGCGCGTGGCCGGGGTACGCGGCGCCCGCGTACCCCGGACGGCCCAACGGGCGGGTACTTCTAACGGCCGACGTACTTCGGCTTCTCCTTCGCCAGGAACGCGGCCACCGCGATGGCGTGGTCCTCGGAGGCGCCCGCCCTCGTCTGGAGCTCGTCCTCCTTCTGGAGCGCCTGGGCCAGCGAGTGCCCCGCCCCGTACGCCAGGGACTCCTTCAGCGCCGCGTACGCCAGCGTCGGGCCGTCGGCCAGCGCGCGCGCCACGGCCGCCGCCTCGGCCGCCAGCTCGGCCGCCGGGACCAGCTTGTTGGCGATGCCCAGGTCGTACGCCTCCTGCGCGGAGATCGTGCGCGGGAAGAGCAGCAGGTCGGCCGCCCGCGACTGCCCGATCAGGCGCGGGAGCGTCCAGGAGACGCCCGAGTCGGCGGTCAGCGCGACGCCCGCGAACGAGGTGTTGAAGGCGGCCGTGTCCGCCACCACCCGGTAGTCGGCGGCCAGCGCGAACCCGAACCCGGCGCCCGCCGCCACCCCGTTCACCCCGGCCACGACCGGCTTCGGCATCTCGGCGAGCGCGGTGAGGATCGGGTTGTAGTGCTCGCGGACGGTGTTCATGGTGGCGCCGGTGCCCGCCTCGCGGTCCGCCGCCAGCAGGGCCACGTGCTCCTTGAGGTCCTGGCCCACGCAGAAGGCCCGGCCGGTCGCGGTGAGCAGGACCGCGCGGACCGCCGGGTCGTCCGCGGCGGCCCGCGCCGCGTCCCGCAGGGCGACCTTGGCCTCGGTGTTCATGGCGTTCATGGCGTCGGGACGGTTGATCGTGATCGTCGCGAGCCCGTCGGTGACCTCGTAGAGCACGGTGTCGGCCATTGGGTGGGTCCCCTCCGTTGCGGTGTCGTGTCCGCCCAGCATGGCGGAGATCATCGGCGCCGCACATGTGACCTGCGTCAAACAATCCCGGCCCCCGCCGGGACCGGGGGTGGCGAAGTATCGCAGGCGGATCGCCGAATTGGGTGGTTTTGATCGAGCGCGTTGCGCAAGCGATGCCGACCGATGTTGGTCATCGGGTCCTGCCATGCGGGATAATGACCTGGAAGCAATGTGTTCGATGCCGGTAACACGGTGCCTGTCATGGGGCCGCCGGCTGCGTTGAGCTGGTTTCAGGAAGGGGAAACAGCATGGCGGCCATGAAGCCGCGGACGGGCGACGGCCCGCTCGAGGTGACCAAGGAGGGGCGGGGCATCGTCATGCGCGTTCCGCTCGAAGGCGGCGGTCGGCTTGTCGTCGAGCTGACCCCGGACGAGGCCGAGGCGCTCGGTGACGCGCTCAAGAAGGTCGTCGGCTGATTCAGCGGGCTCGACCCACAATCTCCCCGCCCCGGGCCGGTACTCCACGTACCGCCCGGGGCGGAGCAGTTTCCGGGCGGAGGCGGCGGGGGCGGTTGCCGGGTGAGGGCAAGGGCCGGATCGGTTTCCGGGTGCAGAGGACGGGCGGGGGCTTCCGGGCCCGGCGCTCCGCGGCGCGCCTCAGCCCCGCTTCACCGCGCTGAGCAGTCCGTCGCCCACCGGCAGCAGCGACTCCAGGAGCTCCTGGCTCTCCCGTACGGTCCGCAGCAGGTCCCGCAGCCGCAGCACCTCGGCGGGCTGGGCGCCGGAGTCGACGGTGCGACCTTCGGCGAAAACCCCCTCGAAACAGACGATTCCGCCAGGTCGCAGCAGACGCAACGATTCAGCGAGATAGTCCAGCGACTCGGTCCGGTCGCCGTCGCAGAACACCAGGTCGTACCCGCCGTCGGCCAGCCGGGGCAGTACGTCCAGGGCCCGCCCCGGAATGAAGCGCGCCCGGTTCCCGGCGAACCCGGCCGCGCGGAACGCCTGCTTGGCGAACTGCTGGCGGTCCGGCTCGGGATCGACGGTGGTCAGCACGCCGTCCGGGCGCAGCCCCTGGAGCAGGTAGATGCCCGAGACGCCGGTGCCGGTGCCGATCTCGGCGACCGCCTTCGCGTCCGCGGTGGCAGCGAGCAGGCGCAGCGCGGCGCCCGTCCCCGGGGACACCGAACGCAGTCCTGCCTCCCGGGACCGCTCGCGGGCCCAGCGCAGCGCGTCGTCCTCGGCGACAAAGGCGTCGGCGAACGCCCAGCTCGTCTGCCGGTTGGCGGTAATGGCCCTCTCCTGTCCCCGTAGTTGGCGCGCAACGGTGACTGTATCCGCTGGACCCGGGAACCCGCAGATGGGACCGGGCGTTATGAAGGGCGGGGGGAGATATGGACGAGTACGGAAACCCGGTCCCCGAGCGGTCCGGGAAGCAGCGCGGTTCAAGGGGCACGAAGCCCGCCCCAAATACGCGTAAAGATTCTTATCCGGAGCTAACGGGCGAGGTGGCTATGGTAGGGGCTCCACTGGACACCACCAGAGCCGACAGGGGAGGTGCGGCTGCGCCTGTGGATCGGGGAGGAGTGCTCCGGCGCTTTCTCAGGTCGGCGGGTGAGCCGAAATCCGTGACCTACACCGCTGACCGTTCCACCGCCGCCAACTCCGCAGCCACCGCGACCTTCGCCGACGCGGAATCCCCGGCGTGGACTCCTCCCACCTGGGAGGAGATCGTCAGCACGCACAGCGGCCGTGTCTACCGCCTGGCCTACCGACTGACGGGCAACCAGCACGACGCGGAGGACCTCACCCAGGAGGTCTTCGTCCGCGTCTTCCGCTCGCTGTCGACCTACACCCCGGGCACCTTCGAGGGCTGGCTGCACCGCATCACGACCAACCTGTTCCTGGACATGGTCCGCCGCCGCCAGCGCATCCGCTTCGACGCCCTGGGCGACGACGCGGCCGAGCGCCTCCCCAGCCGCGACCCGTCCCCCCAGCAGGTCTTCAACGACGCGCACTTCGACGCCGACGTGCAGCAGGCGCTCGACACCCTCGCGCCCGAGTTCCGCGCCGCCGTGGTCCTCTGCGACATCGAGGGCCTGTCGTACGAGGAGATCGCCGCCACCCTCGGCGTGAAGCTCGGCACCGTGCGCAGCCGTATCCACCGAGGCCGCTCGCATCTGCGCAAGGCCCTCAAGCACCGCTCGCCCGAGGCCCGCGCCGAGCAGCAGCGCGCCCTCGCGGGGGTGGCGCCCGGCGCCCCGGGGGCGGTCGGAGAGGGGACCGCGTGACCGGCACCAGTCCGACCCCCGCCGAACAGCATCTGGGGGACCGCCTCGCCGCCCTGGTCGACGGCGAGCTCAACCACGACGCCCGCGAGCGCGTCCTGTCGCATCTGGCGACCTGTCCCAAGTGCAAGGCCGAGGCCGACGCCCAGCGCCGCCTCAAGAGCGTCTTCGCGCAGACCACCGAGCCCACACCGTCCGAGGGGCTGCTCGCCCGGCTCCAGGGGCTGCCCGGCGGCCCCGGAGGCGGCGACGGCGGCGGGGGCCCGTTCGGCGGGGGGCGCCTCGGCCCGGGAGCCTTCTCCTCGCCGGGATCAGCGGCGGTGCTGAGCGACCCCCGTGACCCGGTGGGCTTCGGATACGTACCGGGGGGTGCCCATCCGGCGGTGCTCGGCGGGGGCCTCGGCGGGCGCGGCTTCCGGATCCACGAGGTGGGCCGCCCCGAGGACCGTCCGGTCTCGCCGTGGCGCGGGCGCCGGATCGCGTTCGCCGCCGCCAGCGCGGTGTCGCTGGCCGCGATCGCGCTCGGCGGTGCGATCCCCTCCGACTCGGGGCCGGAGAGCACGGCCCGGGGCGACGGATCGGGCACCAGCGTCACCCCGCTGCGGGCCCAGAGCCCGTCGTCGTCCACGGGCGCGTCCGGCGAGAGCCAGCGCAGACGCGGCGGCGAGCCCGGCACCCGGCCCGCCCCGGCGTCCACCGCCCCGGTCCCGATGGGGCTGGCCGGGCTCAACGGGGTGCCTTCGCAGCCCACCGCCCAGCAGTTGGGCAGCCGGTTCTTGGGGGCTCAGGGCACCGGCGGCGGGGCTCCCGGCTGGGCCGTGCTCAACGGCTCGTCCCTGCCCCCGCTGATACGGCCGGCGGTCGCCACCCTGGCCCTGCGGCCCGCCGCACTGCTGCCCGCGCTGCCCGGTGCCACACCCTCGGCGCCGCCGACGCATCTGGCGGCTCCCCGGCACTGACCGCGCCCTGCGGGTTCCCCGGCAAACCTGGTTGAATCCCTGGAAGGGGTGCCCCCGGGGGCACGCAGGCAAGTTGCGGGGAGAACATGAACAACGGGAAGCCCACCGGGCCGAAGGCGAGATGGTGGAGCCGTCCCACCCGCGGGGACGGTCCCACCGCCGAGGAGACGTACGACCTCGCGCCGCCGGTGGGAGCGGAGCCGGGCATACCGGGCCAGCACGCACCGGCGGCGCCGGACGGCCCGACGCCGGCCCCTGCCGACGCGCCGGCCCCGACGGACGCGTTCGCGGCGCCGGATGCGCGCGGGGAGGGCTCCACCGGGGCTGCCCGCACCGAGGCCGGCTCCGCCGAGGTCGGCCGCGGCCCGGCCGCCTCCGGCGAGGCTGGCTCCGGCGCGGACGCGCCGTACGCGCTGGCGCCCGGGGTGCCGGTCGAGGACGAGTCGGCGTACCGACTGGCGCCGCCCGCGCCGGTGGCCGCGCCCATGGCCGCCGGGGCCGACGGCACGGGCGCCGCGCGGGCCGCCGCCTCCGCGCCCGCCGAGGGCGCCGACGGGATCACTGCGGTACCGGCCCCGGCGGCTCCCGCGTCGGACGCGCAGGGCCCGGCGACCCCGGCCGTACCGAGCGCCGCCGTACCCGCTGCCCCCGTGCTGGACGCTTCCGTACCGGCGGCTCCCGTGGCGGACGCACCCGGCCCGGCCGCACCGGCCCCCGCCGTACCGGCCGCCCCGGTGCCGGACGCGCCCGCCCCGATGGCCCCGGCCGCACCGGCCGCCCCCGTACCGAACACCCCCGCACCGGCCACCCCCGTACCGAAAACTCCCGTACCGAACGCGCCAATGCCCCCCGCTCCCGTACCGCACGCGGCGGCCGAGTCCGTTGGCGGGGCCGAAGTGGGGGTGCCGGGGCGACCGTTGCACGCTCCTGATCCCTATGGGACTCCGCCGTACGGCGGGCCGGGTCCGTGGGCGCCCGCGCCGCCGGTGCAGCGGCCGGGGCCGGTCGCCGGGGCCCACCCGGCGCCGGAGGTCCCGGCCGCGCCGTACCCCGCGCCCGAGGCGCATCCGCAGCAGGTCGCCCCGGTGGCGGGCGGCTCGCCCTCGTCGCAGTGGACGCAGTACGACCCGTGGGGCGCGGCCGGGCAGCCGCTGACCCTGCCCGTGGTGCCGGAGAAGCGGCGCTCCCGGCGCGGTGCGCTGGTCCTGGGCGCCGTGCTGATCGCCCTGGTCGCGGGCGGTGTCGGCGGGGGCGTCGGCGCGTACGTGGAGCGCACCGGCAACACGCACGTCAAGCTGCCGCAGGCGGGCAGGGGCCCGGTCGGGCGCGCCCCCGACAGCGTCGCCGGGATCGCCGCCAGCGCCCTGCCGGGCGTGGTCACCCTGCACGTCAGCGGGGAGAGCGAGTCCGGCACGGGCACCGGCTTCGTCCTCGACAACGCCGGGCACATCCTCACCAACAACCACGTCGTGGAGCCCGCGGGCTCCTCCGGCGACATCAGCGTGACGTTCAGCGGCGGCGAGACGGCCCGCGCCGAGGTCGTGGGGCGCGACTCCGGGTACGACCTGGCGGTGGTCCGCGTCAGCGGGGTCTCCGGGCTGAAGCCGCTGCCGCTCGGCAACTCCGACAACGTGCAGGTCGGCGACCCGGTGGTGGCGATCGGCGCGCCCTTCGACCTCTCCAACACGGTCACCTCGGGCATCATCAGCGCCAAGGAGCGTCCGATCACGGCGGGCGGCGAGAAGGGCGACGGCAGCGACGTCAGCTATGTCGACGCGCTCCAGACCGACGCCCCGATAAACCCGGGCAACTCGGGCGGCCCGCTCCTCGACTCGCGGGCCCGGGTCGTCGGCATCAACAGCGCCATCCGCGCGGCGGGCAACAGCGACAGCGGCGCCCAGGGCGGCTCGATCGGCCTCGGCTTCGCCATCCCCGTCAACCAGGGCAAGCGCGTCGCCGAGGAGCTGATCAACACCGGCAGGGCCACCCACCCGGTGATCGGGGTCACCCTCGACATGAAGTTCACCGGCGACGGGGCCCGGGTCGGCGCCAAGGCGGCCGACGGCAAGCCGTCGGTGACCCCCGGCGGCCCCGGCGCCGGCGCGGGCGTCAAGCCCGAGGACGTGATCACCAAGGTCGACGGCCAGCGGGTGCACAGCGCCGAGGAGCTGATCGTCAAGATCCGCTCGCACCGGCCCGGCGACCGGCTGGAGCTCACCCTCAAGCGCGGCGGCCGGGAGCAGCGGCTCACCCTGGTCCTGGGCTCGGCCACGTCCTGACGCCCCGGTCGCACCGGCCGCCCGGCACGCCCCACGGGTCACCTCTCGGTCACCCGTGGGGCAAGCAGCGGCCAAACGTCACCGGGCAGGTACCGTTTCGACAGTTTCGACGGGTACCGTGGAACGGTCCATGACTGGACCCGGGAGCGGAACCACGAGGAGCAGCAGGTGTTCAACGACATAGGGCCCATGGAGCTCGTCACCCTGGTGATCCTCGCTGTACTCATCTTCGGCCCGGACAAGCTGCCCAAGCTGATCCAGGACGTCTCCGCCATGATCCGCAAGGTGCGGAGCTTCTCGGAGACCGCCAAGGCCGACATCCGCGCCGAACTCGGCCCCGAGTTCAAGGACTTCGAGTTCGAGGACCTGAACCCGAAGACGTTCGTGCGCAAGCAGCTCATGGACAACGACGACCTGGGGCTCAAGGAGATCCGCAACAGCTTCGACCTGCGCAAGGACATGGAAGAGGTCGCCGACGCGGTGCACGGCCGCGAGAGCGCGCCCACCACGGCGGCCAACGGTTCGGGCGGCGCCGCCGGTCCCGACCTCCTCAAGAAGCGCGAGAAGCTCGACCCCGGCGAGCGCCCCCCGTTCGACGCCGACGCGACCTGACACAACCCCCCGGATTCCGTACCGGGCGTCAATCCGAGCCACGTCCGCACCGTCATTCCCGGTGAGCACGCCCGGGGTGGCTATCCTCCATACGTCCGGCAGCCAGGTCGCCCGAGGGGGGCGGGCCGCGCCGGACACCTACGGACAGGAGGCGGCCGGGCAGTGGAGACGACGAGTCGGGTGGCGGCGCAGGGAGCCAACGAGGACGCCCCGGCCACAGCGGAAGGGGTGCCGGCGGCCCGCCGTGCCGTCGACGGCTTTCTGCGGGCGCCGTTCGGCTGGTACGGCCTGGACGAGGCGTTCACCGGGCCGCGCTGGCTGATGCAGGTGGCCACGGCGGCCGACGGGACCGTGCAGCACGGTTCGATCGGCCACGGCGACGAGCCGTCGATACGGCCCGACGCGGCCGACCGCTCCGCCGCCGACCGCGAGCGCTTCGCGGTGGTCGTGAGCGTCCCGGCCAATCCGACGCGGCGCAGCGGCGACGGCACGGGCGTCCTGGAGGCCACCTCGGTCTCCTCGGCGGCCTGGCTGGCCGGGTCCGGGCTGCTCTCGTTCACCTGGCCCGCCCAGATGGACCACGTGCTGCGCGGCGACTGGCTGGACCAGCAGACCGAGGCGGCGTGGGAGCTGGCGGACGACCTGGCGGGCCCGGACTGGACCACGCTGTCGCTGCCGGTCGACGGGGTGGCCACCCCGTTCCACTACCGGGAGTCCGAGTTCGGCTGGGTGCTGGCCGGGTCCGCGGGCGCCGCCGGGTCCACCGGGGGCGGGGTGCACCTGGGGGCGTACGGGCGGGGGATGAGCGCGTACGGGCTGGGGTTCGCGGTGGTCCGGGACATCACCACGTACGCCTAGGCCGGCGTCGGTCCGAGGCCGCGGACCGCGGTGGGCCGCTCGCGCGGCCTCCCGCGCAGCCGCGGCCCGGCGCGACAGCCGTGTTCCGCGCAGCTGTCTTCCGTACAGCCGTTTTCCGCATACGCGTAAGGGGCGCCCGCAATGGCTGGGCGCCCCTTACCCGTACGAGGTGGTCTAGAACTTGTTCCTCGGGGTGATCCCCAGCGACATGCCCGACAGGCCGCGCTGGCGGCCCCCCAGCTTGCCCGCGATGGCGCGCAGGGCCGCGCCCGCCGGGGAGTCGGGGGCGGCCAGGACGACGGGCCTGCCGTCGTCGCCGCCCTCGCGCAGCCGGACGTCGATCGGGATCGAGCCGAGCACCGGCACGTTGGCGCCGGTCGTCTTGGTCAGGCCCTCGGCGACCTTCTCGCCGCCGCCCGTGCCGAACACGTCGACCATCTCGTCGCAGTGCGGGCACGGCAGGCCCGCCATGTTCTCGACGACGCCGACGATCTTCTGGTGGGTCTGGACCGCGATCGAGCCCGCCCGCTCGGCCACCTCGGCGGCGGCCTGCTGCGGGGTGGTGACGACCAGGATCTCCGCGTTCGGGACCAGCTGGGCGACCGAGATCGCGATGTCGCCGGTGCCCGGCGGCAGGTCGAGCAGGAGCACGTCCAGGTCGCCCCAGTAGACGTCCGCCAGGAACTGCTGGAGCGCGCGGTGCAGCATCGGGCCGCGCCACACGACCGGGGCGTTGCCCGGGGTGAACATGCCGATGGAGATGACCTTCACGCCGTTCGCGGCCGGCGGCATGATCATGTTCTCGACCTGGGTGGGACGGCCCTCCACACCCAGCATGCGGGGCACCGAGTGCCCGTAGATGTCGGCGTCCACGACACCGACCTTCAGCCCGTCCGCCGCCATCGCCGCGGCCAGGTTCACCGTCACCGAGGACTTGCCGACGCCGCCCTTGCCGGACGCCACCGCGTAGACCCGGGTGAGCGAGCCGGGCTTGGCGAAGGGCACCTCGCGCTCGGCGGTGCCGCCGCGCAGCGACGCCGCGAGCTCCTTGCGCTGCTCATCGCTCATCACATCGAGCGAGACGTCGACCCGGGTCACCCCCTCGACCCGCTCGACCGCCTCGGTCACGTTCTTCGTGATCGTGTCGCGCATCGGGCACCCGGACACGGTCAGGTACACCGTGACGGCGACCGCCCCGTCCGCCCCGATCTCGACCGTCTTGACCATGCCGAGCTCAGTGATCGGGCGGTGGATCTCTGGGTCGTTCACCGTCGCCAGTGCCTCGCGCACCGCGTCATCCGTAACCATATGGAGATGGTACGGCGCCGGGTCCCGCCCCCGGAAAGCCCTAACGGCGGTCGGCTTCGTCACTTCCGTGGGGGGCCTCCGGCGGGAATACGACGCGCCGGTCCTCCATCTCCTTGATCATGTCCTGGAGTTCGGACCGGATCCAGTCGCGGGTGGCGACCTCGCCGAGGCCCATCCGCAGCGCGGCGATCTCCCGCGTGAGGTACTCGGTGTCCGCGATGGAGCGCTCGTTCTGCTTGCGGTCCTGCTCGTGGGTGACCCGGTCGCGGTCGTCCTGCCGGTTCTGCGCGAGCAGGATCAGCGGGGCGGCGTACGAAGCCTGCAGCGACAGGGCGAGCGTCAGGAAGATGAACGGGTACTCGTCGAAGCGCAGCCCGGGCGGCGCGAAGATGTTCCAGGCCACCCAGAGGATGATGACCAGCGTCATCCAGACGATGAACCGGCCGGTCCCCAGGAACCGCGCGATCTTCTCGGAGAACCGGCCGAACGCCTCAGGGTCGTACTCCGGCAGCAGCCGCGGCCGGGGCGCGCGCGGCTGGTCGAGCCGCACCCGGCCGCGGGTCACGGCGCTCGCGCCGCTCGCCGCGCGGGTGCGGTCGCGCTCCTCGGTGCGGTCAGCCATGCGTGCCCCCCTCGGCGCCGTGGAACTCCGCCTCGCGCCAGTCCTCGGGCAGCAGGTGGTCCAGGACGTCGTCCACGGTCACCGCGCCCAGCAGCGAGCCGCTCTCGTCCACCACCGGCGCCGCGACCATGTTGTACGCGGCGAGGAAGCTGGTGACGGCGGGCAGCGGGGTGTCCGGTGCCAGCGGCGGCAGGTCGTTGTCCACGATCGAGGAGACCAGGGTGAACGGCGGGTCGCGCAGCAGCCGCTGGAAGTGCACGGTGCCCAGGTACTTGCCGGTCGGCGTCTCGTCCGGCGGCCGGCACACGTAGACCTGCGCGGCCAGCGCGGGCGAGAGGTCCTGCTGGCGCACCCGCGCGAGCGCGTCGGCGACCGTGGCGTCCGGGCGCAGCACGATCGGCTCGGTGGTCATCAGACCGCCCGCGGTGCGCTCCTCGTACGAGAGGAGCCGGCGCACGTCGGCCGCGTCGTCCGGCTGCATCAGGGTGAGCAGGCGCTCCTTGTCCTCCTCGGGCAGCTCGGAGAGCAGGTCGGCGGCGTCGTCGGGGTCCATAGCCTCCAGGACGTCGGCGGCCCGCTCCTCCTTCAGCTTGCTGAGGATCTCCACCTGGTCGTCGTCCGGCAGCTCCTCCATGACGTCCGCGAGCCGGTCGTCGTCGAGGGCCGCGGCCACTTCGCCGCGGCGCTTGGGGGAGAGGTGGTGGAGCACGTTGGCCAGGTCGGCGGGGCGCAGCTGCTCGAAGGTGGCCAGCAGGCTCTCGGCGCCCTGGCCGTCCTCCTCCAGGGAGAAGCCGGTGACCGCGGACCACTCCACCGTCAGCGTCTCGCCCTTGCGGCGCAGCGCGCCGCCCTTGCCGCGCCGGACGAAGACCTTGTCGATCTCCCAGTCGCGGCGGGCCGGCAGCTGCTGGATCGCCACGTCCAGGACCGTGACCTGCTCACCGGTCTCGCCGAGGGCGACCCGGCGGTCCAGGAGCTCGCCGAGGACCAGCCGTTCGGTGGGGCGCTGTTCGAAGCGCCGCAGATTGACCACGCCCGTGGTGATGACCTGGCCGGACTCGACCCCGGTGACCCGGGTCATCGGCAGGAAGATCAGCCGGCGTCCGGACACCTCGACGACCAGACCGAGCAGCCGGGGCGGGCGGCGGCCGACCCGCAGGATCGCCACCAGGTCGCGGACCCGGCCCACCTGGTCGCCGTGGGGATCGAAGACGGCCACGCCCGAGAGGTGGGAGACGAAGATCCGGGGAGCGCCTGCCGCCATGCTGAGCGCCTCCTAATGGCGTGATCCGACCCTGTTGTGGCCTGAAATGGCGCTGAATATCTGATTCAGGCTAGCCGGTGACCATCCGGTACGCCCTTGCGGGGCGTCCGTACGGCTCTCTGTCGGGCAGCGTAGACCGCCCGGGTAGGGTGCCCACTGCCGACCCCGACTTCGCGCCGCAGATCGCGTGCTCCCACGAAAGGCTGTGTGCGGTGACCACTCGCTTCCTGTCCGTACGGGCCCGCCGGGCCGCACTCCCCGTCGCGCTCTGCGCGGGGCTCGCCACGGCCGTCACGGCGTGCTCCTCGGATCCGGACGAGGGCACCAACGGTGTCGGCAAGCTCTCCGCCGCCGACATCGAGGGCAAGGCGCGCACGGCCGCGGACGGGGCCGACGCCGTGCACCTCAGCGGCACGCTGGTCAGCAAGGGCGGCTCGTACCGGATCGACATGCGGCTGAAGGAGAACGGCGCCACCGGCACGGTCACCTCGAAGGACACCACGTTCGGTCTGCTGCGGGTGGGCGACGAGCTGTATCTGAAGGCCGGGGCCGCCTTCTGGACGCACCGGGACGACAAGGGCTCCGGCGCGGACAGCGCGGCGGCGGGCAAGCTCGACGACAAGTACGTCAAGGTGCCCTCGGGCGATCCGTCCTATCAGGAGCTGCGCGGCTTCACGGACAAGAGCGCGCTCCTGAAGGGCATGCTGGCGCTCCAGGGCGACCTCTCCAAGAGCGGCCGGTCCAAGGTCGGCGAGGTGCGCACGGTCCGCGTCAAGGCGGGCGAGGACGGCGAGGGCGGCACCCTCGACGTCTCCCTCCAGGGCACCCCCTATCCGCTGCGCTTCGAGCGCGCGGGCGGGGCGGGCGTGCTGGAACTCGGCGAGTGGAACCAGGGCTTCGCCCTCAACCCCCCGGCCAAGGGAGCGGTCGTCGACTACGGCCGCAAGCTTCCACGCACCTGAACGCGGCCGGAGGCGCCGGTCGGTGGCCCGACTGGTGGCGCCGCCGATGGCTCGGCCGGTGACGCGGTCGACAGCCTGGCCGGTCGCGGCCGGTGGCGCGGCTGCCGCTCGCCGGGGCCGTCCGCCGGGGGCCGCCCGCCCCGCGCCCCCTACCGGCGCTTCTTCCGCCTGAGCAGGAGCTTCGGCAGTGCCGCGGGGACCGGCTGGCGTGTGGTCGCCGGTGTCTCCACCGGGCGGGCCGCCAGCGAGCCGTCGGGCATCTCGGTGCTCACCCGCACCGGGGCCAGCCGGAGCACCCGGCACTCGCGCGCCCACCGCTCCGTCGCCGCCTCGCCGTCCGGTGCGTTCAGCCGCTTCGCCTTGAGCTCGGCCGCCACCGCCCCCCACAGCTCGCCGCCCGGGGCGATCTCGCTCACCGCCGCCGTCCAGACGACCAGCCGGCCGCCCTTGTCCTTGCTGCGGACGGTGACCTCGGCGGTGCCGCCGTCGGCCAGGCCATCCAGCGGCTGCTCGCCGGGGCCGCCGCCCACCACGAAGGCCGCGCCCTCGTGCCACACGTGCCACAGCGTGCGGTCGGTGCCGCCGGTGCCGCGCACCCAGATCAGCCCGGACTTCTTGGTGGCCTCCTCGACGAGGGCCTGGTCGAGCAGCGCACTTGTCACGGAGTCACTTGTCATGGGCGTCACCTTATGGCAAGCCCGTGCCATCGCCCCCGGCACTGTCCACAGCATGGACCGACAGTTCCGTAAATATGTTTAGCACCTTACTTTTCTGTCCTACGCTTCTGTCGTGCCCACCGCCCCGGCCTCCGCGCCCGCCCCGACCGCCGCCCCGGCCGCCGCCGGTTCCCCGGCCGCGCACCGCACGGACTTCGCGCTGCTCGCCGTCGCCATCGCGAGCGTGTCGCTCTCCGCGCCGCTCATCGCCGCCACGGCCGCGCCCGCGCTCGCGATCGCCTTCTGGCGCAACGCCATGGCCGTCGGGGCGCTCACCCCGCTGGCGGTGTTCAAGTACCGCCGGGCGCTGCGCGCGCTGACCCGGCGCGAGACGGGACTCGCGGTCGCCGCGGGCGCCCTGCTGGCCCTGCACTTCGCGCTGTGGCTGCCCA
The DNA here is from genome assembly GCF_041080675.1 of Streptomyces sp. cg36. Classification (NCBI taxonomy): domain Bacteria; kingdom Bacillati; phylum Actinomycetota; class Actinomycetes; order Kitasatosporales; family Streptomycetaceae; genus Streptomyces; species Streptomyces cyclosori. Next base: position 2,847,997 of record NZ_CP163520.1, on the reverse strand, counting down.
GCCTGCGGATGACGTCGGTGGCGTCCTCGACCGCGCTGTGCACCACCACCCCGATCTGGACCACCCTCGCGCTGCGCGCGCGTGGCCACCGCCCGCCCGCCCTGGTGTGGGCCGGAACGCTGGTGGCCTGCGCGGGCGTGGTGCTCCTGACCGGCGTCGACGTCGCCACGTCCTCGCGGGCGCTGGCCGGGGACGCGCTGGCGCTGGGCGGCGGCATCGCGGCGGCCGGATACGTGCTGCTCGGCGCGGAGGTGCGGCGGACCGTGGACACCGTCCCGTACACCTACCTCTGCTACGGGACGGCCGCCGCCGGGCTGCTGGTGGCCGCGCTGGCGAGCGGCGCCGACCTCGCCTCGTACTCGGGCACGACCTGGCTCAAGCTGGCCGCGCTCACCGTCGCCGCCCAGCTGCTCGGCCACTCGCTGCTCAACCGGGTGGTGCGGGGCCTGGGCGCCTCGGTGACCTCCACGGCGATCCTCCTGGAGACGCCGGGCGCGGCCCTCATCGCGGCGCTCTGGCTCGGTCAGCAGCCGCCCGCGCTGGCCTGGCCCGCCCTGGTGGTGATCCTGGGCGGGCTCGCGCTCGTCGTCAGAGCCAGCCGTTCCGCTTGAGCGTGCGGTGGATGGCCAGGCAGCTGCCCGCGATCGCGGCGAGCACGATCGGGTAGCCGTACTTCCAGTGCAGCTCCGGCATGTGGTCGAAGTTCATGCCGTACACACCGCACACCATGGTCGGTACGGCGATGATCGCCGCCCATGAGGTGATCTTGCGCATGTCCTCGTTCTGCGCGAACGACGCCTGGGCCAGATTGGCCTGGAGGATCGAGTTCAGCAGCTCGTCGAAGCCGATGACGTGCTCCTGCACGCGCGCGAGGTGGTCGGCCACGTCGCGGAAGTACTTCTGGATGTCCGGGTCGACCAGCCGCATCGGCCGCTCGCTGAGCAGCTGCATCGGCCGCAGCAGGGGCGCGACCGCCCGCTTGAACTCCAGTACCTCGCGCTTGAGTTGGTAGATCCGCCCGGCGTCCGTGCCGCGCGGGCTGCCCTTGGAGGGCGCCGAGAAGACGTCGATCTCGACCTCGTCGATGTCGTCCTGCATCGCGTCCACGACCGCCAGATAGCCGTCGACGACCTGGTCGGCGATGGCGTGCAGCACGGCCGATGGGCCCTTGGCGAGGAGCTCGGGGTCGTCCTGGAGCCGCTGGCGCAGCGCCCGCAGCGAGCCCTGGCCGCCGTGCCGGACGGTGATCACGAAGTCCCGGCCGGTGAAGCACATCACCTCGCCGGTCTCCACGACCTCGCTGGTGGCGGTGAGTTCGGCGTGCTCCACGTAGTGGACGGTCTTGAAGACGGTGAAGAGCGTGTCGTCGTACCGCTCCAGCTTGGGCCGCTGGTGGGCGTGGACCGCGTCCTCGACGGCCAGCGGGTGCAGCCCGAACTCGGCCGCGATGCCCGCGAATTCGGCCTCGGTGGGCTCGTGCAGCCCGATCCAGGCGAACCCGCCGTCCTCGCGCACGCGGCGCATCGCCTCGCGCGGCGACAGGCACGAGTCGGCCTGGGTGCGCAGCCCGTCGCGGTAGACCGCGCAGTCGACGACCGCACTGCTGGCGGACGGGTCGCGGGTGGGGTCGTAGGAGTTGTACGGGGCGGTGCTCTTGCGCAGCGAAGGACGCAGGGAGGGGCGGACGGCTGCCCGGAGGTCACGGATCATGGACATGGCAGGACTCCTTCACGGAGGGGCCGCCGACGGGCGTGGCACTGCCCGGAATGGGGACGTGACGCGAGGACTGCGTACATCTGCGTACGTCCGCAAAGCGGGCGGTACCGCGGGCGCGGTGACGGCGTTCGCTACTGAAACGGACAAGGCGAGGCGATGTGCTCTTCCGTCGTGCGAAATGCCATGAGACTCAGAGGTTTCCCGGTGGAACGGCCGGGTAGAGAGGTCTCGATCACAGGGAACAACGAAGGCGCACGGAAGAGCGGTTGGTACTGCCAGGCCGACTTCGATCCATCGCAGCCCCACCTCCTCCGGCCGGTCCCCCGTGAGGGACGTCCTGCTGCCCTGAACAGCGGCCAAGACTATCAGTCGGCGCAAGTGTCAAGTCCGCACTTTGCCCGTTCGATACGGCTTCTATGCTCAACTCATGGTTGATGTTCTTGCTCTCGTCGAGGCCAGGCTGCGCACCGCCCTCGGTGAACCGGACGCGCGCGCCGCGGTGACCTTCCTCGGCACGGACCGCGTCGAGGTGCTCCGCTTCGTCGACGGCGACATCGTCCGCTACGCCACGCTCGGGATGTCGGCCCAGCCCATGGCCGACCCCACCGCCGCCCTCGCCGACCCCGTCAAGGGGCCGCGCGCCGAGCTGGTCCTGTCGGTACGGGCCGGGCTCGCCGACACCGACAAGGTGCTCCGCCCGCTGGCCGTGCTCGCCGCCACCCCGCAGGTGGAGGGGCTCGTGGTGGCCCCCGGCGCCTCCCTCGACGTAGGGGAGCCGCTGTGGCCCGGCGCGCCCTTCAGCTCGGTCCTGGTGGCCGAGCCGGGCGGGCTCGTGGAGGACCTGGAGCTCGACGAGCCGATGGACCCGGTCCGCTTCCTGCCGCTGCTGCCGATGACGGCCAACGAGGCCGCCTGGAAGCGGGTGCGCGGGGCGCGCGAGCTGGAGGAGCGCTGGCTGGCGGGCGGCACGGACCTGCGGGACCCGCTGCGTACGTCGGTACGGCTGGACTAGCGCCTGCCCGGCGGAGCGGGGCCCTCCCTCCCGCCGGACCGGGGCTCGTCCGGCGGGCCGGGGGCCCGTCCGGTGCCCGCTTGCGCCGCACGACGGGTTTCCGCGCGCCGGACCGGTGATCGTCCTTGACGCGGCGCGGGTCGGGGAGGACCGTGGGCATTTATGAGGGGCGAACCCAGTTGCCCGAAGTGCGGAGGCCGGGTCCGGGCGCCCGGTCTCTTTGCCGACTCCTGGCAGTGCGGTGTGCACGGCACGGTGCATCCGCTCCAGCCGGTGGTGCCCCCGAGCGTCGAGGCGCTCGGTGTCGTGGTGCACCGCGCCCATGTGCCCGTGTGGATGCCCTGGCCGCTGCCGATCGGCTGGCTCTTCACCGGGGTGGCCTGCGCGGGCGACGACCGCAGCGGCGGCCGGGCCACCGCCGTGGCCTGCTCCGGGCCCGGCCCGCTCGGCGGCATGGGCGAGCTGCTGCTGGTGGCGGAGGAGCTGGGCGTGGGCCTCGGCGCGCGGTACGCGGGCATCGACGGCCCCGACCCCGGCCCGTACATGAGCGTCGACAAGCCGCCCCAGGCCAAGGTGCTCGCCGCCGGGCGACCCACCCCGCTGTGGCACGTCACCGCCACCCCCGACGACCGCGCGGTCTTCGCGGGCGAGGCGTGCGGGCTGTGGCTGTGGGCGATCGTCTGGCCCGAGCAGTCGGGGCTGCTGCTCTACGACGAGCTGGTCCTCACCGATCTGCGGGACGCGGGCGCCGAGGTCGAGCTGGTGCCCTGCGGCGCGCTCTCGCCCCGGATCCTGTCCTGAGCCTCCGCGCCCCGGTGCGGCGACCGCCACAGCCGTGACGGCCGGGACAGCGGCCACGCGCAGTTATCCTTGATTGTCCCCCCCTGCCCGTCCTACGCCCTGGAGCCACGCGTGCGCATCGACCTGCACACCCACTCCACGGCATCCGACGGCACGGACACCCCGGCCGAGCTGGTCCGCAACGCGGTCGCCGCCGGACTCGACGTCGTCGCGCTCACCGACCACGACACCACCCGCGGCCACGCGCAGGCCGTCGCGGCGCTGCCCGCCGGGCTGACCCTGGTGACCGGCGCCGAACTGTCCTGCCGCATCGACGGCATCGGGCTGCACATGCTGGCGTACCTCTTCGACCCCGAGGAGCCGGAGCTCTCCCGCGAGCGTGAGCTGGTCCGCGACGACCGGGTGCCGCGCGCGCAGGGCATGGTGGCCAAGCTCCAGGAGCTCGGCGTCCCCGTCACCTGGGAGCAGGTGGCGCGGATCGCGGGCGACGGCTCGGTCGGGCGCCCGCACGTCGCCGAGGCGCTGGTCGAGCTGGGCGTCGTCCCGTCGGTCTCCGACGCCTTCGTGCCCGAGTGGCTGGCCGACGGCGGCCGGGCGTTCGTCGGCAAGCACGAACTCGACCCGTTCGAGGCGGTCCGGCTGGTCAAGGCCGCCGGCGGAGTCACCGTCTTCGCGCACCCGCTCGCCGTCAAGCGCGGCCAGGTCGTGCCCGAGACGGTGATAGCCGAGCTCGCCGCCGCCGGTCTCGACGGCATCGAGGTCGACCACACCGACCACGACGCGCCCACGCGCGCGAAGCTGCGCTCGCTCGCCGCCGAGCTCGGTCTGCTGACCACCGGCTCCAGCGACTACCACGGCGACCGCAAGACCGTGCGGCTCGGGGAGTACACCACCGACCCCGAGATCTACGGCGAGATCACGCGCCGCGCGACGGGCGCGTTCCCCGTCCCGGGCGCGGGCGGAACCGGCCGCTAGCCCCGGCGGGGCCGCCCCGAGGCCCCCACCCGTACTTCTTCCAGAGGACTCCGCCCCACGCGGGTCCCCCCTTTCCGTACGCCCCTCTTCCTGCAAGGCACCACCGTGTTCGACGCTGCCGTCTTCGGCTCCCTCTTCCTCACCCTTTTTGTCATCATGGATCCCCCCGGGATCACCCCGATCTTCCTGGCGCTCACCTCCGGCCGCCCGGCCAAGGTGCAGCGCAAGATGGCCTGGCAGGCCGCCGCCGTGGCGCTCGGTGTGATCACCGTGTTCGGTCTGGTGGGCCATCAGATCCTGGCCTATCTGCACATCGACGTCCCCGCGCTGATGATCGCGGGCGGGCTGCTGCTCCTGCTCATCGCCCTGGACCTGCTCACCGGCAAGACCGACGAGCCGAAGCAGACCAAGGACGTCAACGTGGCGCTGGTGCCGCTGGGCATGCCGCTGCTCGCCGGGCCCGGTGCGATCGTCCAGGTGATCCTGGCGGTGCAGAACCACGACTCGTTCGGCGGCCAGGTCGCGGTGTGGACGGCGATCCTCGCCATGCACATCGTGCTGTGGCTGGTCATGCGGTACTCGCTGCTGATCATCCGGGTGATCAAGGACGGCGGCGTCGTCCTGGTCACGCGGCTCGCGGGCATGATGCTCTCCGCGCTCGCGGTGCAGCAGATCATCAACGGCATCACCCAGGTCATCCAGGGCACCTGACCCGCCGCTCCGGCGCGCGCCCCCGCGCGCGAGAACGCGAAAGCGCCCCCGTACCGAGGTCCGGTACGGGGGCGCTTCGGCTTGCCGCGCGAAGGTCCTCGCGCGTTACGAAGCCGAGTCTTCGGCCGGGCGGATGTAGATGCGCTGGCCTATTGCGGCGGCCTGCTGCACGATCCGGTTGACGGAGGCGGCGTCCACGACGGTGCTGTCCACGGCGGTGCCGTCGACGTCGTTGAGGCGCATGATCTCGAAGCGCATGGCTTCTCCCTTCGTCTGATCCTCCTGAAGGAGAACTACTGGTGCGGGGCCTGCCTTCAGCCTGCGCCCGCGGTGCGTCCGGGCGGTTGCCCACCCGTTAAGACTGGATTGCGCGACTTCTGTGCAACGCGTTCCGATGGGTACAACGGGTTGCCATTGGCAAACATTCCCTACGCTAAGGAAATTTTTTCACCGTCTAAATACTGGCTGGTAAGACGACCGGTTGTGTGGGGTCGCTCACGCCACGGAGAATGGCGGTGATGAGCGAATCAGGCGGCATCCCAGGCATCCCCGACGGCGCGCGGTCGCCGGACACCGGCGCGGGCGACGACCCGGGCGCCCCCGGTACGAGCGGCCCCGACGGCCCCGGCGGCCCCGCCCCGGCCGGGACGGCCGAACTCGCCGCCCAGCTGGAGCGCACCAACCAGCTGCTGCGGCGGATGCTCGCCGAAGTGGCCAAGACCCCGTCGACCCACGCGATCTTCGTGGACGCGGGCTATGTGTACGCGGCGGCGGGCCTGCTCGTCACCGGCACCGAGGACCGCCGCTCCTTCGACCTGGACGCCGAGGGGCTGATCGAGGCGTTCATCGACAAGGCCCGCACGATCTTCGCGGACAGCCGGCTGCTGCGGGTCTACTGGTACGACGGCGCCCGGCGCCGGATCCACACCGCCGAGCAGCAGTCCATCGCCGAGCTGCCGGACGTGAAGGTGCGGCTCGGCAACCTCAACGCCAACAACCAGCAGAAGGGCGTCGACTCCCTGATCCGCTCCGACCTGGAGTCCCTCGCCCGCCACCGCGCCATCAGCGACGCGGCGCTCGTCGGCGGCGACGAGGACCTGGTCTCGGCGGTCGAGGCGGCGCAGGGGTACGGGGCGCGGGTCCATCTGTGGGGCATCGAGGCGGCGGAGGGGCGCAACCAGGCCGAGCCGCTGCTGTGGGAGGTCGACAGCCAGCGGACCTTCGACCTCGACTTCTGCAAGCCGTACGTCACGCGGCGGCCGGTGACGATGTACGACGACGGGGGGCCCGCGCCGACGCGGGACGACGTGCGGTTCGTGGGGGCGCAGATCGCTGCGACGTGGCTGTCGCAGCGGGGGCGGGCGACGCTGGCGCAGCTGCTGCCCGGGCATCCGTATCTGCCCGGCCCCGTCGACCAGGAGCTCCTCGTCGAGGCCGAGCGCCTGTTGCAGCGGTCCCTGCGGGGCCATGCGGATCTGCGCCGGGCGCTGCGGGACGGCTTCTGGCAGCACTTGCAGTCGCAGTACTGAGGCTCTGTGGGGCGAGGTGTCCGTGTGCGGGCCGGTGGTGGGTTGCTCGCGCAGTTCCCCGCGCCCCTATTGGGCCCGGTCTTCGTCTGCGGGCCGGTGGCCGCTCCTCGCGCAGTTCCCCGCGCCCCTTCCAGGCCGGGTGTTCGTCCGCGGACCGTGCTGGGTTGCTCGCGCAGTTCCCCGCGCCCCTGAAAGCCTCGTTCGTCCGCGGGCCGTGCGTGGCTGGTCGCGCAGTTCCCCGCGCCCCTAGGGGGTACCCGGCAGCCGGAGTACCCAGCTCGTCCCAGGCTTCTGGGGGCGCGGGGCTGTGACATTGTGCGGCTCCGCCGCGCGGGCGCGAGAAGCGAGCACGGCCGACGGACGGCCGCGGGTTTGGGGGCGCGGGGAACTGCGCGAGAAGCGGGCACGGTCCGCAGACGAAGGCGGGTTTGAAAGGGGCGCGGGGAACTGCGCGAGAAGCGGGCACGGTCCGCAGGCGAAGTCCCGGCTCAATAGGGGCGCGGGGAACTGCGCGAGGAGCGACCACCGGCCCGCAGGCGAAGTCCCGGCTCAATAGGGGCGCGGGGAACTGCGCGAGCGACCCACCACCGGCCCGCAGGCGAAGATCCGGCCCAATAGCGTCACGGTGTGCGTGTCGTCCAGAAGCGCGTCAGGGCCTCCGCCAGCACCCCGGGGTGCGACACGTTCGGGGAGTGGCCCGCGCCCGCGATCACCGTGTGGCGCGCGTCCACGGACCGCGCCAGCGCCCCCAGCTCCTCCACCGTCCACACCGTCTCCCCGTCCCCGTACGCGACGTGCAGCGGCACCGGAAGCGCGGCGATCTGCTCGGTACGGTCCGGCTCGGTCCTCAACTGCCGCCCGGTGGCGATGAGTTGGCCCGGCGAGGTGTTGAACCACCGCTGCCGCAGGAACTCCGCGACCTCGGGCGCCTCGGGCTCGTACGCCGGATCCCGGCTGTCCAGCCAGCTCGTCACCGCCCACACGGCCCCCGCCGGCAGCACCGGCAGCGCGGCCCGCAGCAGCCGGATCTTGGCGCGCTGCCCGGGCCCGACGTGCCCGGGCCCGGACGACAGCAGCGTCAGGGAGGCGAAGGAGGCGGGGGAGAGGCGGACGGCGGCGCGGGCCACCAGACCGCCGAAGGAGTGCCCCACCACGTGCACCGGCCCGGCGCAGAGCGCGGCGGCCTGGGCGACGGCGTCCTCGGCGAGCACGCGCGGGGTGTAGCCGGAGGCGCCGCGCGGCCCGGGGCTCTCGTGCTGGCCCCGGCCGTCCACCGCCACCGCCCGGTACCCGGCCCGCGCGAGCGGCTCCAGGAGGGCCAGGAAGTCCTCCTTGCTGCCGGTGAACCCGGGCAGCAGCAGCGCGGTCCCGAGCGCGGTCCCGGCGGGCTCGCAGTCGAGCACGGCGAAGCGCCCACGGGGCGTGTCCAGCGGGTACGCGCGCGTGCCGGACGGCAGGTCGAGGGACCGGGGCTTGCTCATATGCCGAGCGTAACCGGGGTGCGCGGGGGCGGGAGCGGTGCCCCGGACGCACCGCGGCCCGGCACCCCCGAAGGGGCGCCGGGCCACGGTGACGACGTGCTTACGCCTCGGGCGCGGCGACCTTGCGCGCGCGGGTGCGGCGCGGCTTGGCCTCGGCCTCGGGCGCCGCCTCGGGGGCGGCGGCGGCCTTCTTCGCGCGCGTACGACGCGGCTTGGGCTCGGCGGCGACGGACGCCTCCGGCTCGGCCGCGACGGCCTTCTTGCGCGTGCGCGCCGGCTTGGCGGCGGCCTCGGCGGCCTTCGCCGCGGCGATCTCCAGCGCGGCCGACTCCGGGGTCATGAAGCCGACCTCGGCGACCGCGGCCACCTTGCGCACCCGGCGGCGCGGCTTGGCCGGCGCCTCGGCGACGGCCTCCACGAAGGCCGGCTCGGCCACCTTGCGGGTGGTGCGGCGGCGCGGGGCGGCCACCGGCTCGGCGACGGCCACGGCGGCCTCGACGGCGGGCGCCGGGACGACGGGCGCCTCGACGACGGCAGCGGCGGTCTTGCGGGTCCGGGTGCGGCGCGGCTTGGTCTCCGCCTCCACCACGGCCTCGACGACCGGCGCGGCCTCGACGACCGGCTCGGCGACGGTGACCGGCTCGGCGACGGCGACGGCCGGGGCCGCCTCCACCGGGGCGACCCGGGTACGACGGCGGCGGCGCGGGGTGCGCGGCTCGGTGGCGTCGGCGGCGGGCGCCTCGGCGGGCTCCGGGGTCAGCGGCGCCTGGGCGTCGGCCTCGACCGCCGAGCCGCCACGGGTGCGGCGGCGCTGGCGCGGGGTGCGGGTGCGCTCGGGGCGCTCCTCGGTCACGACCGGGGCCGCGGCCTTGCGACCGCGCCCGCCCGTCTCGCCCAGGTCCTCCAGCTCCTCGGCCGCCAGACCCGCACGGGTCCGCTCGGCGCGGGGCAGGATGCCCTTGGTGCCCGCCGGGATGCTCAGCTCCTCGAACAGGTGCGGCGACGTCGAGTACGTCTCGACCGGGTCGTGGAACTTCAGGTCCAGCGCCTTGTTGATCAGCTGCCAGCGCGGGATGTCGTCCCAGTCGACCAGGGTGACGGCGGTGCCCTTGTTGCCCGCGCGGCCGGTGCGGCCGACGCGGTGCAGGAAGGTCTTCTCGTCCTCCGGCGACTGGTAGTTGATGACGTGGGTCACGCCCTCGACGTCGATGCCTCGGGCGGCGACGTCGGTGCAGACCAGGACGTCGACCTTGCCGTTGCGGAACGCGCGCAGCGCCTGCTCGCGGGCGCCCTGGCCGAGGTCGCCGTGGACCGCGCCGGAGGCGAAGCCGCGCTTGGCGAGCTGCTCGGCGATGTCCGCGGCGGTCCGCTTGGTGCGGCAGAAGATCATCGCGAGTCCGCGGCCCTCGGCCTGGAGGATGCGCGAGACCATCTCCGGCTTGTCCATCGAGTGGGCGCGGAAGACGTGCTGCGAGATGTTGGCGACGGTCGCGCCCTCGTCGTCCGGCGCGGTGGCGCGGATGTGCGTGGGCTGCGACATGTAGCGGCGGGCCAGGCCGATGACGGCGCCCGGCATGGTCGCCGAGAACAGCATGGTCTGGCGCTTCGCCGGAAGCATGTTGATGATCTTCTCGACGTCGGGCAGGAAGCCCAGGTCGAGCATCTCGTCGGCCTCGTCCAGGACGAGCGCGCGGACGTGGGAGAGGTCCAGCTTGCGCTGGCCCGCCAGGTCGAGCAGCCGGCCGGGGGTGCCGACGATCACGTCGACGCCCTTCTTGAGGGCCTCGACCTGCGGCTCGTACGCCCGGCCGCCGTAGATGGCGAGCACGCGGACGTTGCGGACCTTGCCGGCGGTGAGCAGGTCGTTGGTGACCTGGGTGCAGAGCTCGCGGGTGGGGACCACCACGAGCGCCTGCGGGGCGTCGGTGAGCTGCTCGGGCTTGGCCCGGCCCGCCTCGACGTCCGCGGGGACGGTGACGCGCTCGAGCAGCGGCAGACCGAAGCCGAGCGTCTTGCCGGTGCCGGTCTTGGCCTGGCCGATCACGTCGGACCCGGAGAGCGCGACGGGGAGCGTCATCTCCTGGATGGGGAAGGGGGACACGATGCCGACGGCTTCGAGGGCCTCGGCGGTCTCGGGAAGGATCCCGAGCTCTCGGAACGTAGTCAGGGTGCTGCCTCTTCTGTGAGACGCGGTACGGAGGCGAACGCGGCGGGTCGTACCGTGCCGGGTACATCCGGCCGGAGTCGGGAATCGACCGGGCCGGGTGGCGCGGGACCACTGCCGTCGCTCAAGCGCTCGTGCCGCTGAGGGTCCCTCATCTGCGATTACGCACTGTCACGTACCGCACCGGAGGGCTGTCGGGTCGGAGCCGACCGGGCGACCGACCGGGCATCCTCATTCATCGGGCGGCCCGCCGAACAGCATGATCCTCGGCAGGCTCATTACCACTGTACCCCGGATTCGCGCATGTGTGTTGGGCGAATTCCCGGGAAGCGTGGTGACGCTCTGGCTGACCAGGGCCTTCCCCCCTGCCGGGAGCGGGCTATTGTGCGCTGCATGGAGACGCCTGACAACGCCAACACGCCCGGCACCGAGGCCGCCGCAGCCACCGGGGAAACCGCCGCGGAACCCACCGGCATCGCCGCCCAGGACTGGGCGACGGCCTCGGCCGAGCCCCAGTACCGCGCCGCCGTCGTGGACCTGCTCGGCGCGCTCGCCTACGGCGAGCTGGCGGCCTTCGAGCGGCTGGCCGACGACGCCAAGCTGGCGCCCTCCCTCGCCGACAAGGCGGAGCTGGCGAAGATGGCCTCGGCCGAGTTCCACCACTTCGAGCGGTTGCGCGACCGGCTCGCCGGGATCGACGCGGAGCCGACGGCCGCCATGGAGCCGTTCGCCAAGGCGCTGGACGACTTCCACCACCAGACCGCGCCGTCGGACTGGCTGGAGGGCCTGGTCAAGGCGTACGTGGGCGACTCGATCGCCAGTGACTTCTACCGCGAGGTGGCGGCCCGGCTCGATCTGGACACCCGCTCCCTGGTGCTCACGGTGCTCGACGACACGGGCCACGGGAACTTCGCGGTCGAGAAGGTGCGCGCCGCCATCGAGGCCGACCCGCGCGTGGGCGGCCGGCTCGCGCTGTGGGCGCGCCGACTGATGGGCGAGGCGCTCTCGCAGGCCCAGCGGGTCGTCGCGGAGCGTGACGCGCTCTCGACGATGCTGGTCGGCGGCATGGCGGACGGCTTCGACCTGGCCGCGGTCGGCGAGATGTTCACCCGGATCACCAAGGCCCACACCAAGCGCATGGCCGCGCTGGGGCTGGCCGCCTGACGGGCGCCGTGCCCGCGCCGCCTACGCCGCTGACCGGCGCAGGCGGCCCGGCGGGCGCAGCAGCAGGGACAGCGCGACCACGGCGATGAAGGTCGCGCCGACGACGGTGGTGACCGCGTGGCCCGGGCCGATCGCGGAGTGCGTCAGGAAGGCGCCGAACAGGGCGGCCAGCGGGCCCGCCGCGAGGACGGTCCGGCGGTCGGGCAGACGGTGGCGCAGACGGGCGTCGGCGGTCCAGGCGAGGGCGAGTCCGAGAAGTACGGAGCCGAGCGCTTCCAGGAGCATCAGGCGTCCCTCCCGCGGTGTGGCCGGGCGATTCAAGGTCACAGCCGTCCTACCCGACGCTCGCGGAGCGCAATCCTCCCCTCACCGTGTGGAGCACAGCGGGGGTGCGGCGGGCGCACCGGAGTGCGGCCCCGCGGTCGATGACCGCGGGGCCGCACTCCTGCTCACACGTTCCGGGGGCTACAGCTGGCCGAAGCCCACCCGGCGAACCGTCGGCTCGCCGATCTCCACGTACGCGATCCGGTCGGCCGGCACCAGGACCTTGCGGCCCTTGTCGTCCTGGAGGCTGAGCAGCTGCGCCTTGCCGGCGAGGGCGTCGGCAACGGCGCTCTCGACCTCCTCGGCGGACTGCCCGCTCTCCAGAACGATCTCCCGGGGCGCGTGCTGCACGCCGATCTTGACCTCCACGGCTATGTCCCTCCGACGGTCTGCGGTGCGCGGTCAGCCGCGCCGTACCCCGCACACATTAGCCCGGTGAGGGGACCCGGACGGGCGCGGCGCCGCACGCTACGAGCGAACACCGCACCCCGGCCGACGTGCCGTCAGTGGGTCTCGGAGGCGTGCAGCGGGAAGCCCGCGATACCGCGCCAGGCCAGCGACGTCAGCAGCTGCACCGCCTTGTCGCGGGGGATCGGCGAGGAGCTGGAGAGCCAGTAGCGGGCGACCACCTGGGAGACTCCGCCGAGGCCCACGGCGAGCAGCATCGACTCGTCCTTGGACAGGCCGGTGTCCTCGGCGATGACGTCCGAGATGGCCTCGGCGCACTGGAGGCTGACCCGCTCCACCCGCTCGCGCACCGCGGGCTCGTTGGTCAGGTCGGACTCGAAGACCAGCCGGAAGGCGCCGCCCTCGTCCTCCACGTACGCGAAGTAGGCGTCCATGGTCGCGGCGACGCGCAGCTTGTTGTCGCTGGTGGAGGCGAGCGCCGTGCGCACCGCCAGGAGCAGCGCCTCGCAGTGCTGGTCGAGCAGGGCGAGGTAGAGCTCCAGCTTTCCGGGGAAGTGCTGGTAGAGGACCGGCTTGGAGACGCCCGCCCGCTCCGCGATGTCGTCCATCGCGGCCGAGTGGTAGCCCTGTGCGACGAAGACCTCCTGGGCCGCGCCCAGGAGCTGATTGCGGCGGGCCCGGCGCGGCAGGCGCGTGCCTCGCGGGCGCGCCGCCTCGGTCTGCTCGATGGCTGTCACGCCGCCTCCCAAAGTTGATCTCGTGCGCGATGGACGCGCGCCGCCATCGTACTTTTGGGTAACCCGGCTGTGCGCGGCGCGCACGCAGAATTTCACGGACCGGACGCGCGGGGTAGCCGGAGGAACACCCGGTTATGCGAACAAATCAGCGGTAGTCGTCCTCGTCGAGGGCCACCACCCGGGCCTGTTCCACCGCGTCCGCCTCGTTCGCCGCGTCCGGATCGACGCGGGTGAGCGGGTCGTCGCGGTCCTGCCGGACGTCCGTGTGCTGCTCGGCCGCGTCCGCCTCGGGCGTCTCCTGGGCGAGTTCGCCGGAGGTGTCGTCGCCTTCCTCGAACACTTCGGGATCACTGGGGTCGACGGACATGATCGCTCCCTGTCAGAGGGCCTGATACGAGCCTATGGGCTACCACTACCCAGCGCTACGCGATCTGTGACGGCGAACACATGAACCACGGTGTGATCGTCTCGTAACATTGCCCGCATGTCTTCGACCGAGCTGCCGGAACCCCTCGCCGCCGCTGTCGCCCCGGTCCCCCGGGTGGGCGCGGTCCGGGTGGCGGAGGGCGAGGAGCTGCGCTCGGTGAGCCTTCCCGGGCTGACGCTGACCGTGCGGTCGCGCCCCGGCACCCGTCCCGGCCTGGAGCCGGCGCTGTTCGTGCACGGCCTGGGCGGGTCCTCGCAGAACTGGTCGGCCCTGATGCCGCTGCTCGCCGACCTGGTGGACGGCGAGGCCCTCGACCTGCCCGGCTTCGGCGACTCGCCGCCGCCGGACGACGGCAACTACTCGGTCACCGGCCACGCCCGCGCGGTGATCCGGCTGCTCGACTCGGCCGGGCGCGGCCCCGTCCACCTCTTCGGCAACTCGCTCGGCGGCGCCGTCGCCACCCGGGTCGCGGCGGTCCGCCCCGACCTGGTGCGCACCCTCACCCTCGTCTCGCCCGCGCTGCCCGAGATCCGCGCCCAGCGCACCGCCTGGCCCACCGGGCTCCTCGCGGTGCCGGGCGTGGCCGCGCTCTTCACCCGGCTGACCCGGGAGTGGACCCCCGAGGACCGTACGCGCGGGGTGATGGCCCTCTGCTACGGCGACCCGGGCCGGGTGAGCCCCGAGGCGTTCCGGGCGGCCGTCGAGGAGATGGAGCGGCGCCTGGCGCTGCCGTACTTCTGGGACGCGATGGCCCGCTCGGCGCGGGGCGTCGTCGACTCGTACACCCTGGGCGGCCAGCACGGGCTGTGGCGGCAGGCCGAGCGGGTGCTGGCGCCGACGCTGCTGGTCTACGGCGGCCGGGACCGGCTCGTCGGCCACCGGATGGCCCGCAGGGCGGCCGCCGCGTTCCGCGGGTCGAGACTGCTGACGCTGCCCGACGCCGGGCACGTGGCGATGATGGAGTACCCGGAGGTGGTCGCGCAGGCTTTCCGGGACCTGGTCGACGACTGCGGAAACAGGAGCTGATCCGGCGCGTGGGACGACACAGCCGACCCAAGAGCGCCCCGGCGGGGCCTTCCGAGGCGACCGCCACCGGCCGACTGCCCGTCGCCGAGGGCGAGGGCGCGGGCAGACGCCGCCGGTCCGAGGGCCCCGCGACGGGTGAGCTGCCGCGCGTGCGCCCGCTGCCCGAGCACCCCTTCCCGCAGCACCGGGGCGACGGCACCCCCGCGCACGGCGTGCCGCAGGCGCGCGGCGGCCACCCCGAGCACCACGAGGGCGGGGGCGGCTGGGGCGAGCCGCCGACGGGGCCCGACGCGGAGTGGGGCGCCCGCCCGGCCGCGTCCGGACCGGGCGCCGCCGTCCGAATACCGGGACCGCGCGGTGAGTATCCGGACGCCTTCGACGGCCGGGGGCGCACGGCCCGGCAGGACCGGCGCGACCACCAGGACCGGGCGGACACCGGCACGCACCGCGTGGCGGCTGCGGCGGCCCCCGGGCCCGTCGTGCCGCGCCCGGCCCCGGTGCCCGACCCGGTGCGTCCCGTGCCCGTGCCCGAGTCCGGCGGCAAGGCCGGCAGGCCAGGCAAGCCGGCCAAGTCCGGCAGGGGCTCCAAGGGGCGTACGTTCACCGGCATCGCGGCTGCCGCCGTCACCGCCGCGCTCGCCGTGGCGGTGGCCGGTCAGGTCACCTCCGAGGGCGACCACCACAGCGGCGCGCAGTCCGCGGAGGACAACGGCCGCGGCGGCGCGGACGGTCCGGCCTCGCGCTCCAAGGACCGCTCCACGCCCGCGCAGGCGGCCCCGGCCAAGCCGGTCTCGTACGAGGAGAAGATGGCGCTCCAGTACCCGATCGACCCGAAGCTGAAGGGGTCCGGCCAGTTCGAGACCGTGCCCGGCTTCGAGGCGGCGCCGGGCAAGGGGCGCAAGTACCGCTACCGGGTGGACATCGAGAAGGGCCTCGGCCTGGACGGCGCCCTGTTCGCGGAGGCCGTGCAGAAGACGCTCAACGACGACCGCAGCTGGGCGCACGAGGGGGCGAAGACCTTCGAGCGCGTCTCCTCCGGCCGGCCCGACTTCGTCGTCACGCTGGCCAGCCCCGGCACCACCGGGGTCTGGTGCGCCAAGTCGGAGCTGGACGTCACCGAGCAGAACGTCTCCTGCGACTCGGCCGCCACCGAGCGCGTGATGATCAACGCGTACCGCTGGGCGCAGGGCTCGGAGACGTACGGGGCCCGTGCGATGTACGCCTACCGGCAGATGCTCATCAACCACGAAGTGGGACACCGGCTCGGCCACGGGCATGTGAACTGCGGCACTCCCGGGGCGCTCGCGCCGGTGATGCAGCAGCAGACCAAGTCCTTGGACATAGACGGGATCAAGTGCCGCGCCAACCCGTGGCCCTACCCGACCGGTTGAGCCCGCCCGAGCCCCGCTGTCCACGATGTGGGACAACTGTCTCAATCTCGGTTGACAGTGGACAGCGGGGCTTTGCATAGTTCTTGCCATGCCGCACCGCCCCGTCACCCCCGCCCGCGCCGCCATCGAGCTGGCGCTGATCGGCGTGACCGGGCTCTGCGTCGCCGACGTTCACTGTTGCTGACGCCCGCCCGCGCGCCCCTCCTTCTCCTCCCTCCGCGCCCGGGTACTCCGTCTCCGTTCCTTCGCGGGCGCGCAGCTTCCCTCTTCCTTTCGGCCTTCGCCGAAGATCCATGACGCCGTCATGGGCCGGGACCGACGCCCGCGTCCCCTTTGCCCCTGTACGGCAGTCACCGAGAGGTCTTCAGTCCGATGCGCCAGATGTCCGGAAACGTCGCAAGAGCGGCAGCGATAGCCGTGGTTCTCGCCGTGGGCGCCGTCGCCTGCGGCCCCGACGACAGCGGCGCCAAGAACGCCGGGGGCGGCTCGGACGCCAAGCCGCAGAAGGGCGGCACGCTCTCCGTCCTCAACAACGAGCCGCAGACCGACTTCGACCCGGCGCGGCTCTACACCTCCGGCGGCGGAAACGTTCCGTCCCTGGTCTTCCGCACGCTCACCACCCGCAACCGCGAGGCGGGCGCCGAGGGCACCAAGGTCGTCCCCGACCTCGCCACCGACACCGGCAAGCCCAACGCCGACGCCACCGTGTGGACGTACACCCTCAAGGACGGCCTCAAGTACGAGGACGGCTCGCCCATCACCACCGCCGACATCAAGTACGGCATCGAGCGCTCCTTCGCGGCCGAGCTCTCCGGCGGCGCGCCCTACCTGCGCGACTGGCTGGTCGGCGGCGACAAGTACGAGGGCCCGTACAAGGACGGCGGCAAGGGCCTGGCCTCCATCGAGACGCCCGACGCCAAGACCATCGTCTTCCACCTGAACAAGCCCGAGGGCGAGTTCCCGTACCTGGCGACCCAGACCCAGTTCGCGCCGGTCCCCAAGGCCAAGGACACGGGCACCAAGTACGAGTCGCACCCCGTCTCCTCCGGCCCGTACAAGGTCGTCAAGAACGAGAGCGACGGCGAGCACCTCGTCCTGGAGCGCAACACCAACTGGTCCGAGGCCACCGACGCCGAGCGCAAGGCGTACCCGGACACCATCGACGTCCGCTCCGGTCTCGACGCCTCCGTCATCAACCAGCGGCTCTCCGCCTCCCAGGGCCCGGACGCCGCCGCCGTCACCACCGACACCAACCTCGGCCCCGCCGAGCTCGCCAAGATCGGCGGTGACAAGGCGCTCGCCGGGCGCGTGGGCACCGGCCACTTCGGCTACACCAACTACATCGGCTTCAACCCGAAGGTGAAGCCGTTCGACGACCCGAAGGTGCGCCAGGCCATCGCGTACGCGGTGGACCGCAGCTCGGTCGTCAACGCGGTCGGCGGCTCCTCGCTCGCCGAGCCCGCCACCACCTTCCTGCCCAACCAGAAGGCGTTCGGCTACACCGAGTTCGACCACTTCCCGGCGGGCGCCTCCGGCAACGCGGCCAAGGCCAAGGAGCTCCTGAAGGAAGCGGGCCACCCGGACGGCCTCACCGTCACGCTGACCCACACCAACGCCAAGGGCGGCCCCAAGGGCCCCGAGGTCGCCACCGCCCTCCAGGACGCCCTGAAGAAGGCCGGGATCACGGTCAAGCTCCAGGGCCTGGAGGCCAACGACTACAACGACACCATCCAGAGCGTGGACAAGGAGCCCGGCTTCTTCCTGCGCGGCTGGGGCGCCGACTGGCCGTCCGGCGGCCCGTTCCTCGCGCCGATCTTCGACGGCCGCCAGATCGTCAAGGACGGCGCCAACTTCAACACCGGCTTCCTGGACGACCCGGCGGTCAACAAGGAGGTCGACGAGATCAACAAGCTCACCGACCTCGCCGCCGCCGCGCCGCGCTGGGGCGCCCTGGACAAGAAGATCGGTGAGCAGGCCGTCGTGGTCCCGCTCTTCCACCCGGTCTACAAGCGCCTGGTCGGCAAGGACGTCAAGAACGTCGTCATCAGCGACTGGACCGGTGTGCTCGACGTCTCCCAGGTCGCGGTCAAGTAGTCATGAGTGAGGCCCTGTTGGCCTCGGAGACGGGAGCGGCCCAGGTGGCCGCTCCCGCTTCGGGGGCCCGTCAGTTCTGGCGGCGGCTGCGCGCCCAGCGCGCCGTGACCGTCGCCGCCGTCGTCTTCGCGCTGCTCGTGCTCGTCGCGCTCGCCGCGCCCCTGCTCACCGCCCTGGAGGGGCAGGACCCGAACACCTACCACCCGGCGCTCGTCGACTCCGTCGCGGGCGGCGTCCCCAAGGGCGCGTTCGGCGGGATCAGCTCCGAGCACTGGCTCGGCGTCGAACCGCAGACCGGCCGCGACCTGTTCGCCCGGCTCGTCTACGGCGCCCGGGTCTCCCTCGGCGTCGCCTTCATCGCCACCCTGGTGCAGGTCTTCATCGGGGTGAGCCTCGGACTGCTCGCCGCGCTCGGCGGACGCTGGGCCGACCAGGCCGTCAGCCGGATCACCGATGTGATGGTCGCGCTGCCGCTGCTGGTCATCGGGCTCGGCCTGATCGCCGTCGTCCCGCAGTCCGTGCCCCGGCCCGTCCTGGTGACCCTGATCATCGCGCTGGTGCAGTGGTCCGGCATCTCCAAGATCGTGCGCTCGTCGGCGCTCAGCCTGAAGTCGCTCGACTACGTGGCCGCGGCCCGGCTGAGCGGCTGGGGCGGCTTCGCCGTCGCCCGCCGCGAACTGCTGCCCGCGCTCGCCGCGCCCGTCATCACCTACAGCGTGCTGCTCGTCCCCGCGAACGTCTCCGTCGAGGCGGCGCTGTCGTTCCTCGGCGTCGGCATCAAGCCGCCCACCCCGTCCTGGGGACAGATGCTCACCGACGCCAACACCTGGTACCAGTCGGCGCCGACCTATCTGCTGCTGCCCGCCGGGTTCCTGCTCGTCACCGTGCTCTCCCTGACCGTCGTCGGCGAGGGCGTGCGCACCGCGCTCGACCCGCGCGCGGCCTCCCGGCTCCGGGTCGGCGTCAAGTCCCGCAAGAAGAAGGAGGCATCGAAGTGACGGGCTTCCTGCTGCGGCGGCTCGCCGGTGCGGCCTTCGTGCTGCTCGCCCTCTCCGTCGTCGTCTACCTCGTCTTCTACGCCGCCCCCGGCAACGTCGCCCAGATCGTCTGCGGCGAGCGCTGCTCCCCGGCGCAGGTCGCCCAGGTGCACGACCGCCTCCAGCTCGGCGACCCCCTCTACGCGCAGTACTGGCACTTCCTCCAGGGCCTGTTCGTGGGACGCGACTTCTCCTCCGGCGTCGGCGTCGTCCACTGCGACGCGCCCTGCCTCGGCCTCTCCTACCGCCAGGACTCGCCGGTCACCGAGATCCTCCTGAACAAGCTGCCCGTCACGGCCTCGCTGGTGCTCGGCGCGTTCGTGCTGTGGATCCTGCTGGGCGTCGGCACCGGACTGCTCTCCGCCTGGAAGCGCGGCGGCGCCGTCGAGCGGACGCTGACCGGGATCACCCTGGTCGGCGTCTCCACCCCGGTCTTCGTGATCGGCCTGGTGCTGATCATCGTCTTCTGCTCGACGCTCGGCTGGCTGCCGTTCCCGCAGTACACCCCGTTCGCCGACGACCCCGAGCAGTGGTTCTGGGGACTGCTGCTGCCGTGGATCTCGCTGGCGCTGATCGAGAGCGCCAAATACGCCCGCCTGGTGCGCAGTTCGATGCTGGAGACCCTCGCCGAGGACCATGTGCGCACCTTCCGCGCGTACGGCGTGAGCGAGCGGGCCATCGTCGGCCGGCACGCCCTGCGCGGCGCGCTCGCCCCGGTGATCGCGCTCGGCGCGCTCGACGCGGGCTCGGCGGTCGGCGGCGCGGTGCTCACCGAGTCGCTCTTCGGACTCCAGGGCATCGGCAAGCTCCTGGTGGACTCGGTCCGCCAGGTCGACCTGCCGGTGGTGGTCGGCGTCGTGATGACGACCGGATTCTTCGTCGTACTGGCCAATGCCGTCGCGGACGCGCTGTACGTGGTGGCCGACCGACGGGTGGTGCTGCGATGACCGAGGTCAGCAACCAGGCCCTGGTGGAGGTCTCCGGCCTCTCCATCGACTTCGCCGGGAACCGGGCCGTCGACGGGCTCTCCTTCACGCTGGCGCCCGGCGCCGCCCTCGGCGTGGTCGGCGAGTCCGGCTCCGGCAAGAGCGCCTCCGCGTACGCCCTGCTCGGGCTGCACCGGGGCACCGGCGCCGTGGTCGAGGGAACCGTGAAGGTCGCGGGCACCGACGTGCAGAACGCCTCCGACGCCGAACTGCGGCGGCTGCGCGGGGGAGTGGCGGCCATGGTCTTCCAGGACCCGCTCTCCTCCCTCGACCCGTACTACACGATCGGCGACCAGATCGCCGAGGTGTACCGGGTGCACCGGGGCGGCTCCAAGCGGGCCGCACGCGCGCGTGCCGTCGAGGTGCTCGACCGCGTCGGCATCCCGGACGCGGCCCGCAAGTCCCGCTCGCGCCCGCACGAGTTCAGCGGCGGCATGCGCCAGCGCGCCCTCATCGCGATGGCGCTCGCCTGCGAACCCAGGCTGCTGATCGCCGACGAGCCGACCACCGCCCTCGACGTCACCGTCCAGGCCCAGATCCTCGACCTGCTGCACGGGCTGCGCCAGGAGACCGGGATGGGGCTGCTGCTGGTCACCCATGACGTGGGCGTGGCGGCCGAGAGCGTCGACGACGTCCTCGTCATGCGCCAGGGGCGCGCGGTGGAGCGCGGCCCGGTCCGGGACGTGCTGGGCGCGCCCGAGGCCGCGTACACCAAGGAGCTGCTGTCGGCGGTGCCGCGCCTGGACACCGCCAAGGCGGCCTCGGCCGCCCCCGGCGAACCACTGCTCGAAGCCCGCGACCTGCGCAAGGTGTTCGGCCGCGGCAAGTCGGCGTTCACCGCCGTCGACGGCGTCTCGCTCACCGTGCGGCGCGGCGAGACGCTCGGCGTGGTCGGCGAGAGCGGCAGCGGCAAGACGACGCTCGGCCGGATGCTGGTCGGTCTGCTCGACACCACCTCCGGCACGATCGCGCGCGAGGGCACGGCCGTCCAGATGGTCTTCCAGGACCCGGTCGCCTCCCTCAACCCCCGCCGCTCGATCGGCGAGTCCGTGGCGGATCCGCTGCGCGCCTCGGGCGTACGGGACGAGAAGCGCATCCGCGCGCGCGTGGGCGAACTCCTGGACCGCGTCGGACTCGACCCGGACCGCTACGACAGCTATCCGCACGAGTTCAGCGGCGGCCAGCGCCAGCGCGTGGGCATCGCCCGGGCGCTCGCGGCCGAGCCGCAGCTGATCGTCTGCGACGAGCCGGTCTCCGCGCTCGACGTCACCACGCAGGCCCATGTCACCGAGCTGCTGGCGGAGTTGCAGCGCGAACTGGGCCTCGGCCTGGTCTTCATCGCGCACGACCTCGCCGTGGTGCGCCAGGTCAGCGACCGGGTGGCGGTGATGCGGCGCGGCCGGGTCGTGGAGGAGGGCCCGGTCGAGGAGGTGTACGGCTCGCCCCGCGACCCGTACACGCGCCAGCTGCTGGCGGCCGTCCCGACGGTCGACCCGGTGCTGGCGGCCGTGCGCCGGGCGGCCCGCAAGGAGCTGCGCGAGCAACTGCGCGCGGAGGCCGACGCGGCACCCCGCGACGAAGTGGCCGCAGCCTGACGCAGAGTGACTTTCCCGCCCCGTAGCGCGACAGAACGCGACGAGGGAGCGAAAGTTACGTGCATTCACCCCTTCCGGTGGCGCGATGGACAACCGTCCATCGCGCCACCGGTGTATCCGCTTACGTTCTTCCCGCTGCGAGTCGCCGGTGCCACGGCGGCCGCCCACCAGGGAGATCGGGGGTGCGTACATGCGGGTCGGACTGCTCACCGACGGCGGATATCCGTACACGACCGGCGAGTCCAGGCTGTGGTGCGACCGGCTCGTGCGCGGGCTCGCGCGGCACGAGTTCGACATATACGCCCTGAGCCGTACGGCGGCTCAGGAGGAGCGCGGCTGGGTGGCGCTGCCGCCCCAGGTCCGCCGTGTCCGCACGGCCCCGCTCTGGGCCCCCCAGGACGGCGGCCACCCCTGGACCCGGGGCCGCGCGGGCCGGGCCTACGGCCGCCGCGAGCGGCACCGCTTCGCGGGCTGCTTCCGCGAACTGGCGGACGCCATCTGCGCGGACGGGACGCCCGGCGACCCGGGCCCGGCCGCCGACCGCCCGGCCCCCGCCCGGCACGCGCGCGAAGGCGCGGGAGGCGACCCGGGCCGGGGCGCGGCCGGGGGCGCGGGGCTGGCGGGGATGCCCGGAGTGGCGTTCGCGGGAGCCGCGTTCGTGGGCGGACCCGTCGCGGGCGCGGCCTTCACCCCCGAGGAGGAGGCCGCGACGGGCCCGGCCGCCGCCCCGGCCGGCGGGGCCGCCCGGTTCGCCGAGGCGCTGTACGGACTGGCCGACCTGGCCCGCGAGAGCGGCGGCCTGCACACCGCGCTCCGCTCCGAGACGGCCGTCCGCATCCTGGAGGCCGCCTGCCGCGCCCCGGGCGCCAACCGCGCGGTGGCGACCGCCCGCGTCCCCGACTACCTCGCCTTCGCCGACCTCCTGGAGCGCGCCCTGCGCCCGCTCTCGCTCGACTGGTACGACGAGGCGGGCCTCGGCGACGTCGACCTCTGCCATGCGGCGGGCGGCGGCTCCGCCGCCCTCCCCGGTCTGCTGGCCAAACGCTTCTTCGGGGTCCCGCTGCTGGTCACCGAGTACGGGGTGCAGCTGCGCACCCAGTACCTCGCGAGCAGCGAAGTGCCCGCCCCCGTGCGCGCGTTGCTCGCCGCCTTCCACCGCCGTCTCGCCGTCGAGGTGTACGAGCGGGCCGCGCTCATCACCCCCGGCAACACCCACACCCGCCGCTGGCAGGAGAAGTGCGGCGCCGACCGCGCCAAGCTGCGCACGGTGTACCCCGGCATGGCCGCCGAGCGCTTCCAGACGGTCGGCGAGGAGCCGAACGGGGGCGACCCCGCCACCCTGGTCTGGGTCGGCCGCATCGACCCCACCAAGGACCTGATCGCCCTGCTGCACGCCTTCGCGGAGGTCCGCCGGGCCGAGCCGGACGCCCGCCTGCGGATCTTCTACGCGGCCCGGCCCACCCCGTCGTACGGCCCCGCCGCGAGCGTTCGCGGGGGCCGGGGAGAGCCTGCCCCCGACGGGCAGGCGTCCGGCACGGACGGGTACGCCTACGGACGCGGGCCCGGGGCCGGTGGCCCCTGCGGCCCGGACGGCGGCGCGGGCGGGTTCGGGACCGGCGGGTTCGGTACGGGCGGGACCACGAGCGCCCCGGCCGGACACTCCGGGGCCGGGCACGCCGCCCCCGGCGGTCAGGGGTACGGCCCGGCCGCGTACGGCGGCTTCGGCGCCGGCGGGGCGCACGGGTACGCCGGTGCCGCCGGACTGCCCCCCGAGTCGGCCGCCTACCTCGCCCACTGCCGCGCCCTCGCCGCCCAGCTCTTCCCCGACGAGGCCGCCGACGCGCACGCGGTCGGCGACAACCCGGTCTCCTTCGAGGAGATCGGCGGCCCGGAGGCGCCGGAGCTCGCCGACGCGTACGGCTCGGGCAGCGTCGTCGTCCTCTCCAGCGTCGTCGAGGGCTTCCCGGTCAGCCTGGTGGAGGCGATGTTCTGCGGCCGGGCCACGGTCTCCACGGACGCGGGCGCCGTGGTCGAGGTCATCGGCGGCACCGGTCTCGTCGTACCGCCCCGCAACCCGCGCGCGCTCGCGGACGCGTGCGTGGCGCTGCTGCGCGACCCGGAACGCCGCGAGCGCCTCGGCGCCGCCGCCCGGGCCCGCGCCCTCGAACTCTTCACCGTCGAGCAGAACCTCGCGGCATTTCGCGGCATTTACCTGGAGCTGATGTCGCACTGCCCGGTCCAGCGCGACACGCTCGACGGCAGCGGCGACCCGGTGCCCTTCGCCCACCCCGCCGAGGCCCACGTCCCCGGCAACTGGACGGCGGCGACGGCCCCGGCCACCGGGCGCGCCCCGAGCTGGGCGGACCCGGCGGCGCGTACGGAGGCCGCGTCCCGCCCCCCGGCCGCACCGAAGACGCCCGCCGCCCGCACCGACACGGCACGCCTCGACACCGCACGTACGGACGAAGCCGCACGTGCCGACAACGCCGTGCACCTCGACGACACCGTGCGCCTCGACACCGCACGTACCGAAGAAGCCGTGCGTGCCGACGACACCGTGCGCCTCGAAGCCGTGCGCGCCGACGCCGCACGGCGGGCCGGTGCCGCGCCCGTGCAGCCGGTGTCCAGCGGTGCGGAGCCGACCGTCGTGATCCCCCGGGCCTCGACGTGCCCGGGCTGCGCGCACCAGACGGCCACGGCCCCCACGCTCACGGACCTGACCGTCACCGGCCTCTCCGTCACGGACCTGACCGTCACCGATCTCTCCGTCACCGACCCGCCCGGCTTCGGCTCCGCCCACGCCGAGGAGGCGACGCGATGACCCCGCCCACCACCCGCCCGACGGACGGCCCCGCCGAGAGCGACATCCCGCGCGCCCCCGAGAGCGCCGGCGCCTGGGACATCCGCTCGGAAGCCCTGCTCGCGGACCCGGTACCGAGACGTCCCATCCCCTCCCAGGCGCTCGGCAGCGAAGTCGAGTCGAGGGAGGACGCGGCCACGGACGACGCCCCCAACGGGGAAGCCGCGGAAGGGGATTCGGGCCCCGCCCCGACGAAGGCCGCGAGTACGCGAGCGGCCCCGGCCACCCCCGCCCCCGGCACTCGCCCCCGGCGCGGACCCGCCGACCCCGTCAAGGCCCTCATGCACCGCCATCGCGAACTCTGCGAACGGGCCGTCGACCCACTGGAGATCGCCGCCGGGCTCGAAGCGCACGGGATGACCGACCGCACCGCCGCCCGGTTCCGCCACCGGGACGTCTTCTCGCTCGCCGAGGAGCTCTACGCGCGCGTGCCCCGGGGCAGCGAGCCGCTCCGCGACGACCCGGACCCCGCGCCCCCGCGCTCCGGCCGGGCGCTCAGGGTGCTCGGCGCGCTGCTGCCCGGCGCCCTGTGCGCCGTCACGGTGACGGCGGGTCGGCTCACCGTCGGCGGGGTGCGGCTGGCGGTGCTCGCCGCCGGTACCGCCGCCGTCGGCGCGGCCCTCGCCCACGCCCTGCGCCACGGCCCCCTGCGGGCCGGCCGGGGCGCCGGGCTGCCGTGGGCGCTCTGGCTCGCCGCCTACGCCGTCGCGGGCGACGGACTGCTCGACGCCCTGCTCACCGGCGGCCCCGACACCGGCCCCGGGGGCGCCCCGGGCGACTGGGCCGCCGACCCCGCCGCGGCCGTCGGACTCACCCTGGCCGTCGCCCCCGCCGCCTGGTGCGCGCGGCTCTTCGCCGTACGGGCCCGGCGCGGCCTGGTCACCAGCCGCGGCCTGGAGGAGTTCGCGGGCCGCTCCCGCCCGCTGCTGCTCGGCGCGGTCGCCCTCTACCTCGCCGCCCTCGCCGCGCTCCTCCTGATCGGTCGACTCGCGTACGGACACGGCTCGTTCGCGTCCGCCGCCGCGCCCGGCGCGCTGCTCTTCCTGGCCCGGCTGCTGGCGCTGCACGGCTTCGCCGCGCCCGCCGTGGCCGGGCTGCGGGCCGCCGCCTGCGCCGAGGCCGGCGTCCTCGCCCTGGTTCTCGCCGGGCGGCTGCCGGGCTGCGGCTTCCTGGCGCGGCCCGTCGAGGCCGCGGTCACGGCGGGCGGCGCCGGAGCCGTACCGGCCGCCCTGTGCGGCGCCGTCGCCCTCGTCCTGCTCGTCCGGGCCACCGCGGTCCTCGCCCGCGCCTCGGCCCACTCCGCACCTCCACCGACCCCCGAACAGCACTACACGCATTGACGCGCACTGATGCCCGAAGGAGAACGAGACACATGACCGCCCTGCCCCCGGCCTCCTGCCGACCGCACGGAAAGGCCGTGCGATGAGGGTGCTACTGCTCGGTGCCAACGGATATCTGGGCCGTTTCGTCGCCGACCGCCTGCTCGCCGACCCGGCCGTCCAGCTCACCGCGCTCGGGCGCGGCGACGACGCCGACGTCCGGTTCGACCTCGCCTCCGGCAGCCCGGGAGCCCTCACCCGCTTCCTGGACGCCGTCCACCCCGGGGTCGTCATCAACTGCGCCGGCGCCACCCGCGGCGGCGCCCGCGAACTGACCCGGCACAACACCGTCGCCGTCGCCACCGTCTGCGAGGCCCTGCGCCGCAGCGGCTGCGGCGCGCGCCTGGTCCAGCTCGGCTGCGCCTCCGAGTACGGACCCTCGCAGCCCGGCTCCTCCACCGCCGAGGACGCCGTACCGCGCCCCGGCGGCCCGTACGGCGTCAGCAAGCTCGCCGGTACCGAACTCGTCCTCGGCTCCGGCCTGGACGCCATCGTGCTGCGGGTCTTCTCGCCGGTCGGCCCCGGCACCCCCGCCGGGTCCCCGCTCGGCCGGCTCGCCGAAGCCATGCGCCGCGCCATGCAGTCCGGCGACGGCGAGCTCAAACTGGGCGGCCTGGGCGTGCAGCGCGACTTCGTCGACGTGCGCGACGTGGCGCGCGCCGTGCACGCCGCCTCCCTCTCCGCCGCCCAGGGCGTCGTCAACATCGGGACCGGCCGCTCGGTCAAGCTCCGCGACGCCGCCGCCGTCCTCGCCAGGGTCGCCGGATACGGCGGCGCGCTGCACGAGCTCGACGGGCCGCCCGGGCTGCGCGGCGGGGTGATCGGCGCGCCCCGCCCGTCCGCCGACGCCGTCCTGGAGCACCTGGCCGGGGCCCCGGCGCCGTACCCCGACGGCTGCGGGAGCTGGCAGCAGGCCGACGTCCGCACCGCGCGCGACCGGCTCGGCTGGCGGCCCCGGATCAATCTGGAGGAGTCGCTGGCCGACATCTGGATGGAGGCGGCGTGCCGCATCTGACCACCACCGGCGCCACGCGCGCGACGACCTCGGGCGGGGTCGGCTTCGGCGTCCCCGGCTGTGCGCACCCGCTGGTCGCCCCGGCCGAGTGGGCCGAGCTGACCCGGCCGGGCACCCCGCTCCACTGGACCGTCCTCAACGTCGCGGACGGCCCCGGCTCCCGCCCCGACCCGCACTGCCTGGAGGCCGCCGGGAAGCTGCGCAACGCGGGCGTGCGGGTCCTCGGCCACCTCGACTGCGCGCACGGGACCCGCCCCTTCGGGGAGCTGGTCTCCGACGCGCACCGCTTCCTCGACTGGTACCGGGTGGACGGCTTCCTGCTGGACCGCTGTCCCACGGACCGGGACGCGCTGGCGGAGGTGCGGCGCACGGTGTCCACCCTGCGCGCCCTGCGCGAGGGCGCCCACCTGGTGCTCGGCCAGGGCTCCCACCCGTATCCGGGCTACGCGGAGACCGCCGACCAGCTGGTCACCTTCAACGGGCCGTGGAGCGAGTACCGCTGGTCCCAGGTGGCCGAGTGGACCGCCGACCACCCGCCGGAGCGCTTCTGCCACTTCGTCCACGGGGTGCCCCGCAACCACCTCGAAGAGGCGCTGCGGGTCGCCCGCTGGCAGGGGGCGGGCACGATCTACTTCACCGACCGGGGCGACCGGGGAGGCCAGGACGACCCCTTCGAGACGCTGCCCGGCTACTGGGACGAAATTGTCTCGCGGATCGGACCTGGTATCTCGGAATGAGGAGTGCCGTGGCAGTGTTACGAAGAGAACAACCGTACTGACATACCGACCGACTGCGTAATAGAGGTTCACGTGTCGCTGCCACCCCTGGTAGAGCCGGCTGCCGAGCTCACCGTAGACGAGGTCCGCAGGTACTCGCGCCACCTGATCATTCCCGATGTCGGGATGGACGGGCAGAAGCGACTGAAGAACGCCAAGGTGCTCTGTGTGGGCGCCGGCGGCCTCGGCTCGCCGGCCCTCATGTACCTGGCGGCAGCCGGTGTCGGCACGCTCGGCATCGTCGAGTTCGACGAGGTCGACGAGTCGAACCTGCAGCGCCAGATCATCCACAGCCAGGCCGACATCGGCCGCTCCAAGGCCGAGTCCGCCAAGGACTCGGTGCTGGGGATCAACCCGTACGTGAACGTCGTCCTGCACGAAGAGCGGCTCGAGGCCGACAACGTGATGGACATCTTCAGCCAGTACGACCTGATCGTCGACGGCACCGACAACTTCGCCACCCGCTACCTGGTGAACGACGCGTGCGTGCTGCTGAACAAGCCGTACGTCTGGGGCTCCATCTACCGCTTCGACGGCCAGGCGTCCGTCTTCTGGTCCGAGCACGGCCCCTGCTACCGCTGCCTCTACCCGGAGCCCCCGCCGCCGGGCATGGTCCCCTCCTGCGCCGAGGGCGGCGTGCTGGGCGTGCTGTGCGCGTCCATCGGTTCCATCCAGGTCACCGAGGCCATCAAGGTCCTCGCGGGCGTCGGCGAGCCGCTGGTCGGCCGACTGATGATCTACGACGCCCTGGAGATGCAGTACCGCCAGGTCAAGGTCCGCAAGGACCCCGACTGCGCGGTCTGCGGCGCCAACCCGACCGTCACCGAGCTCATCGACTACGAGGCGTTCTGCGGCGTCGTGTCCGAGGAGGCCCAGGAGGCGGCGCTCGGCTCGACCATCACTCCCAAGCAGCTCAAGGAGTGGATCGACGCCGACGAGAAGATCGAGATCATCGACGTCCGCGAGCCGAACGAGTACGAGATCGTCTCGATCCCCGGCGCCAAGCTGATCCCGAAGAACGAGTTCCTGATGGGCAACGCCCTCCAGGACCTCCCGCAGGACAAGCGCATCGTGCTGCACTGCAAGACCGGCGTCCGCTCGGCCGAGGTGCTCGCGGTGCTGAAGTCCGCGGGCTTCGCGGACGCGGTCCACGTCGGCGGCGGCGTGATCGGCTGGGTCCACCAGATCGAGCCGGAGAAGCCCGTCTACTGAGCGAAGGGCCGGTCCCGGGCCCGTAGGACATTTGTCCTGCGGGACCCGGGACGGTCATCTCTGCCGAGGTCAGTGCCCCCTGAGCGAAGCTTTCTCCTGTCAGCGGGAGAGCGCACGCGAAGGGGGCACTGTGATGAGCACGGTGGCAATCGAGAACCAGGTCCGTACGGTCGGAGCCGAGGACGCCGAGGCGGGGTTCGGGGCGGAGGCCCCGGCCAGGGCGGAGACCGCGGTTCAGCCGGAGATCAAGGGCCTGCCCAACTGGTACTTCCCGCTGGTCGGTTGCTTCGCCGGGATCTTCGACATCGCGCGCGCGTACCCGGTGGTCTACTGGGCGATCCCGGTCGTCGCCGTCCTCAACATCGCGCTCACCCTCACCGTCCTCAAGGCGCGGATGCGCTACATGCGGGCGCTGTGGAAGAACAAGCGCACCCGCCTCCTCGCCCTCGGCCTGCTCGGGCTGCGCTTCGCGGTCCGCTTCGGCCTGGGCCTGGCCGGTCTCGCGATGGGCGCCGCCAGTGGCAGCCTGGCCGTCGGCATCGTGATGGCGGTGCTGGGCACGGCGATGGCCTGGGGCGACCAGTGGCTGATCCTGCGCACCCTCAAGCGCGCCCAGCAGGTCTGACGCACCCTCAAGCGCGCCCAGCGGGTCTGACGCACCCTCGACGGGCAGCGCCCGCTTGCCGGAAGCGCCCCGAACCGGGCCCCACGGCTACTGGCAGACGGTTCCCGCCGCTGGTGCCCTGCCGTCCAGCAGATACGAATCCACCGCGTCCCGCACGCACTTGTTGCCGCTGTTGTACGCGCCGTGGCCCTGCCCCTTGTACGTCAGCTCCACGCCCACCCCCGGGCCCAGCTTCTCCACCATGTGCTTGGCCCCCGCGTACGGCGTGGCCGGGTCGCCGGTGTTGCCGACGACGACGATCGGCGCCGCGCCGGGAGCGCTGACGTCGGGCGTGCTCCACTGGCCCGGCACCGGCCAGGCGGTGCAGCCCAGCAGGCCCCAGCCGAGGTAGTCCCCGAAGACGGGGGAGGCGGCGCGGAACTCGGGGAGCTTGGCCTTCGTTTGCTCCAGTGAGTAACGATCCTTGAAATCAGCACAGTTGATCGCCGTGTTCGCGGCCTGGATGTTGCTGTACGTGCCGTCCTTGGACCGGCCGTTCATCGCGTCCGACAGGGCGAGCAGCAGGGCGCCGCTCCCGCCCTCCGCCTCGTCCACGCCCTGTTCGAGGAGCTGCCAGTACTCCTTGGAGTACAGCGCCTGCGCGATGCCGTTGGTCGCCTCGGTCTTCGTCAGCATGCGGGTGCCGCTGGCCGGGATGGGCTGCTTGTCCAGGCCGGCGAGGAGTTTGACGATCCCGGCCTCGACCTCCTTCACGTTCGCCCCCGCGAGCTGGCACTTGTCGCCCCGGTCCACGCAGTCCTTGGCGAAGTTGTCGAGGGCGAGCTGGAAGCCCTTGGCCTGCCCGAGCGAGCCCTGCTCGGAGGTGCTGGTGGGGTCGACGACGGCGTCGAACACCGCCCGGCCGACGTTCTTGGGGAACAAGTGGGCGTACACCCCGCCCAGTTCGGTCCCGTAGGAGATGCCGAAGTAGTACAGCTTGTCGTCGCCCAGGACCTGGCGGATCAGGTCCATGTCGCGCGCGGCGTTGGTGGTGCCGACGTGGGGCAGGACCCGCCCCGAGTTGGACTGGCAGGTCGCGGCGAACGACTTCATGTTCGTCAGGAGGCTCTTCTCCTCGGCCGCGTCGCCCGGCATGAAGTCCTGGGCGAAGTAGCGGTCGAGCTGGCTGTCGCTCTCGCACTCCACGGGCGCGCTGGAGCCGACCCCGCGCGGGTCGAAGCTCACCAGGTCGTAGCGGGCCCGGAGCTTGTCGTAGTCGCTCGCGGCGGCGGGCAGGGTGGTGACCCCGGATCCGCCGGGCCCGCCGAAGTTGAAGACCAGCGAGCCGATGCGCTTGTCCTTCTCCCTGGCCTCGGTCCGGATCAGCGCCAGCTCGACCGACCCGGCGTCGGGCTTGGCGTAGTCGAGGGGCACGCGCAGGGTGGCGCACTTCCACTCGCCCCCGCCGGGCGGCGGCGAGGGCGCGTCCCCGGTCCCCTCCGCCTGGGAGGGCGCGCCGCACTTCTTCCAGTTCAGCTTCTGGGAGGCGAGCGACGACGCCTTGGCCGGGGACGACTGCTTGGTCCCGCCGTCGGAGCAGCCGGTGGCGGCGAGCAGGACGGCGGTGGTCGCGGTGGCGAGAGCGGCGGCACGCAGGGCGGCGGAGTTCTCCATGCTCCCCATCGTGCGGCCGTCCGCCGTCGGCCGCGCGAAACCGCAGGCCATGCGGGTGGTGGCGGCCCGAGCGGGCCGCCGGCTCACGCGCTCAGAGCTCGCCCCTGCGGGTCAGGTAGTTGAAGCACAGCCACCCGGGAAGGACCGGCAGCCAGAACGTCAGCAGCCGGTAGAGGAGCACGGCCGAGGCCGCCGTCTCGGCCGGCAGGCCCGCGATGGTCAGGGCCGTGGAGAGGGCCAGCTCGACCGCGCCCACACCGCCGGGCGTCGGGGCGGCCGAGCCCAGCGCGTTGGCGGTGAGGAAGACGACCGCCACGCTCGCGTAGCTGAGGGTGTTGTCGCCGGAGCCGAACGCCCGGATCGACGCGTCCAGGCACATCACGAAGGTGCCGGTGATCAGCAGTATCCCGCCGAGGCCGGTGAGCAGCTTCTGCGGGCGCTGGAGCACGTCGAGCATGCGCGGCACCACGCCCGCGAAGAGCGACCGCACCCGGGTGACCACGAACTTCCGCAGGAACGGGATCGCGGTGACCACCAGGATCAGCACGGCCGCCGTCAGCAGACCGGCGATCACCGTCCGGGACGGCGACAGGTCGGGCGTCTTCTCGGTGCCGGTCACATAGCCGAAGACCAGCAGCAGCGAGATGTGCGAGGCCAGCCCGAACAGCTGGGAGGCGCCCACGCTCGCCACCGCGAGCCCCGGCCGCACGCCCGCGCGCTGCAGGAACCGGGTGTTCAGCGCCACTCCGCCGACCGCCGCCGGGGCGACGAGCTTCACGAACGACCCGGCGACCTGCGCGATCACGGCCCGCCAGAACGGCACCTTCTCGGGGACGAAGCCCAGCAGGCTCGCCGCCGCGGCCGGGTAGGAGAGCGCCGAGAACAGCACGGCCGCCGCCACCCAGCCCCACTGCGCGTTGGCGACGAGATCGCCGAACTTGATGTGGGTGATCTGCACCAGCAGGTAGTACGCGGCGATGGCACCGGCGACGAACGTCAGCAGCGTCTTCACCTTGATGCGCTCCAGGCGCACCGGCTCCACCGGCGCCTGCGGGCGGATCAGGAGCACCTGGCGGCGGATCTGGGTGAGGAGGTCCTCCTCGCGCGCGTTCTCCAGCGCGACGTCGATGGCCTCCTTCTCGGCCTTCTTCTCCGCCCGCACCGCCTTGCTCTCGGCCTTGGCGTCGGCGCGTACGGCCTTGCGCTCCTCGCCCGCGGCCAGGGTCTGCTCCGGCGCGCTCTCGCGCGCGTGGCGCGCCCGTGCCTCGGCCGCCTCGGCGGCCCGCGCCTCCTTGGCCGCAAGCGACGCCTCGATGACCGCCTCGCGCTCGCGCTGCGCCTGCTCGCGGGCGAGCCGCCGCAGCGTCGCGCGCGTGGTGCGGCTCAGCGCGATCGGCTGGAGCAGCGGCAGGCTGTCGGCGACGGTGTCGGGGCCGAGGACGTCGACGGCCGCGGCCACCGCGCGCTCGGCGCCCACCCGCAGCCCCAGGGTGACCAGGAGCTGCGCGATGTCCATGCGCAGCACGAGGTCGCCCGCGGCGATCTCGCCGCCGCGGAGATCCGTCAGTACGACGGTGCCGGAACGATCCACCAGGATCGCGTCCCCCGCGAGCCTGCGGTGGGCGATCCGGCGCGACTGGAGCGCGCGCACCTGGCGCCAGGCGCCGCGCATCAGCTCGTCGGTGATCTCCTCGTCGGCCAGCGAGTCCAGGGACCGCCCGCCGGTGTGCTCGTACACCAGCATCACGGCGTCCGGGCCGAGCTCGGAGGTGGCGATCAGCTTGGGCGCGTTGGCCCCGGCGGCGATCGCCGCGTAGGCGAGGAGCGCCTCCTGCTCCAGCGCCTGGCGCAGCGACTGGAGGGAGCGCCGGGTGGTGATGGAGCGCAGGGTGAGGCGCCGCCAGACCCGGTAGAAGAAGCCCTGCGCCTGCTGTTCGCGGTCGACGACGGTGACGTCGAGCGGTGGCGCGTCCTCCAGCGTGACGAAGTAGCGCCTGCCCCGGTCGCCCTGCTCCAGGGAGTCGGGCGCGTCCTCGGCGCGCATCGCGGTCAGCGGCCGGAAGCCGACGTTGCGCAGCCCGGCGAGCAGGGTCTGCCCGGTGGGCCGGACATTGGGCGAGCCCACCGCGTACAGCGTTCCGTACGCGACGGTCCAGCCGATCAGGACCGTGACCAGGATCGAGAAGGCGGTGGTCTGGCCGCCGACGAGCACGGCGAAGGAGTTGAGCAGCAGCACCGCCCACAGGGCGACCCGCCACCGTGGTCTGCGGGCCATGCCGACGGCCGTCATATAGGCGATGACCGGCGCCAGATAGCCGTGCACGGGATCGGTGAGACCGCCCGTGCCCGACGGCTGGGTCAGCGCGTCGGTGATCGACTCGGGCGCCGAGCGGGCCACCCACAGATCGGTGGCGAGGGCGACGCCGTGGGCGAGCACGGCCGCGAGCACACCGTCCGCGATGCGCAGCCCGTCGCGTTTGATCAGCCGCTCGATGGCGAACGCGACGGGCAGGATCAGCACCGCGATCGACGACACCAGACCGGCCAGCCGGATCAGCACGTCCGGCGCCTGGTCCGAGCCCTTGCTGATGTCCTGTTCGAGGCCGGACGTGGTGTGGTGGGCGATGGCGGCGATGGCCAGCACGATCGCGATGGCCAGGACACCGCTGATCAGCCGTACGAGGTCGGAGGGCCGGTGCACACGGGCGGGCAGCAGCGGTTCGTCCACGGAGACGCGGTCCAGGGCGCCGATGCCCTCGCACGCCTCGGTGCCGGGGTCGGTGTCGGAGCCGGTGGCGGACGTCTCGGACCGCTGCGGCGCGGAGCCGGAGTCGGAGCCGGGGCCGGGGCCCGAACCGGAGCGCGAGACGGCCGTGGCGCCGGCCGGGGCCGGGCGCGCGGGTTTCGCGCCGGAGGCGCCCGCGGGCGCGGAGGCGTCCTCGTCGCTGGAAGAGGGCATGCCGGGGTCCGCCCCCGCCTGTGGGGTGCTGCCGGCCGCCGCTTCGGGTGGCTGCACGCCCCGCTCCTTCGCCGTCTGGTCCGCTGTCTCGCCGGTCTGGTCTTCGGTCTGGTCTTCGTGCTCTCGTATCACCGGTCACCGCCCGCATGATGGTGGCATGACCAGGCCCCCGAGGGGGGCATCAGGGTGCGCCGAGGGGGCGTACGCCGTGCGGTACGCGCCCTATTGCCATGGTGCGCGCGGTTCGCACGAGCCGGTTCCCGGCTCCACTGTCCGTGGCGTACGGCAGGATGAACAGGGTGAGCGATGAGCTGCCGGAACTCCCGGAGTATGCCGAACGGGTCCTGGACCTCGCCGACCAGATCCCGCCCGGCCGGGTGATGACGTACGGGGACGTCGCCGAATGGCTGGGCGAGGGCGGCCCCCGCCAGGTGGGCCGCGTCATGGCGCTGTACGGCGGATCCGCGCCCTGGTGGCGCGTGGTGCGCGCGGACGGCACCCTGCTGCCCGGCCACGAGCTGCGCGCCCTCGGCCACTACCGTGAGGAGTCCACGCCGCTGCGCGGGGCGAGCCGGGCCGCCGAGGGGCACCTGCCGCGCCTGGACATGCGGCGGGCGCGCTGGGACGGCGGCGCGGAGCGCGAGGTCGGCGGCGGGACGGCTCATATCTGACAGCTTCGACCATCGCGGGGCGCCGGGGGCGACCGCAGGCCCGTACGGATGACCCGCTGCGTGCCGGACGCGATCCGGCGTACCGTCGACAGTCGGCACGGCCCCCGTCCCCACCATCACCACCAGCACACCCACCAGGACCGGCGATCCACGTGAGCTCCTCCTCTTTCACCGGGCGTACGACGCACCCGCAGGTACGACGGCGGTCCGCCGGCGCGTACCGACTGGTGCGTACGCCGCCGAGGACCGTGGACCCCCCTGTGCTGGACGCGCGGCAGCGGGCGGTGGTTGACCATGCCCGAGGGCCCCTGCTGGTCCTCGCCGGGCCCGGCACCGGCAAGACGACCACCCTCGTCGAGGCGGTCGCGGCCCGGGTGGCCGCCGGGACCGACCCCGAGCGGATCCTCGTCCTCACCTTCAGCCGCAAGGCCGCGGTCGAGCTCCGCGACCGGATGGCCCTGCGGCTCGGCGGCACCCGCGGACCGCAGGCCACCACCTTCCACTCGTACTGCTACGCGCTGGTCCGCGCCCACCAAGACGCCGACCTCTTCGCCGAGCCGCTGCGGCTGCTCTCCGGCCCCGAGCAGGACCTCGCGGTCCGCGAACTGCTGGCCGGCCAGCTCGGCCTGGAGCGCTCCGGCCTCGCCCATGTGCGCTGGCCCGACGAGCTGCGCGCCTGCCTGACCACGCGCGGCTTCGCCGACGAGGTGCGCGCGGTGCTCGCCCGCAGCCGCGAGCTCGGCCTGGCCCCCGACTCCCTCGCCGCCTTCGCCCGCCGCACCGGCCGCCCCGACTGGCGTGCCGCCGCCGCGTTCTTGGCCGAATATCTCGACGTCCTGGACCTGCAGGGAGTCCTCGACTACGCGGAACTGGTCCACCGGGCCGTCCTGCTCGCCGAGCGCGCCGCCCGCTCCGGCACGTCGTCCCACGTCTCCTCCTCCGCCCCGCCGTACGGCGCCGCTGTGGCCGATGCGTACGACGCGGTGTTCGTGGACGAGTACCAGGACACCGACCCCGCACAGGTCCGCCTGCTGCGGGCCCTCGCGGGCGGTGGCCGCACGCTGGTCGCCTTCGGCGACCCGGACCAGTCGATCTACGCGTTCCGCGGCGCCGACGTCAACGGGATCCTCGAATTTCCGGACACCTTCCGCCGCTCCGACGGCGCTCCGGCACCGGTCGAGGTCCTGACCACGTCCCGCCGCTCCGGCGAGAAGCTCTTGGCCGCGACCCGGCTGCTGACCCGGCGGATGCCGCTGCCGCGCCTGCCGTCGGAGAAGGTACGGGCCCACCGCGACCTCGCCGCCGTGCGCGCGGGCGGGCGCGTCGAGGCGTACACCTACCCGACGGCCTCCACGGAGCTGGAGAACATCGCGGACATCGTCCGCCGCGCCCACCTCGAAGAGGGCGTCCCCTGGCGGGACATGGCGGTCCTCACCCGCGCGGGCACCCGCGCCCTGCCCGCCCTGCGCCGCGCCCTGACCTCGGCGGGCGTCCCGGTAGAGGTGGACGGCACGGACGTCCCCCTGCGCCACGAGCCCGCGGTGACCCCCCTGCTCACGGCCCTACGAGCGGTGGCGACGGCGGCGGTGACGGGGGTGGATGCCGCGGGTGCGGGTGCGGGTGCGGGTGCGGGTGCCGGTGCGGGTGCTGGTGCCGGTGCCGGTGCCGGTGCTGGTGCCGGTGCTGCGGGTGCGGGTGATGCCGTGGCTGCCGCCTACACCGATGCCGACGCGGGAGCCGAGGGCGCGGGCGCGGGTGCCGGTGGCGCTGTGGGCGCCGCCGCTCTCACCGGTGCCGACGCGGAGGTCGATGGCGACGCCGATGGCGCGGGCGCAGCTGCCGATGCCACGGGCCCGGGTGCCAGTGACGCCGTGGCTGCCGCCCCCACCGACGCGGAAGCCGACGCCGACGCGGGAGCCGAGGGCGCGGGCGCAGCTGCCGATGCCACGGGCCCGGGTGCCAGTGACGCCGTGGCCGCCGCCCCCACCGATGCCGACGCCGATCCGGAGGCCGAGGGCGCGCGCGCCCGCGCCGCCGTGGCCGCCAGCGGCGCCGCCCGGTCCTTCGCCGCGCCCGCCTGGCTCGACCCCGAGACCGCTCTCGATCTGCTCACCTCGCCGCTCGGCGGCATGGACACCGCCGACATCCGGCGCCTCGGCCGCGCCCTGCGCGACGAGGAGCGGGCGGCGGGCAACCGGGTGCCGCCACCGTCCGACGTCCTCCTCGCGCGCGTGCTCGCCGAGCCGGAGCGGCTGGTCGCGCACGACCCCGCGTACGCCCGGGGCGCCCAGCGGCTGAGCGCGCTGCTGCGCAAGGCCCGCGAGCTGCTGGAGGGCGGCGGCACCGCCGCCGAGGCCCTCTGGGAGCTGTGGAACGGCACCCCGTGGCCCCAGCGGCTGGAGCGCGCCGCCCTGCGCGGCGGCCCGGCCGGCCGCAACGCCGACCGCGACCTGGACGCGGTGTGCGCGCTCTTCGACACCGCCGAGCGAGCCGAGGAGCGCACCGGCGGCCGGGGCGCGCTCAACTTCCTGGAGGAGGTCGACGCGCAGGACATAGCCGCCGACACCCTCACCCGCCGGTCCGTGCGCCCCGACGCCGTACGCCTGATGACTGCCCACCGCTCCAAGGGCCTGGAGTGGAGCCTGGTCGTCGTCGCGGGCGTCCAGGAGGGCCTCTGGCCCGATCTGCGCCGCCGCGGCTCCCTCCTAGAGGCCGACCGCATCGGCCGCGACGGCCTCGCCGAGCCGCTCACCCCGGGCGCCCTGCTGGCCGAGGAGCGCAGGCTGTTCTACGTCGCCGCCACCCGCGCGCGCGACCGTCTCGTCGTGACCGCGGTCAAGGCCCCGGCCGACGACGGCGACCAGCCCTCCCGCTTCCTCGCCGAACTCGGCGAGGAGCCCAAGGACGTCACCGGCCGTCCCCGCCGCCCGCTCGCCGTCGCCGCCCTCGTCGCCGAACTGCGCGCCACCACCGTCGACCCCGAGGCGTCGGACGCGCTGCGCGACGCCGCCGCCCGCCGTCTGGCCCGCCTCGCCGCGCTCGCC
This sequence comes from Streptomyces sp. cg36, assembly GCF_041080675.1. Taxonomy (NCBI): domain Bacteria; kingdom Bacillati; phylum Actinomycetota; class Actinomycetes; order Kitasatosporales; family Streptomycetaceae; genus Streptomyces; species Streptomyces cyclosori. The sequence goes on along the minus strand of NZ_CP163520.1, from coordinate 2,810,225 downwards.
GACGACGAGGGCCAGCCGCTCGTACCCGCGGCCCACCCGTACCGCTGGTGGGGGTTGAACGAACCGACCCGGTCCGCGGTTCCCCTGCGCGACCGCGATCACCCGGTCGCGCTGTCCGGCAGCGCCCTGGACCAGCTCGCCAACACCTGTGCGCTCCAGTGGTTCCTGGGCCGCGAGGTCAAGGCGGACGCGCCCGCCACGGCCGCCCAGGGATTCGGCAACGTCGTGCACGTGCTCGCCGACGAGGTCGCCTCCGGCCGTACGCCCGCCGACCTGGCCGTGCTGATGGAGCGGCTGGACTCGGTGTGGGACGCGCTGGCCTTCGACGCGCCCTGGAAGTCGCTCCAGGAGAAGAACAACGCGCGCGTGGCGCTGGAGCGGTTCCTGCGCTGGCACACCCTGGACCGCACCGGGCGCACCCCCGTGGCGACGGAGCACGACTTCGACGTGACGCTGGAGGCGGGCGAGTACGAGGTCCGCATCCGGGGTTCCATGGACCGGGTGGAGCGCGACGAGGCGGGCCGCGCCTACGTCGTCGACTTCAAGACCGGCAAGCAGGCCCCCACCGCCAACGAGGTCGCCGCCCATCCGCAGCTGGCCGTCTACCAGCTGGCGGTCGGCCAGGGCGCGGTCGACGACGCCTTCGCCGGCGAGCGCCCGCCGCCCGGCGGCGCCGAACTGGTGCACCTGCGCCAGCCCGCCGCCAAGCGGGAGGGCGGCGAGGCGTACCCGAAGGTCCAGGCCCAGGAGCCGCTCGCGGGGGAGTGGGTCGGCGACCTGCTGGCCACGGCGGCGGGCCGGGTCTTGGACGAACACTTCACCCCGAGCCCGGGCCAGCACTGCACGACCTGTACCTTCCGGACGTCGTGTTCGGCCCAGCCCGAGGGGCGCCAGGTACTGGAGTGACGGATGTGAGGGGAGTCATAACCCCTCCCGTACATCCTTCGAGGGCTCACAGCGATCACACAGGTTCGCGAGGCCCTTTGCCCTCACGCCCCAATTAGGAGAAGACAGATGCGGGTCAATCGGAAGTTCCTGGTCGCAGCGGTGGTCTGTACGACCGCTGTCGCCGGACTTGCCGGGTGCGGCGGCGACGACGGCAAGAAGGCGTCCGACGCCAAGGCGAAGCCGTCCGCCCCGTCGAAGCCCGCCGACCCGTTCGCCGGGATGACCGCCGACGCGATAGCCGACAAGGCCGTCACCGCCACCAAGGCGGCGACCGCCTTCAAGATGACCGGCGAGGGCACCTCGGACGGCGAGCACATGCGCCTCGACCTGACCCTGAACCGGGTCGGCACCTGCTCGGGCAAGATCGCCATGAAGGGCGGTACGGCCGAGGTCGTCAAGGTCGACAACAAGTCCTTCTACATGAAGGGCGACGAACGCTTCTACCGGGCCATGGCCAAGGAGGACGGCACTCCCAAGCGGCAGGCCGACGCCATGGTGGAGATCCTCAAGGGCCGCTGGATGAAGATGCCGGTGAGCGCCGTGAGCGGCAAGTCCAAGAAGGGCGGCAAGGCCCCCGGCGACGACCTGGCGACCATGTGCGACATCGGCGCCTTCATCCAGTCCCTGGACGAGGACAAGAGCGAGCGCACGGGCATGACCCGGGGCGCCGACACCGTCGTCGCCGGTGTGCCCGCCATCCCCGTCACCAAGAAGAAGGCGGAGGGCGGCACCCTGACGATGTACGTCTCCAAGAAGGACCCCGGCTACCTCCTGAAGGTCGACGACCAGGACGGCACCGACCCGGGCGTCGTCACCTTCAGTGACTACAACAAGCCGGCCACGATCACGGCGCCGCCCGCCGACCAGATCATCGACCTGGAGAAGATGGGCATGAAGCCCGGCGCGGGCGGCTCCGGCTCCGGCGGGACGGACGAGCTGACGGCGTAGCACCACCAGCTGACGGCGCGGCCCACCGACTGACGGCGCGACGCCGCCCACTGGAGGCATGGCCGTCGGCCGCCGAAGGCAACGGCGCCGCCGGAAGGCGGGGGCACCACCCGCCGCAGGCGTGATGCCCCCGACGGACGCGCAGCCCCGCCCGCCAAAGGCACGGCGCCACCCGAACACACAGCGCCACCCGCCGCAGGCGCGGCACCACCCGCCAAAGGCACCGCACCACCCCTCGCGCCCCGGCCCCCGCACCACCGTGCGGCGGCCTCCGCGACCCCACGGGGACCATCGATGTCGGTGGTCCCCGTTAGCCTCTTACGGGTGCCCATCCTCAGCGACCCCGAAGAGCTCAAAGAGCTCCTCGGCATCCCGTTCACCCCGGAGCAGACGGCGTGCATCACCGCGCCGCCCGCCCCGCAGGTCGTCGTGGCCGGGGCCGGGTCCGGGAAGACCACCGTGATGGCGGCCCGGGTGGTCTGGCTGGTCGGCACCGGGCAGGTCGCCCCCGAGCAGGTGCTCGGCCTGACCTTCACCAACAAGGCCGCCGGAGAGCTCGCCGAGCGGGTGCGCACCGCGCTGGTCCGCGCGGGCGTCACCGACCCCGACGCGATCGACCCGGACCACCCTCCGGGCGAGCCCCGCATCTCGACGTACCACGCCTTCGCAGGGCAGCTCCTGACCGACCACGGCCTGCGCATAGGGCTCGAACCGACCACGCGGCTGCTCGCCGACGCCACCCGCTTCCAGCTGGCGGCCCGGGTGCTCCGCGAGGCCCCCGGCCCCTACCCGGCGCTCACCAAGTCCTTCGCCTCCCTGGTCGGCGACCTGCTGGCGCTCGACGCCGAGCTCGCCGAGCACCTGGTCGCACCGGAGGCCCTGCGCGCGCACGACCGGGCGCTGCTGCGCGAGCTCGAGGGCGCCAGGCTCACCAACGCCGACCTGCGCAAGATCCCCGAGGCCGCCGCCGGACGGCTGGAACTCCTGGACCTCACCGTCCGTTACCGCGATGCCAAGAAGTCCCGCGACCTGCTCGACTTCGGCGACCAGATCGCGCTCTCCGCCGAGCTCGCCCTGACCCGCCCCGAGGTCGGCCGCATCCTGCGCGACGAGTTCCGCGTCGTGTTGCTCGACGAGTACCAGGACACCTCCGTCGCCCAGCGCCGGCTGCTCGCCGCCCTGTTCGGCGAGGGCACCGGACACGCCGTGACCGCCGTGGGCGACCCCTGCCAGGCCATCTACGGCTGGCGCGGCGCCTCGGTGGCCAACCTGGACGACTTCCCGCGCCACTTCGCGTACGCGGACGGACGCCCCGCCACCCGCCACTCGCTCAGTGAGAACCGCCGCAGCGGCGGTCGCCTCCTGGACCTCGCCAACGGGCTGGCCGCGCCCCTGCGCGCGATGCACGAGGGCGTCGAGGCCCTGCGCCCCGCCCCCGGCGCCGAGCGCGACGGCACCGTCCGCATCGCCCTGCTCGACACCCACCAGCAGGAGATCGACTGGCTCGCGGACTCCCTCGCCCACCTGGTGCGCACCGGCAAGGAGCCCGGCGAGATCGCCGTCCTGTGCCGCACCGCGGGCGACTTCGCGCAGCTCCAGGGCGCCCTGGTGGCCCGCGACCTGCCCGTGGAGGTCGTCGGCCTCTCCGGGCTGCTCCACCTCCCCGAGGTCGCCGACCTGGTGGCGGTCTGCGAGGTCCTCCAGGACCCCGGCGCCAACGCGGCGCTGGTCCGGGTCCTGACCGGCCCCCGCTGGCGCGTCGGCCCGCGCGACCTCGCCCTCCTCGGCCGCCGCGCGCGCCGGCTGGTGCGGCGCGAGCGGGCCGGGACGGACGACCCCGACCAGCGGCTCGCGGACGCCGTGGAGGGCGTCGACCCGGCCGAGGTGATCTCGCTGGCCGACGCGCTCGACACCTTCCTGGAGACGGCCGACGGCGAGGACGACGGACTGCCCTTCTCCGCCGAGGCACGCGTGCGCTTCGCCCGGCTCGCCGCCGAACTGCGCGACCTGCGCCGCTCGCTCGCCGACCCGCTCATGGACGTCCTCCACCGCGTCCTCGCCACCACCGGCCTGGAGGTCGAGCTCTCCGCCTCACCGCACGCGCTGGCCGCCCGCCGCCGCGAGACCCTCGGCAACTTCCTGGACACAGCGGCCGGCTTCGCCGCCCTCGACGGCGAGGCGTCCCTCCTGGCCTTCCTCGGCTTCCTGCGCACCGCCGCGCAGTACGAGAAGGGCCTGGACAACGCCCTGCCCGGCGGCGAGAACACGGTGAAGATCCTCACCGCCCACAAGTCCAAGGGGCTGGAGTGGGACGTGGTCGCCGTCCCCGGCCTGGTCAACGGCACCTTCCCCGCCACCCAGGCACGGGAGGCGTGGACGGCCCAGGCGAAGGTCCTGCCGCACGCCCTGCGCGGCGACGCCCCGACCCTGCCCGCCGCCCCCGAGTGGGACGCCAAGGGCCTCAAGGCGTTCAAGGAGGAGCTCAAGGAGCACCAGCACACCGAGGAACTGCGCCTGGGGTACGTCACGTTCACCCGCCCCCGCTCACTGCTGCTCGGCTCCGGGCACTGGTGGGGCCCCAGCCAGAAGAAGCGGCGCGGCCCGTCCGACTTCCTGCACGCGCTGTACGCCCACTGCGAGGCCGGGCACGGCGAGATCGAGGTCTGGGCCGACGAACCGGCCGAGGACGCGGAGAACCCCGCCCTGCGCGAGTCCGCGGCCACGCACGCGTGGCCGCTCCCGCTCGACCCCGCGTCCCTGGCCCGCCGCCGGGCCGCGGCCGAGACGGTCCTTGCGTACCTGGACGGCGAGGGCGCCGCCGCGCACGACGGCCCCCACGCGCGTGTGAGGCCCACTTCGGCGGGCGCGTACGACGGCCCCCACGCACGCGTGGCGCCCGGCCCGGCGGACTTCCCGGGCGAGGCGGCGTACGACCACACGGACCCGTTCGCGGCCGACGAGCCGTACGCGGCCGACGACCCGTTCGCCGACCTCTCCCCCGAGGGCGAGCCGTACGGCCGCGAACCCTCCGAGGGTGATCCGTACGGCGGCGGCACCGATCCGTACGACGAGGAGCCCTACCCCGACGAGGCTCCCTACCCGGACGAGGGCGACCCGTACGGGGCGGAGCCCTTCCCGTACGAGGACGGCGCCCACGAGGACGGCCGCCCCGAGGGCGACGGCGGCCCGCACGACCCGCGCCCCGGCATGCCCACCCAGCGCCCGGCCCCCGCGGCGGCTTCCGCGCACCCCGACGTGCCCGTCCAGCACAGCCGCCCCGCCGACCCCGCGCCCCGCACGGCCGCGCAGCCCGTCCTCACCCCCGAGGAGCGCCGGGCCATCGCCTCCTGGGACCGCGACCTGGAGGCGCTCACCACCGAGCTCCGCCGCAACCGCGCCACCACCCGCGACGTCCCCGTCCCCGCCTCCCTGACCGCCTCCGACCTGCTGCGGCTCGCCGCCGATCCGGACGGCTTCGCCCAGGAGCTGGCCCGGCCCATGCCCAAGCGCCCGCAGCCCGCGGCCCGGCGCGGCACCCGCTTCCACGCCTGGGTCGAGTCCCGCTTCGAGGAGCTGCCGCTGCCGATGCTCGGCCCCGACGAGCTGCCCGGCGGGGACGACAGCGACATCGCGGACGAGCGCGACCTCGCGGCCTTGAAGGAGGCGTTCGAGCGCTCCCCGTACGCCCGGCGCACCCCGCTGCGCACCGAAGCGCCGGTCCAGCTCACCTTGGCGGGCCGGGTGATCCGGGGCCGTATCGACGCCGTGTACGCGGGCGAGAGCCCCGGCACGTACGAGATCGTCGACTGGAAGACCGGCCGCGAGGCCACCGGCGACCCCCTCCAGCTCGCCGTCTACCGCCTCGCCTGGGCCGAGCAGCACGGCGTACCGCCGGAGTCGGTGACCGCCGCCTTCCTGTACGTGCGCACGGGGGAGACCGTCCGCCCCGCGCGGCTGCCCGGCCGGACCGAGCTGGAGCGGATCCTGCTCGGCGGCGCGGGCGGCGCCGCCCGGACCGGTGGGCACGGCCACGCGCGCGAGGCCGAGGCGCCCCCGCCCGCGGGGGCCGGGGCACCGGCGGACATGCCACCACCGCAGGCCGGATAGGCTCAATGGCATGAGCGAGACCCCGGACAGCGCCGTCCAGACCGCGGCCGACGACACCGTGCGCGCCTACATCGAGGAGCACCGCACCGCCTTCCTCGACGACCTGGCGCAGTGGCTGCGGATCCCGTCGGTGTCCGCCCAGCCCGAGCACGACGCCGACGTCCGGCGCAGTGCCGACTGGCTCGCCGCCAAGCTCAGGGAGACCGGGTTCCCGGTCGCCGAGGTCCTGGAGACCCCCGGGGCGCCCGCCGTCTACGCGGAGTGGCCCTCCGGCGACCCGGCCGCCCCCACCGTGCTCGTCTACGGCCACCACGACGTGCAGCCCGCCGCCCGCGAGGACGGCTGGCACACCGAGCCCTTCGAGCCGGAGCTGCGCGACGGGCGCCTCTACGCGCGCGGTGCGGCCGACGACAAGGGCCAGGTGTTCTTCCACACCCTGGGCGTCCGCGCGCACCTCGCCGCCACCGGCCGCACCGCCCCCGCCGTCAACCTCAAGCTGCTGGTCGAGGGCGAGGAGGAGTCCGGCTCGCCGAACTTCCGCGCGCTCGTCGAGGCCCACGCCGACCGCTTCGCGGCCGACGCCGTGATCGTCTCGGACACCGGCATGTGGTCGGAGACCACGCCCACGGTCTGCACCGGCATGCGCGGCCTCGCCGAGTGCGAGATCCGGCTGTACGGGCCCGACCAGGACATCCACTCCGGCTCCTTCGGCGGCGCCGTGCCCAACCCGGCGACCGCCGCCGCCCGCCTGGTCGCCGCCCTGCACGACGCCGACGAGCGGGTCACCGTGCCCGGCTTCTACGACGGCATCGCCGAGCTGACGGACGCCGAGCGCGAACTCGTCGCGGAGCTGCCGTTCGACGAGGCCGAATGGCTGCGCACCGCCAAGTCCCGCGCCCCCCACGGCGAGGCCGGGTACTCCACGCTGGAGCGGGTCTGGGCGCGGCCGACCGCCGAGGTCAACGGCATCGGCGGCGGTTACCAGGGCCCCGGCGGCAAGACGATCATTCCGTCCTCGGCCATGGTCAAGCTGTCGTTCCGCCTGGTCGCCGGGCAGGACCCGGACCGGATCGAGAAGCTCGTCACCGACTGGGCAGCGACCCAGGTCCCGGACGGCATCCGGCACGAGATCGCCTTCAGCGCCGGCACCCGCCCGTGCCTCACGCCGCTGGACCACCCGGCGCTGCGGTCCGTCGCCCGCGCCATGGGCCGCGCCTTCGGCCAGAAGATCCGCTTCACCCGCGAAGGCGGCTCCGGACCCGCCGCCGACCTCCAGGACGTGCTGGGCGCACCCGTGCTGTTCCTGGGGATCTCCGTCCCGTCCGACGGCTGGCACGCGCCCAACGAGAAGGTCGAGATCGACCTCCTCCTCAAGGGCGTCGAGACCACCGCCCACCTGTGGGGCGACCTCGCCGCCGCGAGGCTGTGAGCCCGCCGCCGCCCCCACGCGTCCCGTACGCGCGCGCGTGGCCGCGTCGGAGGAGAGCAGCCGCGAGGACGGCGCGTCCCGTTACGCGCGCGTGGCTGCGGCCACCGGGACACCACCGTCGAACGAACACCGCTGAACCCATCCACCGGGGGAGTTGGAAGCACCTGTGAGCACCACCAGCACCACCAGCAGTGACACCACCGCGGACCGGCCGGCCGGCCTCGCCACACCGATCAGCCTCACCGAGCCCAGCGGCATCGACCGCGCCGCCCACCACCGCCTCGACGAGGCATGGCTGGCGGCGGCCTGGAGCCACCCGTCGACCCGGGTCTTCGTGGTCTCCGGCGGGCAGGCGCTCATCGACGACACCGCCGACGGCCGCACCGAGCTGGTGATGACCCCCGCCTTCGAGGCGCCGGTCACCGAGACCCACCGCTACTTCCTGGGCACCGACAACGACGGCGTCAGCTACTTCGCGCTCCAGAAGGACTCGCTGCCGGGCCGCATGGACCAGTCCGCCCGCCCCGCCGGGCTGCGCGAGGCCGGACTGCTCCTGTCGCCCCGGGACGCGGGCCTGCTGGTCCACGCCGTGGCCCTGGAGAACTGGCAGCGCCTGCACCGCTTCTGCTCCCGCTGCGGCGAGCGCACGGTCATCGCCGCAGCGGGGCACATCCGCCGCTGCCAGGCGTGCGGCGCCGAGCACTACCCGCGCACCGACCCGGCCGTGATCATGCTCGTCACCGACGACCAGGACCGTGCGCTGCTCGGCCGCCAGGTGCACTGGCCCGAGGGCCGCTTCTCCACGCTGGCGGGCTTCGTCGAGCCCGGTGAGTCCATCGAGCAGTCGGTGCGCCGCGAGGTCTTCGAGGAGGCGGGCGTCACGGTCGGCGAGGTCGAGTACATCGCCAGCCAGCCCTGGCCGTTCCCCTCCAGCCTGATGCTCGGCTTCATGGCGCAGGCCACCTCCCGCGAGATCAACGTGGACGGCGAGGAGATCCACGAGGCCCGCTGGTTCTCCCGCGAGGACCTGCGCGCCGCCTTCGAGTCCGGCGAGGTCGTGCCCCCGTTCGGCATCTCGATCGCGGCCCGGCTCATCGAGCTCTGGTACGGCGAGCCGCTGCCCAGGCCCACGCACTGAGCCCGGCCGCGCCCGGCAACGCGCAGGGCCCCCACCGCGTCGGTGGAGGCCCTGCGCACATCCTGGGAACTCGCTCCGCAGCCGCGCGACGAGCGCGGCTCAGACGCCGATCTTCTGCTTGACCTGCGCGAGCGACGGGTTCGTCAGCGTCGAGCCGTCGGGGAAGAGCACGGTCGGGACCGTCTGGTTGCCGCCGTTCGCCTTCTCGACGAAGGCCGCGGACTCCGGGTCCTGCTCGATGTTGATCTCGTTGTACGTGATGCCCTCGCGGTCCATCTGGCTCTTCAGCCGACGGCAGTAGCCGCACCACGTGGTGCTGTACATCGTCACAGTGCCCGGCATGCTCTCGCACTCCTCATGTTCGGCTCGATGGGTGAACGCCAAGGTCTTGAACGTACGCGACCGGGCCACCATTCCCGCATTAGTACGAACAATCGCGCCCCCTGTGGACAACGCGTCCCGTCCGCCTCCCACGACCTGGCAGCATGGCGGGGTGACAGCAGCAACGCACTCCTCCCTCTTCCCACAGGTCCCCGACTCGGCGGACGCGGTGCTCGACGGGCTCGACCCCGAGCAGCGCGAGGTCGCGACGGCCCTGCACGGGCCGGTGTGCGTACTGGCGGGCGCGGGCACCGGCAAGACCAGGGCGATCACCCACCGCATCGCCTACGGGGTGCGCGCCGGGATCCTGCAGCCCAGCAGTGTGCTCGCCGTCACCTTCACCAACCGCGCCGCGGGCGAGATGCGCGGTCGGCTGCGCCAGCTCGGCGCGGGCGGCGTTCAGGCCCGCACCTTCCACTCCGCGGCCCTGCGCCAGCTCCAGTACTTCTGGCCCAAGGCCGTCGGCGGCGAGCTGCCCCGCCTGGTCGAGCGCAAGATCCAGCTGGTCGCCGAGGCGGGCGCCCGCTGCCGCGTCCGCCTCGACCGCAACGAGCTGCGCGACGTCACCAGCGAGATCGAGTGGGCCAAGGTCACCCAGACGGTCCCCGCCGACTATCCGGCGGCCGTCGCCAAATCGGTGCGCGACGCCCCCCGCGACCCCGCCGAGATCTCCCAGATCTACGCCACGTACGAGGAGCTCAAGCGCGACCGGGGCATGATCGACTTCGAGGACGTGCTGCTCCTCACGGTCGGCGTCCTCCAGGACCGCCACGACATCGCGGAGCGCATCCGCAGCCAGTACCAGCACTTCGTGGTCGACGAGTACCAGGACGTCAGCCCCCTCCAGCAGCGCCTCCTGGAGCTCTGGCTCGGCGACCGAGACAGCCTCTGCGTCGTCGGCGACGCCAGCCAGACGATCTACTCGTTCACCGGCGCCACCCCCGACCACCTGCTGAACTTCCGCACCCGCCACCCGCAGGCGACCGTCGTCAAACTCATCCGCGACTACCGGTCGACCCCCCAGGTCGTCCACCTCGCCAACGGACTGCTCACCCAGGCCCGGGGCCGCGCCGCCGAGCACCGCCTCGAACTCGTCTCCCAGCGGGACCCCGGCCCCGAGCCCGCCTACACCGAGTACGGCGACGAACCCGCCGAGGCCGAGGGCGTCGCCCGGCGCATCCGCGACCTCATCGCCTCCGGCGTCTCCGCCGGGGAGATCGCCGTGCTCTACCGGATCAACGCCCAGTCCGAGATCTACGAGCAGGCCCTCGCCGACGCGGGCGTGCCCTACCAGCTGCGTGGCGCCGAGCGCTTCTTCGAGCGGCCGGAAGTGCGCGAGGCGGGCGTCGCCCTGCGCGGCGCGGCCCGCGCCGGAGGCAACGACTCCCTGCTCGACGACGCCGTCGACCTGCCCTCGCAGGTCCGCGCCGTCCTCGGCACCAAGGGCTGGACCAGCACTCCGCCCACCGGCTCGGGCGCCGTCCGCGACCGCTGGGAGTCCCTCGCCGCGTTGGTCCGCCTCGCCGAGGACTTCGCGCGTGCCAAGCCCGGTGCAACCCTCTCCGACCTGGTCGCCGAGCTCGACGAGCGCGCCGCCGCACAGCACGCGCCCACCGTCGAGGGCGTCACCCTGGCCTCCCTGCACGCCGCCAAGGGCCTGGAGTGGGACGCCGTCTTCCTGGTCGGCCTCACCGAGGGCATGATGCCGATCACATACGCGAAGACCGACGAGCAGATCGAGGAGGAGCGCCGCCTGCTGTACGTGGGCGTCACCCGCGCCCGTCTCCATCTGGCCCTGTCCTGGTCCCTCTCGCGCTCTCCCGGCGGTCGCGCCTCCCGACGCCCCAGCCGCTTCCTGAACGGCCTGCGACCGGGCTCCGCGGCCCTCGGCGCCCGCGCCGCGTCCACGGGCGGCACGGGCGGAATCGAGCGCGGCGCGGCCCGCAAGCGCACCCGGCGCGGCCCGGTCCTGTGCCGGGTCTGCGGCAAGACGCTCACCGAGGCCGGTGAGATGAAGCTGATGCGCTGCGAGGACTGCCCCTCCGACATGGACGAGGGTCTGTACGAGCGGCTGCGCGACTGGCGGGCGGGCCAGGCACGGCAACTGGGCCAGCCGCCGTATTGCGTGTTCACCGACAAGACCCTGATGGCGATCGCGGAGGCCGTGCCGTCCACCGGCGGGGAGCTCGCGGTCATCTCCGGGGTCGGCGCCCGCAAGCTGGACCGGTTCGGCACCGATGTCCTTGCCATCTGCGCAGGTCAGGAGCTTGAGGAGGGCGACGGGGCGGCTTCCTGAAAACTCATCGAAAAAATAGTTTGCGCCCGCCCCGCGAATCCCCATAGGTTCTTAACCACGGAGACAGCGGCTTCTCAGAGGCCCTGCGTCCGTGTTCTACTTGCTGTACTTATCCGAATACGCATGGGATCAAGGCCCCCGGGCCGAGCTCCCCGAGACGCCGAGAGGAGGCGAGACCAGTGACCAGCTTCATGAACTTCACCAGCTTCAGCACCACCAAAATGACCGATCGCTCGGTCGTCGCCACCTGCCCGCTCGGTTCCTCGGCCCAGGGCACCGGTCTGTCCACCGGTGTCTCCGGTCTGCGCGGCCTCTCGGTCGTCATTCCGGTCTCCCTGGCCAATCTCCCCGTGCGGAACGGCAATGAGCGACCGACCCAGGCACCGGCAGCAGTAGTGGCAGAGGGACAGGCCATGGCCTATGCCTTTGCGGCCGCCGGTGCCGGAGCCGAAAAGCAGACGACGACGCAGCACCACAAGATGTGGGCCTTCCGTGGGCTCGAACCCTGGAGTGATCCAGCCTGATCCAGGATCAGGCAGGCGCCTTCAGGGCCGCGGAACCCCACCCGGGATCCGCGGCCCTTCTGTTTGCCCCGAACAGGGCAAGACAGCGCGAAGGGGTCTCGGTACCAGCCGAAACCCGGCCGACCGGCCGGACCGACAACAAAGACGAGGAAGAAAACACCGTGCAACTCGAAGCGCACGCCCCGTCCGTACCGCCCGCCCAGACGATCCCCCCGCCCGGTCTCACGGAGGACCCCGCCTTGACTCCCCTCACCGCGCTCACCGCGCTCGACGACGCCATCGAGAACCTCGGCGTACCCGTCCCCTGCCGCTCGTACGACCCGGAGGTCTTCTTCGCCGAGTCCCCGGCAGACGTCGAGTACGCCAAGTCCCTCTGCCGCACCTGCCCGCTGGTCGAGGCATGCCTCGCCGGGGCCAAGGAGCGGCGCGAGCCCTGGGGCGTCTGGGGTGGCGAGCTCTTCGTCCAGGGCGTGGTCGTGGCCCGCAAGCGGCCCCGTGGCCGCCCGCGCAAGAACCCGGTCGCGGCATGAACCGCCCGGGAACCATCGACCGCCCCCTCACGAACGACCCCCAGAAGCAGGCCCCGATGACGACGTCCGCCAGCGAGCCCAAGGGCTCCGCGACCCCAGACTTCTCCACTGCCGGCGCGAACACCTCGCGTCAGAACAGGACCCTCGAAATGCAACTCATGCCAGAAGCCCTCGCCCGTGCCCATATGCACGACCGCCTGCGGGAAGCCGAGGCCGAACGGCAGGCCCTGCGTCTGCTCGCCGCCCGGCGCATGCAGCGGCGCGCCGAGCGCGTCTCGATGCGTGCCCGCCGCGCCCTCGCCATGGCCGTCATGCAGTAACAGCCGCACGGCAGGGCAGCGCGAACACCGATGAACAGCCCGCGGGGGCCGGTCCGAACGGACCGGCCCCCGCGGTGCGTTGTGCCCAACGAACCAGCGGCCGTGGCGGTATCGTCACGAAATGGACGACCCGACTCAGCCGGACGCCGAGACCGTTGTGTGCTCGCGCTGCGGCACGCCCGCCGAGAGCACTCCGCCGACCTGGACGTACTCCGTGGAGAACGGCACCCGGCTCTACTTCTGCGACGCGTGCGCGCGGGCCAACATCAGGGCGATCGAGAGCAGACTCGACTCCGTCTGGTGGTGACTCAGGCCCCCGCGGGCTGCTCCTCCTCGTCCGCCTCCGCTTCCCGCGCGCTCCCTCCGTCGGCGAGCGGCGCCAGAAGCACCGGCCCGGCCAGGCCCTGCGAAGTCCCGGCCTCCGTCTCCGTCCCGGCCTCCGCCTCGTCCGGAGGCAGAAACCCCGGAACCCACTCCTCCAGTTCGTCCCGCAGACGTACCGTCGCGTCCAGCTGACACAGCACGCCGATGGTGGAGAGCGTCACCCGGTGGATCAGGAGGTAGGAGGGCGGCAGGTTGAGCTGCTTGCCCAGCTGGTGCGCGGGGGAGCGGGGGTCGGCGATCCGGGCCGCCTGTCCGCGCATCCAGGCACGGGTGAAGGTGAACTCCTCGACCCGCGCCGGTTCGATGATGGGCAGGAGGTAGTCGAGGACCGCGTCCGGGTCGAGGGCTATGGACTCCTTCACGAAGCCCTCCTCGCACAGCAGGGCGTAGATCGCCTCCGCCTCGCCTTCGAGGGTCATCCGCAGCGAGTCGCCGATCGTCCGGGGCAGACCGCCCGGCAGCCGGTCGACCGTGCCGAAGTCGAGCACGCCCAGGCGCGCGGGGCCGCCCTCCTTCTCCGGGGGCAGCAGCCGGAAGTTGCCCGGATGCGGGTCGGCGTGGAGCAGCCCGGTCCTGGCGGGGCCGGAGAACAGGAACCGCGCCAGCAGCTGTCCGGCCCGGTCGCGCTGGTCCGGGGTGCCGTCCGCGATCACTTCGGAAAGCGGGGTGCCCTCGATCCACTCGGTCACCAGGACCTGGTCGCTCTGGTGCACCACATCGGGCACCACCACGTCCGGATCGTCCGCGAACTCCGCCGCGTGCTCCCGCTGGGCCTGCGCCTCCAGTGCGTAGTCGAGCTCCTCCGAGACCCGGTCGCGGAGCTCGGAGATGAGCGGCTTGATGTCCATGCCCGGTATCAGCGGGCCGAGGAGCCGGGCGAACCGGCTGAGCTGGGTGAGGTCGGAGAGCAGCGCCTCCCCGGCGCCCGGGTACTGCACCTTGACGGCGACCTCGCGCCCGTCGTGCCAGACCGCCCGGTGCACCTGCCCTATCGAGGCCGCTGCCGCGGGCTTCTCCTCGAACTCCAGGAACAGCTCCCGCCACTGCTCCCCGAGCCGCTCGGCCAGCACCGCGTGCACGGTGCGGGTCGGCATGGGCGGGGCCGCCTCCTGGAGCTTGGTGAGCGCGGCCCGGTAGGGCCCGGCCACTTCCTCGGGCAGCGCCGACTCGAAGACGGACATGGCCTGCCCGAACTTCATTGCCCCGCCCTTGAGTTCGCCGAGGACCTTGAAGAGCTGCTCGGCGGTGCGCTGCTGCAACTCGCGTCCGACCAGCTCGGCGGACTTGCCTCCGATCCGCTTGCCCAGGCCCCAGGTGGCACGTCCGGCGAAGCCAAGTGGCAGCGCGGCCAACTTGGCGGTCCGGGTGACCGCCTTCCGGGGAAGATCAGACATACGCCCCTCCAATTCCCAGCCGGCCGTGCCGCGGGTGCCATGCGGCAGTGCGTCGTCGACAGCGGTTACCGGGCCATTGTGTCCTGCGTCCGCGCGCCCCCCGAGGCGTCCTCCCCCTGAGTGTCCCCCGCCGCGCCGCAGGAACAGTCGAGGCGGGCCCCGACGGGCCGCGACCGCCAGTCCAGCAGGGGCAGCGACGCCTCCCAGCGGGCGCCGGTGGCGGCGGGCAGGTCGCCGTCCAGGAAGGTCAGCGCATGCCCGGCCGCCAGCCCGGCGACGGCGGTCGCGAGGGCGAGGTCGCAGGAGGGCACGGCCCCCTGGCGCCGGCCCGAGCGCCACTGCGCGAGCATCCGGGGCCAGCCGGGGTCGCGCGCGGCGCGGTCGAGGGCGAGACAGCCCGCGCACCCCGTGCCACCGGGCAGGACGAGCGGGCCCACCAGGCCGGTGGTCTCCAGGACTCCCGCGTACAGATGGGGGATGCCCGCCGCCACCCACTCCTGGGCGAGGGCCGCATCCGGTGCGTAGGCATCCAGGCCGTCTCTCGGGGCCACCACGATCAGCGACAGCCCGGCCGGGTCCGCGCTCTCGGCGGCCCGGGGCGGGCGCTCGGGCGCCGAGGCGCGCACCAGCTGCCGGGCCGCGGGGCCGCGGCGCTCACCGACGGACTGGTCGGACAGCCCGCCGGGGGCCACGTCACACGGCTGCACCGTCCCGCCGTCGAGGACGTCGACCCGCCCCACACCCGCCCCGGCCAGGAGCGCGGCGATGGTCGCCCCCACCCGGCCCGCGCCGCGCACCTGCACCCGCAGGGCGCGGCGGGCCGCGAGACGCCGGGCGCCGCCGCCCGGCTCGGGGTGGACCAGGGAGAGGGAGGCGAGGTCGGCCCGGGTGCGGTCGAACGCCGTGGTCCGCCCGTACGGGGTGCCGGGCGCCGGGGCCGCGTCGGCCGGTCGGCCCGGGCGGGCCGCGATGGTGGGGTCGTCCAGGACTCCCGCCCTGGTCAACCGCTCGACCAGCGCGTCCACTTGGGCGGGCGAGAGATCGAAGGCGCGCGCCTCCTCGTACAGCAGCGGCAGGCCGCGGGTGCCGTCGAGGAGGCCGAGGAAACTGCCGGTCGCCGTGTCCACCGGTGACAGCACGACCGCCCGCGCCGGGGTCACGCCGAATTGCACGGTCTGCCGGTCCCGCCATGCCCGGCGCAGTGCCGGTTTCATCATTGGATGCATTGCCGCCCCCGTTGTCCTTTTCTTCCGCTCTGGTGCTGTTCGGTCGGTCCGTTGCCAGAATGCCCGGCCGGGCGGACGGGTGCGGAAAGTTGTCCACAGGGGTGGGGTATTAGTCATTCAAATGGTGCGCGGCGCGAATGGATCACGGGGGAACCGTCCCGGAGGCGGGACTTCCCCCACTGACAGCGGGTAACGTCGGGGCGTGCCCGCCGACCCACTGCAGAGTGCCGGAAGCCCGCCCCGCAGTCCCACAAGTCCGCCGCCCCGCGGTCATGCGACGAGCGCGGTCGAGGTGCGCAGGAGCACCCGGCGCAGCAGGACGGTGTCGGCGTACCGGGAGGGCGACCGCACCATCGTGCTGATCCCGGCGCGGATGTCGGAGGCCGAGGAGCAGCGCTGGGTGAGCGTGATGCTCGACAAGCTGGCCGCCCAGGAGAACAAGCGGATGCTGGGCGACACCGAGCTGGCCGAGCGCGCCGAGCGGCTGTCCGAGCTGTATTTCGAGGGGCGCGCGCGTCCCGCGTCGGTCCGCTGGGTGACCAACCAGAACACCCGCTGGGGCTCGTGCACCCCGGCCGAGGGCAGCATCCGCCTGTCGCACCGGCTGCAGGGGATGCCCGAGTACGTCGTGGACTACGTGCTGGTCCA
This sequence comes from Streptomyces sp. cg36, assembly GCF_041080675.1. Lineage (NCBI taxonomy): Bacteria > Bacillati > Actinomycetota > Actinomycetes > Kitasatosporales > Streptomycetaceae > Streptomyces > Streptomyces cyclosori. The sequence continues at coordinate 2,793,952 of NZ_CP163520.1, read as the reverse complement.
CGAGCTGGCGCACCTGCTGGTGCCGGGGCACGGGTCGCGGTTCTGGCGGCTGCTTGAAGCGTATCCGCGTACGGAACGCGCGCGTGGATACCTCGAAGGGGTGGTGGCCGCGGACCGGCTGCCGCATCTGCCCGCCGCTCGCGGAGAGTGATCTCCCCGATTGTGTACCGAACGCGTACCGGCTTGGCCGATTGTCGCAGGCAGCCGTTAGCCTGGCGCGACCAATCACACTCGGGATGGGGGACGGTCGTTACGCATGGCCAGGGAATTCCAGCGCGGCCACAAGGCCAGGATCAGTGACCTGACAGCAGGGACGGATCTGTATGTAGGTGTGCAGATCGGCGCCCCCGGACTGACCTTCGACATCAGCTGCTTCGGTCTGGACGCGAATGAGCAGCTGTCCGACGACCGGTATTTCATCTTCTTCAACCAGCCGAAGTCGCCCGAGGAGTCCATCCAGCTCCTGGGTCCCCAGGCCGGTGACACCGAGTCGTTCCGGGTCACCCTGGATCGCGTCCCGGCGCATGTGCACAAGCTGTCGTTCACCGCGACGATCGACGGCGCGGGCCAGATGTCGCAGGTGGGGCCCGGGTACATCAGGGTGGTCGCCGGTGGTGAGGAGGTGGTGAGATACGCGTTCACGGGCGCGGAGTTCTCCACCGAACGCGCGGTGATGCTGGGCGACTTCTACCTGAAGGACGTGTGGCGCTTCGCCGCCGTCGGCCAGGGCTTCGACGGCGGCCTGGAGGCGCTGCTGAAGAACTTCGGCGGCGAGGTCGCCGAGGAGGAGCCCGCGGCGCCGCAGCAGCCGCAGGGCGCGGCTCCCGGCTTCGCGCCGCCCGCCCAGGGCGCCCCGGCGCAGAGCGCGCACGCGCCCCGGTTCGGCGCCCCGGCCGCGCCGCAGCAGCCCCAGGCCCCCCAGCCCGCCCCGCAGTTCGGCTCCCCGGCGCCCGCCCACCCGCAGGCGCCCGCCCCGGCCGCGGCCCAGCACTACGCGCCGCCGCCCGGGTCCACGCCGCCCCCGCCGCCCGCGCCCAGCCCGCAGATCCACGCGGCACCGACCATCGCCGCGCCCATCAGCATGCCGCCCGGCACCATCCCGCCCCCGGCCCCGCCCGGCGCGTACGGACAGCCGCAGCAGCCTTCGTACGGGCAGGTCCCGGGCGTTCCCGGCCAGTACCCGGGCCAGCTGCCGCCGCCGGGCGCCCCGGCCCCGTACGGCCAGAGCGCGCCCTACGGTCAGCCGGCCCCCTACGGACAGCCCGCGCCCTACGGGGCGCAGCCCGGGATGCCGCCGCAGGGCATGCCGCAGGGCGGTGGACTCGCGGCGGCCATCCAGCAGTACAAGGAAGTGCCCACCGGGCAGCGCTGGACGTCGCAGAACAAGCAGCTGGTCCGCGTCGACCTCGGTGTCGGCGGCTCCCCGGTGCTGGCCCGCCAGGGCAGCATGGTGATGTACCAGGGCAAGGTGGACTTCGGCTACAAGGGCGCCGGTTTCGCGGGCCGCATCGTCGGCAACGCGACCGGCCAGGAGATGCAGCTGATGCGCTGCAGCGGCCGGGGCCAGGTCTTCCTCGCCGAGAACAGCACCTATCTGCACCCCATCGAGCTCCAGGGCGACGGCATCTGCGTCTCCGCCGAGCACGTCCTGGCGTTCGACGAGTCCCTTCAGTACGAGGTCCGCCGCATCGAGGGCCACGGGATCCCCGGCGGTGCGCTGTTCACCATGCAGTTCCAGGGCACCGGCACGCTCGTGGTGATGACCCACGGCACCCCGGTGGTCCTGCCGGTCACCCCGACCACGTTCGCCGACAGCGACGCCATCGTGGCCTGGTCGGCGGCCTCGCAGGTGATCGTCTCCAGCCAGGTCCGGCTCCGCCGCAACGCCTATCCGGGCCACAGCGGCGAATCCGTCAACCTGCAGTTCCGCGGCGCGCCCGGGAACTTCATCGTCGTCCAGCCGTACGAGGTCTGAGGGAGCCCGATCAATGAACCAGCAACTCGCGGGCTACGCCCCCGCACCCGTCGCCGCCCGGATGGAGAACCACGGCAGCGCCATGCTGAAGGTGGCCATGACCACCGGACAGGACCTCTTCGCGCGCGTGGGCTCGATGGTCGCCTACGAGGGGTTCGTCCAGTACGAGCCGAACCCGCCCGCCGTACGGCAGATCGCCCGCGACTGGATCACCGGTGAGGGCGCCCCGCTGATGAAGTGCACCGGCGACGGACTGCTCTACCTCGCCGACTACGGGGCCCATGTGGTCGTCGTCCAGCTCAACAACGACGCCCTGTCGGTGAACGGCACCAATGTGCTGGCCTTCGACGCGAGCCTCCAGTGGGGCGTGGAGCGGGTCAAGGGACTGGCCAAGTTCGCCGGACAGGGCCTGTTCAACGTGAAGATCTCCGGCACCGGCTGGGTCGCGCTCACCTCGCGCGGCACCCCGGTCGTCGTCGACTGCGGCAGCGGCGAGGACGAGACGTACGTCGACCCGGACGCCCTCGTCGCCTGGTCCCCGAACCTCAAGGTGAAGGGCAAGCGCAGCTTCAAGGCGTCGTCGCTGATCGGGCGGGGCAGCGGAGAGGCGTACCAGATGGCCTTCTCGGGCCAGGGCATCGTCGTCGTACAGCCGAGTGAGGACAGCACCGACCGCCTGCGGGCCCGGGGCTGAGGGGGAGCGAACACACCATGCAGAGCCCGCTTTTCAGCTACACCGAACAGCAGTCGCAGGAGCGCTACAGCGCGCAGAACGCGCAGCTGCTGCGGGTGGTGCTCACCGGCCACGACGACATCCTCGCCCGCAAGGGCTCGATGGTCGCCTACCAGGGGCTGATGGAGTTCGACGGCGAGTACCAGTCGCGCGGCCAGCAGAACGCGCGCGTGCACACCGGCGAGGGCCTGGACCTGATGCGCGTCTCCGGCCAGGGCACCGTCTACCTCGCCAATCTGGCGCAGTACGTCCATGTGGTGGACGTGGACCGGGACGGGCTGACCGTCGACGGCGGTTACGTCCTCGCGATGGACTCCTCGCTGCACTACGAGGTCCTCGCGGTGGACAGCCAGTACGGCGTCTCCGGCACCGGCAAGTACCAGCTCAACATCACCGGCACCGGCAAGGTCGTCCTGATGACCTCGGGGCAGCCGCTGATGCTCCAGGTCACCCCGGACAAGTACGTCAACGCCGACGCGGACGCGATCGTGGCCTGGTCCACCTCGCTGCGGGTGCAGATGCAGGCGCAGACGCACTCCACGGGCGTCTGGCGGCGCCGCGGCAACACCGGCGAGGGCTGGGAGCTCAGCTTCCTCGGGCAGGGCTTCGCGCTCGTCCAGCCCAGCGAGGTGCTGCCCCCGCAGAACGCGGTGATCGGGCAGGGCCTGCGCGCCCAGTACGGCGTGGGCCAGCAGGGCGCCCACGCCCAGAACCAGGGCAACGCCTGGAGCTGACCCCCGTCGGCACAGCGGTAAGGGGCGGTCGCCATGGCGACCGCCCCTTACCCGTGCCCGCCGTCAGCGGCTCACAGCCGGGCCCGGGTCGCCTCCAGTAGCTGGACGACCGACTTGTCGGCCACCGTCGCCACCTCGTCGTAGCCGAACCAGCGCAGGTCCAGCGACTCGTCGCTGATCGCCTCGACCGCGCCGGCCGGGGCGAGCGCCGCGTACTGGACGTCCAGGTGCCAGTTGCAGGGGGCCGGGATGGGGTGGCGGTCCAGGCGGACGGGGCCGCCCGTCAGCAGGGTGAGACCCGCCACACCCGACTCCTCGGTGGCCTCGCGCAGGGCGGCGGCCGTCAGCGAGGTGTCCTGCGGCTCGCAGTGGCCGCCCATCTGCAGCCACATGTTGAGCTTGCGGTGCAGCGTCAGCAGCACCCGCTCGCGCTCCGGGTCGACGACCAGCGCGCTCGCCGTCAGATGCCCGGCCGCGCACGCCTTCCACATGCCGTCCGGATGCGCCGACAGATGGTCCAGATATGTCCGGCGCAGCTCCGGCTGGTCCTCGTACGCCTTCAGTACCAGGACCGCGTCCTCGTGCAGGCTCACTTGCCGTCGTCGCCCTTGCGCTCGTCGTCCTCGCCGCCGTCGGCCCTGCCCGTGCCGTCGCTCCCGGGCTTCTCGTTGCGGGAGGCGGCCTCGCCGAGCATCTTGTCGATCTCGGAGAAGTCCAGCTGCTCGCGGTGGACGAAGCCGTCCGGGTCGTCCAGGTCGGAGGCGGTCGGCAGCATGTCCGGGTGCTCCCACAGGTCGTCGCGGCCGTCGACCCCGCGCGCGTCCGTGAGCGAGGCCCACAGGCGCGAGGCGTCCCGCAGCCGGCGCGGACGCAGCTGGAGGCCGATCAGCGTGGCGAACGTCTGCTCGGCGGGGCCGCCCGTCGCCCGGCGCCTGCGCAGCATCTCGCGCAGCGCGTCGGCCGAGGTCAGACGGGGCTTGGCGGCCTCGTGGACCACCGCGTCGACCCAGCCCTCGACGAGCGCCAAGGCCGTCTCCAGACGGGCCAGCGCGGCCTTCTGCTCCGGGGTGTCCTCCGGCTGGAACATGCCCTGCTGGAGGGCTTCCTGAAGCTGCTCCGGGTTGGACACGTCGAGCTGGCCCACCGCGTCCTCCAGCTTCGCGGTGTCGACCTTGATCCCCCGCGCGTACCCCTCGACCGCGCCGAACAGGTGCGAGCGCAGCCACGGCACATGGGCGAAGAGCCGCTGGTGGGCGGCCTCGCGCAGGGCCAGGTACAGCCTGATCTCGTCCTTGGGGACGCCCAGGTCCTTGCCGAACGCGTCGATGTTCAGCGGCAGCAGCGCCGCCTTGCCGGCCGGGCCCAGCGGCAGCCCGATGTCCGTCGAGCCGACGACCTCGCCCGCCAGGACGCCGACGGCCTGTCCGATCTGCTGGCCGAACATGGCGCCGCCCATGGAGCGCATCATGCCGATCAGCGGGCCCGCCATGGCCTGCATCTCCTCGGGCAGCACCCCGCCCATGGCCGCGCCCACGCGCTCGGCCACCGGGTCGACGAGCTCCTTCCAAGCGGGCTGGGTCGCCTCGACCCACTCCGCGCGGCTCCACGCGACGGCCGTGGACGCGCCCGAGGGCAGCGACGTCACTCCGTCGAGCCACAGGTCGGCCAGGCGCACGGCCTCCTCGACCGCGGCTCGCTCGGCCGGGCCCACGCTCTCGTCCTTGGTGCCGTCCGCGGTGCCCTGGGCCACCGTCTGGCGGGCGATCTGCTTGGCCATGTCCCAGTTCACGGGACCGCCCTCGTAGCTCAGCATCTGGCCGAGCTGCTGGAAGGCGGCTCCCAGGTCGTTCGGGTTCATGGAACCGAACATCGCGGCGAACGGATTGTCCGCGCCGCCGGCCCCGGCACCGAACCCGAACGGATTCGCCGGGCCGCCCTGGTTGCCCTTGCCCTTCTCCTTGCCCTCGTCGCCGTTCTCCGGCTCCTCCGGCGGAAGGCCGAATCCGAATGGGTTGTCACTCACGGGTTTCCTCGGCTCCTAGGGCCGCCGGCTCTCTGCCGACGGCGACTGCCCACCAACACCACCAGCGTAGACATCCGGGCCGGATAAGGGCTCGGTGCTCCGCCGACTCTTGGCCTGCGGCAGGATGGACGTCACCTGGTCCGTACGCGTCATTCGTGTACGTACTGAAGACAACCGCTGGAGACGCCCGGTGAGTTCCCCAGATCCGCAGGTTCGCGCAGCGCGAAACCCTTCCCCCGCAGCAGCGCGGGGTCCCGTCGTCGCGGTCACCGGTGCCGCGACCGGGATCGGCGCGCTGCTCACCGCGCGGCTCGCCGCGTCCGAGGAGATCAAGCAGGTCATCGCGATCGACGAGCGCCGGGGCGAGGTCTCCGAGGCCACCTGGCACGTCCTGGACGTGCGCGACCCGGCGATCGCCGAGAAGCTGCGCGGCGCCGACGTCGTGGTGCACCTGGCGCTCGACCTCGACCTGGAGTCCGACGACGCCGCCCGTACGGCCTACAACGTGCGCGGCACCCAGACGGTGCTGACCGCCGCGGCGGCCGCCGGGGTCCACCGGGTCGTGCTGTGCACCTCGGCCATGGTCTACGGCGCGCTGCCCGACAACGACATCCCGCTCTCCGAGGACGCCGAGCTGCGCGCCACCGCCGAGGCGACCGGCGTGGGCGACCTGCTGGAGATCGAGCGGCTCGGGCGCCGCGCCCCGCGCGCGCACCCCGGGCTCAACGTGACCGTGGTGCGGCCCGCCGTCCTGGTCGGCGGCACCGACACCGCGCTCACCCGCTACTTCGAGTCGCCGCGCCTGCTGGTGGTCGCCGGATCCCGGCCGACCTGGCAGTTCTGCCACGTCGACGACCTGTGCAGCGCGCTGGAGTACGCGGCGCTGGAGAAGGTCGACGGGGAGTTCGCGGTGGGCTGCGACGGCTGGCTCGAACAGGAGGAGGTCGAGGAGCTCAGCGGGATCCGGCGGATGGAGCTGCCCTCGGCGGTGGCGCTCGGCGCGGCGGCCCGGCTGCACCGGATCGGGCTGACGCCGTCCCCGGCCGGCGACCTGGCGTACACGATGCACCCCTGGGTGGTCAGCGTCGGGCGGCTGCACGACGCGGGCTGGCGGCCCCAGTGGACCAACGAGGAGGTCCTGGCGGAGCTTCTTGAGGAGGTCGCGGGGCGGCACACCGTGGCGGGACGCCGGCTGGGCCGCAAGGACGCGACCGCGGCCGGTGCGGCCGGTGCGACCGTGGCCCTGCTGGGCGCGGCGGCGGTGGTGCGCAGGGCCCGCAAGCGCCGGGGTCTGTAGGACCCTCCTACGGAGGGTCGTGGCGACCGGGTGAACGAGCAATACCGGGATGTCCGCGCGGTACGGCACGATGGCCCCATGGCACGCACGTACCCCGACCATCCCGGTGAGCAGGCAGCGCAGGACCCGATCCGGCTGCTGGAGATCCGTGACACCCCGCTCTCGCTCGACGAGGTGTTCGCCGCGGTCGGCGACTCCTCCGCGGGCGGCACCGCGCTCTTCGTCGGCACCGTGCGCGATCACGACGGCGGCTCGGACGTGGCCAAGCTCGGGTACTCGTGCCATCCCACGGCCGAGGCGGAGATGCGCCGGGTGGCGGAGCGGGTCGCCGCCGCGTTCCCGGTCCGCGCGCTGGCGGCCGTCCACCGGGTGGGCGATCTGGGGGTGGGCGATCTGGCGGTGGTCGTCGCCGTCTCCTGCCCGCACCGCGCGGAGGCGTTCGAGGCGTGCCGCCGGCTGATCGACGACCTCAAGCACGAGGTGCCGATCTGGAAGCACCAGCAGTTCTCCGACGGGACCGACGAGTGGGTCGGCGCCTAGAGCCTGACGGCGGGCCCCGGGACCGGGGTCCGCGTGATGATCATCGGACCGGCTCCGGCATCCGATGATCACTCCACGAGGTGCCCCCAACGGGTGAACGGGCTGTCCGGTTCGGGGGTCTGAAACCCTGTCGGGGGGATCCGCCCCGATTTGCGTAACCGCACCCCTGCCGGGAGCGTTGATCTCGCAGATGGTTAATCTGCTGATCTGTCAGTTGCCGCGGTTGCGGTCGCTCTTTGGGGACGGGAGGACGGGATGGCTGCTCTCGCCTGGCTGCTGATTCCGCTTTTCGCTGCTGTCGGCGCGGCGATATGGGCGAGCTGGGCAGCCCGCAATCGCACCTCCGGCGACGTCGCGGAACTCGACGGCTACAGCCGCTTCCGAGAGGCGATGGAGAAATCCCACTCCGGAACCGAGCCCGCCTGACCTCCCGCCCGGCTCCTCCCCGCCCGGCCCCCACGGGCGCGCTCCCCGCGCCGGGCCCGTACGGCGGATGCCCGTCCTCCCCGGACGGACCGGCCCCGGCGGTGCACTGACAGACACGTCCCGTACTGTCGTTCCATGCCACGCCGCACCGCGACGATGCTCGCCTCCACCTTGATCCTGATCGCGCTGCTCTGCGCAGGCGTCCTCATCAAAGTGCCGTACGCGGAGATGTCCCCCGGTCCCACGGTGAACACCCTGGGCGAGGCGCGCGGCGAACCGGTGCTCCAGATCTCCGGGCACAAGACGTACCCGACGACCGGTCACCTCAACATGACGACGGTCCGGGTCACCGGCGCGAACTACAAGATGAACCTGTTCGAGGCGGTCTACGGCTGGCTGTCCCACGACAACAAGATCGTGCCGCACGACACGCTCTACCCGGACGGCAAGACCGAGGAGCAGTCCTCGCAGGAGAACGCCGAGGAGTTCAGCCAGTCGCAGGAGAGCGCCAAGGTGGCGGCCCTGGGCGAGCTGAAGATCCCGGTGAAGTCCCGGGTCGTCGTGGGGTCCGTGGTCAAGGGCAGCCCCGCCCAGGGCAAGCTGCACGCGGGCGATGTGATCAAGTCGGTCGACGGCTCGGCCGTCAAGGAGCCCGGCGACGTGGCCAAGCTCGTCACCAAGCACCGCCCCGGTCAGAACGTGGTCTTCACCGTCGTCCCCGCCAAGGACGCCGCCGCGGCCGAGAAGGCGGGCAAGGAGCCCGAGGGCACCGAGAACGTGACGATCACCACGGACAAGGCCAAGGACGGCGACCGCGCGATCGTCGGCATCCAGGCCGGGACCGACCACACGTTCCCGTTCTCCATCGACATCAAGCTCAGCGACGTCGGCGGCCCCAGCGCGGGCCTGATGTTCGCGCTCGGCATCGTCGACAAGCTCACCCCCGGCGATCTGACCGGCGGGAAGTTCGTCGCCGGGACCGGCACGATCGACGACACGGGCAAGGTCGGTCCGATCGGCGGCATCGAGCTCAAGCTGATCGGCGCGCGCAGCGCGGGCGCCCGCTACTTCCTGACGCCCGTCGACAACTGCGCCGCAGCCGCCTCGGACCCGCCCGGCGGGCTGACCCTGGTCAAGGTCGCCACCATCGCGGACGCCACCAAGGCGCTGGAGAAGATCCGCACCGGGGACTCGGCCGGTCTGCCGAGCTGCTCGGCGAAGTGACCGACCGCGCGCCGCGCGCGTGGAGCGAGGCTGCACACGCTCCGCGCGCGTAGGGCGAGCGCGATTCCGAGCCTCGTGGCGGGCCACGGCGAGAGCCGCGCCCCGCGCGCGTAGACGCGTAGAAGGGGGCGCCCGCCCGGTGCGGGCGCCCGCTCCACGCGTGCGTGTCAGTCCGCGAAGGTCGCGGAGAGCGCCTCGGCCAGCCCCGGCACCAGACCGGCGCCGGTGAGCACCTCGGTGGCCGAGTCCTTCTCGCGCAGCCGCACCGCCGACTCGCGGGCGCCGTCGCGCAGCACCGCCACGGTCATCCGGACCTCCTGGCGGTCGGGGTGCTTGGCCACCCACTTCGCCAGCTGCTTGTCGTTCAGGCCCTCCGGCACGGACGTCTCGGCGGACGGGGGCAGCATCAGCCGCTCCACCGTCAGCGCGCAGCCGACCACCGCGTCGGGCCAGGCGATGGTGCCCAGGAACTCGTCGAGGGGGCGGCCGGCCGGGATCTCCTCCTGCTCGATGGGGGTCAGCGCGGCGGCGCTGTCGCCCTCGTCGAGGCCGAGCTGGGAGGCCAGGCCCGGCTCCTGGGTGCGGAGCCGTGCGGTGTCGACGAGCGCGAACAGCCGGGCCGGCTGGTCCCAGCCGAGGCCGGAGGCGTACTCGTCGATTTCGAGCACGGCGCGGGTGAGCGGGCTCGCGGCCATCGGGGGGCCGGAGGGGGAAACATTGGACATGAACAACATCCTGCCCTCTTTCACCCCGGGATCGGGAACTGAGTAAAGCCTCAGTAAGTTGCATGAGTGGGCTCTACGATCGCGGGGCCTGCTCAATCGACAGCGAATCTTCGAGGTGCGCACCTTGGCTTTCCAGATGCCGGACCGCGGCGGAGGCCCGTCCGGGCCACGGATCAGAGTCGGCCGGCCGTCCCGCCGGGTCCGGACCCTGCTCATGACACTGGGTGTCCTGGCCGTGCTGGCCATGGCGTTCGTCATGTTCGCCGGATTCTGGACGGACTGGCTCTGGTACCGCTCGGTGCACTATTCATCCGTCTTCACCACCACCCTGTGGACCAAGATCGGCCTGTTCGCCTTCTTCGGCGTGCTGATGGCCGTGGCCGTCGGGGTGAACATCTGGCTGGCGCACCGGCTGCGACCGCCGCTCAGCGCGATGTCGCTGGAGCAGCAGAGCCTGGACCGCTACCGGATGGGCATCGCCCCGTTCAAGAAGTGGCTGCTCCTGGGGATCACCGCGCTGGTCGGCCTCATCGCCGGCGCCTCCGCCTCCGGGCAGTGGCGCACCTGGCTGATGTGGGTCAACGGGGTGCAGTTCGGCCAGAAGGACCCCCAGTTCCACCTGGACGTGTCGTTCTACGCCTTCGACCTGCCCTGGTACCGGTTCCTGCTCGGCTTCGGCTTCGCGGCCACCGTGCTCTCCCTGATCGCCGCCGCCCTCACGCACTACCTGTACGGCGGGCTGCGCATCACCAGCCCGGGCGCGCGCGCGACGGGCGCGGCCACCGGGCACCTGTCGGTGCTGCTCGGCGTCTTCGTCGCCCTGAAGGCTGTGGCGTACTGGCTCGACCGGTACGGGCTGGCGGTGAAGTCCAGTGACTTCAAGGCCAGCAGCAACTGGACGGGCCTGCGGTACGTGGACGCCAACGCCTACCTTCCGGCGAAGACGATCCTGTTCTGCATCGCGGTGATCTGCGCGCTGCTCTTCTTCGCGACGCTGTGGCGCCGCACCTGGCAGCTGCCGGTGATCGGCTTCGGCCTGATGGTCCTGTCGGCGATCCTGATCGGCGGGCTCTACCCGGCGATCGTCCAGAAGTTCCAGGTCCAGCCGAACGAGCAGGCCAAGGAGGCGCCGTACATCCAGAAGAACATCGACGCCACCCGCAAGGCGTACGGCATCGACGCGACCGAGGTGAAGGACTACAAGGGCACCACGGCCGCCGAGGACAACTCCAAGCTGCGCGCCGACGCGGACACGGCCGCCAGCTACCGGCTGATCGACCCGAACGTGGTCACGCCCGCGTTCCAGCAGCTCCAGCAGGAGCGGAAGTACTACCAGTTCGCCGTGCCGCTGGACGTGGACCGCTACACCGACAAGGACGGCAAGGAGCAGGACACCGTCGTCGGTCTGCGTGAGCTCAACCTCAACGGCATCGACAAGCGCAACTGGATCAACGACCACTTCACGTACACCCACGGCTACGGCATGATCGCGGCCAAGGGCACCAGTGTGGACTCCAACGGCGCGCCCGACTTCACCGAGTCGGGGCTGCCCACCACCGGCCTGTTCAACGGGTACGAGCAGCGGATCTACTACGGCGAGAAGACCGAGCAGTACTCGATCGTCGGCGGTCCGCAGAAGGAGCTCGACTACGAGGCCGAGGGCAAGGGCCAGGCGACGACGAGCTTCAAGGGCAAGGGCGGCGTCAGCCTCTCCAACCCCTTCAACCGCGCCGCGTACGCGGTGGCCTTCAGCGAGCCGCAGATCCTGTACTCGGGAGCCATCGGCGAGGGCTCGAAGATCCTCTACAACCGCACGCCCAAGCAGCGCGTGGAGGCGGTCGCCCCGTGGCTGACCATCGACGGCGACCCGTACCCGGCCAAGGTCGGCGACCGCATCCAGTGGGTCGTCGACGCGTACACCACGACCAACGGGTACCCCTACGCCTCGCGTACGACGCTCGGTGAGACGACGGCGGACTCGCTGACCACCCGCCAGCGCGCGGTGATGGCGCAGCAGAACCAGGTCAACTACATCCGCAACTCGGTGAAGGCCACCGTCGACGCGTACGACGGCACGGTCACGCTCTACCAGTGGGACACCCAGGACCCGGTCCTCAAGACCTGGATGAAGGCGTTCCCCCACACGGTGAAGCCGAAGGCGGACATTCCGCCCAGCCTTCTGGCCCACCTGCGGTACCCGCAGGACATGTTCAAGGTCCAGCGCGAGCTGCTGACCCGGTACCACGTCACCAACCCGGCGCAGTTCTACAGCGGCAGTGACGCCTGGCAGGTGCCGGACGACCCGACCAACAAGGACGGCGTCGCGGTTCCGCCGTACTACCTGTCGATGAAGATGCCGGGGGCCGAGGACCAGGGCAAGAAGTTCTCCCTGACCACGACGTTCACCCCGAACGGGCGGCCGAACCTCGGCGGCTTCATGGCGATCGACGCGGACGCGGCGAGCAAGGACTACGGCACGATCAGACTGCTCAGGGTCACGGACAACGTGCAGGGCCCCCAGCAGGTCCAGAGCAAGCTGAACAGCTTGCCGGAGGTCGCCGAGTTCGTGCGGAACCTGCGCGGCAGCGACTCCGAGATCGACTACGGCAATCTGCTGACCGTGCCCCTGGGCGGCGGATTCCTGTACATCGAGCCGGTGTACGCGCGCGGTGGTTCGGCCAACTATCCGCTGCTGAAGAAGGTCGGTGTCTCCTACGGGCAGACGACCGTCTTCAAGGACACCCTGGCCCAGGCGCTGAACGCGGTGTTCGGCGTGGACGGGGCCGAGCCGCCCGCGACCAAGCCGCCCACCGACACCACCAAGCCGCCGTCCACCGGGACGAACGCCACGGTGGAGCAGGCCATCAAGGACGCCCAGAAGGCGTACGACGACGGCCAGAAGGCGCTGCAGAAGGGCGACTTCACGGCGTACGGCAAGGCCCAGGCGGACCTCCAGGCCGCGCTCCAGCGGGCCGCCGACGCCGAGGCCAAGGCCAAGGGGTCGAGCGGCGCCGGGACCAGCGGCGGCTAAGCCGGTCAGAGCTCCGTCCCGTGTCGTGATACGTTGTATTCACCGACGCGGGGTGGAGCAGCTCGGTAGCTCGCTGGGCTCATAACCCAGAGGTCGCAGGTTCAAATCCTGTCCCCGCTACTGACGAACGAGGGCCCGGATCCATCAGGATCCGGGCCCTCGTCGATTTGCGTTGTCCCGATGTGCCCCTGCTGCGTTTGGCTTATCTCTCTGTGGGCATGTCGACAAAACGCTGAAGTGACCTCACTGGCTGCGGTATACCAGGTGTACGCGGGTTGCGGGTGGTGCGACGATGGTATTTATGGGGGACAGGGCAACTCTGTTGGAGACAGGGCGGTTTGCGCGGATGCGCTCCGATGACGCCGCCGATGCCGAGACCGAGGCACGGCACCGGCGTGCTGCCGACAGCGGCGACGCCGCGTCCATGAGCGTTCTCGGATCCATGCTGCTGCGCCGCGGCGACCTCGACAGCGCCGAGCCCTATCTGCGGGGGGCCACCGCCGAGGGCGACCGCGCCGCGGCCAACAACCTGGGCGTGCTGCTGCACCAGCGCGGCTACCCGGACGAGGCGGCCGGATGGTGGCGCATCGCCGCCGTCGCCGGCTCCGCCGCCGCGGCGCACGCGCTGGGCCGGCACTACCGCGAGCGCGGCGACGAGCCGGCCGCCGAGTACTGGCTGCGCCAGTCCGCCGAGCAGGGCCACGCGCTGGGCGCGTACGCCCTCGCCGACCTGCTGGAACACCGCAGCGACGTGGGCGCCGAGCGGTGGCTGCGCGCCGCCGCCGAGCAGGGCCACCGCGAGGCCGCGTACCGGCTGGCGCGCCTCATCGACCAGCGGGCCGAGCGCGACGGCGGCGAGGCCGACATCGCTGTCGAGCCCGAGCCGGACGACGAGGCCAGGGCCCGGGCCGCCGAGGCCGAGCAGTGGTACCGCCAGGCCGCCGCGCGCGGCCACCGGCGGGCCGCGCTGCACCTCGGCGCGATCCTGGAGAAGCGCGGCGAGCTCAGGGAGGCCGGGCGCTGGTACCTCACCTCGGCCAAGGACGGCGAGGCGAAGGCGGCCTGCGCGCTGGGCTTCCTGCTCAAGGACGCGGGCGACGAGGAGAGCGCGGCCGTGTGGTGGCTGCGCGCCGCCCAGGACGGCGACGGCAACGCGGCCAACGCCCTGGGCGCGCTGCACGCGGCCCGGGGCGAGCCGCAGACCGCCGAGCGCTGGTACCGGGCCGCCATGGACGCGGGCGACGACAACGGCGCGTACAACCTGGCGCTGCTCTGCGCCGCCCAGGAGCGGACCGCGCAGGCCGAGCAGTGGTACCGGCGCGCCGCCTACGCGGGGCACCGCGAGGCGGCCAACGCGCTCGCCGTGCTGCTGCTCCAGGCCGGTGACGCCACCGGCGCCGAGCCCTGGTTCTCCAAGGCCGCCGAGGCCGGCAGCGTGGACGCCGCGTTCAACCTGGGCATCCTCTTCGCCAGCCGCGACGACGACGTCGAGGCCCTGAAGTGGTACGAGCGGGCGGCGGCGGCCGGGCACACCGAGGCGGCCCTCCAGGTCGGCATGGCGCTGCTGCGCGACGGCGAGGAGGCCGCCGCCGAGCGGCACCTGCGGTGCGCGGCGGGCGGCGGCAGCGCGGAGGCCGCGTTCCGGCTGGCCACCGTGCTGGACGCGCGCCAGCCGCCGCCGGGCGCCCCGGTGCTCGGCGAGCCGGTGGCCGAGAAGACGGAGTGCGAGGAGTGGTACGAGCGGGCCGCCGGGCAGGGCCACCGGCGCGCCCAGGTCCGCGTCGGCATGCTCGCGGCGGCCCGGGGCGACCAGGACGGCGCCGCGCGCTGGTACCGGGAGGCCGCCGAGGCGGGCAGCCGCAACGGCGCCTTCAACCTCGGGCTGCTGCTCGCCCGCGAGGGCAAGGAGCGCGAGGCCGCGCTGTGGTGGACCCGGGCGGCCAACGCCGGGCACGGGCGGGCGGCGCTGCGGCTCGCGCTGCTCGCCGCGCGGTGCGGGGAGCTGGCGGAGGGCCAGCGGTGGTGCGCGCGGGCGGTCGAGCTGGGGCCGGCCGAGGTGGCCGAGCGCGCGGCCCGGCTGCGGGAGGCCCTGCACCAGGAGCTCACGGCGTAGGCGCCGCGCAAGCGGGGGTGCGCCGATCGGGTTTGCGCTGCCCTGCACGGTGACGTAATGTTGTGTTCACCGACGCGGGGTGGAGCAGCTCGGTAGCTCGCTGGGCTCATAACCCAGAGGTCGCAGGTTCAAATCCTGTCCCCGCTACCAAGTACTCAGGGCCCGGATCCATTGGATCCGGACCCTGAGTCGTTTCCCGGCACCGTTCTCGGACATCGGTTCCGGACACCGTTCACGGACGCGGCCACGGCGTACGGGAAGAGGGCCCGCCCCCTGGGGGACGGGCCCTCTTCCCGTATGCGTACGCGTACGGCCGCGGCTACGCCTTCGCGCAGTCCGGGCAGATGCCGCGGTAGGTGACCTCGACGTCCGAGACGGCGAAGCCGAACCGCTCCGCCGGGGGGAGGTCCGCCAGCGGGTTGCCCGTGGGGTGCACATCGCGGATCGCGCCGCACAGGGCGCAGACCAGGTGCTGGTGGGGCTGGTGTGCGTTCGGGTCGTACCGCTTGGCGCGGCGGTCCGTGGAGACCTCGATGACCTCGCCGAGCGTCACCATCTCGCCCAGCGTGTTGTAGACGGTCGCGCGCGAGATCTCGGGCAGCTTCGCCACCGCGCGCGCGTGGACCTCGTCGGCCGTCAGATGCATGTGGTCGCCGTCGAGCACCTCGGCCACGACACGCCGCTGTGCGGTCATGCGCCATCCGCGTCCGCGAAGTCGTTCCAGCAGGTCACTCATAAGGGCCAGCCTAACAGCCGGGGGAGTCGAATCCCGAACAGGTGTGACTTTGGATGTCTGCTTGACTTGGACAATGTCCATTGTAGGATCGAGAACGGCAAACGCCAAGGGACAGGACTCGCAGGAAATGACGCAGGAGGCGCACGTGACGCAGGGACCGCTCACCACGGAGGCCGGCGCGCCGGTGGCCGACAACCAGAACAGCGAGACCGCGGGCGTCGGCGGTCCGGTGCTCCTCCAGGACCAGTCGCTCCTGGAGAAGCTCGCGCACTTCAACCGCGAGCGCATCCCGGAGCGCATCGTCCACGCGCGCGGCGCCGGCGCGTACGGCACGTTCACGGTGACCCGCGACGTGACGCAGTGGACGCGCGCGAACTTCCTCTCCGAGGTCGGCAAGCAGACCGAGACGTTCCTGCGCTTCTCCACCGTGGCCGGAAACCTCGGCTCGGCCGACGCCGTGCGCGACCCGCGCGGCTTCGCGCTGAAGTTCTACACGGAGGAGGGCAACTACGACCTGGTCGGCAACAACACGCCCGTCTTCTTCATCCGGGACGCCATCAAGTTCCCCGACTTCATCCACACCCAGAAGCGCGACCCGTACACGGGCTCCCAGGAGGCCGACAACGTCTGGGACTTCTGGGGGCTGAGCCCCGAGTCGACGCACCAGGTCACCTGGCTCTTCGGCGACCGCGGCATTCCGGCCACGCTGCGCCACATGAACGGGTACGGCTCGCACACGTACCAGTGGAACAACGAGGCCGGCGAGGTCTTCTGGGTCAAGTACCACTTCAAGACCGACCAGGGCATCAAGAACCTCACCCAGGCCGACGCCAACAGGCTCGCCGGCGAGGACCCGGACAGCCACCAGCGCGATCTGCGCGAGGCCATCGAGCGCGGCGAGTTCCCGAGCTGGACCGTGCAGGTCCAGATCATGCCGGCGGCCGACGCGGCGGGCTACCGCTTCAACCCGTTCGACCTCACCAAGGTGTGGCCGCACGAGGACTACCCGCCGATCGAGATCGGCAAGCTGGAGCTCAACCGCAACCCGGAGAACATCTTCGCCGAGGTCGAGCAGTCGGTCTTCAGCCCGGCGCACTTCGTGCCCGGCATCGGCCCGTCCCCGGACAAGATGCTCCAGGGCCGTCTCTTCGCGTACGGCGACGCCCACCGCTACCGCGTCGGCATCAACGCCGACCACCTGCCGGTGAACCGCCCGCACGCCACCGAGGCGCGCACCAACTCCCGCGACGGCTTCCTGTACGACGGCCGCCACAAGGGCGCGAAGAACTACGAGCCGAACAGCTTCGGCGGCCCGCAGCAGACCGGCCGTCCGCTGTGGCAGCCGGTGCCGGTCGCGGACGCGACGGGCAACCACCCGACCCCGCTGCACGCCGAGGACGACGACTTCGTCCAGGCGGGCAACCTCTACCGGCTCTACTCGGAGGACGAGAAGAGCCGGCTGATCGAGAACCTGTCCGGCTTCATCGCGAAGGTCTCGCGCGACGACATCGCCGAGCGCGCGATCGAGAACTTCCGCAAGGCGGACGCCGACTTCGGCAAGCGGCTGGAGGCCGCGGTCCAGGCCCTGCGCGGCTGACAGCACTGGACCGCTTGTCGTAGGCAGTCGGAGGGCCGGTTCCCCAGCGGGGGGTCGGCCCTCCGCGCGCCCGCGCCCGGCCCGGTCAGCCGACCAGTTCGCTCTGCCGGCGCGCGGGGGCCCAGCAGCGGATGATGTCCCGCACCGAGACCACCCCGACCGGGCCGTCGCCGTCCAGGACGATCAGGTGCCGGAAGCCGCCGTGCGACATCGCGTCGGCGGCCTCGGCCAGGGTCCAGCCCGGCGCCGCGAAGACGACGTCGGTGGTGGTGTGCCTGCTCGCGGTCTCCCGGTCCGGGTCCTGGCCCCGGCCGAGGGAGTTGAGGATGTCGCGCTCGGTGAGGATGCCGAGCCCGCTGGTGTCGGTGTCGAGGACGACGGCCGCTCCGACGCGGCGGTCGGCCATCAGCCGGGCCGCCTGGCGGAGGGTGTGGGCGGGTCCGATGGTGAGGACCACCGTGCTCATGGCGTCACGGACGAGCATGGATGGAGCCACCTCCTTGGTGAACCCCCGTGGCCCGTACGGAAGTACGGGAACGAGAACGGATTCACAAGTTCACAAGTGGGGGGACTCTTAGAGTGACATCACGGCGGGCGCGTCAACAAGAGGGTGGTAGAGGTCAGTTGAGGGGCGCGTAAAAGTACGACCCACGCCCCCCGGGGGCCCCAGCGGCGCACGCGCCCCGGCCCGGAGCGGGCCCGGGCGCCGTGCGCGCCGTGCGGGGTCCGGTCAGTCCGCCGTGCCCACGTAGTTCAGCAGCTCGTCGTGGAGCAGGCCGTTGGAGGCCGCCGCGTTGCCGCTGTGCGGGCCCTCCTTGCCGTCCAGACCGGTGAAGACGCCGCCCGCCTCCTGGACCACGATCACATTGGCCGCCATGTCCCACAGCGACAGCTCGGGCTCGGCGCAGATGTCCACCGACCCCTCGGCGACCATCATGTACGGCCAGAAGTCGCCGTACGCGCGCGTGCGCCAGCACTCCCGGGTCAGATCCAGGAAGTCGTCCAGCTTGCCGCGCTCCTCCCAGCCGCTCAGCGAGGAGTACGCGAACGAGGCGTCCGCGAGCTCGGAGACGCTGGAGACCCGCAGCCGCGTCGCCTGCGACAGGCTGCGGCCGGTGTACGCGCCGAGCCCCTCGGCCGCCCACCAGCGGCGGTTGAGCGCGGGCGCCGACACCACGCCGACCACCGGCCGGTAGCCGCCCTCGCCCGCCTCCATCAGCGCGATCAGCGTCGCCCAGACCGGCACCCCGCGCACATAGTTCTTGGTGCCGTCGATGGGGTCGATCACCCAGCGGCGCGGGCCCGTGCCCTCCAGGCCGTACTCCTCGCCCAGGATCGCGTCGCGCGGCCTGGCCCGCTGGAGATGGCCGCGGATCAGCTCCTCGGCGGCCTTGTCGGCCTCGCTCACCGGCGTCATGTCCGGCTTGGTCTCCACCTTCAGGTCGAGCGCCTTGAACCGGTCCATCGTGGCGGCGTCGGCGGCGTCCGCGAGGACGTGGGCCAGTCGCAGGTCATCGTGGTAGTCGGGCATGGCCACCACCGTATCGACCCGCTCCCGCCGCGACCACACGGCCCGGAATGCGGACGGCGCCGGTGCTTCCCGGACGCCTCCGGGGTGCGCCCCGACCGCCCGCCGCGGCTATTGACAGTGCCGGGGCACGCGTCAACTCTGAGGGACGAGCCTGCCCCAGCTCGACGAGCAGGGGAGCGCCCATCGGCCCGGGGAGGCCCGATGCCCACCGCGCGCGAAGCACTTCTCGACGCCGCACTCGCGGCCCTGGGCGCACGGCCCTGGGCGGCCGTGCGGATGGTGGACGTGGCCTCGGCGGCCGGGGTCTCGCGCCAGACGCTCTACAACGAGTTCGGCAGCAAGGAGGGGCTGGCCCGCGCGCTGGTGCGGCGCGAGGCCGACCTCTATCTGCGCGGGGTCGACCGGGTCCTGGCCGACCGGGTCGGCCCGGCCGAGCGGCTGGTCTCGCTCGCCGAGTGGACCGTGCGCTCGGCCCGGGCCAGCGCACTGGTCCGCGCGCTGCTCACCGGGTGCTGGGGCGAGCGCCTGCCCGCCCCGCGCCCGCTGCGCCCGCCCGGCGCGTACTCGCCCGTACCGGCGCAGCGGCGCGCGGACGCCGGAGTTCCGGGCCCCGCCGAGCTGGTGGCGACCGTACGGGACCGCTCGCTCGCGATGCTGGAGAAGGAACTGCCGGGCGCGGACAGCGTGGAGCTGGCGCGCTCCTGCGAGACCGTGGTGCGGCTCGCCCTGTCGTACGTGACGGCTCCCGCACCCGAGACGGCCGCGCCCGGGACGCCAGGCGGCACCGGGCACGTCGTCCACGTCCGCGCGCTGCTGGCCCGCACCCCGCTGCGGCCGGTGTCCCCGGGCCCGTGAGCCGGGGCCCCTGAGCCCGTGCTCGTGAGCCGGGACCCGCCGGGGCGGTCCGCGGGTGCGCGTGGACTCAGTGCGCCGAGCCGGAGATCTGCAGGCCGATCACGCCCACGATCACCAGGGAGATCGACACCAGCTTCAGCGTGGAGACCACGTCGTCCAGGAAGACCATGCCGTAGATCGCGGTGCCCGCCGCCCCGATGCCCGTCCACACCGCGTACGCCGGACCCACGTCCAGCTTCTTCAGCGACAGCGTCAGCAGGCCGAACGAGCCCAGGGCGAAGACCGCGAAGGCGATGGTCGGCCCGATGCGGGTGAAGCCGTGCGACAGTTTGAGACAGACGGCGAACCCGGTCTCCAGGATCCCGGCGACCACCACCAGCAGCCACGCCATGTCCAGGGCCTCCCACAACGGATAGTGACTGCTCGTCATCGTCAGGGCCGAACCGGGGCCCGACTGAGCCCGATTATGCACGGGGGCCCCGACGGCCGCCCCCGGGGCACGCTCGGCCCGGTGCCGGGCCGGGGATCCGGTCAGTCGCCCTCGTGCCGCTCCCGGGTGGCCAGCAGCCGCCGCAGCGAGTACAGCCGCGCCGGATCGGCGTGGCCCTCGGCCACCCAGGCGTCCAGCGCGCACTCCGCCTCGTCGTGGCTGCACGCGCGCGGGCAGTTCTCGGTGCCGGGCACCAGATCGGGGAAGGCGAGGATGACCCGGGACGGCTCCACATGGTGCAGGCCGAACGACCGCACGCCCGGGGTGTCGATGACCCAGCCGCCGTTCTCGCTGGCCAGCGGCAGGGCCAGCGCGGAGGTGGTGGTGTGCCGGCCGCGGCCGGTCACCGCGTTCACATGGCCGGTGACCCGGCGGCGGTCCTCCGGCACCAGCGCGTTGACCAGGGTCGTCTTGCCGACGCCGGAGTGGCCGACGAACGCGGTGACCCGGCCGTCGAGCTGCTCGCGCACCCGCTGGGCCGCGTCGCCGTTGTAGAGCTCCTCGCGGGAGGTGACGACGTGCGGGACGCCCAGCGCGCCGTACATCTCCAGGAGTTCGTCGGCCGGGGCGAGGTCGGACTTGGTGAGCACCAGCAGCGGCGAGAGCCCCGCGTCGTACGCCGCGACCAGACAGCGGTCGATCATGCGCGGGCGCGGCTCGGGGTCGGCGAGCGCGGTGACGATGGCCAGCTGGTCGGCGTTGGCGACGATGACCCGCTCGAACGGGTCGTCGTCGTCCGCCGTGCGGCGCAGCACCGAGCTGCGCTCCGAGATGCGCACGATGCGCGCGAGCGTGTCCTTGGCGCCCGACAGATCGCCGACGATCATGACCCGGTCGCCCACCACCGCGGCCTTGCGCCCCAGCTCACGGGCCTTCATCGCGGTGACCGTACGGTCCTCGACGAGACAGGTGAGGCGGCCCCGGTCGACGGTGAGGACCATCCCCTCCGAGGCGTCCTCGTGCTTGGGGCGGATGTTGGTGCGCGGGCGGTTGCCCTTGCGGTTGGGGCGGACCCGGATGTCGTCCTCGTCGGGGTTCTTGCCGTAGCGGCGCATCTGCTCAGGCCCCGCTCAGTTTCCGGCCCCGGACAGCATCTCGGTCCACATCTTCGGGAAGTCGGGGAGCGTCTTGGCGGTGGTCGCCACGTTCTCGATCTCCACGCCGGGCACGGCGAGACCGATGATCGAGCCGGCGGTGGCCATCCGGTGGTCGTCGTACGTGTGGAAGACGCCGCCGTGCAGCGCGCGCGGGCGGATGTGCAGCCCGTCCGCGGTCTCGGTGACGTCGCCGCCGAGCTCGTTGATCTCCTTGGTGAGGGCCGCCAGGCGGTCCGTCTCGTGCAGCCGCAGATGGGCGACGCCGCGCAGGGTGGAGGGGGAGTCGGCCAGCGCCGCGACCGCCGCGATGCCCGGCGTCAGCTCGCCGACCTCGCCGAGGTCCACGTCGATGCCGTGCACCTTGCCCGAGCCGGTGAAGACCAGGCCGCGGGCGGTGAGCTCGCAGGAGCCGCCCATCTCGGTGAAGATCCGGCGCAGCTGGTCGCCCGGCTGGGTGGTGCGCTCGGGCCAGTCCGGGATGGTCACCCTGCCGCCGGTGAGCAGGGCGGCGGCCAGGAACGGCTGGGCGTTGGACAGGTCCGGCTCGACGGTCAGGTCGCGGCCGAGCAGCGCGGACGGGGAGACCCGCCACACATTGGGCTCGCCGCCGGTCTCGGGCTCGTCGACCTGGGCGCCGACCGAGCGGAGCATGTCGACGGTCATCCGGATGTGCGGCATGGACGGCAGCGAGGCGCCGACGTGCCGCACCTCCACGCCCTGGTTGAAGCGCGGGCCGGAGAGCAGCAGGGCGGAGACGAACTGGGACGAGGAGGAGGCGTCGATGCGGACCCGGCCGCCGTCCAGGGCGCCGCTGCCGTGCACGGTCATCGGGAGCGCGCCGCGCCCGTCGTCGTCGATGCGTGCGCCGAGCGCGCGCAGGGCGTCGATCACGCCGTTCAGGGGGCGCTCGTAGGAGCGGGGGTCGCCGTCGAAGCGGATCGCGCCGTCGGCGAGGGCGGCGACGGGGGGCAGGAAGCGCATCACCGTACCGGCGTTGCCGACGTCGATGGCGGCGGGGCCGTGCAGACCGGCCGGGATCACCCGCCACGCCTCGCCGGAGCCGTCGGGGCCGACGCCCTCCTCGATGCCGACGCCCAGGGCGCGCAGCGCCTCCGCCATCAGCAGGGTGTCGCGCGAGCGCAGGGGGCGGCGCAGCCAGCCGGGCTCGGCGGCGAGGGAGGCCAGGACGAGCGCGCGGTTGGTGACCGATTTCGAACCGGGCACGGTGACCGTCGCGTCGACGGCTCCGCTCGCTACGGGGGCGGGCCAGAGGGCGGGGTGCACGGGCGTTTCGGTCATGGCTCTCACTTTAGTGGGGGGAGAACCTAGAGACCGAGCAGCCACCGTCCGCCACCGATGAGCGAGCAGACGGAGACGGCGTGGAAGAGGAAAAGCCAGAGCGCCGGTGGTACGTGGGTGAGCCGTCCCAGCTGGTCGGCGTCGGAGTCGCCGCCGTGCCGTCCGTGCCGCTTGCGCTGGAGCTCGAAGGCGGGCCGCACGCCCCCCAGCAGCAGGAACCACACCACCGTGTACGCGAACGCGGACTGCACGTCGGGGGCGGCCAGCCAGGACACCAGCAGGAAGGCGGCGCCGGAGAGGACGACGGTGAGCACGCCGTAGGCGTTGCGGATCATCACCAGCATCGCCGCCAGCAGGGCGGTGGCCAGCCAGAGCAGCAGGGTGACGTGGTGGGCGGCCAGCAGCGCGGCGCCGCCGAGGCCGAGCAGCGGGGGAGCGGTGTAGCCCGCGGCGGCCGTCAGGATCATGCCCGGGCCGGTGGGGCGGCCCCGGCTCACGGTGAGGCCGGAGGTGTCGGAGTGCAGGCGTATGCCGTCCAGGCGGCGGCCGGTGAGGAGGGCGACGAGACCGTGCCCGCCTTCGTGGGCGATGGTGATCGCGTTGCGTGAGAGGCGCCACACGCCGTGCGGGACGACGGCGGCGAGCGCGGCCACCCCGGTGGCGACGACCAGCCACTGGGCCGGTGCGGCCTGGGTGTCGAAGAGCTCAAGTCCGGGCAATTCGGCGGGCATGTGCGGAACGGCTCCTTGTGATCGGCTGCCGCGTGGCAGGGTGGCTGTCATGTGTGGGAGGTATGCAGCGAGTCGTGGTCCCGAGGATCTCGCGGAAGTCTTCGAGATAGAGAAGTGGGACCCCGAGGAGACCCTGGCGCCCGATTGGAACGTGGCCCCGACCAAGGAGGTCTACGCGGTCCTGGAGCGTCCACTGAAAGACGCGGAAGACCGCCGTCCGGTTCGCCAGCTGCGGAAGCTGAGATGGGGGCTGGTGCCGTCCTGGGCGAAGTCGCCCGAGGGCGCGGCCCGGATGATCAACGCACGGTCGGAGACGGTGCACGAGAAGCCGTCCTTCCGGCGGGCCTTCGCCACCCGCCGCTGCATCGTTCCGGCCGACGGCTACTACGAGTGGGTCACCGGGGCCGACGAGCGCGAGCTGGAGGTCGAGGGGAAGAGGAAGCGGGCGCGCAAGCAGCCGTACTTCATCTCGCCCGCCGACGGGTCGGCGTTCGCGATGGCGGGCCTGTACGAGTTCTGGCGCGACCGCACGCTCCCGGACGACCATCCCGCCGCCTGGTGGGCGACCTGTTCGGTGATCACCACCGAGGCGGAGACCGGGCCGCTCGGGGTGGCCCCCGCCGAGGGCCCCTCGACCCTGCACGCGATCCACCCCCGGATGCCGCTGATGCTCACCCCGGACCGCTGGGCGGCCTGGCTGGATCCGGCCACCACGGACGTGGCGGAGCTGCGGGGGCTGCTGGCGCCGCCGCCGGAGGGACGGATGCGGGCGTACGCCGTCTCGACGGCGGTCAGCAACGTGCGCAACAACGGCCCGGAACTCCTGAAGGAACTGGCGGGCCCGGAGGAGGGCACGCTCTTCTGACGCCGCCCCGCGCCCCTGGAAAGGACCTTCGGGCCCGCCTTCAGGGGCGCCGGCAACCGCGCGGGCGTCCCCGCACGGTCCGCGGACGAAACACCCGGCCGCCCGCCCGAGGCGTTCGGGAAGGGGCGGGGCGGGGACCCGGCAGGATGACCCCGTGACCCACAGCGACCTCATCGAGACCCCCGCGGGCGACGCCCGCATCACCTGGCACCGCGCCGCCGGAGCCCGCCTCACCCTCGCCCTGAGCCACGGTGCGGGCGGCGGCATCGACGCCCGGGACCTCGCCGCGCTGGCCGCCGCGCTGCCGCCCCGGGGCGTCACCGTCGCCCTCGTGGAGCAGCCCTGGCGCGTGGCGGGCAAGAAGGTGGCGCCGGCGCCGAAGACGCTGGACGCCGGGTGGCGCGCGGTGTGGCCCGCGCTCGCCGCCGAGGGGGCGCCCGTCGTCGCGGGGGGCCGCAGCGCCGGCGCCCGCGTCGCCTGCCGCACCGCCCGCGAGCTCGGGGCGCACGCCGTGCTCGCGCTGAGCTTCCCGCTGCACCCGCCGGGCAGGCCGGAGAAGTCCCGTGCCGAGGAGCTGCTGGGGGCCGGGGTGCCCACCCTCGTCGTGCAGGGCGGAAACGACCCCTTCGGGAAGCCCGCCGAGTTCCCCGACGGGGAGCACGAACTCGTGGAAGTGCCCTTCGGCGATCACGGGTTCGCGGTGCCCAAGCGCGCCTCCCTCACCCAGGACGAGGCCCTCGCGGTCATCACGGACGGCGTCGGCCGGTGGGTGCGCTCGCTGCGGGAATGACACGTACCCACCCGCTGTTGTGAGGGACATACGCATCCGCAAGCCTGAGCATTACGTGGAGAGGGAGTCCGTCGCATGGGTTCGACCATCTGCCCCAGTCGCTCGCACGCCGCTGACCTGGAGTGGACGGTGCTGACGGCTGCCAAGAACGCTCCTATTCGAGCGGCGGGCGGACCGGATCGTCGTCTATCCTCCGATTCGAGTGGGTCCAGCTTCGGACTCGCCACACCGTTCGAGGAGGTGGGTCCGGTCACAGGGACCGACGACGGCCACGCGGAAGAGTCGACCGCCGAGCGCAACGCGCGCTTCGAGCGGGATGCCCTCGGCTACCTCGACCAGATGTACTCGGCCGCCCTGCGCATGACGCGCAACCCGGCCGACGCCGAGGACCTGGTCCAGGAGACCTACGCTAAGGCGTACGGATCCTTCCACCAGTTCCGGGAGGGGACGAACCTCAAGGCTTGGCTCTACCGGATTCTCACCAACACCTTCATCAACTCGTACCGGAAGAAGCAGCGCGAACCCCAGCGCAGCGCCGCCGAGGAGATCGAGGACTGGCAGCTCGCGCGCGCGGAGTCGCACATGTCGACCGGACTGCGGTCGGCCGAGTCGCAGGCGCTGGACCACCTGCCCGACTCCGACGTGAAGGAAGCCCTCCAGGCGATCCCCGAGGAGTTCCGCATCGCCGTCTATCTGGCGGATGTCGAGGGCTTTGCGTACAAGGAGATCGCGGACATCATGGGTACACCCATCGGTACGGTGATGTCCCGGCTGCACCGGGGCCGCCGCCAACTGCGCGGAATGCTGGAGGACTACGCCCGTGACCGCGGGCTCGTCCCGGCCGGCGCCGGCGAGTCGGACGAAGCGAAAGGCTCGGGCTCATGAGCTGCGGAGAGCCGCACGAGACGGACTGCTCTGAGGTCCTGGACCATCTCTACGAGTTCCTCGACCACGAGATGCCCGACAGCGACTGCGACAAGTTCGAGGTGCACTTCGAGGAGTGCTCGCCCTGCCTGGAGAAGTACGGCCTGGAGCAGGCCGTGAAGAAGCTGGTCAAGCGCTGCTGCGGATCGGACGACGTACCCGCCGACCTGCGGTCCAAGGTCATGGGCCGGATCGATCTGATCCGCTCCGGCCAGGCCGTGCCGGACCAGGACATCGTCGCCGAGGGCTGACCCCCGCGACGGAACGGAGCTGAGGGCCGCGACCCAGGGGTCGCGGCCCTTCTCTGTCACTCGAAGGTGCTAATCGGACGGGACCTAAACGGTTCAATCCGACAATGCGCCTACTCGCCGCGCCGCGCGGGCCTATCCTCCCGATCCGGGGAACGGAGGGAGGCGCGCCATGGACGGACCGCAGCGGCGGACCCTGAACCGGGGGGCGCGCGGGGTTCTGCTGGGCGCCGTGGTGGCCGCCGGGGCGGTCGTGCTGCCCTTGGCGCGCACCGCGGTCCCCTGGGGCGCACTGGGGCTGCTCGCGGCCCTGTACGCGCTCTGCGAATGGCCCGCGCGCTGCCCGTTCCTGGCGGGCCGCGCCACCGTCGCGGTGCCCTCCGGATCGTTCTTCCCGGTGCTGCTCGCCGCCGCGTTCCTGCTGCCGCCCGGCGCCGCCGCGCTGGCCGCCGTCCCGGGCGCGCTGCTCGCGCCGGTCGCCGAGGCCCCCGAGACCCCGCGCCGGATCTGGCGGGCCGCCCGGCTCGCGCTGGCCGGCTCCGCGGCGGCCTGGACGCATCTGCTGCTGGGCGGGCGCACCGCCCTCGGCGGCACCCCGGCCGCCCCCGCGCCCGACTTCCCGTACGCGCTGCTGCCCGCCGCGGCGGCGGCGCTGGTCTTCTGCCTGGTGCTGACCGCGCTCGACGGGCTGATCCTGTGGACCGCCGAGCGGCTGCCCGCCCGCACCGCCTGGCGCGGACTGCTGCCGCGCTCGCTCGCCCCCTACGGGGTGCACGGGCTCGCCGGGCTGATGATGGCCGTCCTGTGGCGCAGCCCCTACGGCCCGCCCGCCGCCCTGCTGGTGCTGCTGCCGATGTACGTCTCGTGCTGGGTCTTCGCCCAGTACCACCGCGAGCACGCCGCCCACCAGGCCACCATCCGGGCCCTGGTGCAGGCCGTCGACATCAAGGACACCTACACCCGCGGCCACAGCGAGCGCGTCGGCCTCGCCTCCGTCCTGATCGCCCGCGAACTCGGCATGGCCGAGGACCGGTTGGAGGTGCTGCGGTTCGCCGGGATCCTGCACGACGTGGGCAAGCTCGGCGTGCCGACGCGGCTGCTGCGCAAGGACGGGCCGCTCACCCCGCAGGAGCGCGCGGTGATCGAGCTGCACCCCGAGTACGGGCACGAGATGGTGCGCGGCATCGGCTTCCTCGGCGAGGCGCGCGCCGCGATCCTGCACCACCACGAACGCCTCGACGGCAGCGGCTATCCGTACGGGCTCCGCGGTCCCCAGATCCCCGAGTTCGCCCGGGTCGTCGCCGTCGCCGACGCGTTCGACGCGATGACGTCCACCCGCTCCTACAGCCGCGCCCGGCCCGTCGGGGCGGCCGTCGAGGAGCTGCGGCGGTGCGCGGGGCGGCAGTTCGACCCCCAGATGGTGGGCGCCCTGGTGCGGGCGCTCGACCGGCACGGCTGGCATCCGGCGGTGACGGCGGACGAGCCGGACCGCGGCGCGCTCCCGTCGCACGCCGGGCGCGGAAACGTCTCGCCGTGCGACGCCGCCCCGGCCGGGCGCGGATGAGCCGCCCCCAGGCGCCCCCGCTGCCGTACCCCGTCGCCGGGGTGTACGGGGCCGCCGCCGCGCTCACCGTCTGGGCCCTGGGCCGCACCCTCTGGTACGGCGTGGTGGAGCCCGGCGGCGCCCTCGCCTTCGGCGCGCTGGTCGCCGTCGGCGAACTGGCCCGCTGGGACGGGCGGGACGGCCGCGAGGACGAGGGGGCGGCCCGCGAGTCGGCGCCGCTCGGCTCGGCCGGCGCCCTCGCCTACGCCCTGCTCGGCCAGAACGGCGGGCGCGCCACCCACCACGGCGTCCTCCAGGCCGTCGCCGTGGTGTTCGCCGCCGCCCTGGTCGGAGCGGTCCCGCACGTGGCGCGGGGCCGGGGGCCGAGCCCCGAGCAGATGGCCCGGCGGGTGCTGACCGTGGCCTTCGCCGCCGCCTGCTTCCAGCCGCTCTACAACTCCGGCGCACTGGCGCTGTGGGCCGGACACGGGCCGTCCTACGCGCTGTTCCTGCTGCTCGTCCTGGTGCTGACCGCGCTGTGCGACGCGGTGGTCGCCGCCGCCCTGGTGCGGGCCCGCACCTCCTACCCGTACGGCCCGCTCCTGCGCGAGCAGCTGCGGGCGCTGCTCGGGGTGGGCTCCGCCGTCTGCGCCACCGGCGCCGTGATCGCGCTGGCGGTCGCGGTGGCCGGGCTGTGGGCGCTGCCGGTGTTCTGCGTGCCGCTGCTCCTGACCCAGCTGGCGTTCCGGCGGTACGCGGGGGTGCGCACCACCTACCGGCAGACCATCGCCTCCCTGGCCCGCGCCACCGAGATCGCGGGGTACACCCAGCCGGGCCACGCCCGCCGGGTGGCCGAGCTGAGCCGGGCCGTCGGGCGCGAGCTGGGGCTGAGCGGGCCGGAGCTGACCGTTCTGGAGTACGCGGCCCTGATGCACGACATCGGGCAGCTCTCGCTGGTCGACCCGGTGCCCGCCGGGGCGACGGCGGCGCTCCCCGAGGCCGAACAGCGCCGGATAGCGCTGCTGGGCGGGGCCGTGGTCCGCCAGACCGGGGTGCCCGCCGAGGTCGCGGTGATCGTGGAGCGCCAGGCCGACCCGTACCGCGAGCAGCCGCTGCCCGCCCGGATCGTGCGCGCGGTCAACGCCTACGACGACCTGGCGGCCTCCCCGGGCGGACCGGGGGGCTCGCTGAGCGCCCTGGAGCAGCTGCGGCTCGGCACCGGGAGGGACTATCAGCCCGAGGTCGTCGAATCGCTGGCACGCGTCCTGGGCCGCGGCAGTCTGACCCCGGTGTCACCTGGGTAACCCAGGAGTAATGAGCGGCCTTCCGGCCGGGCATGGTTGGATGCGAAAGAACCCAGAAACACTGGGAGACCGTAAGACCGGCTCGGAGGCAGGCCGGTCTGGGCAGGCGGGAATCGTGAGGATCTTCGGCAAGGGACGGCACCGGCCCTCCGCCTCGTGGCGGCAGGCCACGGACCGTGCGTTCACGCTGATCGGCGACGGCAGGTACGAGGACGCCGGCGCGCTGCTGACGCGCGCCGCGGACCTGGAACCGTGGCTCTCCGAGTCCTGGTTCAACCTGGCGCTGCTGCACAAGTTCCGGCACGACTGGGAGCAGGCGCGGGCCGCGGGACTGCGGGCCGTGGCGCTGCTCGACAAGGAGACCGGGGCCCCCGACTGGTGGAACGTGGGCATCGCGGCCACCGCGCTCCAGGACTGGCCGCTGGCCCGCCGCGCCTGGCAGGCGTACGGCCTGAAGGTCCGCGGCTACCAGGAGAGCGCCACCGGCACCGGCGAGCCGCTGGGGATGGAGCTGGGCAGCGCGGCCGTGCGGCTCTCGCCCGAGGGCGAGGCCGAGGTGGTGTGGGGCCGCAGGCTGGACCCGGCGCGGATCGAGGTGCTGTCGATCCCGCTGCCGTCCTCCGGGCGGCGCTGGGGCGAGGTGGTCCTGCACGACGGGGTGCCGCACGGCGAGCGCACGGTCGCGGCCGGGCCCTCCTTCCCCGTCTTCGACGAGATCGAGCTGTGGGCGCCCTCGCCGGTGCCCACCTGGGTGGTGCTCCTGGAGGCCGCCACCGAGGCGGACCGGGACGCGCTGGAGCGGCTCGCGGCCGACGCGGGCTTCGCCGCCGAGGACTGGTCGTCGTCGGTGCGGCTGCTCTGCCGGGCCTGCTCGGAGTCGCGGATGCCCAGCGACGAGGGCGACGGCGAGCACCTGGACCCGCACGACCACAGCGAGCCGGGCCACCCCGGCCCGCTGGGCCACCGCACGGCCGGCGAGCTGTGGGTGCCCGAGCGCGAGTGCGGGATCGCTGCGCCGCCGGGGCTGGTGCGCGGGCTGCTGGACGGCTGGGTCGCGGACAGCCCGGACAGCCGCGAGTGGCGCGACCTCGAAGAGGTCTGCTGAACGCGCACCGCCCGGACAGGCCATAGGCTGTACGGGATCGGAACCGGCTTTCAGGAAGGCTTACGGCCAAGATGTCGCAGCAGGAGACGGACCAGCAGGTCGAGAACGACGGGTTCGTCGTCGACACGGAGGACTGCGAGGAGCGCGAGCAGGCGTACCGCGAGCGGGGCACGTCCCGGCCGATCACGGTCGTCGGCAACCCGGTGCTGCACAAGGAGTGCAAGGACGTCACCGAGTTCGACGACAAGCTCGCCGCCCTGGTCGACGACATGTTCGCCAGCCAGCGCACCGCCGAGGGCGTGGGCCTGGCCGCCAACCAGATCGGCGTGGACCTGAAGGTCTTCGTCTACGACTGCATGGACGACGAGGGCGTGCGCCACGTCGGCGTCGTCTGCAACCCGGTCCTGGAGGAGCTGCCGGCCGACCGCCGCGTGCTCGACGAGTCCAACGAGGGCTGCCTCTCGGTCCCGACCGCCTACGCCGAGCTCGCCCGCCCGGACTACGCGGTGGTCAGCGGCCAGGACGCCGAGGGCAACCCGATCCGGGTCCGCGGCACCGGCTACTTCGCCCGCTGCCTCCAGCACGAGACGGACCACCTGTACGGCTACCTGTACATCGACCGCCTCTCCAAGCGCGACCGCAAGGACGCGCTGCGCCAGATGGCGGAGAACACCCCGCGCTACGAGGTCGTCCCGAACGACTGATTCCCGGTCGCCCGCAGGACGCGAAAGGGGCCCGCACCTTCGGGGTGCGGGCCCCTTTCACAGCTCGTCCGAAGGATCAGAACTCCTCGTCGAAGCCCACCGAGCCCTCGACCGCCACCTGGTAGGCGGACGGGCGGCGCTCGAAGAAGTTCGTCAGCTCCTGGACGCCCTGGAGCTCCATGAAGGAGAACGGGTTCGCCGAGCCGTACACCGGGGCGAAGCCGAGGCGCGTCAGACGCTGGTCGGCGACGCACTGGAGGTACTCGCGCATCGACTCGGTGTTCATGCCCGGCAGACCGTCGCCGCACAGGTCGCGGCCGAACTGCAGCTCGGCCTCCACCGCTTCCTTGATCATGTCGGTGACCTGCTGCTGGAGCAGGTCGTCGAAGAGCTCCGGCTCCTCCTTGCGGACGGTGTCCACGACCTCGAAGGCGAAGTTCATGTGCATCGTCTCGTCCCGGAACACCCAGTTGGTGCCGGTGGCCAGGCCGTGCAGCAGACCGCGCGAGCGGAACCAGTACACGTACGCGAAGGCGCCGTAGAAGAACAGGCCCTCGATGCACGCGGCGAAGCAGATCAGGTTCAGCAGGAAGCGGCGGCGGTCGGCCTGCGTCTCCAGCTGGTCGATCTTCTCGACCGAGTCCATCCACTTGAAGCAGAACTGCGCCTTCTCACGGATGGAGGGGATGTTCTCCACCGCGTCGAACGCCGCCGCGCGGTCCTCCGGGTCGGGGAGGTAGGTGTCGAGCAGCGTCAGATAGAACTGGACGTGCACGGCCTCCTCGAAGAGCTGACGGCTCAGGTACAGCCGCGCCTCGGGGGAGTTGATGTGCTTGTACAGCGTCAGGACGAGGTTGTTGGCCACGATCGAGTCGCCGGTGGCGAAGAACGCCACCAGCCGGCCGATCATGTGCTGCTCGCCCGGGGACAGCTTGGCGAGGTCGGCGACGTCCGAGTGGAGGTCGACCTCCTCCACGGTCCAGGTGTTCTTGATCGCGTCGCGGTAGCGCTCGTAGAAGTCCGGGTAGCGCATCGGACGCAGGGTCAGTTCGAAGCCCGGGTCGAGCAGGTTCTTGTCAGAGGCGGACTTGTTCTCGGTGGAGCTCATTACTGGCATGCCTCGCAGGACTCGGGGTTCTCAAGGGAGCAGGCGATCGCGTCGGCGTCGGGGGCGGCCTGCTGGACCGGGATGGGGGCCGCGGCCTGGGCGGCGCGGGCGATCCGGGTGGCCGGGCGCGAGCGCAGGTAGTACGTGGTCTTCAGCCCCTGCTTCCAGGCGTACGCGTACATCGACGACAGCTTGCCGATGGTGGGCGTCTCCAGGAACAGGTTCAGCGACTGCGACTGGTCCAGGAACGGGGTCCGGGCCGCCGCCATGTCGATCAGACCGCGCTGCGGGATCTCCCACGCGGTGCGGTACAGCGCGCGCACGTCGGCCGGGATCCAGTTGAAGTCCTGGACCGAGCCGCTGGCGTCGCGCAGCGCCTCGCGGGACTGCGCGTCCCACACGCCGAGCTTCTTCAGGTCGTCCACCAGGTAGCCGTTGACCTGGAGGAACTCACCCGACAGCGTCTCGCGCTTGAAGAGGTTGGAGACCTGCGGCTCGATGCACTCGTAGACACCGGCGATGGAGGCGATGGTCGCGGTCGGGGCGATCGCGAGCAGCAGCGAGTTGCGCATGCCGGTCGTGGCGATCCGCTCGCGCAGCGCCGCCCAGCGCTCCGGCCAGTTCAGCTCGACGTCGTAGTGGTCGGGGTGGAGCACGCCGCGCGCGGTGCGGGTCTTGTCCCACGCGGGCAGCGGGCCCGACCGCTCGGCGAGGTCGCAGGACGCCTCGTACGCGGTGAGCATGATGCGCTCGGCCAGCCGGGTGGAGAGCGCCTTCGCCTCGGGGGAGTCGAAGGGCAGGCGCAGCTTGAAGAAGACGTCCTGCAGACCCATCGCGCCCAGGCCCACCGGACGCCACTTGGCGTTGGAGCGGCCGGCCTGCTCGGTCGGGTAGAAGTTGATGTCGACGACCCGGTCGAGGAAGGTCACGGCGGTGCGGACGGTCTCGTCCAGCCGCTTCCAGTCGATCTCGCCGGAGGCCAGCACGAAGGAGCCGAGGTTGACCGAGCCGAGGTTGCAGACGGCCGTCTCGCCGTCGTCGGTGACCTCCAGGATCTCGGTGCACAGGTTGGAGGAGTGGACCGTGTGGCCCGGCTCCGCCGTCTGGTTGGCGGTCCGGTTGGAGGCGTCCTTGAAGGTCATCCAGCCGTTGCCGGTCTGCGCCAGGGTGCGCATCATCCGGCCGTACAGGTCCCGCGCCGGCATGGTCTTCTGGGCCAGACCGGCCGCCTCGGCCCTGCGGTAGGCGGCGTCGAACTCGTCGCCCCACAGGTCGACCAGCTCGGGCACGTCGGCGGGGGAGAACAGCGACCAGGTGCCGTCCGCGTCCACCCGGCGCATGAACTCGTCCGGGATCCAGTGCGCCAGGTTCAGGTTGTGGGTGCGCCGGGCGTCCTCGCCCGTGTTGTCCCGCAGCTCCAGGAACTCCTCGATGTCGGAGTGCCAGGTCTCCAGGTAGACCGCCGCCGCGCCCTTGCGCCGACCGCCCTGGTTGACCGCCGCCACGGAGGCGTCCAGCGTCTTCAGGAACGGCACGATGCCGTTGGAGTGCCCGTTGGTGCCCCGGATGAGGGAGCCGCGCGAGCGGATGCGGGAGTAGGAGAGGCCGATGCCGCCCGCGTGCTTGGAGAGCCGCGCCACCTGGTGGTAGCGGTCGTAGATCGAGTCCAGTTCGTCCTGCGGGGAATCCAGCAGGTAGCAGCTGGACATCTGCGGGTGGCGGGTGCCGGAGTTGAAGAGCGTGGGGGAGGACGGCAGGTAGTCCAGCCGGCTCATCAGCCCGTACAGCGAGGCGACCTCGTCGAGCGCGCGCGCCGAGTCGTCCTCGGCCAGGCCCGCCGCGACCCGGAGCATGAAGTGCTGCGGGGTCTCGATGACCTTGCGGGTGATCGGGTGGCGCAGCAGGTAGCGGGAGTAGAGGGTGCGCAGGCCGAAGTAGCCGAAGCGGTCGTCGGCGCCGTCGGCGAGGGAGGCGTCGACCAAGGCGTCCAGCCGGGCCGCGTGCAGCGCGACGAAGTCGGCGGTGCGGTCGGCGATCAGGCCCTCGGTGTGGCCGACGGCGACGGACCGGGCGAAGGAGACCGAACCCTGGGTCGCGGCCTCCTCGGCGATCGTGATCGTCAGCAGCCGGGCGGCCAGACGGGAGTACGCCGGGTCCTCGGAGATGAGGCCGGCGGCGGCCTCGGTGGCCAGCCCACGCAGCTCCGCCTCGTCCGAGCGCGCGTTCCGGCCGCGCAGCGCGGCGGCGGCGACACGGCCGGGGTCGGTGTCCGGCAGATCGGCGGTGAGGTCGGTCAGGGTCCGCAGCAGGGCGGTCCCGGGGGCGTCCGCCTGCTCGTCGGCGATCGCTGAAGCGGGATCCGCAGGGGCGATGGTCACGTGGGGGCACTCCTCGCTCGGCACGGGGCCTTGGGGGAGGGTGCGGGCACACGAACACACCCCATCGGGGGTACGTCGCGTCCACCTGCCCATTCCGCGAGGCCCGGACGTCTGGGCACCCGGACCGGATGGCCCAGGGTGCGCTGTCGGCAGGACCTCGGACTGAACAAAGTGCGCGTATGCACACCAGTACACCGTTGCGGGACAGTTCCGGATTTGCACCGGATTCCCCTGCGTCGACAGCGATGACGAGCATACATCTTGTGCCGGGTTCCGACTCCACCCCCACATGTTGTGTCGCGGTGAAATCATCGCGTGGCAGAGCGTCAACTCGCCTTCCCGGAACGCGACAACGGGCCGCCGGGATTCCCGGCGGCCCGTGTGCGTTCGGTGAAGGGTCGGCTCAGTGCGCGGAGCCCGCCGTCGCCGGGGGCAGCTCGGTCTGTACGCCGGGCTCGCCGGCGTCCGCCGTGTAGTCCTCCGGGGAGGTCTCGTCGACGCCGTCGGGGGCCTTCAGGGCCCGCAGGGCGACCGTGAGGACGACGGTGACGGCGACGTTCAGGACGAACGCGGTGAGGCCGATGTAGCCGATCTCACCGATGCCCGGGATCTCCTTGGAGCTGCCGCCGAAGTGCTTCTGGGTGGGGGAGGCCACCCCGTACGCGGCGAGCGTGCCGTAGAGCATGCCGGCCGCCCAGCCCGCGAGCAGCGCCCAGCGGTGGAACCAGCGGGTGAACAGACCGCCGACCAGCGCCGGGAAGGTCTGCAGGATCCAGATGCCGCCGAGCAGCTGGAAGTTGATCGCGACCGTCTTGTCCATGGTCAGGACGAAGACCAGGGCGCCCACCTTCACCAGGAGCGAGACGAACTTGGAGACCTGGGCCTCCTGCTTCGGCGTGGCGTCCGGCTTGATGAAGTCCTTGTAGATGTTGCGGGTGAACAGGTTCGCGGCTGCGATCGACATGATCGCCGCCGGGACGAGCGCGCCGATGCCGATCGCCGCGAAGGCCACGCCCGCGAACCAGTCCGGGAACATGTCCTCGAACAGCTGCGGGATCGCCAGCTGGCCGTTCTTGACCTTGACCCCGGCCGCGATCGCCATGAAGCCGAGCAGCGCGAGCAGCCCCAGCATCAGGGAGTACAGGGGCAGGATCGTGGTGTTGCGGCGGATGACGTTGCGGCTGCGGGAGGAGAGGGTCGCCGTGATCGAGTGCGGGTACATGAAGAGCGCCAGCGCCGAGCCGAGGGCGAGCGTGGCGTACGTCCACTGGCCCGCTTCACCGGGCACCAGCGCGCCCGTGGGCTTCCCGGCCGCGTTGGGCGTCTCGAACTTGTGGCGGGCCGCGGCGAAGATGTCGTGGAAGCCGCCGAGCTTGATCGGGATGTAGATGATCGCCACCAGGATGACGATGTAGATCAGCGTGTCCTTCACGAACGCGATCAGTGCGGGGGCGCGCAGCCCCGAGGAGTAGGTGTACGCGGCGAGCACCGCGAAGGCGATCAGCAGCGGCAGGTCCTTGACGAACCAGTTGCCGGAGCCGCCGATGCCCATCACGTCCAGCACCGCCTGGATGCCGACCAGTTGGAGCGCGATGTACGGCATGGTGGCCAGGATGCCGGTGACCGCGACCGCCAGCGACAGGCTCTTGGAGCCGAACCGGCCGCGCACGAAGTCCGAGGTCGTCACATAGCCGTGCTTGTGCGAGACCGACCACAGGCGGGGCAGGAAGGTGAAGATCAGCGGATAGACGAGGATGGTGTAGGGCACCGCGAAGAACCCGGCCGCACCCGCCGCGTACACCGCCGCCGGGACCGCGACGAAGGTGTACGCCGTGTAGAGGTCGCCGCCGAGCAGGAACCAGGTGACCCAGGTGCCGAACGAGCGCCCGCCCAGGCCCCACTCGTCCAGGCTGTGCTCGTTCTCGGCCCGGCGCCAGCGGGCGGCCAGGAAGCCGATGACCGTGACGGCCAGGAAGAAGAAGATGAAGACGCCGAGCGCGACGCCGTTGACACCGTCGCCAGCTGCGAGAGTCACTTGCCCTCACCCGCCTTGCGGCCCTGCTGGTCGCGCTGCCACAGCTTGTACGCGAGCATGGTGAGCGCGGTCGAGATGACCACCCACAGCATCTGGTACCAGTAGAAGAACGGGATCCCGGCGAGGGCCGGGTCGGCCTTCGCGTACGAACCGACCCAGAGCATCGCCACGAAGGGCGCGATCAGACAGATCGCGATGACCACGCGCACCGGCGTGATCACCGCTCTCCGCACTTGCGTTGTGTCCGGCATGGTGGCTGCGTCCCCTCACTGTGCTCACCTGTTGTAATGCGCACGAAATCTAGGGGACGGGGACCCGTCACGGAACCCCTGTACCGGATACCGGACGTCGCCCGGCGCGTCGTCCGGGGCGTCGGCCGGGGCCGTCCGGTCGGTTCGGCCCGATCGGCCCGATCGGTCCGTTCTTCCGAGCGGGCCGATCAGTCCGTCGGCCGCTTGAGCCGGGCCACGAACTTGTAGCGGTCGCCCCGGTAGACCGAGCGCACCCACTCCACCGGTTCGCCGTCGCCGTCCAGCGAGTGGCGGGAGAGCATCAGCATCGGCAGGCCCACGTCCGTGCCGAGCAGCCCGGCCTCGCGGGGGGTGGCCAGGGACGTCTCGATGGTCTCCTCGGCCTCGGCGAGCCGCACCCCGTACACCTCGTTCAGGGCGGTGTAGAGAGAGGTGTACTTGACGAGCGAGCGGCGCAGCGCGGGGAAGCGCTTGGCCGACAGATGGGTCGTCTCGATCGCCATCGGCTCGCCGCTCGCCAGCCGCAGCCGCTCGATGCGCAGCACCCGGCCGCCGGCCGCGATGTCGAGCAGCCCGGCCAGGGTGTCGTCGGCGGTGACGTAGCCGATGTCCAGCAGCTGGGAGGTGGGCTCCAGACCCTGGGCGCGCATGTCCTCGGTGTAGGAGGTCAGTTGGAGCGCCTGGGAGACCTTGGGCTTGGCGACGAAGGTGCCCTTGCCCTGGATGCGCTCCAGGCGGCCCTCGACCACCAGCTCCTGGAGGGCCTGGCGCACGGTGGTGCGGGAGGTGTCGAACTCGGCGGCCAGGGTGCGCTCGGGCGGCACCGGGGTGCCGGGCGGCAGGGTCTCCGTCATGTCCAGCAGATGCCGCTTGAGGCGGTAGTACTTGGGCACGCGTGCGGTGCGGGCGCCGGCCCCCGCCTCCGTCTCCGTGCCGCTCCCGTCGGTGCCCATGGCCCGCCTTCCCGAGTGCTGCGCTGCTGCCGTCACCGGCTCCTCCGTCTGTCGCGGCTCACATGGTGGCACGTACCGGTCACGGGTCGTCTCTCTCCTCTAGGTGTCGGTCCGATAACGGACGCGACAGCCCTTCTTATACACCCTTGACACCCCTAAAGGTCTAGGCCAAGCTCCCGGTACTGGTCTAAACCATTAAAGACCAGGTCCCAGCCCCACAGGCAGTACACGTCGTATGTCTTCGCGGTGGGCGGGGGGTTGCAGCATCCCTTGAGGAGGATGGCGTGAAGCGCAAGCTCATCGCGGCGATCGGCGTCGCGGGCATCATGGTCGGCGTCGCGGCGTGTGGCGGGTCGGACGACAAGAAGGACGACGGCAAGGGCGGCGCGGACGCCAAGCAGCTGACCGTCTGGCTCACCGTGGACGCGCAGAAGAACTGGCCGGACCTGGTCAAGGCCGCCGACGACGCGATCATCGCCAAGCACCCCGGCCTGAAGATCAACCACGAGTACTACGGCTGGCCGGACAAGAACGCCAAGCTCGACGCGGTGCTCGCCACCGACAAGGCCCCCGACGTGGTCGAGATGGGCAACACCGAGATGCTCGCCTACTCGGTCAAGGGCGCGTTCGCCGAGATCGACCCGTCGAAGTTCGACAACTCCTCCGCCTGGCTCGACGGTCTCAAGGCGTCGGTCACCTACGACGGCAAGACCTACGGCGTCCCCTACTACGCGGGTGGCCGCACGGCGACCTGGCGCAAGGACATCGCCGCCGACGCCGGCGTCACCGCCGTGCCGAAGACGTACGCCGAGCTCACCGGCGACCTGGACAAGATCCAGGCGAAGAAGGGCGACAAGTTCAGCGCCTGGTACCAGCCGAGCCGTGACTGGTACGCGGCCATGTCGTACGTGTACGACGCCGGCGGCTCCATCGCCAAGGAGGACGGCGGCAAGTTCAAGGCGAACCTGTCCTCGCCGGAGTCCCTCAAGGGCCTGACCGAGTACAAGAACATCCTCGACAAGTACATGCACGGCGACAAGACGAAGGACGAGGCCGACCGCCCGATCGTCTACGGCCAGGGCAAGTCCGCGCTGATCTTCAGCGCCGCCTGGGAGGGCGGCAGCGCCGCGCTCCCCGAGAACGACAAGGTCGGCAAGCTCGCCGACAAGCTCGAGTCCTTCGTGATGCCCGGCCCGTCCGGCAAGGCCATGCCCGTCTTCCTCGGCGGCTCGGACCTCGCCATCCCGGTCAAGTCCAAGGCGTCGGCGCTGGCCGGCGAGTGGATCAACGCCTTCACCGGCACCCAGGGCCAGAAGGGCCTGATCGCCAAGCAGAACCTGCCCAACAACAAGACGGACCTCGCGCCGCTGAAGTCGGACCCGAAGACCGCCGTCGCGGCCACCGCGGCCGAGTCCAGCTGGTTCGTGCCCATGGCGCCGGGCTGGGGCCAGGTCGAGAAGGCCAAGGTCCTCCAGGACATGCTCCAGGCCATCGGCACCGGCAAGAAGTCGGTCGAGCAGGCCGCCAAGGACGCGGACACCGCGATCGACAAGGTCATCAACACCAAGTGACCTGTGGGCGAGGGCCCCGTCGGAACAGCGACGGGGCCCTCGCCCGGCCAGTACCGGAGAGGGACCGCTAGGAGCGCGCGATGAGTGCCGCAGAGACAACCACCGCCAAGGTGCCGCCGGCGCGGCGCGAACCACAACCGGGCACGGGCCCCGCGGAGCCGGGCAAGCCGGGCAGAAAGCGCTCGCGGGGGCAGGCGGCGGTGCCGTGGGCACTGCTGGCCCCCTGCATCCTGGTGCTCGCCCTCGTCCTGGGCTATCCGCTGGTGCGCCTGGTCACCCTGTCCTTCCAGAAGTTCGGCCAGCCGCAGCTGTGGGGCTTCAAGGACCCGGAGTCGGTCGGCTTCGACAACTTCACCAAGGTCCTGAGCGACAACGAGTTCTGGACCGTCGTCGTCCGCACCGTGGTGTTCGCCTTCACCGCGGTCGTGCTGACCATGGTGCTCGGCATGCTGATAGCCCTGCTGCTCCAGCGGGTCTCCGGCTGGGTCAAGACCCTGGTCAACATCGCCCTGGTGGCGAGCTGGGGCATGCCCATCGTCGTCGCCATCACCATCTTCAAGTGGATGTTCGACACCGACTTCGGCGTACTGAACTGGCTGCTCAGCCAGTTGCCCGGGGTCGACATGATCGGCCACAACTGGTTCGCCAGCGGCACCCAGGGCCTCACCGTCATCATGCTGCTGGTCGTCTGGGGCGCGGTGCCGTTCGTCGTCATCACCCTGAGCGCGGGCCTCACCCAGGTCCCCAAGGAGCTCGAAGAGGCCGCGCGGCTCGACGGCGCCGGCTCCTGGGGCGTCTTCCGGCACGTCACGCTGCCGATCCTC
Organism: Streptomyces sp. cg36; assembly: GCF_041080675.1. Lineage (NCBI taxonomy): Bacteria > Bacillati > Actinomycetota > Actinomycetes > Kitasatosporales > Streptomycetaceae > Streptomyces > Streptomyces cyclosori. The sequence goes on along the minus strand of NZ_CP163520.1, from coordinate 2,754,192 downwards.
AAGCCGATCATCGTGATGCTGGCGACCCTCTCGGTCATCTGGGACATGGGCGTCTTCCCGCAGGTCTTCGTGATGCGCAGCAACCACCCCGAGCCCGAGTTCCAGCTCCTCACCACGTACTCGTACGACAAGGCGTTCGTGGTCAACGACTACTCGCAGGGCTCCGCGATCGCGCTGCTCACCGTGCTCCTGCTGCTCGGTGTGATCGCCGTCTACATGCGCCAGATGCTGAAGATCGGAGAGGTGGAGTAACCGATGGCTGCCTCCAACGCGCTCGCGCGCCCCCGCAAGAAGAAGTCCAAGCTCGGCTGGAACCTGCTCGGACTGCTGGTCTTCGCCACCGCGGGCTTCCCGGTCTACTGGATGCTCAACACGGCCCTCAAGCCGTCCAAGGACGCGATCGACCCGAACCCGCACTTCTTCCCGCGGACCTTCACCCTGGACAACTTCCGCCGGGCGCTGGACATCGGCGACTTCTGGGGCTCGATCGGCCGCTCGCTGATCGTCTCGGTCGTCGTCGTGCTGATCGGCATCGCTGTCGGCCTGCTGGCCGCGCTCGCCATCTCGCGGTTCGCCTTCCGGGGCCGCAAGATCGTGATCATCGGCATCCTGGCGGTCCAGATGGTCCCGCTGGTCGCGATGATCATCCCGGTCTTCCTGCTCCTCAACGACCTGGGCCAGTACGACAAGCTCTCGGGTCTGATCCTCACCTATCTGACCTTCATCCTCCCCTTCACGGTCTGGACGCTGCGCGGTTTCATCGTCAACGTGCCCAAGGAGCTGGAGGAGGCGGCGATGGTCGACGGCTGCAGCCGCACCGGCGCCTTCATCCGCGTGGTCTTCCCGCTGCTGGCCCCGGGCATGGTGGCGACCTCGGTCTACGGCTTCATCCAGGCGTGGAACGAGTACCTCTACGCCCTGATGCTGATGAGCCAGAACCACCAGACGGCCACCGTGTGGCTCTCCAACTTCACCACCCAGCACGGCACCGAGTTCGCCCCCATGATGGCCGGCTCCACCATGATGGCCGTCCCCATCGTGGCCCTCTTCCTCCTCGTCCAGCGCAAGATGGCCGCGGGTCTGACGGCCGGCGCAGTGAAGGGATAACGCCGCCACATGACGACGATCGCACGCAGCACCGACACGCTCACGCGTGACGCCCTGACCGTCCTGCAGCCCGGCTTCGTCGGCACCACCGCCCCCGACTGGCTGCTGCGCCGGATCGGGGAGGGCCTGACCTCGGTCGGCCTGTTCGGCCGCAACATCGACTCGGCCCCGCAACTGGCCGCCCTGACCGCCCAGTTGCGGGCCGAGCGGGACGACGTCCTGGTCGCCATCGACGAGGAGGGCGGCGACGTCACCCGCCTCGAAGTCCGTACCGGCTCGTCCTTCCCCGGCAACCTCGCGCTCGGCTTCGTCGACGACACCGAGCTGACCCGGGCGGTCGCGCACGAACTCGGCCGCCGCCTCGCGGCCTGCGGCGTCGACCTGAACTGGGCGCCGTCGGCGGACGTCAACTCCAACCCCGGCAACCCGGTCATCGGCGTACGGTCCTTCGGCGCCGACCCGTACCTGGTGGCGCGGCACACCGCCGCCTACATCGACGGCATGCAGTCCGCCGGCGTCGCCGCCTGCACCAAGCACTTCCCCGGCCACGGGGACACCGCCGTCGACTCGCACCACGCGATGCCCCGCATCGACGTGGACCTCGACACCCTGCACGCCCGTGAGCTGGTGCCCTTCCGCGCCGCGATCGCCGCGGGTTCCAAGTCGGTCATGAGTGCGCATATCCTGCTACCCGCGCTCGACCCGACCTGCCCGGCCACGCTGAGCCCCCGCGTCCTGACCGGACTCCTGCGGGAGGAACTCGGCTACGACGGGCTGATCGTCACCGACGCCGTGGAGATGCAGGCCATCGCCTCGACGTACGGGATCGAGCGGGGCTCGGTCCTCGCGATCGCGGCCGGAGCGGACGCCCTGTGCGTCGGCGGCGGCCTGGCGGACGAGGACACCGTGCTGCGGCTGCGCGACGCGCTGGTCGCGGCGGTACGGGCCGGTGAGCTGCCCGAATCGCGCCTCGCCGACGCGGCGGCGCGGGTGCGCGCACTCGCGTCCTGGACGCGGCGGGCCAGGGGGGACGCGGCGGAGCCGGGCGCGGAAGTGCAGGAGGGGACCGCGCCCGGCGCCGACGTCGGCCTGGTCGCGGCGCGGCGCGCGCTGAAGGTGACGGGGGACGCGGCGCCGCTGGCCGCCGCGCCCTATGTGGCCTCGTTCACCCCGGTCGCCAACATCGCCGTCGGGGACGAGACGCCGTGGGGGGTGGCGGCGGAGCTGGGCGCGCTGCTGCCGGGGACGGAGACGGGGACGTACGGGCCGGACGACGATCCGGCCGGGGTCCTCGCGGCGGCGGGCCCCCGCCGCATCGTCGCGGTCGTCCGCGACGAGCACCGCCATCCGTGGATGTCGGCGGCCCTGCACACCCTGCTGTCGGCGCGGCCCGACACGGTCGTGATCGAGATGGGCGTGCCGCAGGCGCCGCCGAGGGGGGCGGTCCACATCGCGACGCACGGCGCGGCGAGGGTGTGCGGCAGGGCGGCGGCGGAAGCCCTGACCAAGGGGTGAGCCCCTCCCCGCCCCTTCCCTAAACCCTCCGGGGGTTGGGGGGAGGGGGGAAAGGGGGAAGGGTTTCCCGGGGGCCCCGCCCCCGGCCCCCCGGCGGGGCCTGCGGCCCCTGCACCCCGCTCGGGGGTCGGGGAAGGAGAGCGCGTCCCGGCTTACGTCCGGGGGCTGCGCCCCCGGGACCCCGGCGGGGCCCGCGGCCCCCGCACCCCGCAGGGAGGGTTGGGGGAGGAAAGCGGGCTCTCCGGGTCCTTCCGGGGGCTGCGCCCCTGGGACCCCCGGCGGGGCCTGTGGCCCCCGCACCCCGCTTCGAGGTGGGGGACGAAACGAAGGAACGCCGGACCGGCTGTCAGCAGCCGGTCCGGCGTTCGTCGTTCACGCTGTGGGGCGGCGCCCTTGGCGGGGTGCACGGCCGCGGGGCCGAACGGGGGTCCAGGGGCGCAGCCCCGAGCGGGGTGCGGGGGCCGCAGGCCCCGCGAGGTCCCGGCCCCCGGGAAAACCCTTCCCCCAAGGGATGCGCAACGCCTGGCGGGGTGCGAGGGCCGCAGGCCCCGCGAGGGGTTCGGGGGCGAAGCCCCGGGGAACGCTCTCCGGCCTTCCCCTCACTCCCGAGGGTGCGCAGCCCGTCGCGGGGTGCGGGGGCCGCAGGCCCCGCCGGGGTTCGGGGGCGGAGCTCCCGGGGAACGCTCTCCCGCCTTCCCGAGGGTGCGTAGCCCCAAGCGGGGCGCGGGGGCCGCAGGCCCCGCCGGGGTTCGGGGGCGGAGCCCCGGGAACGCTCTCCGGCCTTCCCCGCCCTCCCAAGGGTGCGCAGCCCCGAGCGAGGTGCAGGGGCCGCAGGCCCCGCCGGGATTCGGGGGCGAAGCCCCCGGAGACAACCCCTCCCGCCCTCCCCCCCAACCCCCGGAGGGTTTAGGGAAGGGGCGGGGTGGGGGCTCCTACAGGCCCTGCCACTCCGGCTTGTTCGCGTACGTGTGCCGGAAGTAGTGCGCCAGCTTCAGCTTCGACGCCGCCGCCTCGTCCACGACGACCGTCGCGTGCGGATGCAGCTGCAGCGCGGACGCGGGCACGACGGAGGCGACGGGCCCCTCCACCGTCGCGGCCACCGCCTCCGCCTTCCCCTCGCCCGTCGCGAGCAGCACGAGGTGCCGGGCCTCCAGGATCGTGCCGATGCCCTGGGTGATGACGTGGTGCGGCACCTGCTCGATGTCGTCGTCGAAGAAGCGCGCGTTGTCCACCCGCGTCTGCTCCGTCAGCGTCTTGATCCGGGTCCGGGACGCCAGCGAGGAGCACGGCTCGTTGAAGCCGATGTGCCCGTCGGTGCCGATCCCGAGGATCTGGAGGTCGACGCCCCCGGCCGCCGCCAGCTCCCGGTCGTACGCCTCGCACGCCGCCTGGACGTCCGCCGCCGAACCGTCCGGCCCGATGAAGGATCCCGCGCCGAGCCCGAGCGGTTCGACGACCTGGCGGATCACGGTCGCGCGGTAGGACTCGGGGTGCCCGGTCGGCAGCCCGACGTACTCGTCGAGCTGGCAGACCCGGGCCCGCGAGACGTCGACGTCCCCGGCGGCGACCTTGGCGGTCAGCGCGTCGTAGATGGGCAGCGGGGTCGAGCCGGTGGCCACGCCGAGCAGCGCGTCCGGCTTGCGGCGCCACAGTGCCGCGATGGATTCCGCGATGAGCTCGCCGCCCGCCTTGGCGTCCGGGACGATGACAACTTCCACGTGGGCCTGCCGATCTGGAGACGTAGAACTAACCAGGGTGGTATAGACCAATCTAGCAGAATGGGCGGCCCTCCCGCTGGCGGCCGGGCCTTTTCCCATGGTCGACTGGAGGGGTTTCGGCAACGCGTACAGCGACCGCCATTTGGAGGCACCGCGCATGTCGTCCCCGATGTCGATGACGCAGAGCGAGCAGCCCGGCCGGATCATGCGCGGCGAGATGGCGGAGCAGCCCGCCGTGCTGCGGCGGATCCTGGCCGAGGGCGCGCCCCGCATCCGTGAGACCGCCGCCGCGATCGCCGCGGCCAAGCCCCGGTTCGTCCTGCTGACCGCGCGCGGCACCTCCGACAACGCCGCGCTGTACGCCAAGTACCTGCTGGAGATCCAGCTCGGCATGCCCTGCGGGCTGACCTCGATGTCCACCACTACGGCGTACGGCGCCCGCCCCGACCTCAGCGACGTCCTGGTGATCACCGTCAGCCAGTCCGGCGGCTCGCCCGACCTGGTGGACTCCACCCGGGCGGCGCGCGCGGCGGGCGCGATCACCCTGGCCGTCACCAACAACGCCGACTCCCCGCTGGCGGCCGTCTCCGAGCACCATGTCGACATCCTGGCCGGGCCGGAGAAGGCGCTGCCCGCGACCAAGACGTACACGGCCTCCCTGCTCAGCCTCTACCTGCTGGTCGAGGGCCTGCGCGGCGGCGACGGCTCGGCCGCGGCCGCCCTGCCGGACCTGGCCGACCAGGTGCTGGCCCGCCAGGACGAGGTGCGCCGCCTGGCCTCCCGGTACCGGTTCGCCGAGCGCATGGTCATCACCTCGCGGGGGTACGGCTACCCCACGGCCAAGGAGGCCGCGCTGAAGCTGATGGAGACCAGCTACATCCCCGCCCTCTCGTACTCGGGCGCCGACCTGCTGCACGGCCCGCTGGCCATGGTCGACAACATCTCGCCGGTGATCGCGGTGGTCACCGACGGCCGGGGCGGCCAGGCCCTCCAGCCGGTCCTCGACCGGCTGCGCGGCCGGGGCGCGGACCTGTTCGTGGTCGGCCCGAAGGCCCAGGTGGATGCGGCGTCGGCGGGGTTCGTGCTGCCGACGGAGGGCGTACCGGAGGAGCTCCAGCCGGTACTGGAGATCCTGCCGCTGCAACTCCTGGCGTACGAGGTGACGATCGCCCGCGGCCAGGACCCGGACGCACCACGGGCCCTGGCCAAGGTGACGGAGACCCACTGAGGACCTGACCCGGCGGCGCCCCGGCGGAGGGCGACCGGGCGTCACGGACGGCCTTCTGCCGGGCCCCGGCGGAGGGTGACCGGCCCCCACCGGCGACCTTCTGTCGTGCCCCGGTCGGGCCCCGGCCGAGTGTGACCGGGCGCCGCTGAGGGGCCGCCGCCGGACGTCCGGTTGCGCCTCTGGCCGGGGTTGCCGGGCCCTGCCGGGGGCCTTCTGCCGGGCCCCGGCCGAGGACGGACCGGGCCCCCACGTGGGGGTCGCCGCCGAGGCCCCCGCGGCCGAGGGGTGACCGCGCCCCCGGCGGCAGCGGGCGCCGGCCGAGGATGGACCGGGCCCCGGCACAGGCGCGGCACCAGGGCCACCCCCAACCCCCTACGGCAGCGACCCGCCCGTCGCGTCCACCCACTGCCCCGTCACCCAGCGCCCCTCGTGCGAGGCCAGGAACGCGATCACGTCCGCTATGTCCGCCGGGGTGCCGACGCGGCCCAGTGCCGACATGGCCGCCGCGCCCTGCCACGCCTCCTCGCTCGCGCGCAGCCACTCCGCGTTCACATCGGTGTCGACGATGCCGGGCGCCACCGAGTTGACGGTGATGCCGCGGCTTCCCACGACGCGGGACAGGTCGCGGGTGAACACGTCGAGCGCGGCCTTGGTCATCGCGTACGCCATCAGGTCCGGCAGGAGCGCGGAGCGCGAGACGCCGGAGGAGACGTTGACGATCCGGCCGCCGTCGCGCATCCGCTCCAGGCCGAGGCGGGTCAGGAAGAACGGGGCCCTGGCGTTCACGGCGAAGAGCCGGTCGTACTCCTCCTCCGCGATGTCCCCGAACGCCTTCGCCGTGCCGATGCCCGCGTTGTTGACCAGGATGTCGACCCCGTCGGCCTGCCGGTCGAAGGCGGCCCACAGGGCCTCGGCGTCGCCGGGGACGCCGAGTTCGCGGCCGAGGGCGAAGGCCGAGCCGCCCGCCGCCTCGATCGCGGCGACGGTCTCCCGCGCCGCCGCCCCGTTGCTGCCGTAGTGGACGGCGACCCGTGCCCCGTCCCGGCCCAGCCGCTCCGCGACGGCCCGGCCGATGCCCCGGCTGGCCCCGGTGACCAGCGCCGTCCTGCCCGTGAGTGCGCCCATGGCGTGTCCTCCCCGTTCCCGTTCGATATTTCTATATCGGTCACTACAGAAATGGACCGTAGCACATTCTTTAGCGCTCGCTATAGAATTCGTCCATGACCACCGGACAGCGCGGCCGGCCCCGCTCCTTCGACCGGGCGCGCGCCCTCGAACAGGCCACCCTGGCCTTCTGGGAGCACGGCTACGAGGCGACCTCCGTCGCCGATCTGACCCGCGCCATGGGCATCGGCGCGCCCAGCATGTACGCGGCCTTCGGCGACAAGAAGTCCCTGTTCGACGAGGTCGTCCGGGGGTACGGGCAGACGCACGGCGCGTACATGGTCCGGGCGCTCGCCGAGGAGGGGACCGCGCGCGCGGCGATCGGGCGGATCCTGCGGGAGGCCGCCGCGGAGTTCGTCCGCCCGGGCCGCCCGCCCGGCTGCCTGGTCGTCACCGCCGCCGTCAACTGCGCCACCCAGGAGGTCGAACGGGCGCTGCGCGAGCAGCGCGAGGCCAACCTCGCGGAGTTCGAGCGCCGGATCGCCGCCGACGTGGCCGCCGGGGAGCTGCCCGCCACGACCGACGCCCGCGCCCTGGCCCGGTTCAGCGCCGCGGTGTTCCAGGGCATGTCCTTGCAGGCCAGGGACGGCGCGGCCGAGGAGGAGCTGGCGATCGCGGCCGAGACCGCGATGCGCGCCTGGCCCGCCGCCCCCGTTCGGCGCGAATCGCCGGACGGGCTCTAGGGCCGTCGACTCCTTCGCGTCCGTCCGACGACGCGAATCGCCGGACGGGCTCTAGGACCGGTCGTCCCCTTCGCGTCTGCCCGGCGACGCGAATCGCCGGACGGGCTCTAGGCTTCCCGCCGCCCTCGTGGCAGGCTCGGTCCCGCCCGGGGTGCGGGCTTGCGTCGGCCCGGATCCGGGCCGGCATATGGATGGACAGCGACGAATGGTCTAGTCCACAATGGCCGCACAGGGCCTCCGGCCTCCCCGCACAGGAGGCCGGACCGAGGTATCCGGCGCTCTCTGCCCTGACAGCGCCGGAAACCTCCCGTAAGGCCGAGGGGCACCGCACACCCGTCGGCCGGTTGTTCCGGGCTGCGGTGCCGGACGGGCCGAGGGTCCCGACCCGGCGCCGTAGCCCGCGCGGGTTACCCTCCTGACGTGCCCTCCATGAACGACCTCGTACGTCAGCACACCGCTCTCAGTGAATCCGACCTGGAGTGGCTCCATCTGCTGGTCTCGGAGTGGCAGCTGCTCTCCGACCTCTCCTTCGCCGACCTGGTGCTGTGGGTTCCCACCCTCGACGGCACCCGGTACGTCTCGGTGGCCCAGATGCGGCCCAACACCGGGCCCACCTCCTACCAGGACGACATGGTCGGCCACCTCGTCCCGCGCGGCCGGCGCCCGCTGCTCGACGCCGCGCTCGACGAGGGCCGGATCGTGCGCGAGGGCGACCCGGAGTGGCGCGAGGAGGTGCCGGTGCGGGTGGAGTCCATTCCCGTGCGCAGGGAGGGCCGCGTCCTCGGGGTCATCGCCCGCAACACCAATCTGCTCACCGTGCGCACCCCCTCGCGCCTGGAGCTCACCTATCTCCAGTCCGCCTCCGACCTGGCGCAGATGATCGCCGCCGGAACGTTCCCGTTCCCGGGGCAGCAGGTCGACATGGACGCCTCGCCGCGCGCGGGGGACGGGCTGCTGCGCCTCGACGCGGACGGCATCGTCCAGTACGCCTCGCCCAACGCCCTCTCCGCGTACCACCGGCTCGGCCTCGCCTCCGACCTGGTGGGCCAGCACCTGGGCGAGCTCACCGCCCAACTCGCGCCCTCCCGGGGGCCGGTGGACGAGGCCATCGTCAAGCTGGCCAGCGGATACGCCCCGCGCGAGACCGAGGTCGAGGGCAGCGGCGGGGTCATCCAGCTGCGCGCCATCCCGCTCAAGCCCAAGGGCACCCGCATCGGTTCGCTGGTGCTGCTGCGGGACGTGACCGAACTGCGCCGCCGCGAGCGCGAGTTGATCACCAAGGACGCCACCATCCGGGAGATCCACCACCGGGTGAAGAACAACCTCCAGACGGTGGCGGCCCTGCTGCGCCTCCAGGCCCGGCGGATCGACTCCGAGCAGGGGCGCGAGGCGCTCAACGAGGCGGTCCGGCGGGTCGGCTCGATCGCCATCGTGCACGAGACGCTGTCCCAGAACCTGGACGAGCGCGTCGAGTTCGACGAGATCGCCGACCGGGTGCTGGCGATGGTGGCGGAGATCTCCCCGGGCAAGGTGACCTGCCGCCGCACCGGCCGGTTCGGCATCCTCGACGCCGAGGTCGCCACCCCGCTCTCGATGGTCCTGACCGAGATCCTGCAGAACGCGCTGGAACACGCCTTCGCACCGGGGGAGCAGGGCGCGGTGGAGGTCTCGGCGGTCCGGGGCGGCTCCCGCGGGGAAGCCCGGCTGCTGATCACGGTGCGCGACGACGGACGCGGGCTGCCCGCGGGCTTCGACCCCAAGACCGCCGGGAACCTCGGCCTCCAGATCGTCCGGACGCTGGTCGAGGGCGAGCTGGGCGGCGCCTTCGACATGGTGGCCGCGCCGGACGGCGGCACCCAGGTGGTGCTGGACGTCCCGGTCCGGGCCGAGAAGTAGCCCCGGCCCGGCCGCGTCGGCCGGATCCGGTCGTCCGGCCGGAAACGTTTGCCCGTACGCGGCCGGAAACGTTCTTTGCCCGTACGCTCCCGGAAACGCCGTGCACAGCAGCGAGCCCCGGACCGAGGAACGGTCCGGGGCTCGAATGCTGTGGGTTACTGCTGCGCGCTGCGGCTCGGGGGGCGGTGAGTGCGTACTCGCTGTACGCGCCGCGCGGGCCTAGGCAGAGGGGGGAATCAGGCGGTCGCGTTGCGCGCCCGGTTGCGGGCGGCGCGGCGCTTCATCGCACGGCGCTCGTCCTCGCTGAGGCCACCCCAGACACCCGAGTCCTGGCCGGACTCGAGCGCCCACTGCAGGCACTGCTCCATGACGGGGCAGCGGCGGCAGACGGCCTTGGCTTCCTCGATCTGCAGCAGCGCAGGACCGGTGTTGCCGATGGGGAAGAACAGCTCGGGGTCTTCCTCACGACAAACGGCGTTGTGACGCCAGTCCATGGCTGCTACCTCTCTTGGTATTACGTGCGGGTTGCTTGTGAATGTGAACGCTTTCACGAATCCCCCCGTAAGGGAAGGGCCGACTTCCAGATGGACTGGTTGTGGTCCTGAGCTTGAGGAGGGGTTCTGGCTCTCACGGAGGCCGGTGTTGCGGGCCGTCCCGATCGCCATGTAGAGATTCGCAAACCTCGGCGGCGGATACAACCCCTTCCGGAAAGTTTTTTTTGATTCCTCGGTGTCGACTGGGTCACAGTCGTACTTCTATGGGGTGGGGCCCAGCCCAAACGTTCGAGTTAAAGGACTTTCGGCCCTTCCACTCACACAATCACACGCAGTGCACGGCGTACGCCTGTGAACGTCACGCTCGTACGCAGACCCAGGTGGTCGCCGTCCATCTGGAAGGGGAGCGGGGCCTTTGAATGCAAGGTGAAGTCGGTGAGGTCGTGCAGTGACACCGCGTGCTTGCCGCGCGGCCCCTTCTCGGGCGTCGACGTCAGCAGCTGGGTCGCGTAACGGGCCGCCGCCGTGGTCGAGAGGCGGCTGAGCGCCAGCACGTCGAGGGCGGTCTCGAAGGACGCCTCCGGAGCCGCGTACACCGGGCGATTGCCCAGGTAGGTCCAGGGGGAGGTGTTGCAGACTATCGACATCACCAGGTCCTCGACCGGGTCCTGGCCGGGCCGCTCCAGGCTGATCACCCCGTGTCTGCGGTGCTCCTCGCCGAGGAACTGGCGGGCCACCTGGCGCAGATACAGCGCGTGCGTCGAACGCCTGCCCTTTTCCCGCTGCTGTTCGACCCGGCCGATGACGCCCGCGTCGAATCCGAATCCGGCGCAGAAAGTGAACCAGCGGGCCGGGACGCCTTCGTCCTCGGTGCCCGGCGTGCCCGCCGCGAGGCCCAGGCTCACCGTACGGCCGCGCCCTTCGCGCAGGGCGTCCAGCAGTATGCCGGTGGCCTCGACGGGCTCATTGGGCAGTCCGACCGCGCGGGCGAAGACATTCGTGGAGCCGCCGGGGACCACCGCGAAACTCGGCAGGTTCTCCGGATCGGGTCCGTCGTGCAGCAGTCCGTTGACGACCTCGTTGACCGTGCCGTCGCCGCCGAGCGCCACGACCAGGTCGATGTCGTTGCTCTCCGCGGCCCGCCGCCCGAGGTCGCGGGCGTGCCCCCGGTACTCCGTCGTCACGGCCTCCAGCTTCATCTCGCTGGCCAGCGCGTGGATGAGGACATCACGGGTGCGGGCACTGGTGGTGGTAGCCGCCGGGTTGACCACGAGAAGTGCACGCATGGTCGCCAGAGTACCTACCGGGCGGTACCGGGCACAGTGCAGCCCCTCCCCTCCGGCCCCCGGCAAGAGCGGAAGGAAACGTTCCGCCAGGGGGTGCGGGGCCGCCGGGGGCCCGGGGCGGGCCCGGGGGCGGCGGCTACCCTGCTGGGGTGAGTACTGACCAGCACCCTGACCGCGAGCCCGGCACCGGCGCCCCCGAGGGGCCGCGCCCCGGCCGCCTCACCGCCGCCGCCGCGATCGCCGCCGTCGAGGGCCTCGCCCTGGTCGCCGGCGGCCTCTACATGCTCGTGATGGGCCTGCTGGGCAAGCCCGACCAGCCCCGGCAGGCCGAGACCGGCGGGGTGACGCTGATGGTCCTGGGCCTCATGCCGCTGATCGCCGCGCGCGGACTGCTGCTGCGCCGCCGCTGGAGCCGGGGCCCGGCGCTGATGACCCAGATCCTGGCCCTGCCGGTCGCCTACATGCTGCTGACCTCGAACGGCCCGGCCATCCCGGTGGGGATCGCCGTGGCCGCGCTGGCGGTGACCGGTCTCGTGATGCTGGTCAACCCGGCCACGGCGGAGGCGCTCGGCGTGCGCGGGGCGGGCGAGCGCTAGGACCCGCCCGGCGGGCCTTGCCCTGGGCGCCTTGCCCGGGGCGCCCGGCGCGGGCGCTTCGGACCGCGACCGGATCCGCCCGGCCGGCCCTGGGCCCCGCCCGCCGCACCTCGTCCGGGACGCGGGTCCTCCACGGCCGGACGCGCGGTCCGGCACCCCGGCGCGGGCCGGGCCTACTCCTCCACCAGCAGCTTCTCCCGCAGCTGGGCCAGGGTCCTGGCCAGCAGCCGGGAGACGTGCATCTGCGAGATGCCGACCTCCTGCGCGATCTGCGACTGGGTCATGTTCCCGAAGAAGCGCAGCAGCAGGATGCGCTTCTCGCGCGGCGGCAGGTCCTCCAGGAGCGGCTTGAGCGACTCCCGGTACTCGACGCCCTCCAGCGCCTCGTCCTCCGCGCCCAGCGTGTCCGCGACCGCGGGCGACTCGTCGTCCGTGTCCGGCACGTCCAGCGAGAGCGTGGAGTACGCGTTGGCCGACTCCAGGCCCTCCAGGACCTCCTCCTCGGAGATGCCCAGGCGCTCCGCCAGCTCGTGCACCGTGGGCGAGCGGCCGTGCTGCTGGGAGAGCTCGGCGGTGGCCGTGGTCAGGGCGAGGCGCAGCTCCTGGAGGCGGCGCGGCACCCGGACCGCCCAGCCCTTGTCCCGGAAGTGCCGCTTGATCTCGCCGACGACCGTCGGGGTCGCGTACGTCGAGAACTCGACGCCGCGCTCCGGGTCGAACCGGTCCACCGACTTGATCAGGCCGATGGTCGCCACCTGCGTCAGGTCGTCCAGCGGCTCGCCGCGGTTGCGGAAGCGCCGGGCCAGGTGCTCGACCAGCGGCAGGTGCATCCGGACCAGCCGGTTGCGCAGCTCGGCCTTCTCCGGCGAGCCGTCCGCGAGCTTGCGCAGCTCGATGAACATCGCCCGCGCCCCGCTGCGGTCCTGCGGATCGTGCTGGTGCTGCGTGTGCTCGGTGTGCTCGCTCATGTGGGCCGCCCGCTCTGCCTGCCGCGTCTGCTCCGCCACGGCCTCAAGGCCGTCAAGTCCGTCCACCGGGTGCGGCCGGGCCTGCTGCTCCGGAATGCCGACGGAGCGCGGCACCTCCGGGTGCGCCTCGGGGATGCGCCGCTCGTCGCGCACCGGACCGTCCCCGCTCACGCCGGTCCGGGTCCCGCGCCGCGCTGTTTGTACAGGCTGATGGAGACCGTGCGGTCGTCGGCCACCGAGGAGTCGACCTTGCCGGCGAGCGCGGAGAGCACCGTCCAGGCGAAGGTGTCGCGCTCGGGGGCCCGGCCGTCCGTGGTCGGGGCCGAGACGGTGACCTCCAGCGAGTCGTCCACGAGCCGGAACACACAGCTCAGTACGGAGCCGGGCACGGCCTGCTGGAGCAGGATCGCGCACGCCTCGTCGACCGCGATGCGCAGGTCCTCGATCTCGTCGAGGGTGAAGTCCAAACGTGCCGCTAGACCGGCCGTGGCCGTACGCAGCACCGACAGGTAGGCACCCGCGGCCGGCAGCCGGACTTCCACGAAGTCCTGATTCCCGGGCTCGCCTGCGATCTGGGACACCCTCACCTCCAAGGTGCACAAGCTCTCTCGGGCCCCGGTGGAGGGGACGCCTCCGGGGCCATGCGGTACGTAATGCGTGATCGTGCGCCGTCCACGCGACGTGGTGCTCGGAAGGGCGACGCTATCGCGATCCATGGTGCCGTGTCGCCGGGACCCCTCCCGGCAGGTGTCACTCATGGTAAGCATATGAGCACGGACAGTGGCTAGAGGTGTGCGGTGCCCAATTGCGGTGAACCGGCGCCGGGTTGACGTACCCAGGCCGCGGGCCGTCGAACCGTCGGGACCCTCCTGACCTCCGGGGTCACACCAGTACGTTGTCCACAAAGCACCAGCGCCAGTCCTCGCCCGCCTCCAGCGTGCGCATCACCGGGTGGCCGGTCTCCCGGTGGTGGGCGCTCGCGTGTTTCCTCGGTGACGAGTCGCAGCAGCCCACATAGCCGCAGACCAGGCAGAGCCGCAGCTGCACGTGGTGCGTGCCGGCCGCCAGGCACTCCTCGCAGGTCGTGGTCAGCGGGACCGGCTCGGGGCGCGGCAGTTCGGCAACGTGCGGGCACTCGCTCATGATTGCCAGGTTACGACGGACCGGGTGTGAGGTGACTGGATGGACGCGTTGCCGCTGGTGGCACTGGTGGCGGGGAGCGCGGCGGTGGCCGGCGCCGCCCGCCGCACCCCCGTGCCCGCCCCGCTGCTGCTGGTGGCGGCCGGGCTGGTGGCGGCCTATGTGCCGGGCGTGCCCGACTACGCGCTCGACCCGCACATCGTGCTGCCGCTGCTGCTGCCGCCCCTGCTGTACACGGCGGCCGTCGACAGCTCGTACCTCGATCTGCGAGCCAATCTGCGGCCCGTCGCGCTGCTCTCGGTCGGTTACGTGCTGTTCGCGACCCTGGCCGTGGGCTGGCTCGCCTATCTGCTCGTGCCCGACCTGCCGCTCACGGCCGCGCTGGTGCTCGGCGCGGTGGTCGCCCCGCCGGACGCGGTCGCGGCCACCGCCATCGCCCGCCGCCTCGGCCTGCCCGGCCGGATCACCACGATCCTCCAGGGCGAGTCGCTGGTGAACGACGCCACCGCGATCACCGCGTACAAGGTGGCGCTGGCGGCGGCCGTGGGGGAGGGGGCGACCTGGGCGGGCGGGCTGCGGGAGTTCGCGCTGGCCTCGGTCGGCGGGATCGGTGTCGGGCTCGTCCTGATGGTGCCGATCCACTGGCTCCGCACCCACCTGGGCGAGCCGCTGCTGCAGAACACGCTGTCGCTGCTGATCCCGTTCGTCGCGTACGCGGCGGCGGAGGAGGTCGGGGCGTCCGGGGTGCTCGCGGTGGTGGTCGTGGCGCTCTACCTCGGCCACCGGGCCTGGCAGGTGGACTTCGCGACGCGGCTCCAGGAGGAGGCGGTCTGGAAGATGGTCGCGTTCGTCCTGGAATCGTCGGTGTTCGCGCTGATCGGACTGCAGCTGCCGGTGGTCCTGGAGGACCTGGGCGAGTACGACGCCGGGCAGGCCCTGCTGTACGCGACCGGGGTCTTCGTGGCCGTCGTGGTGGTCCGGTTCCTCTGGGTGTTCCCGGCCACGTACCTGCCGCGCGCGCTCTCCGCGCGCATCCGCGCCCGCGAGCCGGGCACCGACTGGACGGCGCCGGTGATCGTGGGCTGGGCCGGGATGCGCGGGGTGGTCTCGCTCGCCATCGCCTTCTCGATCCCGCTGACCCTCCACGACGGCCGGGCCTTCCCGGCCCGCAACCTGGTGCTCTTCCTCACCTTCACCACGGTCATCGCCACCCTGGTGGTGCAGGGGCTGACCCTGCCGCCGCTGATCCGGGCGCTGAAGCTGCCGGGCCGGGACGCGCGGGCCGAGACGCTGGCCGAGGCGCAGGCCCAGAGCGAGGCGTCGCTGGCCGCCGAGCGGCGCCTGGACGAGCTGCTCGCCGACGAGGCCAACGCGCTGCCCCCGCCGCTCGCCGACCGGCTCCGCACGGTCCTGGAGCGGCGCCGCAACTCCGTGTGGGAGCGGCTGGGCGGGGTGAACGCGGTGACCGGCGAGTCGGCCGACACGACGTACCGCAGGCTCTCGCGGGAGATGATCGGCGCGGAGCGGGAGGTGTTCGTACGGCTGCGGGATGCTCGGCGCATCGATGACGAGATGCTGCGGACGCTGCTGCGGCGGCTGGATCTTGAGGAGGCGGCGGCGTATCGGGAGAGCGAGGAGTAGGACGGGCGTGCGGTTCGGCTGCGGGCCGGTGGTGGGTCGCTCTTGGGCCCGGTCCTTGTCCGCGGGCCGGTGGCGGGCTGGTCGCGCGGTTCCCCGCGCCCCTGAATACCCGCGTTTGTCTGCGGGCCGGTGGTGGGTTGCTCGCGCGGTTCCCCGCGCCCCTCATGGGCCGGACTTCGGCTGCGGGGCGTGGTCGCTTCTCGCGCCGTTCCCCGCGCCCCTTCACGGGGTGCCGGTGATGATTGCTGCCAGGGTTGTGGTCGGGGGGAAGGCGCCCTCTTCCGTCAGTGTCAGTAGGCCGAGCAGCATTTTGGCGACATAGAGCCGTTCGACCGCCAGGCCGTGGCGGGTCTCGAAGTCGGTGGCGAAGGCTTCGAGGGCGGGGGTGGTGCGGGCGTAGCCGCCGCAGTGGAAACGGTCGTCCAGGGACCAGTTGGGGGTCACCGCGCCGAACGCCTCGCGCTGCGACCGGCGTATCTCCTCGTCGAGGAAGCCGCCACGCAGCACCGGGAACCCGACGGCCCGGCCGCCGTCGCCCAGGCCCGCCGCGAGGCCCGCCAGCGTCCCGCCGGTCCCGCACGCCACCGCGGCCACGTCGGCGGCCCCGCGCAGCTCGCGGCCGAGCTCCGTGCAGCCGCGTACGGCCGCGGAGTTGCTGCCGCCCTCGGGCACCACGTACGGCTCGTCCCCGAAGAGCTCGCGCAGCGCGGCCAGCACCTCCGGCTCGGCCTTGCGCCGGTAGGTGGCCCGGTCCACGAAGTGCAGCCGCATCCCGTCGGCCGCGCACCGGGCGAGCGAGGGGTTGAGCGGGCGCCCGGCCAGCTCCTGGCCCCGGACCACGCCGATGGTGGGGAAGCCGAGCAGCCGGCCCGCGGCGGCGGTCGCGCGCAGATGGTTGGAGTAGGCCCCACCGAAGGTGAGCACCGGCCGCCCGCCGGCCTCGGCCAGGTTCGGGGCGAGCTTGCGCCACTTGTTGCCGGGAGGGTACAGCTCCACTGGTCCCAGCGCACCGGGGCCGCCCGGCATCGTGGTGTGGATCAAGTCGTCCCGCTTGAGCAGCAGCCGCACGCCCCGGCGCTCGAACCGCTCGTCGTGGAGTTCCTGGAGCGGGGAGGGCGGCCGGGGCTGCAAGGCGGTGGCAAGGTCTACGGGCTGGCTCACCATCCCATTGTGGCTGCTCAGCGCCGCCGCTACCGCCTGCGGGGCGTGCAGCGCGCGCAGCGGCACGGTGGCCACGCGGAGGTGATCAGCGGCGCCAGGGGAGCATCGGCCCGGAAGACGCGCTCGCTGCCCCAGGTGCGCCCGCCGTCGCGGGAGACCCGTAACCACATGACGGTCTGAGCCCCGGCTCGCTCTCATCGGATGCCCTTCGTCCGGTTTCGTGAGCTGTGAGCGTCCCGCTGCGGCGAGAGCCCTTGCGACGGCAGAGAAGGTGCCGTTCCGGCGTCATCGCAAGGGCGTCAATTCGGTGTCATTGGCCACGGGTTGGCGCTAGCTTGGATCGCATGACGACCGTGGTGCACGTACCGAACGACGCCCTGCGGGCCGTACGCATCGGCCTGCGGATGAGCCAGGACGACCTCGCGAAGGCCATCCGCCGGGCGGGGGACGAACTGGGCGAGCCGAACGACGCCAGCAAGCGGCTGGTGCAGCGCTGGGAGTCCGGGATCAGCCGGTCCCCCCGGCCGGTCTACGCACGAGCCCTGCAAAGGGTCACCGGGATGCCGATCGAGGTCTTGGGCTTCGCGCCGCACGTGCCCATGGCCCGAGTCCGTGAGGACGGCGCGGGAGGGCACGACATGGCGCCGGGCACCGAAGGGGTGGCCCTCGCGTCCGGAGCCCCCCAGGTGGCGCCTCACCGGGCCGTGGACAGCCACAACGGCGTATGGCTGTCCCGCTACGAGTTCTACTCGTCCGGCCGCGACGCGACCTTCGAGGGCAAGCACTTCGTGGTGCTGGTCCAGCACGGAAACCGACTGACGGGACGGTCGCTGCCCGGCGCGTCCGCCAACCCGGATTCCCCGCTCGCCCTGGACCTCACCGTCGACCGCAACGTGGTCACCGGGACGTGGACCGAGGAGACCGCCGGCGGTGGCTACTACCAGGGCGCTCGCTACCACGGCGCGGTGCAGATGCTGGTGGAGCCGACCGGTCGGCGCATGGCCGGGAAGTGGGTCGGCTTCGGCAAGGAGTTCGACGTCAACAGCGGGCCCTGGGAACTGCGTCTGATGGACACCTCCACCGCGAAGGCGACCCTGGAGCAGTACAGCAGGCCGCCGGAGTGATCGGGCGTCGGCGGCAGGCCGTTCAGTGAACCGGTCGAGCGCGTCGGCGATGGACTCCGTCGGAGAGTCGGCGAGCAGTGCGTCGGCGATCCGGCGCGATGTCCTGTACTCCCGGGGGTGGCGTTCCGTCGAGCACTTCCCCTTGCGGACCCGTAGGCCGTACGGCGGCTGGCCGCCCGGCCAGGCCCCGGTGGTCTTCTTCTCGGCCTTGGTCCTGCGCGTGCGCGTCGGGGTGTTGTAGGACTCCGGCCGAGCTTGTTCGGCCAGCCAGGCGAACAGCCCCCGGTGCTGCGGGATGCTGCTGTCCAGGCCGTCCATGTGCGCCAGCAGGCGCGCGCCCCGCTCGTCGAACTGGTCGAGGACCTGGCCGACCTGGCCCATGCCCCGGCGGCTCAGCCGGTCGAGTGTCCAGACCAGGAGGTGCCGCACCTCTCCGGCCAGAACGGCCGAGATGGCATTGTCGAACTCCTCGCGCTTGATCCCCGCCTTGAAGGCGGACAGCTCCTCTTTCCAGACCTTGCGGACCGTGAGGCCCTCGCGGTCCGCAAGGTCTGGAGATCACGCTCGTGCGCGATCAGGAAGCGCTCGTCCTCGACCCGTTGCGGTGGTGAAGGGATGCGTGGCCGCAGCGCGGTGGTGAGGTCGAGCGCCCTGGAGATCACCCGTCCATTGTGCCGCCCGGTCTCACTTGAGGCGCTCGTGCACCCGCTCGCGCAGCCAGTCCATGGTGAAGCCGCGGGGGTCGACCTTGCCCGGCTGCCACTCCTTGTGGCCGATCACCGAGCGTTCGGTCCACCCGTAGTGGCGGCAGACCGCCGCCGCGGCCTTCTCGATGGCTTCGAGCTGGGCCGGTGGCCAGGGGTCTTCGCCGTCGCCGAGGTTCTCGCACTCGAAGCCGTAGAAGTGCGCGTTGCCGTCGGTGTCCGCCTGGTCGCAGGGCGGCAGCCGTTTCTCGGCGATCACCGCGCGCAGTACGTCGCCGTCGCCCGCGCCCGCGTGGTTGGCGCGGCCGTTGCCGACCAGGTGGACCGTGCCGTCCTTGGTGATCACGCCGTGGCAGAGCGGGCCGGGCAGGCTGTCGTAGCCGTCGTAGCAGATGCGTACGGTGGCGTCGGCGCCCTCGGTGACGGTGTGGTGGATCATCACGCCGTTGAGCGGGCCCCAGGCGCCGTGCCCGGCCCGGTTGTGGGTGCGCCACTGCCCGACTTCGACGACGCGCAGCCCCTCGGCGCGCAGGGCGGAGAGGAACTGGTCGGCGGACATGGGTGGGGCCATGGCCGGCTCCTTCGTTCGCGGTACCGGCGGCTGCGGTACCTGATGGCCGCCGGTACCGGTGCGGCACGAGCGGAATGTTGTCTACCGCTTGTACCGGAACCGCAGTGAGTGGGCGATCTGTTCGGACGGCGTGCGAGCCTTTCCGGACAAACCATCCGATTACCCTCAGTCCTGTGCGAGCCAGAGGTCGGGTCCGAACACCTCGTAGTGGATGTCGGCGGGCGCGACCCCCTTGGCCAGCAGCTGGCTCCGGACCGCCCGCATGAACGGCAGCGGCCCGCACAGGTACGCGCGCGTGCCCGGCGCCACCGCCACCGCGGCCAGGTCCACCCGGCCGGTGCGGTCGGCGGGGTGGCCCGGCTCGGGGCGCTCGTACCAGAAGTGGGCGGCGGCGTCCGGGAGTTTGGCCGTCAGGGCCGCGTGGTCGTCGCGCAGGGCGTGCTCGGCGGGGGAGCGGTCGCCGTGCACCACGGTCACCGGGGCGCGGTGCCCGGTGTCCGCCAGGTGCTCCAGCATCGCCAGCATCGGGGTGCAGCCGATCCCCGCCGAGGCGAGCAGCAGGGGCGCCCCGCCGCCGTCGAGGACGAGATCGCCGCAGGTGGCCGAGAGGTGCAGCCGGTCGCCCTCGTGCACGCGCGCGTGGAGGTGGTGGGAGACCTCGCCGTCCGGCGCCCCGGCCCGGCCCCGGACCCGCTTGACGGTGATCGAGCGGGTGGCCGAGCCGGGGGCGGAGCTCAGGCTGTACTGGCGTATCTGGCGGGCGCCGTCCGGGAGTTCGACTTGGACGGAGACGTACTGGCCGGGGCGGAAGCCGGGCGCGGGCGCGCCGTCGGAGGGCCGCAGGTGGAAGGTGGCCGCGTCGGCGGTCTCCTCCGTGCGGCCCACCACCGTCCACTCGCGCCAGACGTCCCCGGCGGCCACCTCGTGGGCCGCGTACAGCCGGGTCTCGACGGCGGTCAGCGCGTTGGCCATCAGCCAGTAGACCTCGTCCCAGGCAGCCGCGACCTCGGGGGTCACGGCCTCGCCGAGCACCTCGGCGATCGCGTCGAACAGATGCCGGTGGACCACCTCGTACTGCTCGGCCGTGACGCCCAGCGAGGTGTGCTTGTGGGCGATGCGGCCCAGCATCGCGTCGGGCCGCCCGTCCGGGTGCTCCACGAGGTGCGTGGCGAAGGCCGCGATGGACCCGGCGAGCGCCTGCCGCTGGAGCCCGGCGGCCTGGTTGCCCCGGTTGAAGAGGTCGCGCAGCAGCTCGGGGTGGGCCGCGAACAGCCGCTCGTAGAAGCGCTCGGTGATGGTGCCGATGGCCGCGCCGACGGCGGGCAGGGTGGCGCGTACGGTCGCGGCCGACTTCTCGGAGAGCAAGATGGCTCCTTAATTGGAATTTTAGAGTCGTATTTAGCGGCGTGGGGTGAGCGGGCTGGTGGTGTCGGGGGGAGGGGGCGCCCGGGCGTGCGCCCCCCTGGCCTCAGCCGGCCCGGCCGCGTCCGCCCGTCAGGCCGATGAGCAGCGGGCCCGTCGGTGAGGTGACGAGGTCGGCGACGGTGATCGGGTCGAGGGAGGCGCAGAACGCCTCCTGCGCGCTGCGCAGTGCGCCGCGCAGCCGGCACGCGGAGTTGAGCGGGCACGGCACGGCCCCCTCGCACTCCACCACGTCACCGGGCCCCTCCAGTTCGCGGACCAGCCCGCCGACCGAGGCGCGGCGGCCCGCCGGGGTGAGCGCGAGTCCGCCGCCGCGCCCGCGCCGGGCCTCGACCAGGCCGAGGTGCTGGAGCTTGGCGACGACCTTCGCGGTGTGCGTGTAGGGCACCCGCATGGTCTCGGCCACCTCGCGGGTGGTGGGCGGCGCCTCCCGGTCGCCCTCGTCCGCGACAGCCAGGCGCATGAGCACGCGCAGCGCCAGGTCCGTGAATCTCGTCAACCTCATGACTGCACCGTAAATAACTTGCATCTTGTGTGCAAGTTTAAGTCCGGAACCGGAGGGGGGATTCGGCGGGGAGGCGCAAGTTGCCCCGCCGGGGCGGTTCTAGTCCCACTCCTTCGTGTGATGGTGCGCGCACCCTCCGTGCTGGAAGGCTTCTCGCTGCAGGTCAGCTCATGATCGGAAGATCGAGAGGGAATCACATGTCGGTCGAGACATCACCCGAGAACCGTGCGCAGCAGAGTCTTGGTACGGCGGCGGCGCGGAATCTGGCGACGACGACCAAGTCGGTTCCGCAGATGCAGGAGATCACGTCGCGGTGGCTGTTGAAGATGCTGCCGTGGGTGCAGGTGCAGGGTGGTACGTACCGGGTGAACCGGCGTCTGAGTTATGCGGTGGGGGACGGGAAGATCACGTTTGTGCAGACGGGTGAGCGGGTGGCGGTGATCCCGGCGGAGCTGGGGGAGTTGCCGGCGTTGCGGGGGTTTGAGGACGAGGCGGTGCTGGGGGAGCTGGCGGCGCGGTGTGTGCAGCGGGAGTTCGCGGCGGGTGAGGTGCTGGCGTCGGCGGGTGGTGCGGTGGATGCGGTGTATCTGCTGGCGCACGGTCGGGTGGAGCTGATCGGTGCGGGCCCCTATGGGGGTGAGGCGGTGCTGGGGGTGCTGGCGGACGGGGCGCATCTGGGGGAGCAGGCGCTGGTGTCGGAGGCGGCGCGGTGGGAGTCGACGGCGCGGGCGGCGACGGCGGTGACGGTGCTGGTGCTGTCGCGGGCGGATGTGCTGAACCTGGCGGAGCGGGCGACGGGGCTGGGGGAGCATCTGGCGGGGTTCGCGCTGGTGCCGGACCAGCGGACGAACAAGTACGGTGAGGCGGCCATTGATCTGGCGGCGGGTCATGTGGGTGAGGCGTGATCCCGCATACGTATGTGGATTATGAGGGTGCGCCGCGTGAGTATGAGCTGTCGGTGGCGCAGACGGTGCTGAAGGTTCACAGCCGGGTGGCGGATCTGTACAACCAGCCGATGAATCAGACGGAGCAGCAGTTGCGTCTGACGGTGGAGGCGTTGCGGGAGCGGCAGGAGGACGAGCTGGTCAACAACCGGGAGTTCGGGTTGCTGGCGAACTGTGATTACAGTCAGCGGCTGCAGCCGCATGACGGGGTGCCGAGTCCTGATGACATGGATGAGCTGTTGTCGCGGCGGCGGGGGAGCAAGTTGTTCCTGGCGCATCCGAAGGCGATCGCGGCGTTCGGGCGGGAGTGCAACAAGCGGGGTCTGGTGCCGGAGTCGGTGGATTTCGAGGGGCATCGGCTGCCGGCGTGGCGGGGGGTGCCGATTTTTCCGTGCGGGAAGATCCCGTTGAGTGCGGAGCGGACGACGTCGATCATCTGTATGCGTACGGGTGAGGACGAGCAGGGTGTGATCGGGCTGCGGCAGAGCGGGATCCCGGACGAGATCGAGCCGAGTCTGTCGGTGCGGTTCATGGGGATCGACGAGCAGGCGATCATCTCGTATCTGGTGACGGCGTACTACTCCGCGGCGATCCTGGTCCCCGACGCCCTGGGCGTCCTCGAAAACGTCGAAGTCAGCCGCTGGCGCTGAGAGACCCCGGACGGGCGGCCCGCGACGGGGAGGTCGGCGGGCCGCCCGCCCGGCAACGACACAGCCGGCGGGGCGCGCCGCCGGATGCGCGCGCCACAGGGAAGCCGCGCCCGTACGGGCAGGGGCGCGGGCGCCCGGGTAACAGCCTTGGCTGGTAGGGGCGTTCGAGAAACTCCGTACGGCATCCCGGCGCGGCCGGGGAGCACGGCACTCCACGCAATGGCTTGGCCGCGACCCAGGCATTCGACAACTCCGTACGACATCCCAGCGCGGCCCGGGAGCACGGCACTCCGCGCGACACCTCAACACGGCCCAGGAGCAGGGCAGGGCAAAGCAGGACGCGGCGCAGCGAACACGACGAGAGGAATGTCGAGTTGGTCATGGGGGAAGCCGTCGAGGGACGTGAGGCCGTCGACCTGCTGGAGCGGACCCGGCTGGCGGTGAACCCGTGGCTGCGGGCCACCGTCGAGTCGCTGCCCGGCTCGATACGGCGCGTCGCGATGTACCACTTCGGCTGGGAGCACGCGGACGGCACGCCCGCCGCCGGACAGGCGGGCAAGGCCATCCGGCCCGCCCTGGTGCTCGCCGCCGCCGCGGCGCTCGGCGGCCGGACCGAGCACGCGCTGCGGGCCGCCGCCGCCGTCGAACTCGTCCACAACTTCACCCTGCTCCACGACGACGTGATCGACGAGGACGCCACCCGCCGCCACCGGCCCACCGCCTGGACGGTGTTCGGGACGCCCGACGCCATCATCGTCGGCGACGCCCTGCTCGCCCTGGCGCTGCGGCTGCTCGCCGAGGACACCCATCCGGCGGCCCCGGCCGCCTCGGCGCGGCTCGCCTCCTGCGTCATCGAGCTCTGCGCCGGACAGCAGGCCGACTGCGCCTTCGAGCAGCGCGGCCCGCAGGAGGTGTCGCTGGACGAGTGCCTGGACATGGCGATGGCCAAGACGGGGGCGCTGCTGGGCTGCGCCTGCTCGCTGGGCGCGCTGTACGCGGGGGCGGAGCCCGAGGAGGTGTCGGCGCTCGACGCGTTCGGGCGGGAGGCGGGGCTCGCCTTCCAGCTCATCGACGACCTGATCGGCATCTGGGGCGACCCCGGCCGGACCGGCAAACCGGCCGGCTCCGATCTCGCCTCGCACAAGAAGTCGCTGCCGGTGGTGGCCGCCCTGACCTCGGGCACCCCGGCCTCGGCCGAACTCGCGGAGCTGTACCGGGGCCCGATGGGGGCCGCCGCGGTGCGGCGGGCGGCGGGGGCGGTGGACCGGGCGGGCGGCCGGGACTGGGCGCAGATCCACGCGGCCGACCGGATGGCCCGGGCGGTGGGCGAGCTGTCCAGGGCGGTCCCCGACCTCGGGGCGGCGGGCGACCTGCTGGCGCTCGCGGAGTTCGTGACCAGGCGCTCGCGCTGACCGTACCGGCGGGGGTGGTGGCCCGAGGGGGCCGTGGCTGACCGCACCCGCAGGGGGAAACGGCCCGAGGGGGGCCGTGGGCGAAAGCCCGAGGGGGGCGGGACGAGGGGCTCCGGGCTGCCACCGGGGCCCCTCGTTCCCTGACTCTGGGAGAGTCAACCCTAGGATCGTGGCCGTCAGTTGAGGATCGACGGAACGTGACAAGGGCGGCCGACATGCATGTCGACACGAATACGGGACCGGAAGCGGGCATACGCCGGGTGGCACCGGACGACGCCGGGGCGCTGGAGGCGGTGGTGGACCTCCTCGACACGGTGTTCCAGAACGACCCGGTGAGCAGCTGGGTCTTCCCGGACCCGGCCCACCGCCGCGCCGCGCACCCGCGCCTGATGCGCGCCTTCGCGGAGATCTCCCTGGCCGAGGGCCGGGTCGAGCTGGCCGGGGACGGCACGGCGACGGCCCTGTGGGTGGACGTTCCGGCCGGGCCCGGGGACGACGAGGAGGACGGGCCGGTGCTGCTGAGGGAGGCCGTCGACCCGGAGAACGAACGCGTCGAGCAGATCGGCCGGTTCACCGCCTCCATCCATCCGCACGGCCGCGCGCACACCTATCTGCTGCTGATAGCGGTCGCGCCGGAGCGCCAGGGCCGGGGGGACGGGGCCGCGCTGATCGCGGCCGAGCTGCGGCGGTGCGACCGGGCGGGGCTGCCCGCGTATCTGGAGGCCAGCAACACGCGCAGTGCCCGGCTGTACGAGCGGCTGGGCTTCGTCCACCTCGGGGAGCCGCTGCGGCTGCCCGGGGGGCCGCAGATGTATCCGATGTGGCGCGAGCCGGTGGGCTAGCGGCGCCCCGGGAGCCGGTCACCCAGCGGCCCGTTCCGCAAGCCGGTGGTCTGGCGCCCCGCCCCGGAAGCCGGCCGCCCCGAGTGCCCCTCGGCCACCCGGCGGACCCCTCACCCGCCCCCGCCGGGCCCGTGGCCGCTCAGGATCCCACCACCCGGTCCACGACCATTTCCACCAGGCGGTCGGTCTGGTCCGGGCCGAGTACGTCCGGCAGGGTGAGGGAGTCGATCAGCAGGCCGGTCATGGCGAAGTGGAGCAGCCGTACGGTGTCCGCGTCGCCCGGGAGCCCCGCGTCCAGATGGAAGCGGATGTTGGCGTCCAGGTCGGCGCGGATGGCCTCGGTGAGCGTCGCCCGCAACTCCGGTCTGCGGGTGGCCTCCAGCTTCAGTTCCAGCAGCGCGAGACAGCCGACGCGCTCCTTGGCCATGCGCCGCACCAGCCAGTGCATCAGTGAGGCGACGAGCTCCCGCGAGGGCGCGGGCCGCAGCGCCTCGGCCACCTCGTCGGGGTCCGGCGCCATCCGGACGTGGATGTGCCGCCCGGCCTGGATGAACAGGTCGTCCCTGCTGGTGAAGTAGTTGGACGCGGTGCCGGGCGGCACTCCGGCCTCGGTGTCCACGGCGCGGAAGGTCATCCCGCGCGCCCCCTCGCGCGCCAGCACCTCGATCGCCGCGTCGACGAGCGCGGTCCTGCGCTCCGGGTTCCTCACCATCCGCGTTCCTCTCTCAAAGGGATTGCGCAACCACTACGTCCAAAGTACTTTACGTGAAGTGGTTGGCGATCCGAGCGTGCCGACCGCGTCGACCGTGCCAGCCACACCGACCGCACTCCCGAACCGAAGAGGTCAGTTTGCGCAAGCTTTCGTATTACATCGCCCTCACCATCGACGGCTTCATCGCCGGTCCGGACGGGTCGTTCGACTTCTATCCGGTGAGCGAGGAGTTCGCGGGCTTCATGGCGCGCGAGATGCCGGACGCCCTGCCGACCGCCGCCCGTCAGGCCCTGGGTGCCGCCGACGCGCCGCTCGGCCGGTACGACACGGTGCTGATGGGGCGCGCCTCGTACGAACCGGGCCTGCGCCACGGCATCACCAGCCCGTACGCGCACCTGCGCCAGATCGTCTTCTCGCGCAGCCTCGCCGAGTCCCCCGACCCGGCCGTGGAGATCGTCTCCGGCGACCCGGTCCCGTTCGTCCGCGAGCTCAAGAAGGAGGCGGGCGCCGACATCTACCTGTGCGGCGGGGCCGACCTCGCGGGCCAGCTCGTCGACGAGATCGACGAGCTCGTGATCAAGAGCTATCCGATCGTCGCGGGCGCCGGAATCCCGCTGTTCCGGGCCGAGTTCTCGCCCCGCTCGTTCGTGCCGACGGACAGCCGTACCTTCGAAAACGGTACAGTCGTCACCACTTACGCAAGGAAGCGGTAACTCCCATTTCGGTCACGCCCTGTGACGAACGGCAGGGTGCGCCGCTAATCTCCCGCCCATGACACCACAGTCCTGGGCGGGCTGGTACCGAGACCGCCATGGATCCGAAGCGCTGACGATCACCACTGACGGGGCGCGGCTGCACACCCGTATCAGGGGGGTCGACTTCGCCGGAGCGGGGTTCGACTCGCTCGGCCCGGTACCGGGCATACCGACGGAGGGTTCGTTCGCGCTCGACGGCGGCGCCCTGCGCGACTTCGTCCTCGAATGGGACATGCCGCTCCCCGTCGCCTCCGCCGACGGCGGGGTCCAGCAGGCCACGCTGAGCTGCCTGATCTCGCTCAAACCGCCGGAGCCCGACCTGGGGCTCGCGCTGCACCTCGGGGGAGCGGTGTACGCGACGGGGCGCGGCGAGCTGGACTTCGGCTCGGCGCTGAACGACATCCGGCGCCAACTCCCGCAAGGCGCGCGCCTCCAGCACTCCGTACTCGACAGCATCTGACCACCTGTGGCCCTGCCGCGCCGGGAACCGTCCGGGGCGGCAGGGCCACACCTGTCACGGGCGTGCGCGACGTCTGCGGCGTGCGCGGTGTCACGTTCTTTGGCGTCACGTCAGAAGTACGTCAGAGAAGCCCACTTGGCCTCCTCGGCGTTCGATTGTTCTACTACTGTGCGAACAATGAAGGTTTCGACGAACCGTGCCCGGTACCACCTGATCGCGCTCTCCGTACTGCCGTTCCTGGGGGCCCTCGCCGTCGACCTGGGCCTCTTCCTCGCCCTCCGAGACCGGCTGCCGCACAGCCTGGCCACCCACTTCGACGGGAACGGCGCCGCCGACGGCTACAGCGGCCGGGGCGCGTACGTGGGCGTGAACATCGGCCTGGCCGCCGGGCTCGCGGTGGTGTGGGCGGCCGTCGCGGCCACCGCCGACTTCACCCGGCGCGGCGCGCGCTGGACCGTCCACGCCGGATACGCGACCGCGGGCCTGACCGGATACCTGATGGCGGCGGCACTCTTCGCGAACCTCGACGCGCCCGACGGGAGCGGAGTGCGGCTGCCGTGGTGGCAGTTGGCCGTGGCCCTCGCGGTGGCCGCGCTCGCCGCCGGGGCGGGGGCGCTGCTGCTGCGCCGCGTCGACCTGCCGCCGCCCGCGCCCTCCGAGGGGACCGGCGCGGTGGCGCGCCTCGACCTCGCGGACGGCGAACTGGCGGGCTGGGCCCGGCTGGCCCCCTCGCGCGCGCTCTGCGCGGCCGGGTTGGCGCTGCTGGTGGCGGGCGGCGCGCTGACGTACGTGTACGGCTGGGGCCGGGCCGCCGCGCCCCTGGTGTGCGGGGTGCTGATCCTCGCCTGCTCCTGCCCGTACGTCATCGTGGACCGGCACGGTCTGACCGCCCGCCCGACCCCGCTGCCGTGGCCCCGGGTGCGGATACCGCTGGCCGACGTGGACCGGGCGGTGAGCCGGGAGGTCAAGGCCCTCGCGGAGTACGGGGGATGGGGCTACCGGGTGCGGCCCGGGCGCTCCGGGCTGATCCTGCGCTCCGGCGAGGCCATCGTGGTGCGGCGCTCGGGCGGGCGGGAGTTCGCCGTGACGGTCTCCGACTCCGCCACGGCCGCGGCCCTGCTCAACACGCTGGCCGAGCGCGAGGGGGCGCGGGGCTGATGCTGTTCCGGGTGGATCCGGCGTCCCCGGTGCCGCTGGGCGACCAGATCGCCGCGTCCGTGCGGCGCGCGATCGCCGAGGGAACGGTCCGGCCGGGCGAACGGCTGCCCGCCGCACGCGTCCTCGCCGGCTCCCTCGGCGTCAACGTCCACACCGTGCTGCGCGGCTACCAGCGGCTGCGCGAGGAGGGCCTCATCGAACTGCGCCGGGGCCGCGGCGCGGCCGTGGTCGACTCGACGACCTCGACCGCCCGGGCCCGGCTGATGGTACGGGTGAGGGAGCTCGCGGAGGAGGCGCGGGGCCTGGGGCTGACGGAGGACGAGGTGATTCAGCTGGTGCGGGTGGGGTTGGGCGGGGGGTAGGGAGTCCGTTCGGGGGCGGCGGGGCTGGCCGGCGTCACCGCTCGGCGGCGCCCCGAGGCAGGGCCGGACCCCGGTCAGTGGTCTCGCCGGGCCCCGCCCGGTGGCCCTGCGGGGCAGTGGCGGCGGGGAGTGGTGAGGCGACCCGAGGCCGGGCGGACCCGTCCCGCCCCGCCCGGCGACCCGGCTCGGCCCGCCTCGGCGGTCAATAGGTCTGGAGCTCGACCAAGTTGCCGTCCGGGTCGTGGAGATGGGCGGCCCGCATGGTCGGGCCCCACTGCGGCCGGTCCTGGGCGGGGGCCACCACCGTGGCGCCCGCCGAGGTGCACAGCTCGACACCGGCGTCCAGCGCCCCCGGCCCGTCCACCCGGATGACCACGGACGCCCCCGCCGGTACGTTCTCCGCGCCGACCGCCGCGGCCATCGCGGCCCGTGAGAACAGGGCGAAGGTGGTGCGCCCCTCGCAGTCGTCCCAACTGGCGTAGCCGGACGACTCGGTGCCGCGCGCCAGCGAGCAGCCGCTGAGTCCGGGCAGCACGGCCGCGTAGAAGCGGAAGGTCGGCTCGAAACGCTCCACCAGGAGCCGGGTGTACGGAGGTTCAAGAGGTGCCATGGCTTGAATTTACCGCGACCGTACGGGGGCGGGACCGGGCCCCGTACGGGCGTACGCGCAGCGCAGCCGGGGCGCGCGGGCTCACAGGGGGAGGGCCCCCTCCACCCGGCGGGCCGCCAGCATCCGGCCGGGAGTGGTGCCGGCCAGCGCGCGGAACTCGCGGTTGAGGTGCGCCTGGTCGTAGAAGCCGCAGAGCGCGGAGGTCTCGGCGAGGGTGGCGGTGCCGCGGGCGAGCATCCGTACGGCCCGGTCGAAGCGCAACACCCGCCCGTACGTCTTGGGGGTGAGGCCGATCTGCTCGGTGAACCGGCGGATCAAGTACCCCTTGCTCCAGCCGACTTCGGCGCTGAGCCGGGCGACCGGGATGGTCCCGGCGGTACGGGCGAGCAGCCGGTAGGCGTGGCCGACCTCCGGGGCGGGGTCGGGGCCCCGGGCGAGGCGGTCCAGGAGCGCGGCGTCCAGCAGGTCGAACCGCTCGGCCCAGTCCACGGTGGCCGCCAGCCGCTCCGCCAGCAGTTCGGCGCCGGGGCCCAGGACGTGGTGGAGCTCGACGACGTGCTGGGCGAGCTCGCCCAGGGGCAGGGCGAACAGCCGGAACGCGCCCAGCGGGGTGAGTTCCAGCCGGATCGCCTCCTGCCCGCCGTGGTGGCCGCAGAGCGTGGGGCTGTCCTCCAGCCCGACCACCAGCGAACCGATCCGCCCGCTGCCCGTGCCGGGCGCCCCGATCCGGCGCACCTGGGCGAACGGCTCCCCGAGGTTGATGACCAAGACGGCCCGCCCGGTCGGCACGACCCGCACCTCGTACGGCGAGAGCCCCGAGTCCCAGTACCCGGCGTAACTGCGCAGGAAGGGCCGCAGCCCCGGATGCCAGTCCCGGGTGACCCGCCACAGCCCCCCGGCCCGCACGACGTCGACCCGCCCACCCGCGAGTAAGCCGTGGCCCCCCAACACCCCTCCCCCCACCCGGCCGCCCCGCGACCACCGATGTCCTACCAGCACGGCTACTTCCCACCCTGCCCGCAGCGGATGCCCCAGGGTCGAAAAACCGACAACACCCGGCTCCGCGCGGATGCCGGGTGTTGCGGGTACCGCTGGCGGAAGGCGGGGTGCTCAGCTCGCGCTCTGACCTCCCTGACGGCCATCGACCTGTGGCACCGCGGGCAGGACCGGCCGGCCGTCGCGGAGGTACCGAGGACGACCGTCGGCGAGCAGAAGCATTCTGGTCCGCCGTACGTCGGGGAAGCGCGTCAGGCAATCCCGTACGGGTGGGTATCCGCGATGCGGAGCCAACAGGTCCCGGAGGGCGTCGAGCTGGTGGACCACGCAGACCGAGCCGAGGGCCGGGTCGGCGGAGAGCAGGTCGTGGCCCACGTGCAAGGCGGCATCCAGCTCGCGGTCCGGTCATTGGGCGGCTGACCCTGGGCAACCGAGGACGAATGTGGAGTGCTCTATTGCCAGCCGTCGAGGGAGACTTCCGGACCACCCGCGAGGTAGCCGTGGAGGGCCCTGGCGGTGGTCTCCACGAACTCCGCGGGGATGGCGTCGGCGTCGACCCAGCGAACCTGGGAGTGCTTGCGGGGTTCGCGGTTTTCGGGTTCGCCGGTCCATTCCTCAGCGGTGAAGACGACCGTGAGGAAGCCGTTGGGGGCCTCGACGCCCCAAGCGCCGTGGATGATGTGGGCGACCTTGAGGGACTCGGGCTCCACGGTGAGGCCGGTCTCCTCGTAGAGCTCGCGGACCGCGGTCTCCGTGATGGGTTCGCCCGGCTCGCTCTTGCCGACGGGGAGGTCCCACATGCCCTGGGCGAACTTGGCGTTCTGGCTGCGCTGGAGGAGGACGACGCGATTGGTGGCTTTGTCGTGGACGATGACGGCGGCGACCAGCAGGGTCATCGACTCGAGCGCGGGCTTGAGGGCTCGGGGGCGGTCGTTGGTCTGCTGGGCCACGATGTTCCCTTCGGTAGGCGGGGTGTTGGGCATCTCAGGCGAGCGCCTCGTGGGCGCGGCGGGCCAGATCGGCGGCGCCGGGGACGCGACGACGCCGGTAGACCGCGAGGGTGGAGCGGAGCGAGGTGATGGCCTTGCGGGTGCGGTCGGAGGTGCGGAGCCACCCCCACTTGAGGCCCGAAGAAAAAACCGCACCCGGCTCGCCACGGACGCCGATTTCGGCGGCCTGCGGGCCGGGTGCGGACGGGTAGGCGATGCGGCCCGCGGAAGCGCGGGGCGGACGGCCCAGCCAGATCAAGCCTTCTTCGTCTCCCAGAAGATCCGGTCGATCTCGGCGATCAGCTCAAGGGCCTTCTCGCCGGTCTTCGGGTCCGTCGACGCCTTCGCGGCCGACAGGGCCTTGAGGGTGTCGTTGACCAGCTGGTGGAGCTGGGGGTACTTCTCGAAGTGCGGGGGCTTGAAGTAGTCGCTCCAGAGCACCGAGACGTGGTGCTTGGCGAGCTCGGCGCGCTGCTCCTTGATGACCACGGCACGCGCACGGAAGTGCGGGTCCTCGTTGGCCTGGAACTTCTCCTGGACTGCCTTGACCGACTCGGCCTCGATGCGGGCCTGGGCCGGGTCGTACACGCCGCAGGGCAGGTCGCAGTGGGCGCTGACCTTCACCTTGGGGGCAAACAGGCGGGAAAGCATTGAGCTGTCCTTCCTCGTGATCGTCTTCTCAGGTGGGACATTACTCGGTGAGTGACCTGTTTTCGCGAGTGCCCCCGGGGGCTTAGGACAAAAGTCCAGGGCCACCACGGGGCCCGTGGCGGAACGTACCGTGGGTGTGGACCGGGTAGCGGGAGGTGGGTGGCGGATGACGGATCAGGGGCGGGAGCCGAAGGTGCCGTTGGGGATCGCGGAGGTGACGGGGACCTCCATGGTGCCGACGCTGCTCCACGGTGATCAGCTGCTGGTGCACTACGGGAGCGAGCTGCGGGCGGGCGACGTCGCGGTGCTGCGGCACCCGCTCCAGCAGGACCTGCTCATCGTCAAGCGGCTGATCGAGCTGCGTGAGGGCGGCTGGTGGGTGCTCGGGGACAATCCGGACGACGAGGTCGTGGACAGCCGGGCCTTCGGGACCGTGCCGTGCGAGCTGGTGCTGGGGCGGGTGCGCGGGCGGTACCGGCCGCTGCTGCCCGGGCGTCAGCGCTCGGTGGGGGTGCTGCTGTCCTGGGTGCTCTCGGCGGTCCGGCCGGTGTTCGCGGACCGGTCGGTCTCCAGGCGCTTGCGGGCGCGGTAGGCGGCCACGTTCGCCCGGGTCGCGCACCGGTCGGAGCAGTAGCGCCGGGAGCGGTTGGTGGAGGTGTCGAGGTAGGCGTTGCGGCACGGTGCTGCCTGGCACAGGCCGAGCCGGTCCACCCCGTACTCGGTCAGGTGGAAGGCCAGTCCCATGGAGGCGAGCGCCGCGTAGCCCGCCGTCGCGTTGGAGGTGTGGTCCGCCAGGTGCATGTGCCACAGCGGGCGGCCGTCCTCGTCCCGGTGGTCGTGGCCGGAGACCTGCGGGCTGACCGGGAACTCCAGGAGCAGCGAGTTCAGCAGGTCCACCGCCCGGGTTTCCTCGCCCTCGTCCGCCGCCTCGAACACGGCCCGCAGCCGGGCCCGCACCGCCCGCAGCCGGGGTACGTCGGCCTCGGTGGCGCGGCGGGCCGTCATGGACTCGGAGCCGAAGAGCTCGCGGATCACCTCGACCGTCGTCAGGGAATCCTTGTTGCGGGCCGGCTCCTCGGTGTTGACCAGGCGCACGGCGTAGTCCGAGTAATAGGCCAGTTCCACTTGTGATCCTTACGGCGGCAGTAACGGCTGGATGCCATCCGAGGGTATTACGTGAGCGGCCCCGGCGGGGACGGAACCCCACTACGCCGAACGGGGCGGTCCGGCCCGATCGGCCGTACCGCCCCGCCTCGTACCTCCGGCCCGTCGGCCGGCCGCAGGATCTTCGACTACAGGACCTCGGTCGGAGGGCCTCGACTACAGGGCCCGGACTACAGGACCTTCGACAGGAACGACTTCGTCCGGTCGTGCTGCGGGTTGGTCAGGACGTCGCGCGGGTGGCCGGACTCGACCACCACGCCGCCGTCCATGAACACCAGCGAGTCGCCGACCTCGCGCGCGAAGCCCATCTCGTGGGTCACCACGACCATGGTCATGCCGTCCTCGGCCAGACCGCGCATGACGTCCAGGACGTCGCCGACCAGCTCCGGGTCGAGCGCGGAGGTCGGCTCGTCGAAGAGCATCAGCTTGGGCTCCATGGCCAGCGCGCGGGCGATCGCCACGCGCTGCTGCTGGCCGCCGGAGAGCTGCGAGGGGTAGTTCCCCGCCTTGTCGGCCAGGCCGACCCGGTCGAGCAGCTTCTGGGCGCGCTCGCGGACCACCGCCTTGCTCTCGCCCCTGACCTGGATCGGCGCCTCCATGACGTTCTCCAGCGCCGTCATGTGCGGGAACAGGTTGAAGCGCTGGAAGACCATGCCGATGTCGCGGCGCTTGAGCGCGACCTCGCTGTCCTTCAGCTCGTAGAGCTTGTCGCCCTTCTGGCGGTAGCCGACGAGCTCGCCGTCGACGTACAGCCGGCCGGCGTTGATCTTCTCCAGGTGGTTGATGCACCGCAGGAAGGTCGACTTGCCGGAGCCGGACGGGCCGATCAGGCAGAACACCTCGCCCTCGGCCACCTCCAGGTCGATGCCCTTGAGGACCTCGACGGATCCGTAGGACTTGTGCACGCCTTCGGACTTCACCATGGCGGTCATCAGCTCACCACCTTGGGGGTGCTGCGGAGCGAGGTCAGGTTGGCCCTGACTCGCTGGAACGGGGTGGGCGGGAGCGCCCGGGTGGAACCGCGGGCGTAGTAGCGCTCCAGGTAGTACTGGCCGATCGAGAAGACCGTGGTCAGGATCAGGTACCAGGCGGCGGCCAGGAACAGCATCTCGACCGAGGCGCCGGACGTCTGGCCGATGTCCTGGGCCTGGCGCAGGAGTTCGTAGAACTGGACCGCCGAGACCAGCGAGGTGGTCTTCAGCATGTTGATGACCTCGTTGCCCGTCGGCGGCACGATCACGCGCATCGCCTGCGGGATCACGATCCGGCGCAGCGTCTTGCCGTGGCTCATGCCCAGCGCGTGGGCGGCCTCGGTCTGGCCCTCGTCGACCGCCAGCAGACCGGCGCGGCAGATCTCCGCCATGTACGCGGCCTCGTTGAGGCCGAGCCCGAGCAGCGCCGTGAGCAGCGGCGTCATGAACGAGGACCAGTAGTCCTTGTAGATCGGGCCGAGGTTGATGTACTCGAAGACCAGGCCCAGGTTGAACCAGACCATCAGCTGGACCAGGACCGGGGTGCCCCGGAAGAACCAGATGTAGAACCAGGCGATGGAGGACGTCACCGGGTTCTTCGACAGGCGCATCACGGCGAGCAGGATGCCGCCCGTGATGCCGATCGCCATGGACAGGACGGTCAGCAGCAGGGTCTGGCCGACACCGTCGAGGATGCGGTCGTCGAAGAAGTAGTCCGGGATGGCACCCCAGTTGATCTTGCCCTGGCTGAACGCGTAGATGATCGCGGCGAGCAGGGCGATGGCGATCACGGCGGAGACGTACCGGCCGTAGTGGCGGACCGGGATCGCTTTGATGGCCTCCGGAGCGGCGGGGGGAGTGTCCGCCGGCTCCGTCTTGTTGACGTCAACAGTCACGGGTGTTGCCTTTCAGAAGCCTTCAGGCCGCCCGCCCCGGGGACGGGGGCGGGGCGGGCCTGGAGCGGAGAGAATCAGACGCCGCCGTTGATCTTGGCTTCCTTGACGGCGCCGGCCTCGACGCCCCACTTCGCGATGACCTTGTCGTAGTCGCCGCTCTTGATGATCGCGTCCAACGCCTCCTTGAGGGCGTCACGCAGCTGGGTGTTGTCCTTGGAGACGGCGATGCCGTACGGAGCGGCCTCGACCTGCTCGCCGACGATCTGGAAGTCGTTGCCGCCGCCGGAGGTCTTCACCGCGTACGCGGCCACCGGGAAGTCCGAGGAGCCCGCGTCGGCGCCGCCGGAGCGCAGCCGGGTCTGGGCCTGCTGGTCCGTGTCGAACGCCTCGATCGAGATCTTGCCCTTGTCGCCGCACTTCTCGGACTGCTTCTTGGCGAGGTCCTCGGAGACCGTGCCGCGCTGCACCACGATCTTCTTGCCGCAGAGGTCGTCCCAGGTCTTGATGTTCTGGTCCTTCCCCTTCGCAGTGTAGATCGACACGCCCGCGGTGAAGTAGTCCACGAAGTCGGCGCCCTCGCCGACCTTCTTCTTGGTCTCCGAGTCCACGCCGTTCTGGCGGTCCTTGGTGTCCGTCATGGCCGACATGGCCATGTCGTAGCGCTTGGCGCGCAGACCGGTCACCAGGGTGTCGAAGGTGCCGTTCTCGAACTCGAACTTCACGCCCAACTGCTTGCCCAGGGCATCGGCGATGTCCGGGTCCATGCCGGCGGTCTTGCCGTCCTTGTCCTTGAACTCGACCGGTGCGTACGCGATGTCCGAACCGACCTTGATGACGCCCTTGTCCTGGATCGCCTTGGGCAGCTTGGAGAAGAGCGGGCCCTTGCCGGAGGAGCTGGCGGACGAGGAGCTGTTGTTGTCCTTGCTCTTCGTCTGGTCTCCGCATCCGGTCAGCAGCAGGGCTCCGGCGACCGCGATCGCGCCGACCGCGACAATCTTGGACGAGGCGGCGGTCGAGCGACGGGTGGTGCTTGCGGTCATGGTCGGGTTCCTCCGGCGGGTGATGGAGTGGCCATTGAGTACACAGCTGGCCGTGGCGCTCTTCCTTGGGTGACACGACCGTGTTGTGTCGGCATCTTGCCATTCGGACCAGCGGATTCAGGGGGCCGCGCATGTCAAAATCGGATAACGGGTCACCCCCGAACCCGAACGGACCGGTAACTCCGGGCCGGACCTTGTGCGGGCAGTGCCTTTCCGGACCGGAAGATCTGCGGTTCATCTCGCGTTGTGGACATGTTTCATGCCGCATAGCTCACTTGTCCCGACATGCCGCTTGAGTCGTGTCACTGCACTGTTCCGCAGTCGAAATGGACTACTCGGCGGACGCCTCCGTCCGGTAAGAAGGATCCTTACACCCCTCATCCGGGGCTCAGGGCGCGTTGTGCGGCGCGCCCGCGCGTACGTACCTCCTCCTCGCGGGGCGGGCCAACCGCTCTCCGCGGGGAACGTGCGTGGTGCCCACCCACCCCTCCTCAACAAGGAGTGGCCACCCTCAACTGATGAAGACTTAAGGGGTCAACACCATGGCAGCGGAGATCGTCAATCCTCGCAGCGACAGCAGTACCGAAGGTGCCTCCGCGGAGGACCCCTTCGATCCGGCCTTCGCCCTCCACCGGGGCGGCAAGATGGCCGTGCAGGCAACCGTGCCCATCCGCGACAAGGACGACCTGTCCCTCGCGTACACCCCGGGCGTGGCGAAGGTGTGCAGCGCCATCGCCGAGAACCCGGAGCTGGTCCACGACTACACCTGGAAGTCCCAGGTCGTCGCCGTGGTCACGGACGGTACCGCCGTGCTCGGGCTCGGTGACATCGGCCCGGAGGCGTCCCTCCCCGTGATGGAGGGCAAGGCCATCCTCTTCAAGCAGTTCGGCGGGGTCGACGCGGTGCCCATCGCGCTCGCCACCACCGACACCGACGAGATCATCGAGACGGTCGTGCGGCTGGCGCCGTCCTTCGGCGGGGTGAACCTGGAGGACATCTCCGCCCCCCGCTGCTTCGAGATCGAGCGGCGGCTCCAGGAAGCCCTGGACATCCCGGTCTTCCACGACGACCAGCACGGCACCGCCGTGGTCACCCTGGCGGCCCTGCGCAACGCGGCGAAGCTCACCGGCCGCACGCTCGGGGAGCTGCGGGGCGTGATCTCGGGGGCGGGCGCGGCCGGTGTGGCCATCGCCAAGTTCCTGCTGGAGGCGGGGCTGGGTGACGTCGCCGTCACCGACCGCAAGGGCATCGTCAGCCGGGACCGCCAGGACCTGACCGACGTCAAGCGCGAGCTCGCGGAGATCACCAACAAGGCGGGGCTCTCCGGGTCCCTGGAGACCGCGCTGGCCGGTGCGGACGTCTTCATCGGCGTCTCCGGCGGTACGGTCCCGGAGGCCGCGGTGGCCTCGATGGCGCCCGGCGCCTTCGTGTTCGCCATGGCCAACCCGAACCCCGAGGTGCACCCGGACGTCGCGCACAAGTACGCGTCGGTGGTCGCCACGGGCCGGTCGGACTTCCCGAACCAGATCAACAACGTGCTGGCCTTCCCGGGGATCTTCGCGGGTGCCCTCCAGGTCCGGGCCTCCCGGATCACCGAGGGGATGAAGATCGCGGCGGCGAACGCGCTGGCGGATGTCGTCGGTGACGATCTGGCCGCGGACTATGTGATTCCGTCGCCGTTCGACGAGCGGGTCGCCCCGGCGGTGACCGCGGCGGTGGCCGCGGCGGCCCGGGCGGAGGGCGTGGCCCGCCGCTGACCCCGTGCTGCGCGGCCGGACCCCGTGTGGGGCCCGGCCGCACCCCGGGGCCGGTACGGCCGCTCGTCCGTGGCCTGCGGGCCGTGTGGGGCCGCTCGCGCCGTTCCCCGCGCCCCTGGGGGACCCGTGTTCGTCTGTGGGCCGTGGTGGGTTGCTCGCGCCTTCGCGGTCGCGTAGGTGCGGCGTGTCACACCGGGGGGTGGTTCCGGGTGGGGCGGGGGCGTGTCTATCGTCTGGGGCATGTACGCCGCCTACGCCGCCCGCATCGACCGCGACCAGCCGCTCTCCGGACTGGAGTTGGGGGAGCGGCCGGCCCCCGAGGTACGTCCGGGCTGGTCCCTCATCGACGTACGGGCGGCCTCGCTCAACCACCACGACCTGTGGTCCCTGCGCGGCGTCGGGCTCGGTGAGGACAAGCTGCCGATGATCCTGGGCTGCGACGCGGCCGGGGTCGACCAGGACGGCAACGAGGTCGTCCTGCACTCGGTGATCGGCCAGAGCGGCCACGGCGTGGGCCCCCGCGAGGGCCGTTCCATCCTCACCGAGAAGTACCAGGGCACCTTCGCCGAGCAGGTCGCGGTGCCGACCTGGAACGTGCTGCCCAAGCCCAAGGAGCTCAGCTTCGCCGAGGCGGCCTGTCTGCCGACCGCGTGGCTCACCGCGTACCGGATGCTCTTCACCAACGCGGGCGTACGGCCCGGCGACTCCGTTCTCGTCCAGGGTGCGGGCGGCGGTGTCGCGACCGCCGCGATCGTCCTGGCCAAGGCCGCCGGCCTGCGGGTCTTCGCCACCAGCCGCGACGAGTCCAAGCGCGCGCGGGCGGTGGAGCTGGGCGCCCTGGAGGCGTACGAGCCGGGCGCGCGGCTGCCGGAGCGGGTGGACGCCGTGATCGAGACCGTCGGCGCCGCCACCTGGTCGCACTCGGTCAAGTCCCTCAAGCCCGGCGGCACCCTGGTCATCTCGGGCGCCACCAGCGGCGACCGCCCCGCGCACGCGGAACTCACCCGGATCTTCTTCCTGGAGCTGAAGGTCGTCGGCTCGACCATGGGCACCAAGGAGGAGCTGGAGGACCTGCTGGCGTTCTGCGCGGCCACCGGTGTACGGCCGGTGATCGACGAGCTGCTCCCGCTCGACCGGGCCCGCGAGGGCTTCGCGAGGATCGAGTCCGGGGACGTCTTCGGGAAGATCGTGCTGACGACCTCTTGATGGTTCGTCAGAAACCCTGATCTGATCTCCGGCACGCCCACTCGACGACGTGCCGGAGGTCTCCCATGCGGACGAGCAAGTTCCTTGCGACGGTGGGCTGTTGTGCCGTGCTGGCGGGCGGTGGTCTGGCGCCCGCCGCCCACGCCCGGGAGGCGGGCGGGATTCCCCGGCTCACCGACGAGCGGGGGCGCACGCTCACCCTGCGCGGCTGGAACGTGGAGGACAAGGTCCACAGCGGCGACCAGGCGCTCTCCGCGATCACCGAGCGGACCTTCCGGGACCTGCGCGCCCACGGCTTCGGCTTCGCCCGGCTGCTGGTCTTCTGGGACGACCTGGAGCCGGTGCCGGGGCAGTACAGCGGGGCGTACCTGGACAAGATCCAGCGGATCCTGGACTGGGCGCACCGCCATGACGTACGGGTGCTGATCGACGCCCACCAGGACGTGTTCGGCCCGGCGTTCGGGCACCGGGGGATACCGGCCTGGGCCACCCGCACGGACGGGCTGCCGTTCATCCCGCACCCGGACGACTGGTTCTCCGAGTACTACGAGCCCGCCGTGCAGAGGGCGTTCACCCATCTGTACGGGGACGCGGACCTGCGGCGGGCGCAGGCGCGGATGTGGCGGGTGCTCGCCGGGCGGTTCGCGCACCACCCGGCCGTCTTCGGGTACGACCTGATCAACGAGCCGATGGGGGAGTTCCGGCCGGGCGAGGACGCGCCGACGGCGGCCCGCCGCATCGAGGCCGAGGAGCTCACCCCGATGTACAACCGCCTGGCGCGGGCGGTGCGTTCGGCCGACCGCGAGCACTGGCTCTTCGTGGAGCCCACCCCGGCCGTGGGCGAGGGCGTGCCGACGGGCCTCGGCCGGATCGAGGACCCCAAGGCGGTGTACGCGCCGCACTTCTACAACACCGCGATGGAGGCGGGCGCCGACTACGACCCCTCGGCCGGGTGGATCGAGGCGTACGAGTCGGCCGTGACCGCGTATCCGAAGAAGTACCGGGTGCCGGTGGTGGTGGGCGAGTGGGGGCCGCTCAACGGCGAACTCCCGCACATGGGCCGGTTCTACGCGGACGCGCTGGCCTCGCTGGCGCGCTACACCTCCGGCTGGGCGGGCTACGTCTGGTGCTACGGCGGCGGCTACTGCGCCGCCGACGCGCGGGGCGAACTGCGGGGCAACAAGAAGCTGATGGCGACGCCGTACGCGCGGGCGGTGGCGGGCCGGGTGCGCACCCAGGCGTACGACCCGGCGACGCGCACCTACCGCCTCGGGTACGTCGCCGACGGCGGCACCACCGCGCTCTCCCTGCCGACCGACGCCCGGCAGTGGCGGATCGCGGTGACGGGCGGGCGGGCGCGGGGCACCGAGGTGCGGGCGGCGGCCGGGGCGGCCGTCACCGTGACGGTCGCGCCCCGGGTCGCGGCCGGCCCTGGTGGACGAGGATGAAGTCCCCGTACGGGTACGAGCCCGGGCGGCCCTCCGTCTCGGCCAGGGCGCGGCGCAGGGTGTGCAGATGCGCGGCGGTCAGCTGCAGCGGCGGCTCGTCGGGCTGGTAGGTGGTGCCCCGGGGGTAGTCCTCGTCCGGGGTGGTGGTCATCTCGATGTGGCAGCCCAGGACGTGGCTGATCGGCCGCCCGGCGCAGAAGTCGATCAGGCGGTCGGCGGTCCGCGCGTACGCCTCGGCGTCGTCGACGTACAGCCTGCCCGGGTACAGCGAGTCGCCCGTCAGCAGCAGGCCGGTGTGCCGGTCGTGGAAGACGACGGCGGCCGGGTGGTGGCCGGGACCCGGTACGAGGTCGAGGACCCGGCCGCCGAGGTCGAGCTCGGCGGTGCGGTGCGGCCAGTCGGCGAAGCCGAAGTGGCGCACCACGTCGTCGAGGCCGGGCGCCACGACCGTGGTGGCGGGCCGGTCCGCGAACTGCGCGTCGGCCGCGATGTGGTCGCCGTGGCCGTGCGTGTGGGCGACCAGCAGCTCGTACCCGGTACGGGGGTGGCGGGCCAGCCACTGCTCGATCAGGGCGTCCACGGTGGCGCGCAGCGGGAAGTGGGCCGGGTCGGGGCTGGCGCCGGTG
This sequence comes from Streptomyces sp. cg36, assembly GCF_041080675.1. Lineage (NCBI taxonomy): Bacteria > Bacillati > Actinomycetota > Actinomycetes > Kitasatosporales > Streptomycetaceae > Streptomyces > Streptomyces cyclosori. The sequence continues at coordinate 2,713,620 of NZ_CP163520.1, read as the reverse complement.
TCGAGGAGCAGGGCGCGGTCGTTGCCGAAGAGGAGGAAGAGGAAGGGGGCCTCGAAGTGCACGGACATGTTCTGCCGGAGCAGCAGGGTGTGTTCCGTGTACGGGTGGATCTGGATCTCGGGGGCGGGGTCGTGTTTGGGGGAGGGGTGGCCTGCGTGCCAGTGGGTGGGGAGGGTGGGGGTGGGGGTTGGGGGGCCGAGGAAATCGATCATGGGGCCTAGTGTGGCCCCCTGTGGCCCCCTTGGGCGCGGGCTTCGGCTGCGGGGCGGTGGTCGGTTCTCGCGCCGTTCCCCGCGCCCCTTTTCGGCCGGGTCTTTGTCTGCGGGGCGTGGTCGCTCCTCGCGCAGTTCCCCGCGCCCCTTGTGGGCCGGACTTCGGCTGCGGGTTGTGGTCGCTTCTCGCGCGGTTCCCCGCGCCCCTTGTGGGCCGGACTTTGTCTGCGGGGCGTGGTCGCTTCTCGCGCCGTTCCCCGCGCCCCTGGAAACCCGTCTTTGTCTGCGGGCCGTGGTGGGTTGCTCGCGCAGTTCCCCGCGCCCCTGGAAACCGTCTTCGTCTGCGGGGCGTGGTCGGTTCTCGCGCTGTTCCCCGCGCCCCTGAAGAACCTCGTTCGGCTGCGGGGCCTAGGTGTCGTGGGGGGTGCGCAGGAGTGCGCCGATGTGGGCTGCTGCTGTGGACAGGTGGCGGCGGGTTTCGCGGAGTTGGTGGGCTGTCACTCCGTGGTCGCGGGCCGCGTCCCGGATGTCGTCGCGGAAGCGGTCCAGGAGGCGGTCCAGGTCGCGGGCCGGGTCGCCGGTCGCCGGGTCGTCGGCCCAGGCGGGGGGCGTGGGCTCGGTCGCCGTGGTCCCGGTGCGGGTGGCCTCCGGGGCCGGGGCGTCCGGGCGGGGGGTGGCCGGGGGCTCCTTGGGCTGGGGGCGGGTCAGCCGGCCCAGCTCCTTGGTGATCTCCGCAAGGCCCTCCCGTACCCCCGTGGGCCAGTCCCCCCGGGCGAAGTGGTCCTGCACCTGCTCGGCCACCCGCTGCATCTGCTCGCGCGCCCGGTCCTGGGCCTCCTTGGCCTGGCGGCGCGCCTGCTGGGCGTCCTCGCGGGCGCGGCGCGACTCGTCCTTCGCCCGGCGCGCCTGCTCCTTCCACTCCTGCTTGGCCCGCTTGAACTCCTCCTTGGCCTGGTGCCAGGACTCGCCCTCGCCGGTGTGCCCGGCCTTGCCCGCAGGCCCCGTCTGCGCCTCGCGGGCCGCGCGCCGCATGTCCGCGCGCAGATCGCCCGCCGCCCCGCGCACATCGGCGCGGATCTCGGCGGCGAGCTCGGAGACCGAGTCGCGGATCTCCAGCTCCAGGTCGGCCAGTTCGCCGCTGCGGCCCGCGAGTTCGGCGCGGCCCGCGTCGGTGATCGAGTACACCTTCCGGCCGCCCTCGCTGGTGTGGGTGACCAGGCCCTCGGCCTCCAGCTTGGCCAGCCGCGGGTAGACGGTGCCGGCGCTCGGCGCGTACAGGCCCTGGAAGCGCTCCTCCAGCAGGCGGATCACCTCGTACCCGTGGCGCGGGGCCTCGTCGAGCAGCTTGAGGAGGTACAGCCGCAGCCGGCCGTGGGCGAAGACGGGGGGCATGTCAGAGCACCTTCTTGGTGGCGGGGGCGGCCGGGGCCGGGTCCTCGGGGCGCGGGCGGCGCAGCAGCGCGATGGCGCCGGAGACGGTGGTGGCGCGCAGGGTGCCGTTGCCGGCGCCCAGGGTGCCGGTGATCTTCTTGGTGCCCCACTGGCCGCTGACGCGCAGGTCCTCGAAGGCGTTGGAGACCGCGCCGCTGGTGGTGTTGGCCTCCACCCGGGCGTCGGCGGCCGGGTGCTCCAGGCGGATGGCGATCTCGCCGGAGACCGTGGTCAGCCGTACGTCGGTGGGCTTTCCGGTGGGGTCCAGGTCGAGCACCATGTCCCCGCTGACCGACTCGGCCTTCACGGAGGTGGCCGCGCCCTCGACGACGGTCAGGTCGCCGGAGACGGACTGGAAGTGGAGGTCGCCGGTGACGGCCTGGGCCTCCAGGTTGCCGGAGACGGTCTCGGCGTGGATGGAACCGGTCAGGCCCACCAGGGTGGTGTCGCCGGTGACGCCGCGCACGTCGGTGCGCCCCCGGATCCCGGAGACCACGGCCCCGGCGCCGACGACGCCGACCTCGACCGCGCAGGTGGCGGGCACGGTGAGGGAGACGACCGCGCTGCGGCGCCAGCCCTTGCGGTCGAACCACTTGAGGAAGCCCTTCCAGGGCAGGTCCTCGTAGGCGACCGTGAGGGTCGAGCCGTTCCGGGTGACGATCAGCGGCGGGCCGTCCAGGGCGGAGACCTCAAGGCGGGCGGAACCCTCTTCGGTGCCCACGACGTTCACCGTTCCGTTGACGACGCGCACGTTGAGCGCGCCGACCGGGGCGTCGAAGGTGAGTGTGCGCGGCTCCGAGACGTCCCACGTCGACTCTGCCATGGCTGCCCTCCCTGGGCGGATCGTGACGCAACATATCGCGTCTCACTGCTAGACACGATATATCGCGGATCCGGGAAGTCAAGACACGGCGCCACGGTGGCCGCCGCGTCGCCCGTCACCCCGTACCGGCGGGTGGAAAGTGGTGGATTGCCCTAGCGTGGGGAGCGTGTCCAGAGCCTCCACCGCCTCCGGCGCACTGCTCCTGTGCCGCGCCGAACCCGCGGTCGTCCGCCCCGCCGCGCATCTGCTGCGCGAGCGCATGCGGCTGGCCCCGGCGGGCGAGGGGTGGAGCGTGCTCGTCCCCGAGACCAAGCCCTGGGCGAGCGGCGCCGACCCGGTCGACCAGGTCCTCGGCGGCTGGGCGGCGGCCCTCGCCGTGGGCGCGGCCTGGCCCGTCCTCGCGCTCTGGTGGGACGCGGACCGGGCCGGATACGCCCTGGCCGCCGGGTTCCGGCGCACCGTCGGGTACGTGTGGCTGGCCGACGGGACCGCGGCGGGCGAGGGCGAGGCGATGCGGACGTTCGCGGCGCGGCTCGGGCTCGACCCCGTACTCGACCTGGAGCAGCTCGACCGGCTCACCCGGCCCGACCCGGCCGCCGACGCACGGGCCCGGCTGCTCGGGCTCACCGCCGTACTGGCCCGCGCCGGAGTCGCCCTGCCCGTCGGGCTCACCCCGGGCGAGAGCGCCGACCGGCTGCGGTCGGTGGCGGTGGCGCGGGGCGCCGAGACCGTGGAGTGGTCGGGCTGGCGGGACGCGGTCCGCGCCGAGCTCGACGTGGTGGAGGAGGGGCCGCTGGGCCCCTGGCTGCGCGGCCCCCGGGCCCGCGCGCTCGGCGCGGCCCAGCTGGCGCTCGGCCTGCCCCTGGCCGCCTGGGGCCTGGCCCGGCGCAGCGGCGGCTGGACGGTGGCGGGCGCGGTCCTGCTCACCCACGGAGCACTGTCCCTGGCGTACGACCGGGCACGCGAGCGGCCCTAGGACCCGGCGGGTCCCAGGGGCTTCGAGTGGGGGGCGGGCCGGTCGAGCCGGCCGGGCCCGGGGCCGACCGGGCCACTCCACCCGGTGCCGGACCGTCCCGCCCGGGGTGCCCGAGCGGCCCCGGAGTACGACCGGGCCGTCCCGTCCGGGGGCGCCCGGCGCTTCCCGGTCCGGAGCCCGGAACCCGCGGGGAAACCCGGCCGCGCGAGCCGCCCCAGGGGCCGACCGGACCGTCCCGCCCGGGGTGCCCGGTGTCGCCCCGCCGGAGCCCCGGCCTACTCCTCGTCGTCCTCGTCGTCCAGCCGGGCCAGCCACGTGGCCAGGCGCTCGACCGGGACCTCGAAGTCCGGATTCAGGTCGACGAAGGTGCGCAGCTGGTCGGCGAGCCACTCGAAGGTGACCTCCTCCTCGCCGCGCCGCTTCGCCAGCTCCTCGATACCTCGGTCGGTGAAGTACACAACGTGCTCCTGGGAAGGGTGGCGCCCCCGCGCCGCGCGGGCCCGGGGGCATATGTTCCCCTCCAGGGTATCCGGCACCTTCCGGGGGTCCCGCGCAACCGCCGCGCCCATTACCCTCGTCTTCTCAAGTCAGGTGAATATGCGACTGGTTGAGGGGGCGGCCATGGCGCACTTGAGGGAAATCGAGCTGCCGGGCGGAGCCGTGGTACTGGCCCGGATCGGCACCGCCGGGGGGTACGCGGCCGATGACGACGACGTCGGGGTGCTGGACAGCGCCGTGGCCAAGGTGGAGCGGCTGGGCGAGCTGATCGCCGGGGTCGGCCAGGCCGTGCTGGACGCGGCGGCGGCCGTACGGCCCGACGAGGCGCACATCAGCTTCGGGATCGAGCTGTCCGCCAAGGCCGGGGCGGCCGTCGCGATCCTGGCCGACGGGGAGGCCAAGGCGTCCATCCAGGTCACCCTCGGCTGGAAGCGGCCCAAGGCACCGGCCCCGGCGCGCCCGCTGGGGCCCGTGCCGCCACTGCCCGCGAACCCGCCCGCCGGTGCCGGATCCGATGCCTAGCTCTTCGGCGGCCGGCCCCCCGGACCCGTACCTCCACGAACTCACCCGACTGGCCACCGTGCACCTGCTGGCGGCCCGGGGCGGCCCGATGTGGGGCAGCGGCTTCTTCGTCGCCCCCGGCTGGGTGCTCACCTGCGCGCATGTGCTGCGCGCGCGGCTGGCCGGGGACCGCGAGCAGGTCTTCCACGTCGACAGCGACAGCCTGGGCGGCGAGCCGCTGCGGGCCCGGCTGGCGGCCTGGCTGGTCGACGACGACCTGAGCGGCGACGACATCCCCGTCGAGCAGGACCTGGCCCTGGTCAAGCTGCTCGACGAGGACGTGGAGCACGAGTGCGTCTGGCTGAGCGACTGCGCCGAGCCGCCCGGCGTCGGCGCCCACGTCCACGGCTTCCGGCCCGACAACGGCCCGCAGCGCTGGCACACGGGCATCGACATCCGCACCCACGACGGGAGTTACGGGCTGCGGTTCACCGACACCGAGTTCCCCAAGGGCGTCTCCGGCGGACCCGTGCTCGACCCGCACACCGGGGCCGTGGTCGCCGTCATGAAGTCGCGCCGGGTCGAACGCGACGGCGGCCGGGCGATCGCGCTGCCGGTGCTGCGCCGGTTCGGCGAGCTCTACCAGACCGTGATCGCCGAACACGACCAGTGGCACGGCTCGGCGCCCCGCGCCAACGGCTACAACTGGATCGAGCGCCAGCAGGAGTTACCGGCCGCCGGGCTGCACCGCACCGCCGAGCACTGGAGTCCGGTCGACCGGCGCGCGGCGCTGCGGCTGCTCGCCTCGGTGCCCGCGCCCGGCGGGGTGCCACCGGTGGCCAAGCTGGCCCGCAAGGCGCGCGGCGGGATCGCGCCGCCCGGCAGCCTGCCCCAGCCCGTCTCCTGGCGCGACGGCCACGGACTGCTCTACGAGGCGCACCGGCCGATGCCCGCCATCGCCTTCCTGCACTACCTCAAGCTCGTCGTGGAGTACGAGCGCGGGCGCGGCGGCGACCCGGCCGGGCTCGACGCCTGGGTGAGCGAGCGGCTGCGCGGGGTGCCCGCCGTGATGCACACCCTGGTCACCGAGGCGCGGCTGCCCGAAGCGCTGCTGCCGGTGCTGGGGCCCGGCGCGCCCGAGGAGCACATGACCGTACTGCCCTACCCGCGCACCGACGGCGGCGCGGTGGTCACCGTCGAGCTGGAGCCCCTCTCGGACGCGCCCGACCGCTTCTACTGGCGCATCCGGGTCCACGACGGCGACCGCGAGGGCTCCAGACCCGTGGCCGAGGAGTGCCACGGCAACGGGGTGGCGCCCGGCCAGCTGATCAGCAAGCTGCGCCGCGAGCTGGTCACCGCGTTCGAGAGCGTGGACACGGACGACTGCCCGGCGCCCCTGGAAGTCGCCCTGCCCGCCGACCACTTCGACACCGCCGTGCACCGCTGGCTGCTCACCGAGACGGGGCGGCTGTACCGGCCGCCCCACCTCGGGGTGCAGCGCCGGGTGGTGCTGCGCGACCTCGACCGGCGCGGCGGCGTCGACCCGTACTGGCGCGAGCGCTGGGACGGACTGATGGCCGCCGAGGCGCTGCTGGCCGTGCCGCAGCCGCTCGCCGGGAAGGCGCCCCGGGCCCACCACTTCACCGGCATGGCACCCGGCGAGGTGCCGGTGCTGTGCCGGCCCGCCGGGCGAGGGGTGGGCGGCGCGGCCATGCGGATGGCCCTGGACGCCGGCCACGGCCTGGCGCTCTGGCACACCGACGGCCACTCGGAGCACGGCTGCCGGGAGTTCTGCACCGCCCTGCGGGCCGGATTCGCCGAACTGCTCGGGCAGGCGAAGGACCCCACTGAACTCCCGGACCGGCTGCGCCGTATCCGTGAGGACGTCAGCGATTCCAAGGACGCCCAGCACTGGGCGGAGGGTGTGGCGATGCTGTACGACGATCCGGACCGGCCGCTGCCGGACCTCCCTCGGGTGGACGCGCCGTGACGCCGCCCCGCCCCGCGCCCCGCGCGGGAGCCCGGTGCGCCGCCGTGCGCCCGGCGGCGCGCCGCTGTGACGGCTCGTGCGTCGATTCGGCCGGCTCCTGGCGCGATCGCGCATTTCGACGGCGCCCAAGTGGGTACGTTCACACTGGACTTCGGCTCGCGAAGACACGACACGCAAGGACACTTGGCAGCGAAGCGGTGCCCCGCCGACCGTCGACGAGGAGCGAGCGATGGACGACTGGCTGATCTACCGGGGCTTCGGGGAGCCCGATCCGGAGCGGATCGACGCGCTGCCGGACCCGCCGCGCTGGCGCGCCTTCGACGGCGAGCCCCGCCCCTACCGGGTGCCGGAGATCGACATCGCCTCCCGGCGCAGGCTCGGCGAGCGCGTCGCCGAGCTCTCCGCGCACGACGCCGAGACGCTCCAGCTGATCAACGCCGCGCTGTATCTGCGCCGCCCGCTGCTGATCACCGGCGAGCCCGGCTCGGGCAAGTCGACCCTGGCCCACTCCCTCGCGTACGAACTGGGGCTCGGCCGGGTCCTCCAGTGGCCGATCATCAGCCGCACCGAGCTCAAGGACGGGCTCTACACCTACGACGCGATCGGGCGGCTGCACGACGCCCAGCTCGCCGACGGCCAGGCCGAGGACATCGGCCGGTACATCAAGCTCGGGCCGCTCGGCACGGCGCTGCTGCCCGCCGAGCGCCCGCGCGTCCTGCTCATCGACGAGCTCGACAAGAGCGACATCGACCTCCCCAACGACCTGCTGAACGTGCTGGAGGAGGGCGAGTTCTCCCTCCCCGAACTGGAGCGGATCGCCGACCGGCCGGGTCGCGAGGTGGTCGAGGTGCTCACCGACGACGGGTACCGGGTCGAGGTGGCGCACGGCAAGGTGCGCTGCCGCGCCTTCCCCGTGACCATCCTGACCAGCAACGGGGAGCGCGACTTCCCGGCGCCGCTGCTGCGCCGCTGCATCCACCTGCACCTGGAGCCGCCGCGCGAGGAGCGCCTCGCGGCCTTCGTGCAGGCCCACTTCGGACCCGGCGCCGACGAGCGGAACGTGGATCTGCTCTCCCGGTTCACCCGCGACGACGGCGACGGCGAACTGCGCCCCACCGACCAGCTCCTGAACGCCATCTTCCTGACCCAGCAGGTCCGTGACGAGGGGCCGGAGCGGCGCGAGGAGATAGCCGAGCTGCTGCTGCGCCCGCTGGACACCAGGCAGCGGTGACCCGGTGAACCCCGCCCCCCGCGCCGAGACCGCCGTGAGCGCGACCCTCACGGCGCTGGTGGCACGCCTGCGGGAGGCGGAGCTCCAGCCGACCGCCCAGGAGCTGGCGGACGCCCTGTGGCTGGCCGACTACGCGAGCCCGGCGGCCCGGCCCGGCCCCCCGGTCCCGCAGACGCAGCCGAGGTTCACGGGCGGCCCCGGCGTGAAGCCCCCCGGCGACACCGAGACCCCGCCGCCCGACGGGCCCGCCCCGGCCCGGAGCGGCCCGGGGCCCGCGCCCACGCGCACGCGCACGTACGAGGGGCAGGCCGACCTCTACACCCCGGGCCCCGGCACCCGGCAGGACGGCGGCCGGGAGGCGGACGGCCGGCGGACGGCCCCGCCGGGCGGTCCCGGCGGGGCCCGGGTGGCCGCCCCGGCCGCCGCCACCCTGCCCGAACCGGCCGCCCTGCAACGGGCGTTGCGGCCCCTCCAGCAGTACCGCACCCCGGCCCGCTCGGCCGGGCACCGGCTGGACGAGCAGGCCACCGCCGACCGGGCGGCCGACCTCGGTCTGGTGGTGCCGGTGCTGAAGCCGGACCGCCGCCGCCAGGCCCGGCTCGCCCTGCTGATGGACGTCTCCTCCTCCACCGTGGTGTGGCAGCAGACGCTCGACGAGCTGCGGCAGGTCTGCGAGCGCGCCGGGGCCTTCCGCGAGGTGCGGGTGCACTTCCTGCACGAGGACGCGGACGGCAGGCCGCGCGTCGGCGGCTCGCCCGCGCCCGGCGGGCGCCTGGTCGACCCCAGCCAGCTCTGGGACCCGGCCGGACGCCGGCTCACCCTGCTGCTCAGCGACTGCGCGGGCCCCATGTGGCGCAGCGGGCAGCTCCAGCGGATGCTGTACGGCCTGTCCGGCGCGGCCCCGCTCGCGGTGGTCCAGCCGCTGCCGCAGCGGATGTGGCGCTCCACCCACCTGCCCACCCGCCAGGGCGTGCTGCGGCGCCGCGAAGGCCCCGCCGGGCGGCTGGAGTTCCGGCCGCGCAGGCCCGAGCGCGGGCAGGCCGCCCAGGGCGTGCCGGTGCCGGTGCTGGCCCTGCGCCAGTCCTCGTTCGGATCCTGGGCGCGGCTGGTGAGCGGGGGCAGCGAGCAGAGCATGGAGGCGGCGGTCGGGCGGGTGCGCGCCGACCACGGCGCGGCCCCGGGCAGCCCGCGCGCCGAGCAGGGCCTGCCGCCGGACGAGCGGTTGGCCGCGTTCCGCGCCACCGCCTCGCCCGACGCGGCCCAGCTGGCCGCCTGTCTGTCGGCGGCGCCGCTGGTGCTGCCGGTGATGCAGCTGGTGCAGCGGGCGATGCTGGTCAACAGCGGGCCCGAGGTGCTGGCCGAGGTGCTGCTCAGCGGCCTGCTGAAGGCGTCCGACGGGCAGGGCGCGGACCGGGCGCCCGGCTACGTCTTCGTCGACGGGGTGCGCGAGCGGCTGCTGGACCGGCTGGGCGCCGGGGGCGCGGCCCTGGTGCTCAAGCACTGCTCGGAGTACGTGGAGCGGCGCTACGGGCGGACCGTGCGCAACTTCCCGGCGCTCGCCGCCGCCGTCCTCGCCGGGTCCGTGGACCCCGGGGGCCCCGCCCCGGCCGGACCCTCCGACGATCCCCGGATGCGGCTCTTCGCCCGGGTCTCCTCCCAGGTCCTGCGCCGGTTCGGGCGCTCCGACCATCTGGTGCTGCCCGGCGGCACGGACGGGCTGACCCCGCGCGAACTGGCCGAACGGGCCCGCGACTGCCTCGACCGCTTCCGCTCGTACGGCACGGTCCGCGACCTCGACATGGGCGTCCAGCTGCTGTCGGCGGCCGTGAGCGGCGAACAGCGCGTACCGCAGCGGGCCCAGCTGTACGGCGAACTGGCCGCCGCGCTGCTGCTGCGCTGGGAGCTGCGGCGGCTCACCGAGGACCTGGGCGCGGCCCTGTCCGCCGTGGAGAACGCCCTGCCGCACGCCCGTCACGCCCACCTCACCCTCGCGGGCGTCCTGGAGGCGATGGCCGACGAGGCCGAGTCGGGGCGGGCGGGCACGGACGAGGCGTGGTGGCTGGCGGCGCTGTCCGGACGCGGGCAGGACGGCGCCCGGCCCGGCACGGACGGCACCGGCCGCCCCGGCCTGGACGGGCTCGGGCTCGCCGGGCCGCCGGACACGGTCCGGCCCGACGCCGGATCCACCGCCGAGCCGGAGCCGCACGAGGCCCGCCAGATCGCCGTCCACCTCCTCAACCGCGCCCACAACAGCCTCGTCCTCATCGGCGGCATCCCCCCGGCCTCGGCCGCCCAGCGCGCCGACTGGCGGCTCGCCTCGCTGGCCCGCATCCGGGTGCTGCGACGGCTCGCCGAGCTGGAGCCGTCCTACGCGCCGGGCTGCCTCAACAGCGCGGTGCAGGTGGCCGGGGCGCTGCTGGCCGAGGAGCGCACCGCCGAGGTCCTGCTGCTGCGCGGCACCCTGCTGCTCGCCCTCGCCCGCCGCGAGTCGGCCCAGGGCACGCCGGAGTCGTCCCCGGCCGCCGCGCGCTCGTACGCCGACGGCGCCGTCGCCGACCTGTACGCCGGGTTCGAGACGCTCGCCCCCGGCTCGCTCGGCGACGCCGAGATCAGCCGGGCCTGGCTGGACCTGGCCGACGCCGTCGAGCTCACCCGGGCCGAGGCCGACGACGCGACCCGGCTGACCGTCCTCCAGGCCCTCGACCAGGCCCGCAGCTACGCGGGCCCGGACCGCGAGGCGCAGGCCGCGTGCCTGCTGCGGATGGGGCGGGTGCTGCGCGAACGGTACGAGTCGACCCGCAGCCGCAGCGTCCTCGACTCGGCGGTGTCGGCCTGGTCGGAGGCGCTGGAGCTGCTGCCCGGCGACGATCCGCGCCGGGCCGGGGCCTACACCGAGCTCGGTGACGCGCTCACGGCGCGGCTGCGCGTCAAGGAGTCCCGCGAGGACGCCCGGGGCGCGGTGCGCGCCCTGCACCGGGCGCTGGACGAGACCTCCGAGAGCGACCCCGAACTCGCCCGCAGGCGCTACCTCCTGGCCACCGCCCACGTCCGCAGGTTCCACGTCGAGGGCGGTCTCGCCGACCTCCACGAGGCCCACTGGATCCTGGGCGCCGCCGCCCGCGCCACCGAGCACAGCGCGCTGCTGTCGCAGATCTGGCTGCTGCGCGCCGAGGTGGTGCGGCTGCTGTGGGCGCGCACCGGCTCCACGGCCCGGCTCGGGGAGGCCGCCGACCACGCGCTGCGGGCCGCCCGCGAGGGCCGGGCGGCCGGGGACCCGCTGGCCGAGGCGCGGGCGCTACAGCTGCGGGCCACGCTGCTCGAACGGACGGCGGGCCCGGACCGAGCACGGAGGGAGCACCGTGAGGTACTGCGCGTCCTTTCGGAGGCGGGGGAGCCGGACGACGGGATCGGGGCCCTGAGCCGGGCGGAGATCGACCGTCTCGCGGACGGGCCGGGAGCGCCGTGACGGCGACCGCCGCGGGCGGGGGCAGAGCCGTGCCCGGACCTCCGGCGCGGCCGGGCCCGCCCGCGCCGCCCGACGCCTCCGCGCTGCCCGCCCTGCGCCCGCTCGCGCTGCGGGCCGTCCGCGACTGCGCGCACCCGGTGCTGGCCGCGGTGGTGGCCGAGCTGCGGGCGCGGACCGGCGCGGGGGACGGGGCGTACTTCAGCGACGCGCCCGCCGCCGGTGCCTACTTCGCGGACACGCCGTCGCCCGGGGCCGCCGGGGTGCGCCGGTGAGCGCCGCCGGGGAGCCGCGCTGGCCGCACCGCGCCCTGGACACGCGCACGGTGCGGCCCGTGCCGCTGCGCCAGTTCGTGCTCAAGGTGCACAGCCGCTGCAACCTCGCCTGCGACTACTGCTACATCTACCGCGGCCAGGACAGCAGTTGGCGCGAGCGCCCGGCCCGGGTCGCCGAGCCCACCGTGCGCCGCACCGCCCGCCGCATCGCCGAGCACGCCGCCGCCCACCGGCTCGGCGCCCTCCGCATCGACCTGCACGGCGGCGAACCGCTGCTCGGCGGGCCCGGCCCCGTCCTGGCGTACGCGGCCGAGGTGCGGCGCGCGGTGCGCGAGGCGGTGCGCGGCGTGGTGCCGGGCGGCTGCGAGGTCACCGCGACCGTGCAGACCAACGGCACCCTGCTCACCCCGCGCACCCTGGACCGGCTGGCCGCCGCCCGGGTCCGGGTCGGACTCAGCCTGGACGGGGGCGCGGCCCGGCTCAACACCCGCCGCACCGACCGCCGGGGCCGCTCCTCGTGGCCCGCCGTCGCCGCCGCCGCGCGGCTGCTCGCCCGGCGCCCCGCCGCGTACGCCGGGATCCTGTGCACCGTCGACCTCGCCGCCGACCCCGAGGACGTCTACCGCTCGCTGCTCGCGCTGGGCCCGCCCGGCATCGACCTGCTGCTGCCGCACGCCACCTGGGCCGCGCCGCCGCCGGGGATCCTCCCGGCCCCGGTGCCCGGACGGCACGCGCGCCCCACTCCGTACGGGGACTGGCTGGTGCGGGTCTTCGACCTGTGGTGGGACGACGACCGGATGCGGACCGGGGTGCGGCTCTTCCAGGAGATCGTGGCGCTGCTGCTCGGGGTGCCCAGCACGGTGGAGTCGGTGGGGCTCTCCCCGATGGTGGCGGTCGTGGTGGACACCGACGGCTCGATCGAGCAGACCGGCGCGCTGCGCTCGGCGTACGAGGGGGCCTCCGCCACCGGTCTCGACGTCTTCCGCCACTCCTTCGACCGGGTGCTGCGCCACCCCGGGGTGGCCGCCCGCCAGCTGGGCGCGGCGGGCCTGGCGCCGGACTGTCTGGCGTGCCCGGTGCGCGAGGTGTGCGGGGGCGGCAACTACGCCCACCGGTACGCCCCGTACAGCGGGTTCCTCCACCCCAGTGTGTACTGCGCCGACCTGGAGCGGCTGATCCGCCATGCCGCGGCCCGTCTCGCGGCGGCCGACGGGCCGGAACGGGGCCGCTCGTGACGGCCAACTCCTGCTCACCCACGCCCATGTGACGCACAATTGAAGGTGCGCGCCATTCCATGCTTCCGGCCCGAGCCGAGGGAGTCCGCCGCAATGTCCGACCACGAGGGCCCCGAGGGGCCGGGTCCCGTCGAGGAGTCACCCCGTGTCACCGTGCTGTTCGCCGGGCAGAGCCAGGCGTGGGCCGACTGGATCGGGCAGCAGCTGGAGCGGGCCGGGCACCCGGCCGTCCTGATCCGCTGGGATCCGCTGCACCTGCAGCCCGCCGACTCCGCGCTCGCCGACCTGCTGGAGCCGCCCGGCCACATCCTGGTCGTCCTCGACGACTGGTACCTGCGGTTCGACTCGGCCAAGTACCAGGGCTGGGCCGCCGCCCTGCGCGACACCCTGCCGCTGCACCGCGACCGGGTGGCGGCCGTCAGCGTCACCGCCAAACCGCTGCCGCCCGCCGCCGCCACCCTGCGGCCCACCGCGCTGCGCGGCATCGGGCCCGACGAGGCGCGCCGCCGGGTCCTGGAGTGCGCGGGAACGCCCGGGCGCCCCACCGGAGTCGTGCTTGAGCGCGCCATCCGCTTCCCCGACGACCGGCCGGGCGTCTGGAACGCGCCGCGCCGCAACCGCCAGTTCACCGGCCGCGAGGAGACCTTCGACAAGATCCACGACCTGCTGGCCGCCTCCGGGGAGGAGGGCGGCCGGGTGGTGGTGCACGGGATGAGCGGCGTCGGCAAGACGCAGGCGGCGATGGAGTACGTGCACCGGTTCGCCGGGGAGTACGACATCGTGTGGTGGGTGGGCGCCGCCGCCAAGGCCGGGGCCCGCGAGGGCGTCGCGGCGCTCGCCCCCGAGCTGGGGCTGGCCCAGGGCAGCCGCCTCGGGGAGGTCATCACGGCGGTGCGCGGCGCCCTGGAGTGCACCCGGCGGCGCTGGCTGCTGGTCTTCGACGGCGCCGAGAGCGCCGAGACCGTCGGCGAGCTCGTCCCCGAGGGTCCCGGCCACGTCCTGGTCACCGCCAACTCGCCGGAGTGGCCGGGCCTGGGCGCCCACACGGTGCAACTGCCGCCGTTCGACCGGGAGGAGAGCGTCGCCTTCGTGCAGCGCCGGGCCGAGCGGCTCGACGAGAAGGACGCCGACCGGCTCGCCGAGGCCGTGCAGGACCTGCCGCTGCTGCTGGACCACACCGCCAACTGGATCGCCAACAACCCGGCCGCCTCGGTCGCCGAGTACGTGCGGAGCATCAGCCAGGGCGACCCGCACGTCGTGGACACCCTGCCCACGCGCGAGTACCCGACCAACTTCCAGGCCGCCTGGTCCAAGACCCTCAACAGCCTCCACGAGACCTCCGCCGAGGCGTGGGAACTGCTGAAGCTGCTGGCCCACTTCTCCCCGGACTCGGTGCCGGTGCGGCTGCTCCAGAGCGCCCGGGTCAGCGACCTGCCCCCGCACCTGGCCGCGCTGGTCACCGACCCGAGCAGCTGGAACTCGGCGCTGCGCACCCTGTCCCGGGTCACCGCGACCCCGCTGGAGTACGACGAGCCCGGCCGGCTCGGCACCCGTACGGTGGGCTCGCTGCGCATCCACCGCCTGCTGCACCGCTTCGTGCGCGGCAGCCTGCCCCCGGAGGAGCACCGCCGGGCCACCACCACCGCCTGCCAGGTGCTCGTCGCCGCCGACCCGCGCGACCCGGCGTCCGCGCTGAACTGGCCGCGCTACGCCGAGCTCATCCCGCATCTGGAGCCCTCGGGCGCGGTCGCCTCCACCGACCCGGACGTGCGCCGCCTCGTCCTCAACTGCGTCGAATACCTGCGGGTGCGCGGCGAGTTCCGGGAGGGGCGGCGCCTCAGCGCCCTCGTGGTGGACGTCTGGCGCCCCGAATCGGGCCCCACCGACGGCCTGGTGCTGGTCGCCACCCACCAGCTCGCCCACATGCTGCGCCAGCTGGGGGAGTACGGGCAGGCCGAGTCGCTGGGCCGCACCACCCTGCGCAGACTGATGTCCGAGGGGCGCGGCGGCATCGAGGTGGTCCGCGCCAAGAACGGTCTGGGCGGCACCCTGATGGTGCTCGGCAAGTACGCGGAGGCGCGCGCCCTGTTCGAGGAGGCGGCGGGGGAGACCGCGGCCCTGCTCGGCGACTGGAAGGTGCCCCGGCTCCTCGCGATCCGCCACAACCTGGCGGTCACCCTGGCCCTCCAGGGCCACTACGCCAAGTCGCTCTCCCGCCACCAGGAAGTCCTGGAGGAGTGCATCTCCGTACTCGGCGGCAAGGACCACCTCACCCTCCAGTGCGGCTCGTTCACGGCCCAGATGCTCCGGCTGATGGGGCGGTACGGGGAGGCGCTGACCCTCCAGGAGTACAATCACCGCCTCCACCACCAGGTGCTCGGCGCCGACCATCCGCAGACCCTGCTGGCCCAGCACAACCTGGCGCTGTGCCTGCGCCGCGACGGCGAGCCCGAGCGGGCCAGGGGGCTGCTCCACGAGGCCCGCCAGGCGATGCTGCGGCGCGCCGACGCGACCGCCTACACCTGCGACTACGCGATGCTCCTGCGCGAGCTGGGCCGCCACGAGGAGGCGCGCGAGCTCGCCGGGGAGGCGGCCGAGGCGTACGAGCGGCTGCTCGGCCCGGACCACCCGTACACCATCGGGGCGCGCGACAACGTGGCGCTGGTGATGCGCGAGGCGGGCGAGAGCGGCCCGGCCCGCGAGCTGGCCGAGCGCAACTTCCACGCCTTCACCCGGGTGCTCGGCCACGCCCACCCCTGGACGCTGGGGAGCGCCATGAACACCGCGTCGGCGCGCGCGGCCTGCGGGGACCTGTCCGGGGCCGCCGAGCTCGGCCGCGCGTCACTGGTCAGCGCGGTCGCCTCGGTCGGCGCCTCGCACGTGCTGTCCGTCAACCTCCAGGCGGGCCTGGCCCAGGACCTGCGGGCGCTGGGGCGCCGGGCCCAGGCGGCCGAGCTGCTGCGGGACGCGGTGGGCTCGCTCGCGGCCTCCCTGGGCGAGCAGCACCGCCAGACCGCCTATCTGTGCAGCGGGGCCCGGCCGTACTGGGACTTCGAGCCGATGCCGGTGTGAGGGCCGGTCCGGCGGCGGATGTGACGAAGGCCACGAGTGGCCGGATCCCGCCGGATCCGGCCGTTCTCTGACGTTCCCCTGACCGGGATTTGACGCTCCCCGGACCTTGATGGCCCGTTTCCGCGCCCGTGGGCGTGGCGGCGTCCCGAGCCGAACGTGCCGCGCTTGAAGCGGAGTTGGTTCCTCAACATGCTTGAGGGGCCCCGGCGCACTCAAGGGGCGCTCGTGCGCGGGGGGCGACGATCGGATGTGCCGAGAGCTCCTCTCCACGGCGAGAGGACCACTCCCCACGTCTTCGGAAGGCACTGCCATGACTCACGGCGACACCCTCGGCGCCGGACCCGCGACCCCGGCAGCCGGTCCGCCGCCACCGCGCAAGGGACTGGGGAAGTCGGCCGGCATCCGGACGGTCGCCACC
Organism: Streptomyces sp. cg36; assembly: GCF_041080675.1. Taxonomy (NCBI): domain Bacteria; kingdom Bacillati; phylum Actinomycetota; class Actinomycetes; order Kitasatosporales; family Streptomycetaceae; genus Streptomyces; species Streptomyces cyclosori. The sequence continues at coordinate 2,697,495 of NZ_CP163520.1, read as the reverse complement.
CGCGACGGGTGGCTGCGGCCCGAGGCCACCCGGCTGCCGTCGCTGACCGGGCTGCGCTTCCCCGCGGCCCTGCTGGTCTTCCTCAACCACACCGGACTGCCCTTCCCGTTCCTGCGGCTGGTCAAGGACGACGGCGCGGCGATGGACTGGTTCGACGTCACCCGCAACGCGGGCGCGCTCGGCGTCACGTTCTTCTTCGTCCTCAGCGGATTCGTCCTCACCTGGGCCGTCCGGGAATCCGACACCACCCGCGCCTTCTGGCGCCGCCGGATCGTCAAGATCTATCCGAACTACGCGCTCACCTGGCTGCTGGCGATGGTCCTGTTCGCCTCCGCCTATACGCCGACCCGCACCGCGGTGCTGAACCTGCTGATGGTGCACGTATGGGTGCCCACGTTCGACGTGTTCTCCAGCGTGAATCAACCGAGCTGGTCACTGGGTTGCGAATTGCTCTTCTATCTGGCCTTCCCGCTGCTGCACAAGGCATTCCGGCGGATCCGGGCCGGGCACCTCAAGTACTGGATATCGGGTGTCACCGCGGCGATCATCGCCACCCCGTTCTTCACCTATCTGCTGCTGCCGGACGACCCCAACTTCCCCGGCGGCCTCGCTCTGGGCGCCCGCGCCTCGACCGAGCAGTACTGGTTCGCGTACAACTTCCCGCCGGTACGGCTGCTCGACTTCGCGCTCGGCATGCTGGTGGCCCAGGCGGTGCTCAACGGCCGCTGGTGGAACATCGGGATGACCTGGTCGTCCGTCCTGCTGGCGGGCACCTACGTATGGGCCTCCCACGTGCCGTTCCTGTACTCCCAGCGGTCCATGACCATCGTCCCGATCATCTTCCTGATCGCCGCCGCGGCCACCGCCGACGCGCGAAACCAGTTCACCCTCTTCCGCAATCGCGCGATGATCTGGCTGGGCGAAGTCTCGTTCGCCTTCTATCTCGTCCACTTCGTCGTCCTCGCCTACGGACGGAAGTGGCTCGGCCACACCATGTATTCGGTCCCGCAGACCGTCGGCATCGTGCTCGTCGAGTTCGCGATCGCGCTGCTCGCTTCCTGGGCGCTCTACGCCCTGGTGGAGCGGCCCATCACACGTGGCTGGTCCAAACCGCGGCGCCCCCGGGCCGCGACCGGCTGAGTTAAGCGGAACCACTTGTATTCAAGTGGACATCGAGATTCGACTGCAAGGATTCCCCCCATGAAGACCATCGCGCTCATTACCGGTGCCAATAAGGGAATTGGATTCGAGATCGCACGCCAGCTCGGTGAGCTGGGCATCACCGCCATCATCGGCGCGCGGGACGAGGAGCGCGGCCGGGCCGCCGCCGAGAAGCTCGGCCAGCCGTTCGTCCAGCTCGACGTCACCGACCCGGAGAGCATCAAGAAGGCCGCGACCTGGATCGGCCTCGCCTACGGCAAGCTCGACATCCTGGTGAACAACGCGGGCATCACGGTCTCCCACGAGGAGGGCCGGCCGAGCACCACCTCGCTGGAGACCCTCCGCTCCCTGTACGAGACCAATGTGTTCGCCGTCGTCGAGGTGACCAACGCGTTCCTGCCGCTGCTGCGCAAGTCGCCCGCCGGCCGGATCGTCAACCAGTCCAGCGAGATGGGTTCGCTCACCAACGTGCTCAACCAGGACCACCCGATCTGGCACGTGAACAACCTGCCGTACAACTCGTCGAAGACCGCGCTCAACATGATCACCGTGTCCTACGCCAAGGAGCTGTGGGACACTCCGATCAAGGTCAACTCCGTTGACCCCGGCTGGTGTCGGACGGACATCACCGGTGGTGAGGGGTACAAGTCGGCCGAGCAGGGCGCTGCCATCGCCGTGAAGCTCGCCACGCTCGACGCGGACGGCCCGACCGCCACCTTCGTCCAGGACCAGGGCCCGCTGCCCTGGTAGCCCTGAGCACCACCGCCAATCCCCACAGTTCGCAAGGAAGATGACGATGTCCACTCCCCGCATGAACAACCCCGCGCAGGTGCTGCCCGACTCGATGGCGGCCATCGGCGGACTCATCAAGTCGATCCGCAAGGCCGGTGTCGCCGACGCCACTCTTGAACTGGTCCACCTGCGCATCAGCCAGATCAACGGCTGCGGGCCGTGCCTGGACGCCTCCGCCAAGGCCGCGCGGAAGGCCGGCGTCTCCGACGAGCGCGTCTTCTCGGTCGGCGCCTGGCGCGAGACCCCGTACTACAGCGACGCCGAGCGCGCCGCGCTCGCCCTGGCCGAGCACGCCACCCGGCTCGCCGACCGCGAGGACGCCGTGCCGGACGCGGTGTGGAACGAGGCCGCCGCGCACTACGACGAGCAGCAGCTGGCCGCGCTGCTCCTCCAGATAGGCGTGGTCAACCTGTTCAACCGCCTCAACGCCTCCACCCGCCAGCAGGCGGGCCAGGCCTGGTAGAGGCCGTGCGCGTGCCGCCGGGGCGTCAGACCCCCGGTGGCACGCGGCAGTTCCCGGCCGCGCGGACCGGCGGGCGTCCGGACCGGTGCCGGGCGCTGTCACATTTGCCGTGGTCGGTTCGTCAGGGGAATGACGGTACGCGAGCCAAAAGGATGTGACCGATGGACGAGCGCGAGTGGCTGGCGCAGCGGTTCGAGGAGAACCGGAGTCATCTGCGGGCGGTGGCCTATCGGATGCTCGGTTCGGTGAGCGAGGCCGACGACGCGGTGCAGGAGGCGTGGATCCGCCTCAGCCGTTCCCACAACGACGAGATCGAGAACCTGGCCGGCTGGCTCACCTCCATCGTGGGCCGGGTCTGCCTGGACATGCTGCGCTCGCGCCGCGCCCGGCGCGAGGACCCGCTGGACTCCCAGGTGACCGAGCCCGCGCTCAGCCCCGACGACCCCGGTGACCCCGAGCACCAGGCGCTGCTCGCCGACTCGGTGGGCCTGGCCCTGCTGGTGGTCCTGGAGACGCTGGAGCCCGCCGAGCGGCTCGCGTTCGTCCTGCACGACATGTTCGCGGTGCCCTTCGACGAGATCGCCCCGATCGTGGACCGCACGCCCACCGCCGCCCGTCAGCTCGCCAGCCGGGCCCGGCGCCGCGTCCAGGGCGCCGAGCCGGTGCCCGACCCCGATCTGACCCGCCAGCGCCAGGTCGTGGACGCGTTCCTGGCGGCGGCGCGCGGCGGCGACTTCGAGGCCCTGGTCGCCGTCCTCGACCCGGACGTGGTGGCCCGCAGCGACGCCGCCGCCGGGACCCCCGCCGGGCGGCAGTCGGTGATCCGGGGCGCGGCGGCGGTGGCCAAGCAGGCCCTCACGTACGCCCCCTTCACCAAGGCCGCGCAGCCCGCGCTGGTCAACGGGGCGCCGGGCGTGGTGGCCAACAACGGGAGCCAGCAGTTCCGGGTGATGGCGTTCCAGTTCGCCGACGGGGTCATCGTGGAGATCGACGTGATCTCCGACCCGGCGCGGCTGCGGGAGCTCGACCTGGCGGTGCTGCAGGACTGAGGAATGCCGGGTTCCCCGGCATCGGTGCAGGTGAGACGGCCTGGCCCCGCTTCGGCGGGGCCAGGCCGTTCTGTGTGCCGAAACTTATTTTGGTTCACCGGTCACATTCGGCCCGCGGGATCCGTCATATCAGTGACGGACGAGTCCGGGCCGGCGAGCCGAGGGGGGCAGCGCCGGTGGGGCGTCCGTCGCCCTCGTTCGGGGGCGCCCGTATCGCCCAAAAGCCCCCGATGGAGAGCAAGCCTTTGACACGTTCGTCCCGCGTCCGGAACCGAACTCTCGGGCGGCGTTCCGTGCTCGGACGCGGTTGTGTCCGGCAGCCACCCGGCCTCGCCGGGGGCGCTCTCACCTACTCGATTCTGCAAAGTTTAGGAGTTTCGTAATGGCTGCCGCCGACTCACTCGCGCGGTCGGGACCCGGGGCTGGTTTCAAGCCCGGTGCGATCCTGGCGTTTGTGTGCCTGGGCCAGTTCATGGTCTTCATCGACGTGTCGATCGTGAACCTCGCCCTGCCGTCCATCCAGGACGGCCTCGACATGTCCGATGTCAGTCTCAACTACATCGTCACCGCGTATTCGACCGTGCTCGGCGGCTTCCTGCTGCTCGGCGGACGGCTCGCCGACACCTTCGGCCGACGCAAGTTCCTCATGGGCGGCTTCCTCATCTTCGCCCTCGCCTCCCTCACCTCGGGTCTGGCGCAGAACGCCGCCATGCTCATCACCTCCCGCGGCTTCCAGGGCCTCGGCGCCTCGATGATCGCCCCCGCGGCGCTCTCGATCCTGACGAACACCTTCCCCGAGGGCCCGGAGCGCAACAAGGCGCTGGGCGTGTGGGGTTCGCTCGCCGGTATCGCCTCCATCCTCGGCGTGATCCTCGGCGGTGTCCTGGCCGACGGTCCCGGCTGGGAGTGGATCTTCTGGATCAACGTGCCGATCGGCATCGGCCTGGCGCTGCTCGCCCCGCGGATCGTTCCCGAGTCCAAGTCCGACGCCCCGCGCCAGCGCTTCGACTTCGCGGGCGCCGCGACCCTGACCGCCGGTCTGCTCCTGCTCATCTTCACCCTCGGTGAGGCCATCAACGTCGGCTGGGGCACCACGCGCACCATCGGCAGCCTGATCGGCGTCGCCGTCCTGCTCACCGCGTTCCTGGTCATCGAGACCAAGGTCGAGGCCCCGATGATGCCGCTGCGCATCTTCCGCCTCAAGACGATGCGCGTCGCCAACATCTCCGCGATCCTCGTCTTCGGCACCTTCGGCGCCCTGTTCTTCTTCGCCAGCCTCTTCATGCAGCAGGCGTTCGGCTACTCCCCGATGAAGGCCGGCTTCGCCTACGTGCCGCTCGCCCTCTCGGTGGCCATCGGCGCCGGTGCCGCCTCCGGCATCATCGCCAAGGTCGCGGCCCGTCCGGTGCTCGCGGTCGGTCTGACCCTGACCACCACCGGTCTGCTCCTGCTGTGGCGCGCCCCGGCCGACGGCAGCTACGCCATCGACCTGCTCCCCGCGTTCATCCTGCTCGGCCTCGGCTGCGGCATGGTCTTCGTGACCCTGCAGATCGCCGCCTTCGTCGGCATCCCGGACGAGGAGGCGGGCGTCGGCGCCGGTCTCATCAACACCAGCCAGGAGGCCGGTGGCGCCCTGGGTCTCGCCGTGATCGCGACCATCGCGTACAACGGCCTGGAGGACAAGCTCGCCAAGACGGGCGGCAACCCCGCCAAGATCCACGACGTCCAGGCGACCGCCAACCACCACGCGTTCCTCTCCGCCGCCATCCTCTGCTTCGGCGCCCTCCTGGTCGCCCTGTTCTTCATGCCGAAGGGCCAGCAGTCGATGAGCTCGTCGCACGCGCACGGACTCGCCGACCCGGAGGCCGCGGGCACCCCCGAGGCCGCCACCGTCGAGAAGTAAGAGAGCTCTTCCCGACCCGCCCGCCCGCCGCATAGGGCAGGGCACCCCCGTGGCGCTCCTCCGGTACGAGCCGGAGGGGCGCCACGTGCCACTACGGGAGCCTGCCCGGGGCCGCTCCCGGCCCCGTACGCCTGGAAGGACAACCGCGATGCCGCAGCCCCGGGGGCGTACCAGCGCTCCGCCGGTCTCCGCCTCGGTGGGGGCGTTCCTCACCGAGCCGCTCGTCGCCACGCTCACCACCCTGCGGCCCGACGGCTCGCCGCACGTGGCGCCGGTGCGGTTCACCTGGGACGCGGCGTCGGGGCTGGCCCGGGTGATGACCGTCGTCACCTCGCGCAAGGCCCGCAACGCGCTGGCGAACCCGGGCGGGCGGGCCGTGCTGTGCCAGGTGGACGGGTTCAGCTGGGTCAGCCTGGAGGGCACCGCCACGGTCTCGGACGACCCGGAACGGGTGGCCGAGGGCGTGCGGCGCTATGCCAAGCGCTATTGGTCGGCGCCGCCCAATCCGCCCGGCCGGGTGGTGCTGGAGATCGCCGTCGACCGGGTGATGAATCTGAACACGTAAAAAGAAACGCGCCGCGCGCAATGCGCGGCAGATGGCGCACCCCATCAGGGCGTGGCACCGCGGGAACTCCGGTTCCGCGGCGCCGCGCCCTTTTGCGTCCGCTTCCGGAATTGCGATAACTCCTTCCGCACAACGGCCACTTGAGTCGTACTCAGGTTGGCGCTGCGACGCTCGGGCATATCGGCTGATCCAATGTCATCCACGTGCACGAGGAGTGCTAAACATGACCCAGGGCGCAATTGTTGTCGGTGCCGGTCCGGTCGGGCTGATGCTGGCCGGCGAACTCCGCCTGGCCGGTGTGGAGGTCGCCCTCTACGACAAGCTCCCGGCCCCCAGCGGCGAGTCGCGCGGCCTCGGTTTCACCGGCCGCACCGCCGAAGTCCTCGACCAGCGCGGCCTGCTGGCGAAGCTCGGCGACATCCGCTGGGGCAAGCAGGGCCACTTCGGCGGGGTCCGCATCAACTTCGACGAGCTGGACGAGAGCCACTACGGCATCATGGGTCTGGCCCAGTCCCGCACCGAGGAGACCCTCGGCGCCTGGGTGGAGGAGCTCGGCGTCACGGTGCGCCGGGGCTACGAGGTCACCGGCTACCGCGAGACCGAGACCGGTGTCGTCGTCGAGTACGAGGGCCCCGACGGCCGCGGCGAGGAGGAGGCCCAGTACCTCGTCGGCACCGACGGCGGCCGGTCCACCATCCGGCGCCTGGCCGGCATCGAGTTCCCGGGCGAGCCCGCCACCCGCGGCATGTACCTGGCCGACGTGGTCGGCGCCGGGCTGCGGATGCGCCCCATCGGCGAGCGCATCGAGGGCGGCGGCATGGTCCTCTCCGTCACGCTGGAGCCCGGCATCGACCGGATCGTCATCCACGAGCCGGGCGTGCGCCCGCACCACGGCGAGGGCGAGCTGCAGTTCTCCGAGCTCGCGGACGCCTGGGAGCGGATGACCGGCGAGGACATCCACGGCGCCAGCGCCCGCTGGATGTGCGCCCTCACCAACTACACCGGCCAGGCCACCGACTACCGCAAGGGCCGGGTCTTCCTGGCGGGCGACGCCGCCCACGACCACGCCCCGCTCGGTGCCCAGGGCGTCAGCGTCGGCCTCCAGGACGCCGTCAACCTCGGCTGGAAGCTCGCCGCCGCCATCAAGGGGTACGCCCCCGAGGGCCTGCTCGACACCTACCACTCCGAGCGCCACCCGATCGGGCAGCAGCTGCTGCGCAACACGCTCGCCCAGTCGCTGATCTACCTCAGCGGCGAGGAGATGGAGCCGCTGCGCGCCGTACTGCGCGAGCTGGTGCAGATCCCGGACGCCGCCCGCCACCTCGCCGGTCTGGTCTCCGGCCTGGACGTGCGCTACGACGTGGCGGAGGGCGGCCACCCGCTGCTCGGTCTGCGCCTCGCCCCGGGCCGCGAGCTCAAGCTGGCCGACGGCGGCCAGGTCCGGGTCGCCGAGCTGCTGCACGCCGGGCACGGCGTGCTGATCACCACCGGCGACTCGGCCGAGGCGGCCGAGCTCGCCGCGGGCTGGGCGGACCGGGTCGATGTCGTCAACGGCAGCTGGGTCCCCTCCGACACCGCCTCCGGCGAGGACCCGGAGGCCGTGCTGGTGCGCCCCGACGGCCACGTCATCTGGGTCGCGGCCGACGGCGGCAAGCTGCGGGACGCGCTTGAGCGCTGGTTCGGCACCGCTCTAGCGGCCGGCTAGAAGCTTCCGAACACCGGCCGCCACCGTGCCGAGGGCCTGTCCGGCGCCTACCCGCCGGACAGGCCCTGGCCCACCCCTGCCCCGCCCCGTCCGAAAGGGAAAACCACCATGACCGTCCTCGTCACCGGCAGCAGTGGCAAAGTCGGCTCCCACCTGGTCCAGCTCCTGCATGCCAAGGGCATCGCGGTGCGGGCCGGGTCCCGCAGCCCCGAGAAGCTGACCCTGCCCCACGGCGTCGAGTCCGTGAAGCTGGCCCTCGACGAGCCGGCCGACTTCCCGGCCGCGCTCGCCGGGGCCGACTCGGTGTTCCTGTACTGCGAGCCCGCCGCGGTCGGCGAGTTCGTCGCGCAGGCCGAGGCCGCCGGTGTCCGGCACGTCGTGATCATGTCCGCCGACGCGGTGCTGCGTCCGGACGCCGAGACCAACCCGATCGCCACGGGCCACCTCGTGGTGGAGCGGGCGCTCGCCGCCTCCTCGATCACCTCGACCCCGCTGAACTGCGGCGCGCTCGCCAGCAACGCCCTGCCGTGGGCGTGGCAGCTCAAGGCGCGGGGCACGGTCGGCCTGCCGTACCCGAACAGCTACGCCGACCCGGTCAACGAGAAGGACGTCGCCGAGGCCGCCCTCGCGGTGCTCACCGACCCGTCCCTGGGCGGCCGTTCGTACCACCTCACCGGTCCCGAGGCGCTCACCTTCGCCCAGCACATCGCGGCCATCGAGGCGGCGGCGGGCCGCGCCATCCCGGTCACCGAGGTCCCCCCGGCCGTCTGGCGCGCCAACAAGCCCGACTTCATGCCCGGCGACATCGCGGACGCGCTGCTCGACCTCTGGGCCGCCAGCGCCGCCCCGGTCCCGCTCACCGACGACGTCGAGCGGCTCACCGGCCACCCGGCCCGCCCCTTCACCGAGTGGGCCCAGGAGTACGCGGGGCCGTTCCGCGGCTGACGCCCCACCCCGACCACCCACCCCCACGGGCACCGCGAGCGAGTCCCCCCATGCAACGAAACGAGGCAGGACGGAAGATGTCGTTGGACCGCAGGAAGATCATGACGCTGGGGGCCGGTTCGGCCGCCCTCGCGATGGCCGGCGGGGTCGCCGCCACCGGGACCGCCGAGGCGAGCGCGCACCGGGACGTCCCCGGCGACGAGGCGCTGGCCCGGTCGCTCGCCGGCGGCTTCCGCAGCCATCACGTCCGCGTCAACGGCGTCCGTCTGCACTACGTGGCCGGCGGCTCGGGCGAGCCGCTGGTGCTGCTGGCCGGATGGCCGCAGACCTGGTGGTCCTACCGCAAGGTCATGCCCGCGCTGGCCCGGCGCTTCCGGGTCATCGCCGTCGACGTGCGCGGCCAGGGCTCCTCGGAGAAGCCGCAGGGCGGCTACGACAAGAAGACGATGGCCGAGGACGTCCGCGAACTGGTGCGCGCCCTCGGCTACCGCCGGGTCAACATCGCGGGCCACGACATCGGCTCCAAGGTGGCGTTCGCCTTCGCCGTCAACCACCCGGACGCCACCCGCAAGCTGGCGATGCTGGACGCCCTCCACCCGGACGAGAGCTTCTACGAGATCCCCGTCCTGCGCCGTCCGGGCGCCGGCTTCAACATGTGGTGGTACGCCTTCAACCAGCTCCAGGGGCTGCCCGAGGCGCTGGTGCGGGGCCGCTCCCGGCACCTGATCGACTGGTTCTTCGCCAACTCCCTGGCCGACCAGTCGATGGTGTCCGACTTCGACCGCAACGTGTACGCGAAGGTCTACGACACGCCTGACGGCATCCGGGCCTCCAACGCCTGGTACCAGAACTTCGGGCAGGACATCGCGGACCTGAAGACCTACCCGAAGATCACCGCGCCGCTCCTCGGCCTGGCCTCCGAGATCAGCTATGCGCAGTTCCTCTCGACGCTGCCCACGCAGGCAACCGACGTCCGCGTGGAGAAGCTCGACAACACCGTGCACTACCTCCAGGAGGAGGCCCCGGACCGAGTCTCCCGGGCCCTCTTGGAGTTCTTCGCCTGATCCGAGATCCAAGACACGAGGAGTACGCAATGACCAACGGTGCGATCATCGTCGGGGCCGGGCCGGTCGGGCTGATGCTCGCGGGTGAGCTGAAGCTGGGTGGTGCGGAGGTGGCTGTCTATGACCGGCTGCCCGCGCCGAGCGGGGAGTCGCGCGGGGTGGGTTTCACCCGCCGGGCCGCCGAGGTCTTCGACCAGCGGGGCCTGCTGGCCCGGTTCGGTGACGTCGAGTGGGCGCAGGGTCATTTCGGCGGGGTCCGCATCGACTTCTCCAAGCTGGATGACAATCACTTCAGTGTGCGGGGTGTGCCCCAGTTCCGTACGGAGGAGATCCTGGAGGGGTGGCTCGCGGAGCTGGGTGTGAGGGTGCACCGCAGCCATGAGGTGACCGGGTTCCGGGAGACGGAGGACTCGGTGGTGGTCTCCTTCGAGGGGCCCGACGGGCCGGGGGAGGCGGAGGCCCGGTATCTGGTGGGCTGTGACGGTGCCCGTTCGGTGGTGCGCAGGACGGCCGGGATCGACTTCCCGGGCTGGGATGCGACGCGGGGCATGTACATGGCCGATCTGGTGGGTGCGGGGGTGCGTCAGCGGCCGATCGGTGAGCAGGTGCCGGGCGGGATGGTGATGGCGTTCAATCTGGAGAACGGTGTCGACCGGATCGTCATCCATGATGAGAAGCTGCGTCCGCACGAGGACAAGAGCCAGCTGACGTTCGAGGTGGTGGCGGATGCCTGGGAGCGGATGACGGGGGAGTCGCTGCATCATGCGGAGGTCCGCTGGATCAGTGCGTTCACCGACACCACCCGTCAGGCGTCGGAGTACCGCAGGGGCCGGGTGTTCCTGGTCGGGGATGCGACCCACATCCATATGCTTACCGGTGCGCAGGGCATGAGTGTGGGGGTGCAGGACGCGGTGAACCTGGGCTGGAAGCTGGCGGCGGCCCTGCGTGGTACGGCGCCGGAGGGGCTGCTGGACACCTTCCAGTCCGAGCGGCACCCGGTGGGTGAGCAGCTGATGCGCAACACCCGGGCGCAGACCCGGCTGTATCTGACGGGTGAGGAGATGGAGCCGCTGCGTGCGGTGATGCGTGAGCTGGTGGAGTCGCCGGACGTCGCCCGTCATCTGGCGGGTCAGGTCAGTGGTCTGGACGTGCGGTACGACGTCGGGGCCAGTGGCCATCCGCTGCTGGGTCTGCGGCTCTCGCCGGACCGGGAGCTGGAGCTGGCCGGCGGCGGCCGGGTCCGGGTCGCCGAGCTGCTGCACGCCGCGCGCGGGGTGCTGATCACCACCGGCGACTCCACCGAGGCGGCCGAGCTCGCCGAGGGCTGGGCCGGCCGCGTCGACGTGGTCACCGGGACCTGGGTCCCCGACGAGAAGGCCGCCCACCAAGACCCCGAGGCACTGCTCGTCCGCCCCGACGGCCACATCGCCTGGACCGCCCCCGACGGCGGCAAACTCCGCGACGCCCTCGAACTCTGGTTCGGCCAGGCCGACTGAGCCGCACACCCGCCGGTACCGAGCTGCTTCCCGTACCGAGCCCGATCCGGTACCGCACCTCTCCCGTACCGCGATTTCGTACCGCACCTCTCCCGTGCCGCCCAACCGGCCGGGCTCCGGGCGCCGTTGGCGTTCGGGGCCCGGCCGTTCGCGTGTGCACGCCCGCCCGAGCAGCGCTCAAGCAGCGGGCAGTGTAATCGCCCCCGGCGGTCACCACCCCCCAGCCGTCCAAGCCCTGAACGCCCCCCACCCAGCGGACAACCCGCCATGTCCCAGGAAGGTTTGAGATGACGCACGGCGCCACCAGGACGCTGCGCGAGGTGCCGACGCGGGACGGTCTGCTCAGTCCCGGAGCCTCGCGGCTGCCCTCGCTCACCGGTCTGCGGTTCCCCGCCGCACTGCTGGTCTTCTTCAGTCACGTCGGCCTGCCGATCCCCCTGCTGCGCCTGCTCAAGGACGACGGGGCGGCCAACGATCTCGCCAAGGCGACCGAGAACGCCGGTTCGCTGGGCGTCGCCTTCTTCTTCGTCCTCAGCGGCTTCGTGCTGACCTGGTCCGCCCGCGAGCAGGACACCGCCCCGGCCTTCTGGCGCCGGCGCTTCGCCAAGATCTACCCCAACTACGCGATCACCTGGGGCCTGGCGATGCTGGCGTTCGCCTCCTCCTTCACCCCCACCAGGGTCGCGCTCGCCAACCTGTTCATGGTCCAGGTGTGGGTGCCCGACTTCCAGTACCTGTTCAGCGTCAACCCGCCGAGCTGGTCGCTGGGCTGCGAGTTCGTCTTCTACGCCTCGTTCCCGCTGCTGCACCGCCTCTTCCTGCGCATCGACGCGGCGCGGCTGAAGTACTGGATCGGCGGCCTGGTCGCGGCGATCATCCTGACCCCGCTGTTCACCTACAACGTGCTGCCGGACGCGGGCGCGGTGCAGCTCACCGGGGCGCCCGCCGACGCCTCGGTGAAGCAGTACTGGTTCTCCTACTTCCTGCCGCCGGTGCGGCTGCTGGACTTCGCGCTCGGCATGCTGGTGGCCCACGCGGTGATGCGCGGGCGCTGGCGCAACATCGGGATCGCCTGGTCGTGCCTGCTGCTGGCGGGCGGCTACTGGCTCTCCTCCCACGTCGACCTGCTCTACTCGCAGCGCTCCACCACGATCGTCCCGATCGTGCTGCTGATCGCCGCGGCGGCCACCGCCGACATCGAGGGCCGGTTCACGGTCTTCCGCAACCGGGCGATGGTGTGGCTGGGCGAGATCTCCTTCGCCTTCTACCTGCTGCACTTCATCGTTCTCGCCTATGGCCGCAAGGTCCTGGGCCACGACCTGTACTCGACGCCCGAGACGGTGGGGCTGGTGGCGGCGATGCTCGTGATCAGCGTGCTCGCCTCCTGGGCCCTCTACGCGCTCGTGGAGCGGCCGATCACCCGGCGCTGGTCCAGGTCGCGCAAGGCGCGGGCGGCGGCCACGGCCTGACGCCACCGCGGCGGGCTCGGCCGGACCGGCCGGTCGGGGCCGGACCGGGCGGACCGGGCAGCGCGGTCCCGACCCGGCCCCGGTGGACCGAAAGGGCCGAAAAGTGTCCGTACCCGAGGGCCGACTTCCCAGTAACTGGGCGTCGGCCCTTGGCGGTTGGGCGAAAAGCTGGCTGAAAGCGAGTGGGGTACAAGCTCGTCTCAAGCCCCCTCGGCCACAGTGACAGGGACGCGTCACCCGCCCCACCGGACTACACGAGGAGTCAGGACAGCATGCATGAGTCGCGTATGGACAACCCGGCGGCGTTCAACCCCGAGGCCGCCCGGCTTATCCAGGAGCTCTACTTCGCCTCCCGCAAGGGCGGTGTCCCCGAGCTGATCCTCGGCCTGGTGCACCTGCGGTCCAGCCAGATCAACGGAGACAGCTTCTGCGTCTCCGGCGACGCCCAGCGGGCCCGTGAGGCCGGCCAGAGCGACGAGAAGCTCTTCGCCGTGGCCGCCTGGCGCGACGCCCCGTTCTTCACCGAGGCCGAGCGCGCCGCCCTGGCGCTCGCCGAGGCGGCCACCCGCATGGCCGACCAGGCCGACCCCGTCCCGGACGAGGTGTGGGACGAGGTCAACAAGCACTTCGACACCGAGCAGGTCGCGTCCCTGGTGCTCACCATCGGGGTCACGAACATGTTCAGCCGCCTGAACGTCACCACCAAGCAGCTCGCGGGCAGCCGGGAGTGGGACAGGTAGGACCGTCCGGCGCCCCACCGCCGGACCTGGTCGCGCACGGCCCGGTCCCCCCGCACCCGGGGAGACCGGGCCGTGCCCGGCCGCACAGCCCGCAGACGACCCCAGACCGAACCACGAGGGCGAGGCCGGTCGGTGACCGGCCGGCGGCCCAGCGACCAACCCATGTCCCAGGAGGGTGTGCCATGACCCAAGGCAACACGATCGGCGACCGGCCGCCCGGCGCCACCGCCCGCGAACCGCGGGTCCGCGACGGCCTGCTGCGGCCCGACACCACGCGGCTGCCCTCGCTGACCGGCCTGCGGTTCCCCGCCGCCCTGCTGGTCTTCCTGAACCACACCGGTCTGCCCTTCCCGGGCCTGCGGCTGCTGCGCGACAACGAGACCACCAAGGACTGGTTCGAGCTCACCAAGAACGCCGGATCCCTCGGCGTCACCTTCTTCTTCGTCCTCAGCGGGTTCGTGCTGACCTGGTCCGCGCGCGAGCGGGACACCAAACCGGCCTTCTGGCGCCGCCGGTTCGTGAAGATCTACCCGAACTACGTGGTCACCTGGGTGCTGGCGATGGTGCTCTTCGCCTCCGCCTTCACCCCGACCCGCACCGCGGTGGCCAACCTCTTCATGGTCCAGGTGTGGGTGCCGAAGTTCGACGTCTTCTCCAGCGTGAACACCCCGAGCTGGTCGCTCGGCTGCGAGGCCGTCTTCTACGCCTCGTTCCCGCTGCTGCACGCGCTGTTCCTGCGCATCCCGGCCGAGCGGCTCAAGTACTGGATCGGGGGCCTGACGGCGCTGGTCGTGGCCACCCCGACCCTCGCCTACGCGGTCTTCCCCGACAAGCCGTACTTCCCCGGCGGCGAGCAGCTGGGCGCCCACGCCACGGTGACGCAGTACTGGTTCGCGTACTTCCTGCCGCCGGTGCGCATGGTGGACTTCGCGCTCGGCATGCTGGTCGCGCTCGCGGTCATGAAGGGGCGCTGGTGGAACATCGGCATGCTCTGGTCGACGGTGCTGATGGTGGGCGGCTACGTCCTCGCCTCACACGTGCCGTTCCTCTACGCGCAGCGCTCCACGACGATCGTCCCGATCGTCTTCCTGATCGCCGCCGCGGCCACCGCCGACGTGAAGGGGGAGTTCACCCTCTTCCGCAACCGCACGATGGTCTGGCTGGGCGAGGTGTCGTTCGCCTTCTACCTGATCCACTACGTGGTGCTCACCTACGGCCGCAAGTGGCTCGGCCACGACTACTACTCGACGGCCGAGACCGCCGGGCTGCTGGCCCTGATGTTCGCCATCGCGATGGTGGCCTCCTGGGCGCTCTACGCGCTGATCGAGCGGCCCATCACCCGCAACTGGTCCAAGCCCCGGCGCAGGGCCGCGGCGGGCGGCACGCCACCGCTCGCCGGGGCCGAGTGACCGGGCCGCTCTCAGTCGATACCGCGGACGATGTGGTGCTCGTGGTCGTCGTCCTCCGCCCCGGCCAGCCGGAGCGGAGGCGCGACGGCCGCGAGTTCACCCGTCCGCAGATCATGGTCTTCCCGGTCTTCCCTGTTCTCGTACATCTGCTCCCCCTTCGCATGGATACGAGCACGGGCCGTTCGAGCATGGCCGTACGGCGGCATCGCGGCGAGCCACCGGGTTGCACAGGGCTCGGATCAGGCCGCGTACAGGTCGAAGGTGGAGGTGCGGCGGGGGCCCGCCACCACGTCGAGCTGCGGGTCGACGGCGAGGATCGCCTGGTGCAGCCGCTGCAGCTGGGGCGAGGGCTCCACCCCGAGGTCGTCGATGAGCCGGCCGCGCAGCCGCCGGTAGACGTCGAGCGCGGTGGCCTGGCGGCCGGAGCGGTAGAGCGCCACCATCGCCTGCGAGTGCAGCCCCTCGTGTTGGGGGTGACGGGCAATCAGATCAGTGAGTTCGGCGGTCAGTTCGGCGTGGCGGCCGAGCCGCAGATCGGCGTCGATCCGGCGCTCCTTGACCACCAGCCGGCTCTCCTCCAGGCGCAGCACCTCGATGTCCAGGATCGGCCCCACCCGTACGTCGACGAGCGCGGGCCCCTGCCACAGGTCGAGGGCGCGCCGGAAGCACTCCGCCGCCCGCTCGTTGTGTCCTCCGTCGAACGCCAACTGGCCCTCCGCAACCAGCTGTTCGTACGCGTGGACGTCGACCGCCTCGGACGGGATCTGGAGCAGATATCCGCCGTAACGGGTGGCCAGTACCTCCTTGGCCGAAACCTGTGCGTCGGGGCCCATGGCGCCGGCGAGCCGCCGGCGCAGCTGCAGGATGTAGGTCTGCAGGGTGGTGAGCGCGCTCTGCGGCAGATCCGTCCCCCAGATCTCCTCCATGAGGGTGGGTACGGGAATGACCTGGCCGGGGTAGAGGGCGAGCAGGGCGAGGATCTGACGGGGCTTGCCCGCGGTGGGGACGACGGAGGCTCCATTCACTTCGGCACTCAGCGGGCCCAGAACCTGAATTTTCACGGCTTCCTCTCTGAAACAGCTCTGAATCGGCTCTGAAACGAGGGGCGGGGGTGTACGCCGGACATCGTTGTCTCCCCCCGGGGCGAAGCCGCCGGGGGCTTGGTGCTCGTACGGGGGCGCGCCCGGGCGGCCGGGCGCCCGTACGGCGGGCGCGTGCGTCCGCGGGTCAGCCGGCCCGGGCGACGAGCGGCTCGTCGAGCAGCTCGGCCGCCGAGGGGCCGCCGGGCAGCGGGACGCCGGGTCTGGCGGCGAGGATGGCCATCTGGAGGCGGCCGAGCGCCGCCGAGGGCTCCAGACCGGACTGCGCCACCAGGGTGGCGCGCAGCCGCTGGTACACGTCGAGCGCCTCGCTGCGCCGGCCGGAGCGGTGCAGCGCCAGCATGAACTGGCCGTGCAGCGTCTCGTGCAGGGGGTGGCGGCTGACCAGCAGCGTCAGCTCGGAGAGCAGCTCGCGGTGGCGGCCCAGGTGCAGATCGGCCTCGATGCGCCGGTCCAGGGCGGCGAGCCGGGACTCCTCCAGCCGCTCGGTCTCCGGGCGGATGCGGCAGCCCCGGTGCACATCGCCGAGCGCGGGCCCGGACCACAGGGCGAGCGCCTCGCGCAGCAGCCTCGCCGCGCCGGTGTGGTCACCGGCGTCCATGGCGCGGTGCCCGGCGGTGGCGCGGCGCTCGAACTCCCGGAAGTCCACCCGGCCTTCGGCCGCGTCCGTCTCCAGGCGGTAGCCGCCGGGCAGCGTGACGAGCACGTCCTTGGCGGTGCGGCGCTCGCCGTCGCGGCGGGCCAGCGCCTCGCCGATGACTTCGCGCAACTGCATCACATACGTCTGAACGGTGGTACGGGCGCTGCGTGGTGGAGCGTCGTCCCAGAGTTCCTCTGCCAGCGTCGCGAGGGGCACCACGGAATCGGCGTGGAGCGCCAGGAGGGCGAGCACCTGCCGCGGTTTGCGCGCGGTGGGCGCGATGGATAACCCGTTCTTACGCACCGACAGTGCACCCAGCACTTCGATGTCCATTTTTCTCCCCAGAGTCGGGAAATGCGGGGGGTAAGGGTGTTCGGGCTGGAAGTGTCCGCTCGGCTGGCAGGCCCTCGGCGGCAACCCGCTTTGATCATGTGCTCGAACCCACCCGTTGCGGCAAGCCCGCGTGTGGCTGATTTGACGTACCTGTCAAAGTCCTGACGGCGTTGTCAAAATCCTGTAGCAGTGAGCAATTCCGCTCGGATTGAAGCCGCTCGACTCTGGGTAAAGAACGGCCGGACTTCACGCGATAACAGGTCGATCGACCTGTTTCAGGCTCTGGCCCGCGGCTTCCGCTTCGACCCCCGCCCGCACCCGCTCCGGGCTCCGGATCTTACGCCGATCACATGCAAGCGCGCAGCGCAGAAGCGGGGTCGCACACCAATGTGGCGTGGGTCACACGACACTCCCGTCACATTCCCGTTCCCCGTTCCGTCATAGCTGTGACGGACGGAAGCCGACCGGTGTGGATGTTCTGGCAGGGCCGGTCGGCCTCCGGCTTCATGAGTTCTGTGTGAACTGTTCGGCGTGTACTTGAGATCTTTTGAGGAGAGCAAATCATGACTGCTCGGGCGAAGCACCCTGCTTTTGTCGTGCCTGGTGCCATTGACGCTTTGGTGGCCCTCGGAAAGGCCAGCAAGGAAGTTCCCGGCGTCGATGTGAAGCTGCTGGAGCTGCTGCACCTGCGCGCCAGCCAGATCAACGGCGACGGCGCCAACGCGGACCGTCACCCGCGTCTGGCCAAGGCCGCGGGCGAGACCTCCGACGAGCGTCTCTTCGCCGTCGCCGCCTGGCGCAACACGCCGTACTTCACGGACTCCGAGCGCGCCGCCCTCGCGCTGGCCGAGGCCGTCACCCGCCTCGCCGACCGCGAGGACGCGGTCTCGGACGAGGTGTGGAACGACGCCGCCAAGCACTTCAACGAGCAGCAGCTCGCCGCGATCGTCCTCTCGGTCGCCACCGCGAACCTGTGGAACCGTCTGCACGTGGCCATCGGCCAGGTTGCCGACCCCAACAGCTGATCACCCCCGTACAGCTGCTGGTGCCGGCCGCCACCCCCGACGGCCGGCCGGTCGGGCGGACGGCTCGACGCAGGGCGGCCCGTTCACCGCAAGGACGTTGCGGTGAACGGGCCGCTTTCATGGGGCGCCCGTGTGCGCGGGACGCCCTTGGGGTCCGGTCCGGGAAGGTGCTCCCGGACCGGACCCCGGCCCCGGACCTCAGCCCTCGCGCTCGGTGCGGGCCTTCCGGGCGGCCTCGACGAACGCCTCGAAGAGCGGCACCGTGTCCTTGCCCAGCTCGCCGTGGGCCTGGAGCCCGGCGAGGAACGGCGCGGACGGGTCCTCGGCCTCGGCGCCCTCGATCACACCGTCGTCCGACCAGGCGGTCGCGACCAGCCCGGCGCCCAGCTTGTCGATGCCCTGGTGGTGGTGGCAGTGGACGGTCGCCGTCGGCCCCAGCGCCCGGCCGAGCAGCGAATCCGGCTTCACCTGGATCTCGCGCGGCTCGTACTTGCCGGGCACGACCGGGGAATGCTCCGGCAGGTGCTGGTCGAGCGTGCCGCCGCGGATGATGGAAATCAGCTGGAGGCCGCGGCAGACACCGAGCACCGGAATGCGGCGCTGCTCGGCGATCGCCAGCGCCGCGAGTTCGGCGGTGTCGCGCGCCTCGTGCGGCGGAAACGTGAACTTCTCCCGCTCGGCCCCGTAGAGGGTGGGGTTGATATCGGCACCGCCACTCATGAGAAGGGCGTCCGCCTTCGCCATGACGGCGTCTATCGCTTCGGGAATCGGCGGCACCAGGACGGGCGCGCCGCCCGCGTCGCTCACCTTCTCCATGTACTCCCACGGGAGCAGGGAGACATGGACGTCCCCCCAGATGTTCCAATTCACCGTCGTCAGGTCGGCGGTCACCGCCACGATGGGGCGAGTCATCGAAAGTCGTCCTTCCCAATTCCAGTGAAATTGAGTTTCACTAGAGCGTCACTTGAGTCACTCTCCGTGAGTCCGCACCGGATACGGAGGCGCTGCTCAAGAATTACACAGAGATCCATTCGGCGGAAGAATTCAAAAACGAGTATGGTGTGAAATGAGGTCGTGTTCGAGGGGTACTTGAGGAGGCTTGCGGAAAACACGGCAGAAGTAATGCGGCCGTTTACCGCGCGCGTGCAACTGCGATCCGCTCGCAGTCGCACACCCCTAGGGGACGCGCGGCGCCTTTGCGTACGCTCACGGCAGTGACCGGTCCATTCGCCTTTTACTCCATAAACTGGGGGAGAAACACATCATGACGGCCGCGACTGAGAACCCCGGCGCGCGTATGTACCAGGAGTTCCTGGGGGTCCACGCCATCCTGCGCCGTGGCACGGAACTGGTGGCGGACGCCTTCGCGCGCCTCGGCGACGGCGACCGGGTCAGTGTCAAGGAGCTCATCGACACCGCGCAGTGGCTCATCGACTTCACGCACCACCACCACGAGTCGGAGGACGAACTCTTCTGGCCCGTGCTGCACGGCCTCTACCCCGAGTCCGTGTCCGCCTTCGACACCCTCAACGAGGAGCACGCCGAGCTCGACCGCGAACTCGGCGGCCTGAGCCGGGCGGTGGAGCTCCTCACGGCGGCCGGCGAGGCCGGGGAGCCGGTCGGGAGCGCCGCCGTGACCGGGGCGGCGCACGCCGGCACGGAGGCGGCCCGCAAGGTCCGCGACATCCTGGCGAGCCACCTCGACACCGAGGAGCCGGTCGTGCGCGACCTCTTCCCCGGGGTGCCCGGCCCGGAGATCGACCGGCTGCGCACCGCGATCACCGAGGGCAGCCCCAAGTCCGGCGGCCACCTGGTCTTCGGCCTCCTGGAGGACCCGGAGCTCGCCGAGGGCTACGACGAGCTCATGGACAGCTTCCCCCTCGCCTTCCGCTCGAACCGCCCCGCGCTGATCCAGATGTACGTGGAGACCAAGAAGGCGCTGGGCCTTCTGGCGGCCTGACGGGGATCGGAAAGCCGTCCTCCGGCGTTGAGTGGGTACGGGACCCACAGACCGGAGGTGACCGCTCGTGTTCGGATCGGCCTTGAACGAGATCTTCGCGCCCGGAAAGCGGCACGAGGAGGAAGAGCGGCGCCGCCTGGAGATCACCCTCGACGAGGTCGGGGACGCCGACCCCGGGCGGGGGCCGATAGACCTGGCCAGCGGGACCGTGACCATACGGGTGCCGCCCAGGGAGGCGGCCCCGCAGGCGCCCCCGGACGCCGACCCGGACGCGCCCGCGCAGGACGGCGAGGCCGCAGGCTAGCGCGTACGCCGAAGGGCCCGGCACCCCGATCGCTCGGGGTGCCGGGCCCTTCGTACCACTCGTTCCGGGGCCGCGACTAGGCGTCGAAGACCTCGGCCACCAGCTGCTCCTGCTCCTGCTCGTGCCGCTTCTTCGAGCCCACGGCGGGGGACGAGGAGTGCGGGCGCGAGATCCGGCGCAGGCGCTCGCCGTGCGGGATGTCCGCGCCGACCGCCAGGTCCAGGTGGTCGATCAGGTTGAGCGCGATGAACGGCCAGGCACCCTGGTTCGCCGGCTCCTCCTGGGCCCACAGGTACTTCTCGGCGTTCGGGAACTTGGCGATCTCGGCCTGGAGCTCCGCACCCGGCAGCGGGTACAGGCGCTCCAGACGGATCAGCGCCGTGTCCGTGACGCCGCGCTTGTCGCGCTCCGCCTTCAGGTCGTAGTAGACCTTGCCGGCGCAGAAGACGACCTTGCGGACCGCGTTCGGGTCGACGAACTCGTCACCGATCACCGGGCGGAAGCCGCCGGTGGTGAACTCCTCCGCCGTGGACGCCGCCGCCTTCAGGCGCAGCATCGACTTCGGGGTGAAGACGATGAGCGGCTTGTGGTGCGGGTTGTGCACCTGCCAGCGCAGGAGGTGGAAGTAGTTCGACGGGAGCGTCGGCATGGCGACCGTCATGTTGTTCTGCGCGCACATCTGCAGGAAGCGCTCGGGGCGCGCGGACGAGTGGTCCGGGCCCTGGCCCTCGTAGCCGTGCGGCAGCAGCAGCGTGACGCCGGACGTCTGGTTCCACTTCTGCTCGGCGGAGGAGATGAACTCGTCCACCACCGTCTGGGCGCCGTTGACGAAGTCGCCGAACTGCGCCTCCCACATGACGAGGGACTCGGGACGGGCCAGCGAGTAGCCGTACTCGAAGCCCATCGCCGCGTACTCGGAGAGCAGCGAGTCGTAGACGTTGTAGCGGGCCTGCTCGTCGGTCAGGTACATCAGCGGGGTGTAGTCCTCGCCGGTGACCTGGTCGACCAGGACCGCGTGGCGCTGGCCGAAGGTGCCGCGGCGGGTGTCCTGGCCGGAGAGCCGGACCGGGACGCCCTCCATCAGCAGCGAGCCGATGGCCAGGGTCTCGCCCATGCCCCAGTCGATCGTGCCGTCCTCGACGGAGGCGGCACGGCGCTGCATCTGCGGCATCAGGCGAGGGTGCACCGTGATGTGCTCCGGGATGTTCACCTGGGACTCGGCGATCCGCTTGACGACCTCCTGGGAGACGCCCGTGGTCACCGCCGCCGGGAACTCGGCCTGCGGCTCGGCGGACTGGATCTCGCCCGCCTGCGAGGTGGCCTCGCGGACCTCGGCGAAGACCTTCTCCAGCTGGCCCTGGAAGTCCTGGAGCGCCTGCTCCGCCTCTTCCAGGGTGATGTCGCCGCGACCGATCAGCGACTCGGTGTACAGCTTGCGCACCGAGCGCTTCTTGTCGATCAGGTTGTACATCTGCGGGTTGGTGAACTGCGGGTTGTCGCCCTCGTTGTGACCGCGGCGGCGGTAGCAGATGAGGTCGATCACGACGTCCTTGTTGAACGTCTGGCGGAACTCGAAGGCCAGGCGGGCCACGCGGACCACGGCCTCCGGGTCGTCGCCGTTCACGTGGATGATCGGCGCCTCGATCATGCGGGCCACGTCCGTGGCGTACATGGAGGAGCGCGACGACTCCGGGGCGGCGGTGAAGCCGACCTGGTTGTTGATGACGATGTGGACCGTGCCGCCGGTGCGGTAGCCGCGCAGCTGCGACATGTTCAGGGTCTCGGCCACCACGCCCTGGCCCGCGAAGGCCGCGTCGCCGTGCAGGGCGACCGGCAGGACGGTGAAGTCCGTGCCGCCCTTGTTGATGACGTCCTGCTTGGCGCGGACGACGCCCTCCAGGACCGGGTCCACCGCCTCCAGGTGCGAGGGGTTGGCGACCAGCGAGACCTTGATCTGCTCGCCGTCCAGGCCCGTGAAGGTGCCCTCGGCGCCCAGGTGGTACTTGACGTCGCCGGAGCCGTGCATCGACTTCGGGTCGAGGTTGCCCTCGAACTCGCGGAAGATCTGCGCGTACGACTTGCCGACGATGTTGGCCAGCACGTTGAGACGGCCGCGGTGGGCCATGCCGATGACGACCTCGTCCAGACGCGACTCGGCCGCGCTGTCGATGACGGCGTCCAGCAGCGGGATGACCGACTCGCCGCCTTCGAGGCTGAAGCGCTTCTGGCCGACGTACTTGGTCTGCAGGAACGTCTCGAACGCCTCCGCCGCGTTCAGACGCCGCAGGATCCGCAGCTGCTCCTCGCGCTCCGGCTTGGAGTGCGGGCGCTCCACCCGGTCCTGGATCCACTTGCGCTGCTTGGGGTCCTGGATGTGCATGAACTCGATGCCGGTGGTGCGGCAGTACGAGTCGCGCAGGACGCCGAGGACGTCGCGCAGCTTCATCAGGGTCTTGCCGGCGAAGCCGCCGACCGCGAACTCGCGCTCCAGGTCCCACAGGGTGAGCCCGTGCTCGGTGATGTCCAGGTCGGGGTGCTTGCGCTGGCGGTACTCCAGCGGGTCGGTGTCGGCCATGACGTGGCCGCGGACCCGGTAGGAGTGGATCAGCTCGAAGACGCGCGCCGCCTTGGTGACGTCGTCGTCGTGCGAGGCGTCGATGTCCCGGAGCCAGCGGACCGGCTCGTACGGGATGCGCAGCGACTCGAAGATGCCGTCGTAGAAGCCCTCGTCGCCCAGCAGGAGGTTGGCGACGATCCGCAGGAACTCGCCGGAGGCCGCGCCCTGGATGACCCGGTGGTCATAGGTCGACGTGAGGGTCATCACCTTGGAGATGCCCAGCTTGTTCAGGGTGTCCTGGGAGGTGCCCTGGAACTCGGCCGGGTAGTCCATCGAGCCGACGCCCATGATGACCGACTGGCCGGGCATCAGACGCGGCACGGAGTGGACGGTGCCGAGGCCGCCCGGGTTGGTGAGGGAGACCGTCACGCCCGAGAAGTCGTCCATCGTGAGCTTGCCCTGGCGGGCCCGCTTGACGATGTCCTCGTACGCCTGCCAGAACTCGAAGAAGTTGAGCGTCTCGGCCTTCTTGATGCCCGCGACGACCAGCTGGCGGTCGCCGTTGGGCTTCACCAGGTCGATGGCGAGACCGAAGTTGATGTGCTCCGGCTTGACCAGGGTCGGCTTGCCGTCCTTCTCCGTGAAGGAGTGGTTCATCGACGGCATGGCCTTGATGGCCTGCACCATCGCGTACCCGATGAGGTGGGTGAAGGAGATCTTCCCGCCCCGGGCGCGCTTCAGGTGGTTGTTGATGACGATCCGGTTGTCGAACAGCAGCTTCACCGGGACCGCGCGCACGGACGTGGCCGTGGGGACCTCGATGGAGGCGTGCATGTTCTTCGCCACGGCGGCGGCGGGGCCGCGCAGGGTGACGTACTCCGGACCGGCCGGGGCCTCGGTCGCCGGGGCGGCCTTGGCCGGAGCGGCGGCCTTCGCCGGGGCGGCCACCGGGGCGGCGGCCGGAGCGGCCTTCACCGGGGCCGGGGCGGCCTGCGCGGGCGCGGCGGCCACCGGGGCGGCCGGCGCGGCCGGAGCCTGCGCCTGCGGCGCGGTGGCGCCGTTGGCCGCCGGTGCGGCGGCCGGGGTGGCTACCGCAGCCCCCGCGGCTGCGGCGGGAGCACCCTCGGGCTTGTCCGCCGTGCCGGTGGCACCCGGCTTGTAGTCGGCGAAGAAGTCCCACCAGGCACGGTCGACCGAATTGGGGTCCTGGAGGTACTGCTGGTAGATCTCGTCGACGAGCCACTCATTGGCACCGAAGCCGGCTGCAGGGTTCTTGCCCTGCCCGTCTTGGTCGGTCGAGACGCTCGAATTACTGGGGGACTGAGACGACACGGCGGCAACCGCCCTCTTCCGCTTCACAAGGTGATGGACAGCGGAAATAAAGGCTACGCCTCCCCGGCGTGGAGGTGCAGGCCGGGCGTGCCACAGTCGCGTAAGTCACACCGGAAAGCGTGTTTCGGGGCAGGTTTTGGCGGGAAACAGATCAGGTTCTGCCGGTGAGTGGGTACACCGAGCAGCGGCCACGGCCCCCGGACCGCGCGCCCCTGACCACCCGCACCACCCGGGCAGCGGCTCCACCGGAGCGCCGAGGGCAGGCGAATGTCTGCTTCCGGTTCGAGCCTACGTCAATTGCCAGCCCGGGGTGCGCCCGGAAGAGTGACCTGGATACGGCATCCGCGCGACGATTCGGCCACCCCGATGTGGCCGCCGTGGAGATCCACCGCCCAGCGGGCGATCGCCAGGCCGAGACCCGTCCCGCCGTCGCTGCCCGGCCCGTGCGGGGCCGAGGCGTCGCCCCGGTTGAACCGCTCGAACACCCGGTGCCACTCCGACTTCGGGATGCCCGGCCCCTCGTCCAGGACCTCCAGGTCCAGCGACTCGGGCTGCGGCCCGCGCCGCGCCCGCACGGTGACCCGGCCGTGCGGCGGGGAGTGCTTGACCGCGTTGTCGATGAGATTCGCCACCACCTGGTGCAGCCGCTCCCGGTCCGCGTGCGCGGTCAGCTCCGGCGGCGAGACGTCCAGGTGCAGATGGACGTCGGTACGGGTGTGGTTGCCCGAGCCCGAGGAGAGGCCGCGCCGGGACGCCGCCAGGTTGGCCTCCTTCAGCACCCCGGAGAGATAGGGCCAGACCTCGAAGCGGTGCGCTCTGAGCGGAACGACGCCGTTGTCGAGGCGGGAGAGGTCGAGCAGGGTCTCCACCAGGCGCCCGAGCCGTTCCGTCTGCTTCAGCGCGGTGCGCATGGTCTCGGGGTCGGCGGCCGAGACGCCGTCCACCACGTTCTCCAGGACCGCCCGCAGCGCCGCGATGGGGGTGCGCAGCTCGTGTGAGACGTTCGCCACGAGCTCCTTGCGGTGGCGGTCCACCGCCTCCAGGTCGTCCGCCATGCGGTTGATGGTGGAGGCCAGGTCGCCGAGCTCGTCGCGGCGGTCGGCGCCGCGCACCCGGCGGGTGTAGTCGCCGTGCGAGATCGACCGCGCCACCGTGTTCATCTCGTCCAGCGGCGCGGTCAGGCCGTGCGCCACGAACTGGGTGATCAGCAGGGTGGCGATCACCGAGAAGACGGTGATGAACCGCAGCTCGGTACGGGTCTGCACGGCCACCATCAGCAGTCCGGTGGTGATGAAGACCGAGACCACGACCAGGCTGCCCAGCTTGGTCTTGATCGAGATCGAGACGTCCTTCAGACCGCCCCGCAGCCGGTCGCGCAGCCGGGCGGGTGCCCGGGCACCCGACCCGTCCCGCCGGGTCCGCCCGTTCACCGCTCCGGCCGCCGCCCGGCTCATGGCGCCGGGGTCTCCAGCGCGTACCCCACGCCGTGGACGGTGCGGATGCGCTCGGCTCCGATCTTCCGGCGCAGCGCCTTGATGTGGCTGTCCACGGTCCGGGTGCCCGAGGCGTCCGCCCAGTCCCAGACCTCGGCCAGCAGCTGCTCGCGCGAGAGCACCGCGCGCGGGGTGTTCGCCAGACAGCTCAGCAGGTCGAACTCGGTGGGGGTCAGGTGCACGTCCTCGCCGCGCACCCGTACCCGTCGCTGAGCGTGGTCGATCTCCAGCTCGCCCAGGCGCAGGATCCCGGTGCGCGGGGTGGCCGCCGCCAACGTGGCGCGCTCGACCCGGCGCAGCAGGACGTGGACCCGGGCCGCCAGCTCGCGCATCGAGAACGGCTTGGTCATGTAGTCGTCGGCACCGACGCCCAGTCCGACCAGCATGTCCGTCTCGTCGTCACGGGCCGTCAGCATCAGGACCGGGACCGGCCGGCGGGCCTGGACGCGGCGGCAGACTTCCAGTCCGTCGAAGCCGGGCAGCATGATGTCCAGGACCATCAGGTCCGGCTGCCACGCCTCGGCCGTGTCGACCGCCGCCGGGCCGTCGAGCGCCGTCTGGACCTGGAACCCCTCGGCCCTCAGCCGTGCCGCGATGGCATCGACGATCGTCGTGTCGTCCTCGACGACCAGCACCCGGCGCTGGGCGCCGGGCGTGGCCGCGACGCCGTTGTGGGTGGTGTGTGCCTGCTCCATCGCCCCGCCCTGATTTTGCTTCCGGGGATCCGTGGGGTGATCCCTCGTGTCGGTCAGAGACTAGAGGCACCGGCCGGGTCCCGGCTACGCAGGGCGAACAGCGAGATGGACCACGTCAGGGACGCCCCGGGCAACTGTGATCTCTTCGGTCCTAACCCCGTGGAAACCGGCATTCCGGAGAGCCTCCTCGAAGGCGGGGGAGGGCCGGGCGGACCAGACCGCGAGCACTCCGCCGGGGTTCAGCCGCTCCCGGCAGGCCGCGAGGCCGGCGGGGGAGTAGAGGCCGTCGTTGCTCTCCGTGACGGTCCAGTCGGGGCCGTTGTCGATGTCCAGGCAGAGCGCGTCGAAGGTGTCCGCGGCGGTGCGCACGTACGCCACCAGATCGGTGTGCAGGACCTCGGTGCGCGGGTCGGCCAGGGCGGCCCCGGCGAGGTGGGCGAGGGGGCCCGAGCGGTGCCAGTCGATGATGGCCAACTCGCGTTCCACGACGGCGATCCGGCCCCACCGCCCGTCGGCGGCGGCGTGCGCCAGCGAGAAGCCGACGCCCAGTCCGCCGATGAGCACCGAGGGCCGCTCGCGGCCGGCCGGCAGCGCCTCGTGCGCGGCGTCCACCAGGAGCCGCTCCGAGCGGCCGTCGGAGGTGTCCATCAGGAACGTGCCGTTGGCGATGATCTCGAAGTCGGGGCCGCGCCGCCGCAGCACGACCTCTCCGGACGGTCCCTCGCGCCGGTCGAGCACGACCGGTCCGGCGATCGGGTCGGCGATGGACATCCGGTGGCCTCCTCGGAAGCGGAGCGGGACGCTCGACGCCGACGCGCGCTCCACGTGGAAGGTTGTCCGGTGTGGCGCAAGTCATAGACGTGGCGGGGAGCGTTCGCAGAGGGTGAGCGTTGTACAAGGGAAGCGTAAGCAGCACGGCCGGGGGATCACCGGCGCGGCGTGGTGATTCCGGGTGCGGGCGGGCCCGGTGAAAGGGGCCTGAACCGGTGCACCCTGAACAGACGCGGGACACGGCCGGGCTGCTCGGCGGCATCCCGGGCCCACGGCCGACGGCCGATCCGATCACGGCCCGAGGGGCGGACATGGCGACGCCGCCGGACGGGGAGCAGGCCGGGAGCGCGGTGGACGACGAACGCCCGACGGCGGCTCAGCCGACACGGAAGACGGCCGCTCGGCCGGTGCGGGAGAAGGCGGCTCGGCCAGTGCCGGAGTCGGCCGCTCAGCCGCTTCGCGAGACTGCTGTCCGGCCGGTGCCGGAGACGCCTGTCCGGCCGGTACGGGAGACGGCCGCTCGGCCGGTACCGGAGTCGGTCGGCCAGCCGGTACCGGAGTCGGTTGTCCGGTCGGTGCCGGAGACGCCTGTCCGGCCGGCACGGGAGACGGCCACTCGGCCGGTGCGGGAGTGGTCGCGTCGGGCCTTCGAGCTGCTGCCGACGCCCACCGGCACCCCCTTCACCTTCGGCTACACCCTGCTGCTGCTCGGCACCTCGCTCTACATGGAGCTCGGCGACCCGGACACGGTCCGCACACTGATCGAGGGCTCCAGCACCGACGTCCAGCACCTCACCCGCACCCCGGTCCTGGTGCTGCTCGCCAGCGCGCTGTGGATCGCGGGCGGCATCTCCTCGCCGTGGGCGGTCGGCTTCGTCTTCATCCTCACCGCGCTGGAGCGCCGCGTGGGCGGGGTGCGCACGGCCGGGGTGTTCCTGGCCGGGCACGTGCTGGCGACGCTGGCCACCGAGGTGCCGGTCGGCGTCTCCGTACTGGCCGGGAGGCTGCCGGACTCCTCGCTGCACCGGCTGGACTACGGCATCAGCTTCGGTCTGATGGCCAGCCTGGGCGCGCTCGCCGGGCTGCTGCCCCGGCCCGCGCGCTGGTCGCTGCTGGCCGTGATGGTGTTCCTGCTGGGCCAGGACCTGCTGGACATGGTGGACCCGCTGGCCAGTTGGGGCCATCCGCTGGCGCTGCTGGTCGGCGTGGCGAGCTGGCCGCTGCTGCGCCGGGCCGAGGCGGGCCGGGCGCGGATCCGCCGCGCGGCCGTGCCCGCGGTGGCGTCAGCGGTACCCGACGGGCAGGTCGGCGGATACGTCCCGTAGCGCCTGCGGGCGGTGCATCTCGTCGACCAGGACGACGTGCCCGTCGTAGGTGTACTGGTACATGAACGCGTCCGCCACCGGCCGCCCGGTCGGGCTCGGCGGCAGGGCCGCGAAGCCGGCGGCCTTCAGATGGCCGCGCAGCCGGTCCAGGGCGGCGGCGTCGAGGCGGCCCCCGGCGGTGCTCCCGTCGCGCTTCTTCGTGGTGTACGTGCCGTCCTGGCGCACCACGATCTCGTCGTGGCGCCCCGCGAACCCGCCGCTGATCACCACCTTCAGCAGCTGCTCCTTCGGCGCCCCGGTGGGGGCCGTGGCCGGGGCGGACGGCGTGGCCGTGGCGGGCGGGCCGCTGTCGGCCGGGCCCGACGGCGTACCGCTGATCTGGGCGGAGTTGCCGGTCCGCGACGGGGAGGCGCTGTCCGCCGAGGAGTCGGCGGAGTCGCAGCCCGCCGCCGCCAGCAGGGCGGCGAGCAGCAGCAGGCCGGTCGTCGCGCGGTGGGTGACCTTGGGGCTCATGCTCCCGAGGATGCCGGACGGGACGGATCGAAGTACAGGCTCGCCATGGGGGAACGCGTGGTCCAGCCGAGCGATCCGTACAGCGCCCGGCCGTCCGGGGTGCCCACCAGGACGGCCGTCTCGGCCCCGGCGGCCAGGGCGCCGTTCTGCAGGGTGCGCATGACCAGGCTGCCCAGGCCGCGGCGGCGGTGCTCGGGCGCGGTCTCGATCTGGTCGGCGACGGCGGTGGCGCCGGTGGGCGCGAGCTGGCCGCGCGCCGCGAAGTGGCCCGCCCCGGTGCGCACCAGGACGCGCAGCACCCCGCCGGTGGTCCAGCTGGTCAGGGTGTAGCCGGCCGGGACGGCGGGGTCGGGCGCCGGGGCGAGCGGGAGCGTCATGAGGTAGCCGGGCTCGTCCAGGTGCCAGCCGGGGCCGAGCCACGGCAGGACGGTCGCTTCGTCGGCGAAGAGCTTGAGCCAGGTGTGGGGTGCGGTGGTCGCCGCCACGATCTTGCGGACCGAGGTCTCGTCGGGCTCGGGCAGTACGTGCCGGCTCACCTGCCTGACCTGGCCGACGTCGACGGTCCAGCCCCAGGGCTCGGCGACCGGGCGGGCGGCGCCCCGGGAGACGATCCAGCCCTCGATCCACGCCTCGACGGTCGCGGCCACCGAGCCGGTGGCGGTGTCGGCGGCCCCGGCCGCGGCGTTCTCCGTGACGTTCCCCATCGCGTTCCCCTCTCGCGCTGCACTGATGTGCGTAATAGTCCATCTGGCATTGAGACTCTTACAAGAGATGATCGCTCAGAGCGAACAGCCCGCGGGGAACATTCCTGGGCTCACATGCATTGAGTCGGCATAGCTCAACTTGACTGCCGAAGGGGAGATCATGGCTCACTCGTCCGCACCGCTCACCCTGCCTGTGCTGCCGCTCGACGACGAGGTCGTGCTGCCCGGGATGGTCGTGCCGCTGGACCTGTCCGACACCGAGGTGCGGGCCGCCGTCGAGGCCGCCCAGGCGGCCGTCCGGGCCGAGGGCGCCTCGGCCGGCAAGCCCAGGGTGCTGCTCGTCCCGCGCATCGACGGGGCCTACGCGGCGACCGGCGTGCTCGGCACCGTCGAGCAGGTCGGCCGCCTCTCCGACGGCGACCCCGGCGCGCTCATCCGGGGCGTGGCCCGGGTGCGCATCGGCGCCGGCACCACCGGCCCCGGCGCCGCCCTGTGGGTCGAGGGCACCCGGGTCGAGGAGACCGTGCCCGACCCTTCCGCGAGCTCTCCACTCCGTTCGAGCGGAGGCCCCAACCCCGGCCAGGTCGCCGAACTGGTCAAGGAGTACAAGGCGCTCGCCACCGAGTGGCTGAAGAAGCGCGGCGCCTGGCAGGTGGTGGACCGGGTCCAGCAGATCGAGGGCGTCTCGGCCCTCGCCGACAACTCGGGGTACGCGCCGTTCCTCACCACCGCCCAGAAGGTCGCCCTCCTGGAGACCGTCGACCCGGTCGCCCGTCTCAGGCTCGCCATCGAGCAGCTGCGCGAGCACCTGGCCGAGCAGGAAGTGGCCGAGTCCATCGCCAAGGACGTGCAGGAGGGCGTGGACAAGCAGCAGCGCGAGTTCCTGCTGCGCCGCCAGCTGGACGCCGTGCGCAAGGAGCTGCGCGAGATCAACGGCGAGGCGGAGGGCGAGGAGTCCGACGACTACCGGGCCCGGGTGGAGGCCGCCGACCTGCCGGAGAAGGTCCGCGAGGCGGCCCTCAAGGAGGTCGAGAAGCTGGAGCGCTCCAGCGACCAGTCCCCCGAGGGCGCCTGGATCCGCACCTGGCTGGACACCGTCCTGGAGCTGCCGTGGAACGAGCGGAGCGAGGACGTCTACGACATCGGGGGCGCCCGAGCGGTCCTGGACGCCGAGCACGCGGGCCTGGAGGACGTGAAGCAGCGGATCACCGAGTACCTGGCGGTGCGCAAGCGGCGCGCCGACCGCGGTCTCGGCGTGGTCGGCGGGCGGCGCGGGGGTGCGGTGCTCGCCCTGGTCGGCCCGCCCGGCGTCGGCAAGACCAGCCTCGGCGAGTCCGTGGCCCACGCCATGGGCCGCAAGTTCGTCCGGGTCGCCCTCGGCGGCGTCCGCGACGAGGCCGAGATCCGCGGCCACCGGCGTACGTACGTGGGCGCGCTGCCCGGCCGGATCGTGCGGGCGGTCAAGGAGGCCGGGTCGATGAACCCGGTGGTGCTGCTCGACGAGATCGACAAGATCGGCTCGGACTTCCGGGGCGACCCGGCCGCGGCCCTGCTCGAAGTCCTCGACCCGGCGCAGAACCACACCTTCCGCGACCACTACCTGGAGGTCGAGCTCGATCTGAGCGACGTCGTCTTCCTGGCCACGGCCAATGTGCTGGAGGCCATCCCGGAGGCGCTCCTGGACCGTATGGAGCTGGTCCGCCTGGACGGCTACACCGAGGACGAGAAGGTCGTCATCGCCCGCGACCACCTGCTCCCGCGCCAGCTGGAGCGGGCCGGGCTCGACGGCGGCGAGGTGGCCCTGGCGGAGGGCGCGCTGCGCAGGCTGGCGGGGGAGTACACCCGCGAGGCGGGCGTGCGGAACCTGGAGCGTTCGCTGGCCCGGCTGCTGCGCAAGGTCGCGGCCCAGGCCGAGACCGGGGAGCGCGAGCTGCCCGCCACCGTCGGCGCGGACGACCTGCGCGCGCTGATCGGGCGCCCGCACCACGTCCCGGAGTCCGCCCAGGACCCGGCCGAGCGGCGCACCTCGGTGCCCGGGGTGGCCACCGGGCTCGCGGTCACCGGCGCGGGCGGTGACGTGCTGTTCGTGGAGGCGTCGCTGGCCGACCCGGAGACGGGCGCGGCCGGGCTGACCCTCACCGGTCAGCTGGGTGACGTGATGAAGGAGTCGGCGCGGATCGCGCTGAGCTTCCTGCGCTCGCACGGCGCCGAGCTGGAGCTGCCGGTGGCCGACCTCAAGGACCGGGGCGTGCACGTCCACTTCCCGGCGGGCGCGGTCCCCAAGGACGGCCCGAGCGCCGGAATCACCCTGGTGACGGCCCTGTCCTCGCTGCTCAGCGGGCGGCTGGTGCGCACCGACGTGGCGATGACCGGCGAGGTCTCGCTGACCGGCCGGGTGCTGCCGATCGGCGGCCTCAAGCAGAAGCTGCTGGCCGCGCACCGGGCGGGCATCACCACGGTGGTGATCCCCAAGCGGAACGAGCCGGACCTGGACGACGTGCCCGCCGAGGTCCTGGAGAAGCTGTCGGTCCACCCGGTCAGCGACGTCCGCCAGGTCCTGGAGATCGCCCTGGCCCCGGCGGAGCTGGCGGTGCCGGTCGCGGCGTGAGCGGGAGCGGCACGGGAGGGCCGCGCGGGCGTCACGCCCGCGCGGCCCGTTCGTACAGCCCCCGGGCGTGCGCGTCGAAGAGGACGGCGGTGGAGGCGACGTCCGTGTCGCCGCCGCTGAGCACGCCGATGAGCTGCCCCAGCCGGCCGGGCCCCCGGTAGTCGGCGAGCCAGGGGCTGCCGCTGGTGCCGGACCAGAACCCGGCGCAGTCGATCCGCACGTCGCCCGGCTGGTCGGTGTCCGGGCGGGTGTCGGTGGTGCAGGTGATGGCCCGGTTCTCCGGGTTGTGGTCCTCGGCCGGATAGCCGACGACGGTCACGCGCCGGCGCGGCCCCGAGCTCCAGTCGGGGTCGGCGGCCCCCACCACGCTCTGCACGCTGCGGCCCCGGGCGTCCGGCTCCAGGGTGAGGAAGGCGTAGTCGTAGGAGTCGTCGCCGTCGTCGGACCACTTCTTGTCGACCTGGACGGCCTTCACCTTCCAGGTCCCGTACGGGTAGGAGCCCTTCACCGCGCCGGAGAAGCCGGGGGCGAACTCCATCGAGCCGACCGTGCCGGAGTCCGCGCAGTGGGCGGCGGTCGCCACCACGTTGCCCCGGGGGCTGGCGACGACGCTGGCGGTGCACCAGTGCTTGTCGCCGTCGACCAGGACGCCGACCGAGGGGAGCCCGGCGGTCGCGGCGGCCGAGGTCTGCGGGGCGGGCGCGGGCGGCACCTCGTCGGCGATGTCCGGCTGGGGCGCGGACACGGCGGGTCCGGCGCAGCCGGTCGCCAGGGCCAGCAACCCGGTGGCGGAGACCCGCAGCACCTTTCGCAGCACGCGCATGGCGACCATCTTGTCGTACGGCGCGACGGAAAGCGTCCAGGCCCCCGGTGCGCGTCGGCGCGCCGGGGGCCCGGACCGGGGCAGGGTCTGTCCGGCGGGTCTGGCCGCCGTCGAAGTGCCGGCCCCCCGCGTCCCGGACAAGACCCGCCGGACACGTCCTAGCCGTTGGCCAGGGCCTGGAGCCGGTCGTAGGCCCCGTTGAACCGGGAGTGGTCGCCCACCGTCGGGCCGGACGAGGTGTACTGCCACATCGTGTAGTAGCCCCACCCGGCGGGCAGCGCGCCCGGGTCGGTGTTGTAGCGGGCGATCCACAGCGGGTTGGTGGCGCCGAAGGCGGCGGAGTTGCCGGTGCACTGGGTCCACCAGCTGGTGGCGGTGTAGATGACCGCGTCCCGGCCGGTGCGGGCGCGGTAGCGGTTCACGAAGTCGCGGATCCAGTTGACCATCTGGGCCTGGGAGAGCCCGTAGCAGGCGGCGCCGTAGGGGTTCCACTCGATGTCGAGCGCGCCGGGCAGGGTGCGCCCGTCGCGCGACCAGCCGCCGCCGTGGTCGGCGAAGTAGTCGGCCTGGGCGGCGCCGCTCGTGGTGTCCGGCGTCGCGAAGTGGTACGCGCCCCGGATCATGCCCACGTCGTACGAGCCGTTGTACTGCTGGGCGAAGTACGGGTTGGTGTAGTACGTGCCCTCGGTGGCCTTCGCATAGGCCCATCTGACCCCGCTGTTCCACAGCGTGGACCAGGCGACGTTCCCGTTGTGGCTGCTGGTGTCGACGCCTTCGGTCTGGACGGCCTTGGTGCCCGCGGGCGGGCCGCCCCGGCCGTCGTGGGCGACGACGCCCATGCCCATGGCGGCGGTGCCGCGGGCGGGGGGCCGGACGGGGGTGGGGGCCGCGCCGGAGGTGCCGGGCGAGGCGAGCAGCAGGGCGAGGGCCGAGAGGAGGATTCCGGCCGCGGCGAGGGGACCGCGGCGGGCCGTTCCGGGTCTGTGTGCAGGCATTGCGTGCCTCCGAAAGGCGGGGTGGGGGGAGGTGCTGACACAGTGACATGTCGTTGTGGACATGTCATAAGACAAAAGCTACGCACGTAGACCGTGACGCGAAAGCCATTCTGGAACTGCCATTGGCCCAGCCCTCTGGCGGCGCGCCGGGGGCGGTCGCGAGCTGCGCCGACGGCCGGGCCGCGGCCGGAACTTTCAGTGCGCGCCGCCGCCCGCCGCCGCCCGTCCGCGCCGATCCGGCCAACCCGCTCGGCCCCGCACGGCGTCCCGCCTCGCCCCGCACGTCGTGATCACGCCACCGCGCCCCTCTCAACGCACCCGCCCCATTGAGGAGTTCGGATGGAGCCGGGTTGCATGGTCATGACCAGTCGGTGTGCGACCCGTGGAGGAATCACCTTGCGCAAGCCCAGAGCAGGCACGACCCGAGCGGACACGAACACGGCGGCGAGCGAGGCGGGCGGCGGGCGGAGGGCCAGGACCCGGACGGCCGGATCGCCCGCCCGGGGAGCCGGGGCCGCCGCGCTCCTCGGCGCCGCGGCGCTGCTCGGCACCGCGATACCCGCGGCCCAGGCCGCACCCCCGGCGCAGGCGCCCGCCGCCGAGGTGATCCCCGGCACCGGCACCGAGACGCCGTCCCTCGTCGACGGCCTGCGCGAGAGCGCCGACGCCGGGGCCGCCCCGGCCGACGCGGCCCGCGCCCACCTCGCCGCCGAGAAGGGCCGCTACCGCATCGCCGCCCCGGCCCGCGACCTCGCCCCCGTACAGACCCTGAAGCAGGGCGACGAGGAGACCGTGCGGCTCCAGCAGAAGCACCGCGGGGTCGAGGTGCTCGGCGGGCAGTACGTGGTGCGGATGGAGAAGAAGGACGGGCGGCGGGTCGTCACCGGCACCTCCGGCAAGTACTTCACCGGGCTGACCGCCCCCACCACCGCGACCGTGGCCGAGGACCTCGCCGTGCGGCGGGCCGTCTCCTCCGTCGCGGCCCGGCTCGGCGGCGCCACCCTGGGCAAGAAGGACGTGCGGCGCGCCGAGGGCGCCAAGTCCGCCGCGGCGGCCTCGCTCAGCGGCCGGGCGGACGGGCTGGTCGTGATCCCGCGCGGTCCGGGCGTCCTCACCTACCGGGTCACCGTGCGCGGCACCGAGCCGGGCACCGGACGGCCCGTCCTCCAGGACGTGTTCGTGGACGCGCGCGCGGGCTTCCCCGTCCTCCAGTACAGCCTGATCCGGACGATGACCCCGCAGCGGGCACCGGCCGGGACCGCGGACGGGGCCGCGCCGGGGGCCGACGGGCGCCCGGCACCGGCCGCCACCACCCACCCCGGCACCAGCGGCACCGGCGTCAAGTACGGCGGCGCCCAGGTGCCGCTGAACATCTACTACGACGACGCGGCGAAGCAGTACAGCCTGATCGACTACGCGCGCATGGCCGCCACCAGCAAGAACACCCTGCACACCTGGGACGCGCGGGCGGTCGACGTCGACGACGCCTCGGGGCGCTGGCCCGACGGGCTCAAGGAGTTCACCAGCGCCGGCCCCGACTACAGCGGCGACGCCACCGAGTCGGGCGCGGTCGACGCGCACTGGGCGGCCGGGCAGGTCTACGACTACTACAAGAACGTGCACGGCCGGGACAGCCTGGACGGGCGCGGCATGACCATCAACTCGCTGGTCGGCGTCACCTACGGGGGCGGCCCGTTCGTCAACGCCTTCTGGGACGGCCAGAAGATGGTCTACGGGGCCGGGGACGACCAGTACAAGACGCTCTCCGCCGACCTCGACGTGGTCGGCCACGAGATGACCCACGGGGTGGTCGAGAACACCGCCGACCTGGTCTACGCGGGCCAGTCCGGCGCCCTCAACGAGGCGCTGGCCGACTACTTCGGCAACGCCATCGACGTCACCGCCAGCGGGACGCGGATGGACGACCCGGACTCCGGGCTCCTCGGCGAGGACCTCTGCCGCACCGCCAAGCCCCGCGAGTGCGCCTTCCGCGACCTCAACGACGGGCGCACCACGGCCAAGGACTACCTCGGGGTCTCCTTCGGCACCGACAACGGCGGCGTCCACCTCAACTCCACGATCTTCTCCGGCGCCCTGTGGGACATCCGCCAGGACCTCGACCCCAAGGACCCCTTCCTCGCGGACCGGCTGGTCTACAAGGCGCTCTCCACGTACATGACCCCGCTCGACGGCTACACCGAGGCCCGCAACGCGATCGTGGCGGCGGCCAAGGACCTCAAGCTGTCGGCGAAGCAGCTGAACACCGTCAAGCGCTCCTTCAACGCCCACGGCATCGTGCCCGGCTGGGAGAACGCGCTGGGCGTCGACTCCGACCGGCTCTTCGGCAAGCTCAACATCGCCGGTACGGGCACGGCGGCGGGCGGCGGCTGGTGGGCCACCTCCAAGTCCAACGACGACGGCACCGAGGCGTACTCGGTCTACGCGGGCCGGGTCGACGGCCGGGGCGCGGCCAGGCTGATCAGCCCCAACGACGGCCGCTACCACGTGTACCCGGCCACCGACGGCAAGACGGTGGTGTGGGCCGCGTTCGGGACGAGCAGCGTCGACATCCTCTCCCGCCCGGTCACCGGCGGGCCGGTCAGGACGCTCTACACCTCGACCACCAACGTGCAGAACCTGCACGTGGAGAACGGGACGGTGGTCTTCGAGACCTTCGACCCGTTCGGCGGGCGCCACGTCGGATTCCTCAAGCCGGGCGACCGCGAGCCGACCTGGGTGGACGGCGGCAAGTACTACCTGGGCACCGCGCTGCCCTCGCTGAAGGACGGGAAGATCGCGTACGCCAAGCTCTACCCGGGCGAGAACGACTACCGCATCGGCACCGAGACGTACGACCTGGCCACCGGTGCCACGCACCTGGCCCAGCAGCTCGGTGAGCCGCAGGCGGTCGGGCAGACCGGGATCAACGGCAAGAACGTGTTCTGGCTGGCCGACGAGAACACCGCCGACCAGGGACAGATGGCGGTGCGCCGGGCCGGGCTCGACGGCACCGGCGCCAAGGACATCAGCGCCGAGTCCGGCAGCGCCGCGCTCATCCCGTTCGACCTGACCGCCTCGGACGACGCGGTCACCGTGAACACCCTGCTCCCCGACATCCAGTACCGCAATGAGACCCTGCCCAAGCTGTGGCAGCTCAGCACCGACGGCAGCCGCAAGGAGCGGCTCTCCTGCAACCGCGGCGAGCAGCTGTACCCGTCGGCGGCGGCCGGGCGCCAGGTGGTCTGGCTGGACGGCACCACCGGCTACACCGACCTGGTCACCCGGGAGCGTCCGGCCGGCACCTGCTGAACGCGCGACCGCCCGTGCCCCGTAATTGAGCCAAAGGGCCCCCGGCACCCGGTGCCGGGGGCTCCGGCCCACAGGGGACTGGGAAATACTGTCCCGTCGGGACAGCCGTGGGATGGGAGCAGATGTGCACGGTCCGGACCAGGAGTTCCTCGCACTCGAACGCGAGCTGGCGGTGTTCCTCCGGCGCGCCCGCGCGTCCTCGGGGGAGATGGCCAGGGCGGTCCACCCGGAGCTGGAGGCCGCGGCCTACGGGCTCTTCGTGCGGCTGGAGGAGGGCGGACCGCAGCGGGCCACCGAGCTCGCCGGGTACTTCGGCGTGGGCAAGGCGACCATGAGCCGCCAGCTGCGGGCCCTGGAGGACCTGGGGCTGGTGGCCCGCGAGCCGGACCCGGCCGACGGGCGCGCCTCGCTGGTCCGCCTCACCGGCGAGGGGCTGGACCGCTTCCGCCGGGTCCGGGACGCCCGCCGCGCCCAGTACGTCACCAAGCTCGCCGACTGGGACCGCGCGGAGGTCGCGGAACTGGCCCGGCTGCTGCACCAGTTGAACGCGCGGGCGGACATGAAGGAGCCGGGTCAGAGCTCCACGTAGACGGCGGTGGCGTCGTCGTGCGTCTTGCCGCGGCCCAGGTGGCGGCGGCCGGTGTCGGCGAGCTCCAGCTCCCGCACCCGGTCGAGCAGCCCCTGCGGCCCGGCCTTGCGCACCAGCGCCAGGCACCCCGCCCAGTCGCCCTCGTGGAACTTCTCCACCCAGCGGGTGGCGCCGTCGGTGAGCGCGGCCAGCGCCCGCACCTCCCCGGCCGGGGTGCGCCCGGTGACGGCCCGCGCGGCCACGGCGGGGTCCGCGGCGGCGGTGAAGAAGCCGCCCTCCTTGTTGCGGGCCAGCGCGTCGGCCACCTCGTCGCTGACCAGCGAGGAGCGGGGCACCCGGTCCAGCCGGTCGTCCAGGACCGCCCGCACCACGTCGTCGGGGGATTCGAGCAGCAGCGCCGAGTCCGAGAGCACCAGGTGCTCCACCGCCTCCTCGTCCCAGCGCGCCAGGACCACGGTGGCCTGCGGGGTGCGGGGGTGAGAAAGGTCACATGTGCCGCGGTGGGCGTCGGCGGTGCGCCTGATGGACTCGGCGAGGATCCCGGTCAGCGGTATGTCGCGCCGCGAACCGGACAGTTCGGCCAGGGCGCCGCCCAGGCGCGCGGTGAACCAGGGTACGTCGTGCACACAGTCGCCGTTGCCGGGCGGCGGGGTGACCCCGTCGAGCACCACCAGCGTCCCGCCCCGTCCGGCCGCGGGCAGCGCGGTCGCGGCCCAGTCCTCGTTGGGGCGGGCGGGGTCACCGGGGGCCGTGGCGAGTTCGATGCGCATGCGGCCAGTCTGCACGACGGCTCCACAGGGCCTCCATGGCCGCCGAATTGGACTGGACCAGTGCTCCCGACTGGCGTTCCGTCAGGGGCGCGCGGGCCTCGGGGAAGCTGTGGGCGGGCATCCTGCCAAAGCCCGCGCGGAAGTTCCAACCGGCCCCGCACGGGAGCGGGGGCGGGCATTCCGCGGGAGTTGAAGGTCAACTCCTGAGTGTTGTTCACTCGTTCGGGTGGCGGGGTGGATGTTGCATGCCTCCTTCCCAAAACCACTGGAATGGTCGGAAGCCGCGCAGGGGTGAGAGGCGTCGCACAGGACGCGGGAGACGCATGATGGGTCGTCACCTCGGCTTCATGGGTGGACGAGTCAGGATTGAGAGCACCGGTGCAGAAGAAGCGGCCTCGGGGCAAGGGCGGCGCAGCAGCCGAGGGCGCCGGGGGCGCCAAGGACGCCGTGGGCACTGAGGGCGCCGCAGCCACCGTGCGGGTGCGCCGCCGGCTGGTGGCCGGGGTCGCCGTCGTCTCGCTGACCGTGCTCGGCGCGGGCGCCCCCGCCCTGCTGACCGCCTCCTCCGACCTCAACGACTCGCAGAACCTGGTCACCCTCGCCGAGCTCGACCAGCAGGCCGTCACCCTGGCCCACGCGCTGGCCGACGAGCGCGACGACGTCACCGCGTACATCGCGGCCGGCCGCGACCCGCGCGCCGGCGGCGGGCTCAAGGAGCGCGCCACCCGGGTCGACCGGCGCATCGACGAGATGCGCGACACCGCCCCCGCCGCCCTCGGCCGCGACCTCGCGGGCGTGCCGTCCGTGCGCCGCACCGCCCTCACCGGCAAGGGCACCGCCCTGGAGGCGCACCGCACCTACTCCGACGTCATCGCCAAGCTCCTCGGCCTCGCCGACGAACTGGCCGACCGGACGCCGCCGCGCGCCGCCGGGATCACCCGCGCCCCCGCCGACCTCGGCCGCGCCGTCGAGCAGGCGTCCGCCACCCGGGGGCTGCTGGTCGCCGCGCTCTCGGTCCCGTCGAAGTCCACCACCCCGGTCTACGACGCGCTGACCGGGCGGTACGTCGTCAAGGACGCGCCCGACAGCGACGAGGCGCGCACCCGGGACGCGCTGAGCGCCGCCGGGCAGCAGGCCCGGGTGCGCGAGCAGGCGGCGCTGGCCGACTTCGACCAGGCGGCCCCGGCCGCCGCCCGCGAGAAGCTCTCCACCACGGTCACCGGACCCGAGGTGGACGCGGCCGAGCGCTATCTGGCCCGCCTCACCGACCAGCCCCAACTCAGCGCCTCCGACCGCAAGTTGGGCGCCGACAAGGTCGCCGCCGCGCTCAGCGCGCGGATCGAGCGGATGCGCGGCACCGAGTCGGCGCTCGCCACCGCCCAGGTCAAGTCGTTCGAGTCGCTGCGCGACGACGACGTCACCGATCTGGAGATCAAGGTCGCGCTGCTCGGCGCGCTGCTGCTGATCGCCGTCGGCGTCTGTGCCGCCAGTGCCCGCAGCCTCACCCACCCGCTGGCCGTGCTGCGGCGCGGCGCGGCCCGGGTCGCCCAGGCGCCCGAGACCGAGGAGCCGGTCGGCTACACGGGCCGGGCGCGGGAGTTCGCCGAGGTCGTCCGCTCCTTCAACACCCTGCACGGCCGGGTCCGCGAGCTCGGCGCCCGCGCGGACGCCCTGGGCGCGGAGCTGGACGGCGCCCGCTCGGGCCAGGCCGCCCTCGCCGCCGAACGGGCCCAGCTCGCCGACTCCGTACGGGAGTTGACCGCGCAGCTGGAGCGGGCGCGCGGCACCGTGCAGCACACCTTCGTCAACCTCGGGCTGCGCAGCCTCGGCCTGGTCGAGCGCCAGCTGGGCATCATCGAGGGCCTGGAGGAGCGCGAGCAGGACCCGGACCAGCTCGCCACCCTCTTCAAGCTCGACCACATGGCCACCGTGATCCGCCGCCACGGCGAGAACCTGCTGGTCCTCGCGGGCGCCGAGCACCACCACAACCACCCGGGCCCGGTCCCGCTCGTCGACGTCCTGCGGGCCGCCGTCAGCGAGATCGAGCGGTACGAGCGGGTCGTCATCCAGGCCATCCCGCCGCACGCCCAGGTCGCCGGGTTCGCCGCCGACGACCTCAGCCACCTGATCGCCGAACTGCTGGAGAACGCCACCTCGTTCTCGCCGCCGGACGCCCAGGTGCAGCTCTCCGGCTGGCAGCTGGAGAACGGCGAGGTCATGCTCTCCGTCCAGGACGAGGGCATCGGCATCGGCCCGGCCCGGCGCACCGAGCTGAACATCCGGCTCGCCGACCCGTCCGGCCACGAGCCGGGGGAGCCCGGCACCGACGCGGGCGGCCTCGGACTGCACGTGGCCGCGCTGCTGGCCCGGCGCCACGGCGTGCGGATCGAGCTGCGCGAGCAGAAGCAGGGCGGGGTGGCGGCCGTGGTCGTGCTGCCCGAGCCGATCCTGCCCGCGACGCCCCCGGCCGTCCCCGCGCACCCGGTGCCGGTGGCGGGGGACGCGCCCCGGTTCACGCTCCCGGGCGCGCTGGCGGAGGCGAACTCCAACCGGCTGCCCGAGCGGACCGAGCGCACCGCGCAGATCCCGCTGCCCGTACGGCCGGAGGCGGCGCAGCCGGAGCCGGAGCCGCAGTCCGCACCGGAGGCCCGGCCCGAGCCCGCGCCGGAGCCGCGCACCCCGAGGCAGCGCACGCCGGAACCGGACGCGCACGAGCGGATCGACGAGCCGACGTTCGAGATGCGGCTGCCGGACCCGGAGCGCGCGCCGAGGCCCGCGCCCGTGGCGGACCCGGAGCCGGTGGCGGAGCCCGGGGCGGCGCCCGCGGTGGTGGCGCCCGAGGGGGAGCCCACCGTGCCCGCCCAGCGGCTCACCGACAAGGGGTTGCCCAAGCGCACCCCGAAGGTCGTCCGGGCGGGCGCCGCCGCGCCCGCCCCGCGCAAGGGCGGCGCCGAGGCCGCCGACGCGCTGCGCCGCAGGCTCGGCGGGTTCCAGCGGGGCGCCCTGGAGGGGCGCCGGGACGCCGAGAGCGAGATCCAGGAAGCGCACGGCGAAGAGAAGAAGGCATCCAGGCCACAGACGGGGGAGACAGTCGAGGAGGCACGCAGTTGACTGCGACCGGCACCGGCACGTTCGGACTGAGCAGCGAAGCCCGCAATCTGCACTGGCTGTTGCGGAATCTCGTCGAGGAGGTGCCCGGGCTGCTGTCCGTCGCGGTCGTCTCGTCGGACGGCCTGCTGCTGCTCTCGTCCGACCCGGACCAGCGGCAGAACCGTACGGCACCGCGCACCGAGGGCCCGCGCGGCTCCAGCGCCGACCTCGCCACCATCGTCTCGGGCATCGGCAGCCTCACCCACGGCGCCGCGCTCCTGATGGACGGCGGCGGCGTCAAACAGACCATGGTCGCGATGGACCGGGGCAGCGTCTTCGTGATGGCGATCAGCGACGGCTCGCTCCTCGGTGTGCACGCCACACCGGACTGCGACATGACGGTCGTCGCGTACCACATGGCGCTCTTCGTCGGACGCGCCGGACATGTGCTCACCCCCGAACTCCGCAGCGAGCTGCGCCAGTCGATGGAGGCCGTCCAGTGACCTCGTCCGCCCCGAAACTCCCGATACGCGGCGCGGGCGCGAAGGCCGCGCGGGTCCGCCCGTACTCCCTGACCGGCGGACGCACCCGCTTCGGGCACGTGCTGCTGGTCGAGACGTTCGTGGCGGCCATCGAGGCGCCCGAGGAGCGCAAGGCGCTCGGCGGCTCGCCGCTGCGGATGATGCCGGAGATGCGGGCCATCGTGGAGGTCTGCCGGGCCATGCGCACGGTCGCGGAGATCTCCGCGCTGCTGCGGATGCCGCTGGGCGTCGTCCGGGTGCTGCTCAGCGACCTGGCCGACCAGGGAAGGATCCGCGTCTACGGGACGGGGCACGGCTCCGGCCGGCCCGACCGCGCACTGCTCGAAAGGGTCATGAGTGGACTCCGCCGCCTCTGAACTCCTGGCGCCCGAGGCGCTCGCGGCGGCCGACGAGCCGCTCCAGCCCTGGCAGCGGGACCGCACCCGGGCGCCCATCGCCACCAAGGTGGTGGTCGCGGGCGGCTTCGGCGTGGGCAAGACGACCTTCGTCTCCTCGGTCTCCGAGATCACCCCGCTGCAGACCGAGGCGGTGATGACCCAGGCCAGCGAGACCACGGACGACCTCACCGCCACCCCGGAGAAGAACACCACCACGGTGGCCATGGACTTCGGCCGCGTCACGCTCGACGACGACCTCGTCCTGTACGTGTTCGGCACGCCCGGCCAGCAGCGGTTCTGGTTCATGTGGGACGACATCGTGCGCGGGGCGATCGGCGCGGTGGTGCTGGCCGACACCCGCCGCCTGTCCGACTGCTTCCCGGCCCTCGACTACTTCGAGAGCTGCGACCTGCCGTACGTCGTGGCGGTCAACCACTTCGAGGGCACCGAGTCGTTCGAGCCCGAGGACGTCCGGGAGGCGCTCACGGTGGCGGAGCACATCCCCGTCGTGATCATGGACGCGCGGGACCGGATCTCGGTGGTCGAGTCGCTGCTGAGCCTGGTCGGGCACGCGCTGGCGGCGCTGCCCGAGTAATCCGTCACCACCCGCCGCACCCGCCCACCCGCGTCCACGCGTACGCACACGTATCGGAGAAAGCTCGCATGCGGAGAATCCTGATAGTCGGAGCCGGGCAGTCCGGACTCCAGC
Source organism: Streptomyces sp. cg36 (assembly GCF_041080675.1). NCBI lineage: Bacteria > Bacillati > Actinomycetota > Actinomycetes > Kitasatosporales > Streptomycetaceae > Streptomyces > Streptomyces cyclosori. Next base: position 2,654,170 of record NZ_CP163520.1, on the reverse strand, counting down.
TGGCCCTCGGACTCCAGTCGAAGGGGTACGAGGTCACCCTGATGTCCAACCGCACCGCCGACGAGATCCGGTCCGGCCGGGTCATGTCGACGCAGTGCATGTTCCACACCGCGCTCCAGCACGAGCGGGACCTGGGCCTGAACTTCTGGGAGTCGCAGGCGCCGCGCATCGAGGGCGTCGGCGTCTCGGTGGCCGCCCCCGACTCCTCCCGCGCCGTCGACTGGGTCGGCCGCCTGGACGGGTTCGCGCAGTCGGTCGACCAGCGGGTCAAGATGGCGGGCTGGATGGAGACGTTCGCCCAGCGCGGCGGTCAGCTGGTCATCCACGGCGCGGCCGTCTCCGACCTGGACTTCTTCGCCCGCACCTACGACCTGGTGCTGGTGTCGGCGGGCAAGGGCGAGCTGGTCTCGATGTTCGCCCGCGACGCCGCGCGCTCCCCGTACGCCGAGCCGCAGCGGGCGCTCGCCGTGGCGTACGTGCACGGGCTCCAGCCGCGCCCGGAGCACCCCGACTTCGACGCGGTGCGCTGCAACCTGGTGCCCGGGGTCGGCGAGCTGTTCGTGATGCCGACGCTGACCACCTCGGGCCGGGCGGACATCCTCTTCTGGGAGGGCGTGCCCGGCGGCCCGCTGGACGTCTTCCAGGGCGTGAGCGACCCGGGCGAGCACCTCTCGCTGACCCTGGAGCTGATGGAGCGCTTCACGCCGTGGGAGTACGCGCGCGCCACCAAGGTCGAACTCACCGACGCGGGCGGCACCCTGGCGGGCCGGTACGCGCCCACCGTCCGCAACCCCGTCGGCCGGCTGCCCGGCGGCGGCCTGGTCCTGGGCGTGGCCGACGTGGTCGTCGCCAATGACCCGATCACCGGCCAGGGCTCCAACTCGGCCTCCAAGTGCGCCGCTTCCTACCTCGCGTCGATCGAGGAGCACGGGGACGGCGCGTTCGACGAGGCGTGGATGCACGCCACCTTCGAGCGCTACTGGGAGACGGCCGGGCCGGTCGTGAAGTGGACCAACGCCATGCTCGGGGTGCCGCCGGAGCACGTCCTGCAGCTGATCGGCGCGGCGGGCGGCCTCCAGCCGGTCGCCGACCGCTTCGCCAACGGCTTCGACGACCCGGCCGACTTCGAGAACTTCTTCTTCGAGGAGGAGAAGGCGAAGGCGTACCTGGCGGAGGTCGCCGAGGCGGCCGGGGCCCAGCCCTCCGACGCCTGACGACCCGCACCCGTCACCCGCCCCTCCCGCGCCTAGACCTCCGGCGCGGTCTCCGTGTCGTTGCCGGTGTCCGGGCCGTCGCCCGTCGCGCCCGGCGGGAGCTTCGGGGGGCGGTAGGTGCTCAGCGGTCCGGCCGTCGGGTCCGGGCGGACCGCGCCGAGCAGCGGGTTGGCGGCGATCGGGGAGACCTTGACGCGGGCCCCCGGGCGGGGCGCCTGCACGACCAGACCGTCGCCCAGGTACATCGCCACGTGCGTGGCCTTCGGGAAGTACACCACCAGGTCCCCCGGCCGCAGCGACCGCAGCGGCACCCGGGGCAGCTCGGCCCACTGCTCCTGGCTGGTGCGCGGGATGGCGCGGCCCGCGTGCGCCCACGCCTGGGAGGTGAGGCCCGAGCAGTCGTAGGAGCCCGGCCCCTCGGCCCCCCAGACGTACGGCTTGCCGAGCTGGCCCACCGCGTACCGCAGGGCCTGCTCGCCCTCCTCGGACGGTGCCCGCACCCCGCTGAGCGCCCCCGTCGCCAGCAGCTCCCGCTGGGCCTTCGCGGTGCCCTCGCCCTCCAGCCGGGCGAGCTCGGCCAGCTGGTCCAGGCTCAGCGAGGCGAGCAGGCCCTCCACGTCCTTCAGCCGCGCCCGCACCTCGTCCCGCGCCGTGCGCTGCCGCGCGGCCAGCACCGTCTGCTCGTCCAGCGCCTTGCGGGCCGCCCGCGCCAGCCCGTCGGCCTGCTGCTCGCTGCGGGCCAGCCGCGCCAGGGTCACCCGGCGCTCGTCGGCCGCGCGGCGCAGCAGATGGCCCTGGTCGAGCGCCCCCTGCGGATCCCGGGCCAGCAACAGCTGGAGGTACGTGGAGAGTTCGGAGCGGCCCTGGTACTGCTCGCGCGCCAGCCGGCCGGCCGCCCGGCGGCTCTCGGCCAGCGCGGTGCGCGCCCGGGCGAGACCGGCCGCCACCTTCTTCTCGTCGGCCCGGCGCACCTTGAGCCGCTCCTCGGCCGCGTTGTACGTCTCGGACGCCTCCTCGGCCTGCCGGTAGAGCGTCTGCAACTGCGTCAGCAGCGTGGCGACCGAGCCGTCGGGCGGAGCGGGCGCGGCGTGCGCCGCCGGGACGGCCGACACCAGCGCCGCCACCACGAGCGCGGTCGCGCACACCGAGCGCGGAGTTCTGTCTGACACGTGCTCACCTCCGGTCGGATGGTGGCACGGTGAAACGGGGGAAAGCCTGCGGAGATGGATGAACGGTGCAAATCCGTCCCCCGTACGGAGGCAGCCCGGTGAGGCCGCTTGCGTCCGCCGCCGCGACCTGCTGCCGGGGCCCGCCCTACGCGACCGGCAGCGCGTACAGCGTCGTCCCGTGCCACACCACCACGGTGTCGGCGCCCGCCACCACGGCCCGGTAGACGCCCCGGTCGGGCGAGGTCTCCTTGGTGCCCGCGTCCTGGAACTTCCACAGCCGCTCGCCGGAGGCCGCGTCGAACGCCGTGACCTGGAACGGGTCGAGCGCCAGGACCGTACGGCCGGAGGCGCTCACCGTCGCGCGGGTGTCCACCGGGCCGGTCAGCGCCAGGTCCGTGGCGCCCACCCACCGCTCCTTGCCGTCCGCCGTGTCGAGCGCGGCCAGCCGGGTGCCGTTGTCCGGCGCGTACACCACGCCCTTGCCCGGCTCGGGCGTCGCGTAGAGCGTGCGGCCCTTGCCGCGCTGCCAGCGCTGGGCGGTGGAGGCGAGGTCGAACGCCTGGAGGCCGCCGCCCGCCGTGGTGAGCAGGGTGCCCTCGGCCGTGAGCGCCGCCGCGTCGTCGGGCAGCACCGCGCCGTACGAGCGGGCCCACAGCTCCTTGCCGGTCTTCGGGTCGAGCGCGAAGAACTGCGCGAGCACCTGCTTGGCGCCCTTGGGCGGGCTGGGCGCGGCCCGCCGGGCCACGAGCTGCCCGCCGTACAGGGTGGCCCACTCGTACGTCTCGCCCCGGCCGAGCCCCCGGCGCCACAGCAGGGTGCGGGTCGCGATGTCGTACGCGTACAGCGAGGTCTCCCTGCCCGCCGTCGCCGTGAACCACACCGTGGTGGCGTCGTGCGCGCGGATCTGCGGGGAGCCGAGGCCCGGCGCCAGCGAGCCGTACGCCACCTGCTGACGCACCGCGCCGTCCGCCACCGCGAACCAGACGAAGCCGGTGGGGCCCGCGCCGAACGCCACCCCCGGCCCGGCGGGCTGGAGCTGGGCGAGCCCGGCGAGCTCCGGCCGGTTCCACCGCTGGACGCCGGAGGCCAGGTCGACGCCGGTCGGGGAGGCGCCGGGGACCACCAGGACCGGGCCCTGGGCGAGCGGGGTGCCGAGCAGCCGGCCGCCGGGCACCGCGTACCCCCAGCGCGCCACCGGCGGCGCTCCGGGCACCGGGCGCGGGCGGGCGGCGGGCTTGGCGTCGGCCACCGGCTCGGCGCCCTTGGCGTCGTCCCCGGTGAACGCCAGCACCCCGGCCGCGCCCACCGCGAGCCCGGCCGCGGCGGCGAGCCCGGCCGTCAGCAGCGAGCGCCGGTCGGCGGCGAACCGGGGTCCGGGCACCCGCGCCGGCGCGGTGAAGGACGGTCGCGGGGGAGCGGTGGGAGGCGCGGCGGGCGCGGGCGGCGGGGCGGGCGCGGGCAGCGGAGCCCCGCCCGCCGGGAGCGGCACCCGGTCGGACACCGGAGCCGCGGCGCCCGGCAACTCCCCGGCCCGCGCGGCCCGTTCGGCGATCGCCGCCGCCACGCGCGGCGGCAGCCAGTCGCCGGAGACCGGGGCGAGGCCGCCGGGCACCAGCTCGGCGGCCACCTCGGCCGGCGTCGGGCGCGTCCCCGGGGTCTTGGCCAGACAGCGGCCGAGCAGCGGGCGCAGCGCGGCCGGGACCGGGGTGAGTTCGGGGACGGAGTGCGCGATGCGGTGGGCGGCGGCGTCGGCCGGGCCCGAGTCGAACGGGCCCGCGCCGCCCGCCGCGTAGGTGAGCAGCATGCCCAGCATGAACACGTCGGCGGCGGGCCCCGGCCGCTCCCCGGCGACCTGCTCCGGCGTCAGATAGCCGACCGTCACCCCGAGCCGGCCGCCCTCCCCGGCGCTCGCCGCACCGGCGGCGCCCAGCACGCCGAACGCGGTCACCAGCGGCCCCTCGGCGGTCAGCAGCACGACATCGGGGGCCAGGCCCTGGAACGCCTCGCCGGTCACCGCGTGCGCCCGCTCCAGGGTGCCGGCGAGCGCCGCGCCCAGGGTGCGCACGGCCGCCTCGGGCAGCGGGCCCGCCAGGGCGACCGCCTCGGCGAGGGTCAGCGCGGCCGTGAACGGGGTGGCCAGCCACGGCAGCCACTCCTCCGGGCCGGTCGCGAGGACCGGCGCCACCCACGGCCCGGCGAGCCGCTCGGCGGCCAGCGCCTCGGCGCGGAAGCGGCTGCGGAAGGCGGGCAGCGCGGCCAGATCGGGGCGGGCGGCGGTGACGCAGACGCCCCGCCCGTCCGCCCCGTGGGCGAGGTAGACGCGGGCGGTGCCGGTCTCGCGCAGTCTGGCCCGCATCCGGTACGGACCGAGCTCGCGCGGTTCCTCGGCGGTCAGCGCCTCCATGGTTCAACTCCCCCTGCGGCACGGCGTGGACCAGCGAGCCTATCGCGCCACGGGGGCCGCTACGCGCGCGGCCAGGGCTTGCTCCACGGCCAGCGGCGCGGCTCGCGGCCCTCGGGGGCGTAGGTGTACTTCCAGCCACGCGGCAGCCCGAGCCGCCTGCTGTGCCCGGCGGGCTCCAGCCGGTAGGCGTGGACGGTCGGCGGGCCGCCGTCGGCGTCCGGGACCGGGACCTCGTACCACTGGGGCGGCTTGCCCGTGGGGCCGATCAGGACGGGCAGGACGCGCCCGTCGAGGGGCCCGCCGACAAAGAGGGTGTTCTCGCTCTGCACGCCTTCAGTGTCACACCCGTACGCCGCACCGCGCGCGCGTCACAGCAGGTGGGCGGTGTCGGTGAGCAGCGGGAGCACCCGGCGGGCGAGCAGTCCGGCCGGGCCGTCGGCCGGTTCCATGGCGAGCGCCGCGCGCACCACGGCCGCCGCCTGCGGGTCGGTGGCGGCCGTCGCGGTGAGCAGCGCGACCAGGTGGTCCACCAGCCAGTCCCGCAGTTCGGGCAGCGGCGGCTGCTTCTCCTCGTCGAGCCAGATGAGGGAGGCGGCCTCGACGGCGGCGATCCAGGTGCGCACCATCAGCCGCAGCCGGGGGCCGGGCGCACGGACCTCCAGGTGGAGCAGGATCTGCTCGGCGGCGGCCCGGCGCACCTCGTCGACTATCGCGGTGGTGCGGGAGGTCTCGGCGACGCTGCCGCCCTGGAGCAGCGCGGAGAACCCGGCGTCGTGCTCGTCGACGAAGGCGAGGTAGCGGTCCAGGGCGCGGGTCAGGCGCTGGGTGAGCGGACCCGACTGCGGCTGGGCGAAGCACTGCTCCAGCTCGTCGGCGGCGGACCGCAGCGCCGCCTCGTACAACTGCTGCTTGCCGCCCGGGAAGTAGCGGTAGACCAGCGGGCGCGAGACCCCGGCGGTCTCGGCGACGTCGTCCAGCGAGACGTCCTCGGGCGCCCGGTGCGCGAAGAGCGACAGCGCCGCGCCGAGGAGCTGGGTGCGGCGCTCCTCGACGCTGAGCCTGCGGTACGCGGGGGTGGCGGCCGGAGAGGTCATACGGGCAGCGTAATCCCCGTACCGGCGCTTGAACCCGGCACATGCGCGCGGTTGGCCGGGAGTGGGGGGCACGCGGCGGCGCTCAGGCCAGCAGCCCGGAGCTCCGCCACAGGCGCCGGCCCACGCCCTGCAGCACGCCTATGTCGTCCAGGAAGTCGGTGAGCCGGCGGGCGCCGTTCTGCATCACCTCGCGGCGGTGGCCGCTCGCCTTGACCTGGGCGACGGCCTCGTGGCGGTCCAGGCCCACGTTCTCGTACACCTTGGGGTTGACGAAGCAGATGGAGAAGACGCGGGCCGCCTGGCCGCAGCTGACCCGGGTCAGCTCGCGCTCCCAGGAGGGGGCGGTGACCATCTGGCGGCGCAACTCCTCGCGCGCGTACCGGACATGGCGGGCCTCCTCCACGACGTGGATGCGGGTGACGCCGCGCATCAGGGTCTGCACCCGGTCGTCCGGGAAGGTGAGGCGCTGCATCCAGTCCAGGATCTCCTCGCCGAGCAGCGTCGCCGCGAACGAGCCGGGGGTGGTCGAGACGGTCTTCAGGACGCGCGCGAGGTTGTGGTAGAGCCGGGGGACGGGGTAGTCGGGGGAGCCGCTCTTCTTGATCATGCGGGCGAACATCATCGAGTGGCGGCACTCGTCCGCGATCTCGGTGAGGGCGTAGCGCACGTGGTTGCTGGTGACGGACTTGTCGTAGATGTGCCGCACCAGCAGCTGCATGAGGATGATCTCGAACCAGATGCCGAGCGAGCCGAGCGAGGCCGCCTCGTGGCGGGACAGCTCCTGGCGCTGCTCCTCGGACATCTTCCGCCACAGCGGGGTGTCGTAGAGGGAGAGCAGCTCCGGCGGCCAGAACCACTTGCCGTCCTCGAACGGCGCCGCCCAGTCGAGTTCCTTGTCGGGGTCGAAGGAGTGCTTGGCGGACGACGCGAGGAGCCGCTCGGCGACCTCCTCGCGGCCCCTGAGCAGGCCGAGCGCGTCGCGCAGCAGTTCGCTTTCGGTGACGGTCGTCATGGCTGGTGGCACCTCGGGTGGGGTCGGTTCCGGCCGGTCCGCGACCGGCCGGGGCGGTCTCCCGGCGGGAGTTACCGGCGGTCGCCTCTTATGAGACTGCTTGTCAGCAAGCTCGTCAATCCCTTGGGACCGACTTGTTGACCCGGCGTCTACCAACGTGTGAGCCTGCCAGGGAACCGGCGGTGTAACGGGCAGTCAGGTGTTACCGCGAGGCGAAGGAGCCGCACGTGTCGACGCAGGACCTGTATGTGAACGGCCCGCACGATCCCCTCTGGACGGTCCCGGCGACCGGGGCCGCCCGCTTCAGCTGGGAGTACGACGACGGCAGAGAACGTCTCCTCGCCCTCTACCAGAAGGGCAAGGACAAGCAGTGGGACGGTGCCAAGCGCATCGACTGGGCCCTGGAGGTCGACCCGTACGACCCGCTGGGCACCCCCGACGAGGCCATGACCCTCTACGGCACCCGCTACTGGTCCAGGATGACCGAGAAGGACAAGGGCGAGCTGCGCAAGCACTACACCGCGTGGCAGTTCAGCCAGTTCCTCCACGGCGAGCAGGGCGCGATGGTGTGCGCGGCGCGGATCGTGGAGTCGGTGCCGGACCTGGACGCCAAGTTCTACTCCGCCACCCAGACCATGGACGAGGCCCGGCACGCCGAGATCTACGGCCGGTTCCTGCACGAGAAGATCGGGATGCTCTACCCGGTCAACGACAACCTCCAGAGCCTGCTGGGCGACACCCTGCGCGACTCCCGCTGGGACATGCCCTACCTCGGCATGCAGGTCCTCATCGAGGGGCTCGCGCTCGCCGCGTTCGGCATGATCCGCGACACCACCGACAAGCCGCTGCCCAAGCAGATCCTCGCGTACGTGATGCAGGACGAGGCCCGGCACGTGGCCTTCGGGCGGATGGCCCTGCGCGACTACTACAAGCAGCTCGGCGACGCGGAGCTGCGCGAGCGCGAGGAATTCGTCATCGAGGGCTGCTACTTGATGCGCGACCGGCTGCGCGGGGTGGAGGTGCTGGAGAACTTCGGCGTCCCCAAGGCGGAGGCCGAGCGGTTCTCGGAGCAGAACGAGTTCCTGCACCTGTTCCGCAAGCTCCTGTTCAGCCGGATCGTCCCCTGTGTCAAGGACATCGGCCTGTGGGGCAAGCGCCTCCAGCAGGCCTACGTGGACATGGGCGTACTCGAACTGGGCGACTCCAACCTCGACCTGCTGATGGCCGAGGACGAGGAGATCGCCGAGCGCCTGGACCGCGAGCGGTTCGCCGAGGAGGAGACGGCGCGGGTGGCGGAGGTGGAGGCGGCGATCGCCCAGGGGGCGGCGGGCTGAGCCCGGCGGCGGCGCGCGGCCACCGCGCCGCGGGCCGTCCCGAGGGGGCGGCCCGGCAGGCCCGTTGGCGCCTTGCCGCCCCCGGTCGGCCCTACGGGACCGGTCAGCCCTTCAGCGCGGCCTCCATCACCGCCTTCGCGAGGGGGGCCGCGTCGCCGCCGCCGCTGATGTCGGCGCGGTTGGCCTCGGCGTCCTCGACCACCACCGCCACCGCCACGGCGGGCTGTCCCGCGTCGGGGGCCTGCGCCCAGGAGATGAACCAGGCGTAGGGCAGGCCGCGGTTGCCGACGCCGTTCTGGGCCGTGCCGGTCTTGCCGCCGACCCGGACGCCGGGGATCGCCGCGTTGGTGCCGGTGCCCTTCTCCACCACGTCCACCATCAGCTGCTGGAGCCGGACGGCGGTCGCCGGGCTCATCGCCTGGCCGTAGTCGTGGTGGTCCGGCTGGGCGACCGTGGTGCCGCGCCGGTCGGTGGAGCGCTCGACCAGATAGGGGCGGCGCAGCTCGCCGCCGTTGGCGACGGCCGCCGCCACCATCGCCATCTGCAGCGGGGTCGCCGTGGTGTCGAACTGGCCGATGGAGGAGAGCGCCAGCTGGTCGGGGCCCATCCTGGTGTCGAAGTTGGACTTGGCGACGGCGGACGGGATCCGCAGCCGGGGGTCGTTGAAGCCGAACCGGCCGACCGCCTCCAGCATCCCGGCGAGCCCCACCTTCACCCCCAGGTGCGCCATCACCGAGTTGCAGGAGACCACCACCGCGTAGGCGAGGGAGGCGTTGGCGCAGCCGCTCGCCTCGTTGGGCAGCGCGGTGCTGGTGCCCGGCAGGACGTACGGGTCGGGCGCGGTGGTCGGCGCGTCGGCGTCGGTGACGGCGCCCGCGTCCAGCGCCGCCGCCGCCGTCACGATCTTGAAGGTGGAGCCCGGGGGATAGGTCTGCCGGATCGCCCGGTTCAGCATCGGCTGGCGGGGATCCGCGTTCAGCGCCGACCAGGCGTCCTTCACCGCCCGCCCGGTCCCCGACAGCCGCCCCGGATCGTAGGAGGGGCTGCTGACCAGGGCCAGGACGCGGCCGGTGGACGGCTCCACGGCGGCGACCGCGCCCCGCCGCCCGGCGAGCCCGTCGAACGCGGCCCGCTGCACGCCCGCCCGGATGGTGGTGACCGCGTCCCCGCCCGGCTGGCGCTTGCGGGTGAGGCCGCCCCACAGCGGGGCGAGCAGGGGGGAGGTGCCGGACAGGACGGGGTCCTCGGCGCCCTCGACCAGCGACGCCCCGTACACCTGGGAGGCGTAGCCGGTCACCGGCGCGTACAGCGGGCCCTCGGTGTACGTGCGCTCGTACCGCAGCGCCTGCCCGCTGTCCCGGGAGCCGGTGACCGCGTCCCCGTCCACCAGGATGTCGCCGCGCGGCTGCTCGTAACGGGCCAGCAGGGTGCGGCGGTTGGCGGAGTTGGCGTTGAGCGCGTCGGCCTGGAAGACCTGGACGCGGGCCGCGTTGACGAGCAGCGCCGCCAGCAGGAGCAGGGCCAGGGCGGCGGCCCGGCGGATGCAGCGGGTCATCGGCTCTCCGTCCGAACGGGTACGGGCGCCCCGGCCGCGACGGCCGGCAGCGGGGCCCGGGCGCGGTCGCTGACCCGGATCAGCAGCGCCACGATGATCCAGTTGGTGACCACCGAGGAGCCGCCCTGGGCCAGGAACGGCATGGCCATGCCGGTCAGCGGGATCAGCCCGGTCACCCCGCCCGCGATCACGAACACCTGGAGGGCGAGGATCGAGGCGAGCCCCACCGCGAGCAGCCGCCCGAAGGGGTCGGTCAGCGCCAGCCCGGTCCGGTAGCCGCGCGCGATCAGCAGCGCGTACAGCAGGAACACGGCGGTCAGCCCCGCCAGGCCCAGCTCCTCGCCCGCCGTCGCCAGGATGAAGTCGGACTTGGCGGCGAACCCGATGAGGACGGAGTGGCCGGAGCCGAGACCGGTGCCGAACATGCCGCCCGCCGCGAAGGCGAAGAGCGACTGGGCCAGCTGGCCGGGGCCCTGGCCCGCTTCGATGGAGGCGAACGGGTGCAGCCAGTCCTCCACCCGGCCGTGCACATGCGGCTCGAACGAGCCGACCGCCGCCGCGCCGACCGCCGCCAGCAGCAGCCCGACCGCGATCCAGCCGGTGCGGCCGGTCGCCACGTACAGCATCACCACGAACAGGCCGAAGAAGAGCAGCGAGGTGCCCAGGTCGCGCTCCAGGACCAGTACGCCGACGCTGAGCAGCCAGATGGCCGCGATCGGGCCGAGCACCCGGCCGGTGGGCAGTTGCAGCCGCCACACCCGGCGGCCGGTATACGCCAGCGCGTTGCGGTTGGCCGCCAGATAGGCGGCGAAGAACAGCGCGAAGAGGATCTTGGCGAACTCGGCGGGCTGGAAGGAGAGCCCGCCCAGCCGGATCCAGATGCGGGCGCCGTTGACGGCGGGGAAGAGGACCGGCGCGACCATCAGGGCCAGCGCGGTGGCGGCGCACAGGTACGCGTACCGCTGGAGCACCCGGTGGTCGCGCACGGCCACCACGACCGCGATGAACAGGCCGACGCCGATCGTGGACCAGAGCAGCTGGGCGGAGGCGGCCCGGGTGTGCGGGGTCTCCAGGTCGAGCCGGTGGATCAGGACCAGGCCGAGCCCGTTGAGCAGGACCGCGATGGGCAGCAGCAGCGGGTCGGCGTAGGGGGCGCGGCGCCGGACCGCGAGATGGGCGAGCAGGGCGAGCAGCGCCAGCCCGGCGCCGTGGCGCAGCGCGTCGCGCGGCAGGGCGCCGCTCCTGGCGAGGCCGACCTCGGCGTATCCGTACCCCGCCACCAGCAGGGCGCCGACGAGCAGGGAGAGTTCGACGCCCCGGCGCCGGGGGAGCCGGAGGGCGGGCGGGGGCTCGTCCGCCGCCGTCGGTGCGGTCATGGACCGCAACGTAGCAAGCCGAGGCCCTTGTGTCCCTTTATGTCATAGTGTGCCGAGAAGTGGGGCTTTTGGCGGACCGTCATTCGCGGCCCCCGAGGAGTTCACGTCCGCGAAGACGTGGCTCCCCGGGGGATGCGCGGGGCGGGCCCGCGGCTCAGCACCAGCGCGGCGCCGCGCCGATGTTGTCGATGAAGGCCGCCGACGCCCAGGCCCAGGTGCCGTCCTCCAGGAGGTACCAGAGGTAGTTGCCCTCGACGCGCTCGCCGCGGGTCTTGCAGAAGATGTGCACGATCGACCCGTACCGCGCGATGCCCACCACCCGGCTGCCGCGGGTCGGCTTGTCCCGCAGCAGCAGGCCCGACTTGGCCGTCACCCGGCCCTTGTAGTCGTTGTGGGCGGACTCCTCGGCGGCGGCGGGACCGGCCGCCGCGAGCGCGGTGACGGTCGTGGCGGCCAGGACGAGGCCGAGCAGGGCGCGGGGGGAGCGGTGCGGCATGGGTGCCTCCTGGGGAAGTGGAGGACCGTGGGGGACGGCCCTTGGCTCGCCCCTCCGACGCTAGGTTCGCTCCTTGACGTACGCAAAGCGCTACGAGGGGGGAGTGCCGCCGGACGGGGGACGGCGGCGGGCCCGCGCCTCCCGCACCGGCCCGCCCTACGCCGGGCCGGGCTCCTCCGCGGCGCCTGACGAACCGTCGGCGTCCCGGTACTCCGGAAGGGTCAGCCAGGCGATCGCGCCGCCGTCCGGCGCGTTGGCGAACCGCAGCCGCGCCCCGAGCACCGCCGCCTGGCCGACCGCGATGGTCAGTCCGAGGCCGTGGCCCTTGCTGCCGCCCTCGGTGCGGAAGCGCTGCGGGCCGTGGTCCAGCAGGTACGCCGGGAAGCCGGCGCCGTGGTCCCGCACGGTCACCACCGGGCCGTCCACGGTCAGTTCGACCGGGGCGGCGCCGTGCTTGTGCGCGTTGCCGACGAGATTGGCCAGCACCCGCTCCAGACGCCGCTTGTCGGTCTCCACACAGGCGTCGCGGACCACCACGACCCGGGCCCCGGTCCCCGACCCGCGCACCACCCGCTCCACCAGCGGGCCCAGGTACTCCAGGTCCAGGTCGACGGTCTCGCTGCCCGCCTCCAGCCGGGAGATCTCCAGCAGGTCCTCGGTGAGCGAGCGCATCGCGCGCACCCGGTCGCGCACCAGCTCCGCGGGCCGCCCCTCGGGCAGCAGTTCGGCCGCCGCGTGCAGCCCGGTGAGCGGGGTGCGCAGCTCGTGCGCCACGTCCGCGGTGAAGCGCTGCTCGCTCAGCAGCTTGTTCTGGAGCGTCCCGGCCATGGTGTCGAGCGCCCCGGCGACCGTGGCCACCTCGTCCTGCGGGCGCGAGGGGTCCTTGGCCCGGGGGTCGTCGACCCGGGCGTCCAGGTCGCCCGCGCCGATCCGGCGGGCCACCGTGGCCGTCTGGTGCAGCCGCCGGGTGACCCGGGTGACGCCGAGGACGCCGACCAGCAGGGTGGCGCCGATGGCGAGGATGGACGAGCCGAGGATCGCCTGGTCCAGGCCGTTGATGGTGCGGGCGCCCTGGCTGTAGTCGATGGTGGCGGCTATCGCCCGCCCGTCCGCCGGGCCCGCCGCCCACATGGTGGGGCGCCCGCGCGCGTCGTCGGCGACGAGCGTGCCGCGCTGGCCGGAGACGGCGAGGGCGCGCAGCGACGGCGGCAGGCCCGTGAGGTCGACGCCGGTGCCGGGCGGCAGCGGCTCGCCCGCCTCGTAGGCGCGGGTGACCTCGGTGAGCCGGTCCAGGGCCTTGTCGCGGGCCTGGCCGACCGTCTGCCGGGTCACCGATACGTGGACGAGCACGCCGAGGAGCGCCGCGAGCGCGCAGCACATGACGGTGATGAAGACGGCGGCCTTCCAGGTGAGCGTCGCCGTCCAGCGGGGCCGCCTCATCGCCGGCCCGCCGAGGAGCTGGGGCGCGGGTGCGGGGCGGGCTTGGCGGAGCCCTGCGGCTCCACCCGGATGATCTCGTCGCGGGTCGGCAGCATCGCGCGCTGGTGGCCGTCCCAGGACCAGGCCGTGCGGTACTCGTAGCCGGGGATGCCCGCCGAGACCGAGTGCAGGATGATGTCCCGCCCGGCCAGCTCCACGCCGATGAGCTGGTCGGAGGTGGACATGATCCGGACCAGGCCGCCCTTGTCGGGCATGTAGCAGCGCACGGCCAGCTGCTGCTCGGGCATCTTGATGCCGAGGATCAGATCGTCCCTGCCGTCGCCGGTCACATCGCGGTAGTACGCCTTGAGCACCGGGCAGGCCCTGGGCTTCGACCCGCACTGATTCAACTGGCGAACCGTTTCCTCATAGAGTCCGTCGGCCCCGGTGTACTGATCGGGGTGGGCCCGCACCTCCGCCTGGACCACCGCCACCGGGTCCAGCCGGTGCACGTCGTCGCCGGGCACCTTCACCCCGGGCACCCGTTCCGTCTGGGTCTCGCCGTAGTCCAGCGGAGTGGTGGTCGGCTTGGGCAGATCGGGCCAGAGGTGGACCGGGCCGATCGCCGTGGGCGTCGCCCCGGCGCCCTCCAGGCCGCCCGCGTTGCCGCAGCCGCACAGCAGCCCGGACAGCGCGGCGGCCCCGGCGGCCAGCAGCAGGGCCGCGCGGGCGGGTCGGCGGTGGCGGGTCAAGGTGCTCCTGTCGTGCGGGCGGTTCCGTGCGGCCCGGGCCGCACGGCCCCGGGCCTGTGTCCCCCGGCTGCCGCCGGGCCTGCGAGCTACTTCGCCTTCATCAGATCCGCGTAGAAAATGATGTTGGCCGAACGGTGGCCGTTCCTGATCGGGCCTCCGCAGGTGATGAGGCGGAGTTCCGGACGGTCGGTCTTCCCATAAACCTTATTCGTTGGGAAGTCGGTTTTGTCCACTTGCTGAATTTCGCGGATCTTGAATACGGCCGTGGAGCCGTCCGCGCGGCCGACCTCGATCACATCCCCCACGTGCATCTTCTTCACCTCGCGCAGCAGCGCGGGACCCTTCGCCGTGTCGTAGTGCGCGACGATCACCGAAGCACCCCGCTCGCCCGGCGTGACGCTGCCGGTGTACCAGCCCGCCAGCTCCGCCTTGTCGACCGGCGGCACCTGGAGCTCCTGCTGGTCGTCGAGCCCGAGGCGCAGCACCGGACTCGCGTCGACCCCCGCCGACGGGATGACCACCCGGGTCGGCTCGGCGGCCTTCAGCGGACCCACCTGCTGGCGGGCCTGGGGGGTGGCCGTGGCGTTCCGCACGTTCACGTCCGGGGCCTTGGCGCCGGACGAGGAGCCGGAGCCGCACGCCAGCAGGCCGCCGCCGAGCGCCAGCGTGAGCGCGGAGGCGGCCGCGAGCCGCGCCGCGCGGCGCGGGCGGGGACGGGAGGGCGGGGAAACGGTCATGTCCACCACCGTAGGCGGCGGGTGTTGCGGACCCTTCCCGGATCTGTAACAGCTCCCCACATGCCCCGTCACCGGGCCATCACCGCTGGTAGGGGTTGTGCCCCTGGGCCTGGACCGGCTGCTGGTGGCCCGGCTGCGGCTGCCCCGGCTGCGGCCCGGCGGCCATCGCGAGCAGCTGCTCGGCCTGCTCCTTGGCGATCTGCTGCTCCAGCCCGCAGAACGTGCACTGCGTACGGAACTTCGTGGACACCGGGAAGAGCGGGACGAAGAACAGCGTGAACTTGGTGACGTACTTGCGCAGCCCGTGCGCGGCCGGGTTGCCGCAGTTCTGGCAGACGAGCGTCATCATGGCCAGCTGGTACAGATATCCCTTGGTGCCCCATATGAGCATCGGACTTCCCCTCCCGAGGCAAAGCGCGTGTGAGGCACGCACTATACGAGCCGCGATATTGCCCTGCGCGGGCGGTGCTGGTCCCATGGTCGTGGGGGTGATGCGGGATGTCGGGACTGCGGGTGACACCGGTCCACCGGCACGGCCGGGCACGGCTGTACGTGAGTCTTGCGGACGGGACGAACGCCGCCTGGTACGACAGGGAGAGCGGGCGGGTCAGCCTGCTCATCGAGGAGCGCCGGGAGGAGGTCCTCGCGGCGCTCGCGCCGTTCGTGACCGGTGACGTCAGCGTGGGCCCGCCCCCCGTGCCGACCGCCGCCGACCTGGCCCGGCTCTCCCTGCACCCGGACGACGACCTCGCCCCCAACCGGCCCGGCGAGGCGCTCCTGGCCGCCCTGGAGCGCCACGGCGAGCAGCGCCGCTTCCGCCAGGACCCGCGCCGCGCCGAGCTCGCCGCGCACGAGCGGGTGGGGGCTCAGCTGGACGCGCTGGAAGGGGCCGGGTGGCGGGTGCTGCACTCGGTGCCGCTGCCCGGGGAGGCCCGGCTCGACCACCTGCTGATCGGCCCGGCGGGCGTGCTGACCGTCCGTACGGTGGCCGCGGCCCGCCACCGGGTCCGGCTGGCCGACCCGCTGGTCACGGTCGGCCGCGCGGCCCCCCAGCCCCTGCTGCGCCGGGCCCGCCACGACGCCGAACGCGCCTCGCTGGCGCTCACGGCGGGCGTGCGGCCCCTGGTGGTGCTGGCCGGGGCGGACCGGGTCGACGGGGCCGGGCCGCACGACGTCCGGGTGGTGCGGGACACCGGACTCGCGGAGCTGGGGCGCCTCGGCGGCGTACTGAAGCCGGGCGACATCGAGGGCCTGTACTGGACGGCCCGCGACCGCAGGACGTGGCTGAAGGCGTGAGGTCCCGCGCGGGCGGACGCGACGAGGGGACGGCCTCCGGGCCGAGCCGGTCGCGGCGGGGTCGCGCGCGGACGGACGCGCACGCGCCCGGGCCGGGGTTCGCCGGTCCCGCGCGGGCACGGTCCCGCGCGGGCACGGTCCCGCGCGGGCACGGTCCCGCGCGGGCACGGGGTGTGCCGGACCCGCGCGCGGGCCCGCCCCCGGCTCAGGGCTCGCCCGGCCGCAGGCGCAGCACCGTCGTCACCGGGTGCCGCACCGTCCCGCGCTCCACCTCCGCCAGCAGCCGGCCCGGCTCCACCGGTACGTACGCCACCTCGCCCCAGCCCGGGGCGATCGCGGTGGGGGAGCCGGGCGCGGGGCGCAGTCCGGCCCGGCCCGCCTCCGCCCGCAGCGCCGGGGTGAGCGGGCTGGACACCGCCACCGCGTCGTCGCCCGGCAGGACCAGCACCAGCGCGGCCGGGCGCCGGGCCGGGCCCACGAACCCCACCACCGCCGCCTCCCAGGTGTCGGTGTGCCGCAGCTTGCGCCACAGCCGGGTGCCGCCCCGGTAGGGGGAGTCCGCGCGCTTGGCCACCAGCCCCTCGATACCGCTCGCGGGCAGGGTCTCGTACCAGGTGAGGGCCGTTTCCACGGAGTCCGTCGACGGCACCGGCTGGAGCGGCGGGCCGAGCGCGCCGAGCAGGGCCAGCAGCCGCGCGCGCCGCTCCTCGTACGGCCGGGCCCGTACGTCCTCGTCCCGGTCGGCCAGCACGTCGAAGGCGGCGTAGGAGGCGGGCAGCCGCTCGGCCAGCGGCCGGGCGCGGGCGGGAGTGGCCGCCGCCCGCCGCTGCACCGCCGCGAAGTCCGTGCGGCCCCCGGTCCACACCACCACCTCCCCGTCCAGCACGCACCCGGCGGGCACCGCGAGGGCCGCCGCCACCAGGTCCGGGAACGCGGCCGTCACGATCCGCCCGGACCGGGCCTGGAGCACCACCGCGCCGGCCTCCCGGAAGACCAGCATCCGGTGGCCGTCGAACTTCGGCTCGTACCTCCAGCCCGGCCCGCGCGGCAGCTCCCGCACCGACCGGGCCAGCGCCACCCGCACCGGCGGCCGGAGCGTCACGGCAGCCGCCCCGCCCGGTTGAGGTTGATCAGCGGGCCGAGCAGATCGCCGTCCCGGGCCAGCCTCGGCCCGATGTCACCCAGGAGGAACACCAGGTCGGAGGGGGAGCGGCAGCCCCCCACCTCGTCCCAGGACACGGGGGCGGACACGGTCGGGCGCTCCCTGGCCCGCAGGGTGTAGGGCGCCGCCGTCGTCTTCGCCGCCGAGTTCTGGCTGTGGTCGACGAACACCTTGCCGGGCCGCAGGTCGCGCGCCATGCGGTGGGTGACCAGCTCCGGCAGCGCGGCCTCGGCCTCCCGGGCCAGCGCCTTGGCGTACCGGGAGACGTGCTCGGAGGCGGTGGGCTCCAGCGGGACCAGCAGGTGCAGCCCCTTGGAGCCGGAGGTCTTGGCGTAGGCGTGCAGCCCGTCCGCCGTCAGCCGCTCCCGCAGCCACCCGGCCACCGCGCAGCACTCCACCACGCTCGCCGGGGCCCCCGGGTCGAGGTCGAAGACCATCCGGTCGGCCCGTGCGGGCGCCCCGGCCCGCCACTGCGGGGTGTGGAACTCCACCACCAGGTTGGCCGCCCACATCAGGGTCGCGAGGTCCGGGACCGTCACCTGGCGGGCCGCGCTGTCCCCGGAGCGCGGCACCGGGGCCGTCTTCACCCAGGAGGGCGTGCCGGGCGGCGGGTTCTTGGTGAAGAAGAGCTGACCTGCGGGGCCGTCCGGATAGCGCAGGAAGGACACCGGGCGGTCGTGCAGATGGGCCAGGAGGGCGCCCGCGACGGAGGCGTAGTAGTGCAGGACCTCGCCCTTGGTGGTGCCGGTCGCCGGATAGAGGACCTTCTCCAGCCGGGAGAGCGCGATCCGCCGCCCCTCCACCCAGGTGATCGGCGTCATAGGATGAGAATCCCACTATTCCTGGCGAAAAGGATGAAGCGTGCGATCCATATGGAACGGTGCGATCTCCTTCGGGCTGGTCAGCATCCCGATCAAGCTCGTGAACGCCACCGAGAGCCACTCGATCTCGTTCCGCCAGATCCACACGGCGGACGGCGGCCGGGTCCGCTACCGCAAGGTGTGCGAGCTCGACGGCGAGGAGCTGGACGCCGCGGAGATCGGCAAGGCGTACGAGGACGCCGACGGCTCGCTGATCCCGATCACCGACCAGGACCTGGCCGCACTGCCGCTGCCCACCGCCAGGACCATCGAGATCGTCGCCTTCGTCCCGGCCGACTCCATCGACCCGCTCCAGATCGACGCGGCGTACTACCTGAGCGCCAACGGGGTGCCGGCCGCCAAGCCGTACACCCTGCTCAGGGAGGCGCTCAAGCGCAGCCGGAAGGTGGCCGTCGCCAAGTTCGCGCTGCGCGGCCGGGAGCGGCTCGGGATGCTGCGGGTGGTGGACGACGTCATCGCGATGCACGGGCTGCTGTGGCCGGACGAGATCCGCGCCCCCGAGGGCGTCGCCCCCGACACCGACGTACGGGTGCGCGACGCCGAACTCGACCTGGCCGACGCCCTGATGGACACGCTCGGCGAGGTCGACGTGGAGTCGCTGCACGACGACTACCGGGAGGCGGTGGAGGCGCTGATCGCCTCCAAGGCGGACGGCGCGCTGCCCCCGGCCGAGGCTCCGGCGGCGGCGGGCGGCGGCCAGGTCATCGATCTGATGGCGGCGCTGGAGAGCAGTGTGCGCGCGGCCCGGCGGGCGCGCGGCGAGGAGGCGGAACCGGCGGAGGCCACCGAGGCGGAGGTCACCGAGCTGAAGCCGCGCGGGACCGCCGCGAAGAAGGGGGCGAAGGCGCCCGCGAAGACGGCCAAGTCCGCCAAGTCGGCCCCGAAGTCCGCCACTTCACCGGCGAAGGCGCGGTCGAGGACGCGGACGGCGGGGTCCGGGACCACGGCCACCAAGACCACCTCCACCAGGAGCGCACCGGCCGGGGCGACGGCCGGGGCCACCGCCAAGTCCACCTCCGCCGCCAAGAAGTCGGCCGCCTCCCCGAAGGCGTCCGGGGCGAAGAAGTCCACCGCCACGACGGCGAAGAAGACGGCCAAGAAGGCGGCTCCCCGCAAGCGCGCCTCGGCCTGAAGGGCCGCGGCGCTCCCGCGGGGAGCCGGGTCGGAGCGGTCGTGGGACCCGCCCCGTCAGGCGCTGCCGCTGCGGGCCACCGGCTCGCCGAGCGCCGCGAGTTCGGCGTCCAGGTCGCGCGCGTGCACCTCGCGGGGCAGCGCGAACATGCCGAGCGCCACCAGGACCAGGATGCCGACCCCGTACCAGAGGCTGAGGTCGAAGCTCTTGACGAAGTTGTGGCTCACCGCCGCCTGGCCCTGCTTGGTCAGGATCGGCTGGACCTTGTCCGCGCCCGGGACCGAGGAGGGCAGGCAGCTGGCCGGGACCTTGGTCGGGTCGGACTCGGCGGAGCGGTCGTGCACACAGGCCCGGAAGCCCTTGACGATGTCGTCGACGCCGTTCGCCGGGACCCCGGCGGCCACCAGCTCCTGGCGCAGCTGCGGCGTCACCTTGTCCACGCCGTGGCCGGAGTCGCTGGAGAGGTGGCCGAAGAAGAGCACCCCGACCAGGGCGACGCCGAGCGCCATGCCGACCTGCTGGGTGGTGCCGAGCAGACCGGAGGCCGAACCCGCGTCCTTGGCGGGCACCTTGGTGAGGATCGCGTCGATCATCGGCGCCACCACCAGGCCGAAGCCGAAGCCGGTGACCACCAGCGGCGCGATCATCTGCCAGGACGGGATGCCCGGTCCGTAGTGGTGGGCGACGAGGATGTACGCGGCGAAGCCCAGCGCGTTCAGGAGCGCCCCGCCGATCAGGGTGAGGCGGCCGATGCGCGGGGTGAACACCTCGACCGCGAGGCCGGAGCCGGCCGCGGCACCGACGGCGAAGGCCGCGCCCGTCAGACCGGCGCGCATCGGCGACCAGCCCAGACCCAGCTGCATGTACAGCGTCCACACCAGGAAGAAGCCGCCCAGCGCGATCCAGAACAGCGTCCACACCAGCATGCCCGCGGTGAACGCCCGCTCCTTGAAGAGGCTGAGCACCACCAGCGGCGATCCCACGGTCCGGGTGCGGTGGCGCTCGAAGGCGACGAGGATGCCGAAGACCACGACGGAGCCCGCCATCAGCGCGTACGTCCAGGCCGGCCAGCCCAGGGTGCGGCCCTCGGCGAGCGGATAGACCAGCATCAGGATGCCGGAGACGGCGATGACCACGCCGATGGGATCGAGCTTGGGCGCGGCGGCCGACTTGGACTCGCCCACGTAGAACCAGGCGGCGATCAGCGCGCCGATGCCGACCGGGATGTTGACCAGGAAGATCGGGCGCCACTCCAGGTCGGCGATGTTCGCGTCGACCAGCACGCCGCCCACGATCAGGCCCGCCACGGACGCGGAGCCGAGGACGCCGCCCCAGATGCCGAGCACCTTGCCGCGCTCCTCGGACGGGAACGTGACGTGGATGATCGCCAGGATCTGCGGGACCATCAGACCGGCCATGGCGCCCTGGAAGAACCGCGCGCCGATCAGCATGCCGGGCCCGCTCGCCACACCGCACAGCGTCGAGGCGATGGTGAAGCCCGCCACGCCGATCAGGAACATCTTCTTGCGGCCGTAGATGTCCCCGAGCCGGCCGCCGGTGATCAGCAGGGCCGCGAAGCCCAGCACGTACCCGGCCACGACCCATTCGATCTGGGTGTAGTCGGCGTGCAGGTCCTTCTGGATGCTCGGGATGACGACGTTGACGATGGTCACGTCGAGCATGTCCATGAACCCGGCGACCAGGACGATGATGAGGGCGAGCCAGCGGCGCGGGTCGAGCGTCGGCGCTTCGCCGGACGCGTCCCCCGCACGGCTTCCGCCGGGCGTGTCGGCTCCGGCGTGCGTGTCGTGAGTCATGGCGTTTCTACCTCTGGCCGATCGTGGTGACCGAGGCCGTCCCAGCCCGGTCGTGACGGATGGAGCGTGAAGGGATGCGTGCCATTCGTGGATCTCCTTGCCGTGGCGGCAGGAAAAAGTGCGTCACCAGGAAGACGAGGCAGGGCTGAGGGGTGTGACTTCTGGCAGGTCAGCCCGTGTCCGCCCGGGTCAGCCCGGGGGCACGCCGGCTCTCCCGCGCGGCGCGTGGCGAGGACCGCGCGGGGGCAGGCGGCAGCCCCGCCCGGCTGGATCGGCCTCGCGGGGCGGGGAGGGGGTGCGGGCGCCGGGTCCCGGTGGGGCCCGGACCGCCTAGGAGACGGGCTGGCCGGTGTGCTCGGCGAGGAGCCGCTGGGCCTCGGCGTCGGCCTGGCCCGCGGGGACGAGGACGCCCTCCGGGGTGAGGCGCAGCGGCTCGGTGCCCGCCATCCGCCAGTCGAACTTGGCGGCCAGCTCGAACAGGTCGGACTGGATCAGCGGGCCGCCCTTCTCGTGCTCGGCGGCGAGCGCGGTCGGGTGGTACAGCTCGTAGCCGCCCGGCAGGTGCAGGGTCAGGAAGTGGCAGCCGCCGGAGAGGGTGGTCGACCAGGTGTGCTCGGTGCCCTTGGAGATGTGCGCCATCCCGCCGGGGCCGAGCGTGGTCACCTCGCCGTCGATGTACATGACGAGCGTGCCCTCCAGGACGAAGTACGTCTCGTCGGACTCGGCGTGCGTGTGCAGCGGCGGTCCGGGCGTCGCGGCGGCTATCTCGCCTTCCACGAGGGCGGCGGCCCCTTCGGTGGCGCCGCTCGGCAGGACGATTTCAAAGCCGCGGCGGCCGGCGGGGCGGTCCTCGGGGAGGATGATGGTCGTCATGAATGCCTCTCTGGCTTGAATTCGTATCAAGGCGTTATGGGTTTAGCACGGGACGGCGGGTGCGGGTCAAGCATCGCTCAACTTGCCCGCCGGGCAGGGCTCCAGCGGCGCTCAGGTCTTTGGACGGCCGCTGAACTGGGGCTGTGGCAATCCTGTGTGCGACCCCGGGAATTCCGCAGTTGCACACTTGTGGATATCCATGGTTGCCGGGTCAACGAAATTGTCGGGAGTGTGTGGAGGGGCAAAGAAAAAGACACGGACCCGTTATGGTCCGTGTCCTTTTCCGGTACCTCTTCTTCCGGTAGCCCTTCCGCCGCCCCGGCCCCTTCCGGTGCCTCCCGCGCGGGCAGCGGGCGCCGGGTCCTCAGTGCCGCTCGGGGATCCGTACGTGCTCGGGGCGCGGCCCGTACCCGATCATCCGGGCGATCAGCATGCGCAGCGGCCGTACGTGCTCGGCGACCGCCAGGAAGCGCGGCGGCTTGGACTCGCGGGTGCCGTGCAGCGTCGGCGCGATCAGCTGGTTCTGCAGCAGGATCTGCATCCGCTGGATCGCCACGGCCGGGGGCAGCCGCCGCCGCTGCACCGCCGCCAGGTGCTCGGTGCCCACCACGCCCCGCCGCAGCGGCTCGGCCAGCAGATTGGCGGCGGCCACCGCGTCCTGGACCGCCACGTTGATCCCGAACCCGCCGACCGGCGACATCGCGTGCGCCGCGTCGCCGATGAAGAGCAGGCCCGGCCGGTACCAGCGCCGCAGCCGCTCGACGCGCACCTCCAGCATCCGGGCGTCCGAGAACTCGATCTTGTCCGGCCGGTCGCCCATCCACGGCAGCAGCTCGCGCACGCTCGCGCGCAGCGACTCGATGCCCTCGGCCCGCAGCTCCGCGTACCGGCCCTTGGGGATGACATAGGCGAACTGCCAGTACGTGTCCCGGCAGATCCCGATGAGCAGGCCCTGCTTGCCCATGCGGATGAAGGTGTCGGTCGGGTCGCTCTCCTCGCGCGGGATGCGGAACCACAGGTCGTCCATCGGCGCCCCGAACGCCTGCGGCACCAGCCCGGCCGGGCGGCGCAGGACCGAGTCGCGGCCGTCGGCGGCGACGGTGAGCACCGCGCGCAGCTCGTGCTCGCCGTCGGCGTCCCGGTAGCGCACGCCCTCGGCCCGGTCGCCCGCCCGGATCAGACCGTGCACCTCCGCGCCCATCTTCAGATGGAAGTGCGGGTACTTGGCGGCCTCCTCGGCCAGCAGGCTGAGGAAGTCCCACTGCGGCACGAACGCGATGTACGGGTAGGTGCCCGACAGCAGGCGCTGGTCGGCGACGAGCACGTCACGGGTGTCGGTGACCATGTTGATCCCCGGCGTGGTGCGGTGCGGAAGCGCCAGGAACCGTTCGGCCAGGCCGAGTTCGGCCAGCACGTCGAGGGTGGAGGGGTGGATCGTGTCGCCCCGGAAGTCCCGCAGGAAGTCCTGGTGCTTCTCCAGGACGGTGACCTCGATGCCCGCCCGGGCCAGCAGCAGGCCCAGCATGGCGCCGGCCGGACCGCCTCCGACAATGCAGCAGGTGGTTGTCTCGGTTCCCATTCGTGCCACCTCGGCGTCGCGCAGTGATGTGTCCTGATTCGATCCCGGCGAGCATGCCCCACGGGTGCACCCGGTGCCAAGGTCGTTCGGGACCGGACGCGGGGTCAGTTTCCGTATGCCGGAAGAGAATTGACGCATGCTCAGGGGAATCCGACGGAGCGGGAGGCTCCGTTCACCAGGTCTGGCCGCCCTGCTGGCGGGTGGCCGCGTTCAGCCGGTTGTAGAAGTTGCTCACGCCTATCCACAGCACGAGCGCCGCCAGCGGCTTCTCGTCGTAGTGGCGGGCCGCCTCGGACCAGACGTGGTCGGGGACCGGCTCGTCGCGGTCGTTGAGGCGGGTGACGGACTCGGTGAGGGCGAGCGCGGCCCGCTCGGCGTCCGTGAAGTACGGCGTCTCGCGCCAGGCGGCCACCGCGAACAGGCGCTCCGCGCTCTCGCCGCCCTTCATCGCGTACCGGGTGCCCGAGTCGACGCAGGCGCTGCATCCGTTGATCTGGCTGGCGCGCAGATGGACGAGGTGCATCGTGGTGGCGGGGACTCCGGCGCTGTGGGTCGCCTTCTGCAGTCCGCGAACGGCCTCCATCGCCCCCGGGACGAGCGTCGCCGGGCTCGGCATCCGTGCTTCCATGGCTGTACTCCTGGCTGCCACTCGGTCGGTGGCGTGGACTGCGACTGTCATGGAGTTGACGAAACCGGACAGAAAAGTGTGACGCGCACGTGGACAGCCCGGCGTGTCGCCCCGCCCGGCCCGCCCCGGGGCCCGGGGATCACTCCAGCCCCGACACCCGGAACACGGCGAGAGCGCTCTCGCGCTCGACCCGGGCCGAGACCTGGCGCAGCGCCGTCTCCCCGCAGCGCAGGGTGGCGCGCGCCACGCTCGTACGGGCGTCGGCGTCCAGGACGTGCCACAGCGGCGGGTTCGCCACCAGGACGCGGGGGTCGAGCTCGGCCCGGCCGCCGTCCGCGTCGCGCAGGACGAGGCGCCGGCTCACCCCGTCCGACCAGCGCACCGAAACCAGCCGGTCGGTGCGGACGCGCCGGGTGCGCAGCAGCCCGCGCACGGTCAGCAGGCCGGGCCCGGCCGAGACCCGCACCGGCCACAGCACCACCAGCAGCAGCCCGGCCAGCCCCGCCCACAGCACGCCCCGCCAGGGGGTGAGGGTGCCCGCGCCGAAGTCGATCAGCAGCAGCAGACCCAGCAGGGTGCCCGCGCAGCCGCACGCCGAGCGCGCCTCACCCGCCCAGGTGCGGTCGTGGGCGGCGGCCGAGGGCGGCCGGGCGGTCAGGGCGGCACTGCCCGCCGCGGTACGGGGGGTCCGTCGTCCCATGGCTCTCATGCCCGTGAAGCTAGGCGCGCGGCCCGCCCGCCCCGGCGCTCGTTGACGAACCGTTGACGGCGCCCGGTGAGTCTTGACGGCGGCCATATGCGTTTCCGCACGCGGCCCTGACGCGGCGGCCCCGCCGGGGCCCGCCGGGAGCCCGGCACCGGCGGAATTCGGCTGCGGGCCGGTATCGGCCGAGCCGCGCGTATGAAAGGCGTCAAGGACCAGCCGGGAGCCGTATGGGGGCCGTCAACGGCGCGTGCGGAGCGCGCAACGGGGGGTTTGCTCTGAGGGTCCGCTCATTTCCGGCTCGATTCCGGGCCTTTCCGTTTCAGGAGTTCGCGATGGCCGACGTGGCCTTCGTCGTCACCACGCTCGCGGTTTTCGCGTTGGTGGCGCTCATTGCCAAGGGGGTGGCGAAGCTGTGACTGCCGAGAACATCGTCGGTCTGATCGTGGCCGTCGCCCTGCTGGGTTACCTCGTCCTCGCCCTCGTGTTCCCGGAGAGGTTCTGAGTCCCGCGATGTCTCCCGTTCTCTCCGGTGTGCTCCAGTTCGCCGCGCTGGCCGCGGCCCTGGCGCTCTCCTACCGTCCGCTGGGCGACTACATGGCCCGCGTCTACTCCTCCGACAAGCATCTGCGGGTCGAGAAGTGGATTTACAAGGCCGTGGGTGCCAACCCGAACACCGAGATGCGCTGGCCCGCGTATCTGCGCGGAGTGCTCGCGTTCTCGGTGGTGAGCGTCCTCTTCCTGTATCTGCTCCAGCGCCTGCAGGGGCATCTGCCGGGCTCGCTGGGCTTCGTGTCGATCCCGCCGGACCAGGCGTTCAACACGGCGGCCTCGTTCGTGGCGAACACCAACTGGCAGTCGTACTCGGGCGAGCAGTCGATGGGCCACATCGTGCAGACCGGTGGTCTGGCGGTGCAGAACTTCGTGTCGGCCGCCGTCGGCATCGCCGTCGCGGTCGCCCTCGTACGCGGCTTCGCCCGCTCCCGCACCGGTGAGCTGGGCAACTTCTGGTCCGACCTGGTGCGCGGCACCGTCCGCATCCTGCTGCCGATCTCGGTGGTCGGCGCGCTGGTCCTGGTCGCCTGCGGCGCCATCCAGAACTTCGCCGGGATCCATGAGGTGGGCCAGTTCATGGGCGGCTCGCAGCAGTGGAACGGCGGGGCGGTGGCCTCGCAGGAGGTCATCAAGGAGCTGGGCACGAACGGCGGCGGTTACTTCAACGCCAACTCGGCCCACCCGTTCGAGAACCCCAACGGGATCTCGAACCTGTTCGAGATCTTCCTGATCCTGGTGATCCCGTTCGCGCTGACCCGCACGTTCGGAAAGATGGTCGGGAGCGTCAAGCAGGGGTACGCGATCCTGGCGACGATGGTCACCATCTGGGTCGGGTTCACGGCGTTGATGATGTGGACCGAATTCGCCCACCACGGACCCGCGTTCGATGTGGCGGGCGGCGCGATGGAAGGAAAGGAGACTCGCTTCGGCATCAGCGGCTCCGCGATCTTCTCGGTCGCCACCACGCTGACGTCCACGGGCGCGGTCAACTCCTTCCACGACTCGTACACCGGCTTCGGCGGCGGAATCCAGCTCCTGGGGATGCAGCTGGGCGAGATCGCGCCGGGTGGTACCGGTTCGGGTCTGTACGGAATGCTGGTCATGGCGATCATCGCGGTGTTCATCGCGGGTCTGATGGTCGGCCGTACGCCGGAGTACCTGGGCAAGAAGATCGGCACGCGCGAGATCAAGTTCGCGGCCTGCTACATCCTGATCACCCCGGCGCTGGTGCTGGTGTTCACGGCGATCGCGATGTCCCTGGACTCGACCGGCGCTTCGATGACGAACTCGGGGGCGCACGGTTTCTCCGAGGTGCTGTACGCGTACACCTCGGGCGCCAACAACAACGGCTCCGCCTTCGGCGGGCTGAACGCCAACACCGAGTGGTTCAACACCTCCATCGGACTGGCGATGCTGCTGGGCCGGTTCCTGCCGATGGTGTTCGTGCTGGCGCTGGCGGGCTCGCTGGCGGAGCAGAAGCCGATCCCGGAGACGGCGGGCACGCTGCGCACCAACAAGCCGCTGTTCACGGGCCTGTTGGTGGGCACGATCCTGATCGTCACCGGTCTGACCTACTTCCCGGCGCTCGCGCTGGGCCCGCTGGCGGAGGGGCTGGCGTCATGAGCACTGAACTGAAGCAACAGGACGCGGCCCCGACCCGGGCACCGCACAGCGACGTACCCTCCGGGCACAAGCCCGAGGGCGGCAAGGTCGGCGGGGGTCTGTTCGACCCGAAGCAGCTGGTCAGGTCGTTCCCGGACGCGGTCAGGAAGCTCGACCCGCGGGTGATGGTCAAGTCGCCCGTCATGTTCGTGGTGGAGATCGGCTCGGTGCTGACCACGGTCCTCGCGGTCAAGGACCCGGGGAACTGGTTCGGCTGGGCGATCGCGGGCTGGCTCTGGCTGACCACGATCTTCGCCAACCTGGCGGAGGCGGTCGCGGAGGGCCGGGGCAAGGCGCAGGCCGACACCCTGCGCAAGGCCAAGACCGACACGGTGGCCCGGCGCCTGTCCGAGGACGGCCGTACGGAGGAGCGCGTACCGGGGACGGAGCTGCGCATCGGCGACCTGGTGGTCTGCGAGGCGGGCGACGTCATCCCCGGCGACGGTGACGTGGTCGAGGGCGTCGCGTCCGTCGACGAGTCGGCGATCACGGGTGAGTCCGCTCCCGTCATCCGCGAGTCCGGCGGCGACCGGAGCGCGGTGACGGGCGGCACGAAGGTCCTGTCGGACCGGGTCGTCATCAAGATCACGACGAAGCCGGGCGAGACGTTCATCGACCGGATGATCAACCTGGTCGAGGGCGCGGCACGGCAGAAGACGCCGAACGAGATCGCCCTGAACATCCTGCTGGCCTCGCTGACGATCGTGTTCCTGCTGGCGGTCGTCACGCTCCAGCCGTTCGCGAAGTACGCGGGCGCCGAGCAGTCCATGATCGTGCTGGCCGCACTCCTCGTGTGCCTGATCCCGACCACGATCGGGGCGCTGCTCTCGGCGATCGGCATCGCGGGCATGGACCGCCTGGTCCAGCGCAACGTCCTGGCGATGTCGGGCCGGGCGGTGGAGGCGGCCGGTGACGTCTCCACGCTGCTGCTCGACAAGACCGGCACCATCACCCTGGGCAACCGCCAGGCGTCCGAGTTCGTGCCCGTAGCCGGGACGACCGAGGCAGAGGTGGCGGACGCCGCCCAGCTCTCCTCGCTGGCCGACGAGACGCCCGAGGGGCGCTCGATCGTGGTCCTGGCGAAGGAGAAGTACGGGCTGCGCGAGCGCCACCAGGGCGAGCTGAGCGGCGCGGAGTGGATCGCGTTCACGGCGCAGACCCGGATGTCGGGCGTGGACGTGGACGGCCGCAAGGTCCGCAAGGGGGCCACGGGTTCGGTGGTCGCCTGGGTGAAGGAGCGGGGCGGCAGTGTCTCGGAGGATGCCCAGGCGCTCACCGACCGGATTTCCCAGGCTGGTGGCACGCCGCTGCTGGTGGCTGTGGAGGACATGGACGGGGCGCGGGTCCTGGGGGTGATCCACCTCAAGGACGTGGTCAAGGAGGGCATGCGCGAGCGGTTCGACGAGCTGCGCCGGATGGGCATCAAGACGGTCATGATCACGGGTGACAACCCGCTGACCGCGAAGGCCATCGCCGAGGAGGCCGGCGTCGACGACTTCCTCGCCGAGGCCACGCCCGAGGACAAGATGGCGCTGATCAAGCGGGAGCAGGCGGGCGGCAAGCTGGTCGCGATGACGGGCGACGGCACCAACGACGCCCCCGCGCTCGCCCAGGCCGACGTCGGCGTCGCGATGAACACCGGCACGTCGGCCGCCAAGGAGGCCGGCAACATGGTCGACCTCGACTCCAACCCGACCAAGCTCATCGAGATCGTCGAGATCGGCAAGCAGCTCCTGATCACCCGAGGCGCGCTGACCACGTTCTCGATCGCCAACGACGTGGCGAAGTACTTCGCGATCATCCCGGCGATGTTCGCGGTGGTCTACCCGGGCCTGGACAAGCTCAACATCATGAGCCTGCACAGCCCCGAATCGGCGATCCTGTCCGCCGTCATCTTCAACGCGCTGATCATCATCGCCCTCGTCCCCCTCGCCCTGAAGGGCGTCCAGTACAAGCCCACCAGCGCCGACAAGATGCTCCGCCGCAACCTCGGCATCTACGGCCTCGGCGGCCTCGTCGCGCCCTTCATCGGCATCAAGCTCATCGACCTCCTCATCTCCCTCATCCCCGGAATCGGCTGAGACACCATGAACAACTCCCTGGGAAACACCGCCCGCCTGCTCGGCGCCGGCCTTCGTGCGCTCCTGGTCCTCACTCTGGTGACCGGGGTCATCTACCCGCTGGTCGTGACCGGCATCGCCCAGGCGGCGTTCGGCGGCAAGGCGAACGGATCGGAGGTCAAGTCCGATGGGAAGGTGGTCGGTTCGGAGCTGATCGGGCAGCGCTACGACCTGCCGAAGAAGAACCCCGACGACGCCGAGGAGGCGGCCCGCCCGGACCTGCACTGGTTCCAGCCGCGCCCCTCGGGCGGCCTCGGCTCCAACAAGGCCAACGGCGTCAACACCCAGTACGACCTGCTGGTGTCGGGCGCGACCAACCTGTCCGGCGACAACGAGAAGCTGATCCAGCAGATCAAGGACGCCAAGGCAGCCGTGGTCAAGGACAACTCCACCCCCACGTACAAGGTGAACCCCTCCGACGTCCCCGCCGACGCGGTCACCTCCTCCGGCTCCGGCCTCGACCCCGACATCTCGCCCAAGTACGCGAAGCTCCAGATCCACCGCGTCGCCGAGGTGAACGGGCTGCCGGTGGCGAAGGTGGAGAAGCTGGTCGACGACAACACCACAGGCCGCGTACTCGGCTTCATCGGCGAACCGAGGGTGAACGTCCTGAAGCTGAACATCGCGCTGAAGGGGCTTGTGGGGGAGTGAGGGGGTTAGGGGGCGGGGGTCGCCGGTCGCCGGGACGGGACGGGGCCTTGGGACGGCCCGGGGCCACGGGGGCCCCGGGCCGCCCCGGGGGGCGTTCCTCGGCCCGGCCGGGGGGCGGGGATGCGGCTCGGCCCGGGGGCGGGGATGTGATCCGGCTCAGGGGTCGGGGCGGGGATGTGGCCCGGCCCGGGGGTGGGGGCGCGGGCAGGCCGCCGGGGCGGGGGGGCGGGCGGCCCGAGGGCAACTCCATGGGCGGGCCCCTGGCCGGGCCCGCGGCGACGAGAAGGGACGGCCCGATGACCCGGGTGCTGGTGGTGGAGGACGAACCGCAGCTCGTACGGGCGCTGGAGATCAACCTCAGAGCGCGCAAGTACGAGGTGGAGGCGGCCCCCGACGGCGAGACGGCCCTCGGCCTCGCCGCCGCCCACCCGCCGGACGCGGTGCTCCTGGACCTGGGCCTGCCGGACATGGACGGCCTCGATGTGATGCGGACGCTGCGCCGCTGGTCGCGGGTGCCGATCCTGGTGGTCTCGGCCCGCAACACCTCCGACGAGAAGGTGGCGGCGCTGGACGCGGGCGCGGACGACTACATCACCAAGCCGTTCAGCATGGCGGAGCTGCTGGCGAGGCTGCGGGCGGCGACCCGCAGGGGGGAGGAGGGGAGTACGGGGACCGGCCGGGCGGAGGCGGGGGCGGCGGGTCTGATGGGGGCGGCCGGGCAGGGGGACCTGGCGGGTCACGGGGTGGGCCCGGCGATGGTGGAGACGCCCACCTTCACCCTGGACCTCCTGGCGAAGAAGGCGACGCGTGACGGCGCGCCGGTACGGCTGACGCCCACGGAGTGGCACCTGCTGGAAACCCTGGTGCGCCACCGGGGCCACCTGGTCACCCAGCGCCAGCTCCTCCAGGAGGTCTGGGGCCCGACCTACCGCACGCAGAGCAACTACCTGCGCGTCTACATGGCCCAGCTCCGCCGCAAACTGGAGGCTGACCCGTCCCACCCGAGATACCTGGTGACGGCGCCGGGAATGGGCTACCGGTTCGAGGTGTGAGGGGGAGGGGCGGACCGTAGAGTGGTCCAAAACGGTGAATAACGGCACGAAGTGGCACGTGTACGCGTACGCGCGGGCGTGCACTGGGCACGCACCCACGCCCTGTGCCGCACCCCCTTCCCCAGGAAGAAGAGGCCCATGTCGAAGCGAGGCAACAAGCGACGCGCCCGGAAGAAGAAGAGCGCGAACCACGGGAAGCGGCCGAACTCGTAGGGGGCGGGGCCGCGGCGGGAGGGACGCGGGGCAGGCCGGGCAGCGGCCGGGCGGTGACGTTCTGAGGCCCTGATGCCGCGGTCCACGGCCCCTGGTCCGTGATGCGGTGAAGGGCCGTATGCGCCCAGAATGGCGTCATGGAACTGGCGGCAGCACGCGCACTGCTCCCCGCGGCGGTACAGGAGGCGCGAGCCGGTCGGGCCGAGGGCGGAATCCCGATCGGCGCGGCGCTGTACGCGGCGAACGGCGAACTCCTCGGCCGGGGCCACAACCGCCGCGTCCAGGACGGCGATCCGACGATGCACGCGGAAACGGCGGCGTTCCGAGCGGCGGGCCGCCGCCGCACCTACCGCGACACCACGATGGTGACGACGCTCTCCCCCTGCTGGTACTGCAGCGGCCTGATCCGCCAGTTCAACATCCCCAGGGTGGTGATCGGCGAGGCGACAACGTTCGGGGGCGGACACGAGTGGCTGGCGGAGTGCGGGGTGGAGGTGGTGGTGCTGGGGGATGCGGAGTGCGTGGCGATGATGCGCGAATTCATCTCTGGGCGGCCGGAGTTGTGGGGGGAGGACATCGGGGAGGGGTGATCCCCGGAAGGCGAGGGGCTTTGCGTAACTGCACGTCACGCGCTGGAAGCGGTATGGACATGACCGCCTGTACGCGAATTACGAGGTCGCACGCGCCGACGTGCAAAGTTTGCACCCAAGCTCCTTACTCGGCATGAGAGTCAAGCCGGCCGGGGAGATGGGACACCCAGGACCGCCCCGGAGGTACGTCCCGACTGCGTGAGCCCCGGGGGGATCCGGGGCTTTTGTCATGCGGGGCGCGCACTCGCAGGGGCCCGAAACGTGCCCCTGCGAGTGCGCCGACACCCTCCAACATCATCACGTCATTGCAACGTGATCACTGTCATGCAGCCGCTCGCGCTGGCGTCTACCTGCACACGCAAGAAGACCCCGCACCCAGCGAAGTGGCTGGTGGCGGGGTCTTTAGGCACCTACTAGAGGTGCCCCCGGCAGGATTCGAACCTGCGCACACGGCTCCGGAGGCCGTTGCTCTATCCCCTGAGCTACGGGGGCGTTCGCCGTCGTTCTTGGCGACGGGTAGAACCCTACCAGCTCCGGCGGGGTGGCTGTGAACAGGGATTTCCGGTGGTCGGCGGGGGCTGGGTCCCCCGCAGGGGGCGGAAGTGGGGAAAACCCGGACGCGGTGGCGTTCGCGGACCTAACCTCAAGATGTGTCAGGCGTGTCCGGCCGGGTGCTTGTTGTCGACGACAACAAGGTCATCCGGCAGCTGATCAGGGTCAACCTCGAGCTGGAGGGCTTCGAGGTCGTGACCGCGGCCGATGGTGCCGAGTGTCTGGAAGTGGTGCACCGGGTCTGTCCGGATGTCATCACCCTGGACGTCGTGATGCCACGGCTCGACGGTCTGCGTACGGCCGCGCGCCTGCGGGCCGACGCCCGTACGCGGGCGCTGCCGCTCGCGATCATCAGTGCCTGTACGCAGTACGAGGTGGAGACCGGGCTCGCCGCGGGCGTGGACGCGTTCCTGGCCAAGCCCTTCGAGCCGGCCGAGCTCGTCAAGGTCGTACGGCAGCTGATGTACCGGGAGGCTCCGCCGTCCGCCGACGGCAACAGGCAGTCCGGACATGCAGGGCGGACGGCCGGACGGTAGCCGCGTGGGGTGCCGGCGGCATCGGGCTCGCCCGTATCCCGGCCGAGGGCCACTTGCCGCCGCACCCGCCCCGCACCTCGCAGAGGGCCACTGCCGTAGTGCCCGCCCCGCACCCCGGCTCAGGGCCACTGCCCGCAGCTCCCGTCCTGCATCCCGGCCGACGGCCGCCGCTGTGGTGCTCGCCTGGTACTCGGCCGAAGGCCACCGCCGCACCCGCCCCGCACCTCGCAGAGGGCCGCCGCCGTAATACCCGCCGCCCCCGGCCGGAGGCCACCTCCGCAGTGCCCGCCCCGCCGCCCCCGGCCGGAGGCCACCTCCGCAGTGCCCGCCCCGCCGCCCCCGGCCGGAGGCCACCTCCGCAGTGCCCGCCCCGCCACCCCCCGGCCGAAGGCCACCTCCGCAGTGCCCCCGGCTCCCTGCGGGCTGCCGTCGCCGCGAGCCCCCGCCGCCCCACCCCACCGCCCGCGCCGGAGGCACCCCCCGCCCACATGCCGAAACCAGTTCGCCGACCCACCCCCCCTCTCCCATACGCTTGGCCCGTGACCCCCGCAGAGCTCTCCCTTGCCGTCGTGCGTGCCGTGCGCGGTGCCGTTGACGCGGGTGTGCTGCGGGTCGACGTGCCCCGGGACGTCAAGGTGGAGCGGACCCGGCCGGGGGGCGCGGGGGAGTACGCCAGTGGGGTCGCCCTCAAGCTCGCCGCCGCCGCCGGGCTCGCGCCCCGTGCCGTCGCCGAGGATCTGCGCGGGCGGCTCGCCGGTACTCCGGGGCTCGCCCGCGTCGACATCAGCGGGCCCGGGTTCCTGAACTTCACGCTCGACGCCGCGCCCGCCCGGGACGAGCTCGTACGGCGGGTGCTCGCGCAAGGGCGGGAGTACGGGTACGGGCGCGCCCTCGCCGGGCAGCACTTCGACTTCGCCCCCGTCACCGAGCCCCGGGCCCTCGTCGTCACCTCCGTCGTCGTGGAGCTCCTGCAGTCACAGGGCGCCACCGCCGCGATCGGTCCGCACGGCGGCGAGCGGCTGCATGTGCTGCCGGATCCGTACGGGGTGGAGTCGGAGTCGGAGGCGGAGTCGGACATGGGCCTGGACCCGGAGCCGGACCTGGACCTGAAGTGGGAGCGGGACCCCGTGCCCCCGGCCGCCACCCCCGCCCCGGGAACCTCCGCCCCGGACGCGCCGGGCACCCCCGCCCCCGGCGCACCCAGCACACCGGCACCCGGCACCCCCAGCACCCCGGCCCCCACCGCCCCCCTCCCCGCCCTCACCGGCCCCTCCGCCGCCCGCTGGGCCTACCTTCGGGCCGCCGCGCACGATCGGCCCGCCCGTGCGGACGAGCTGCTCTCCCAGCGCGACGGCAACCCCTACTTCCGGGTGCGGTACGCGTACTCCCGTACGCGGGCCCTCACCCGTAACGCCCGTGACCTCGGGTTCAGCGGTGAACCCGGTGATCTGGGGGACGGCGTGGGACACCCGCTCCAGCGGGTGTCCCACGCCCCCCTCCTCGCCCTCCTCGCCGACCACCCCGGCGTCCTGCTCGGGGCCGCCCGGCTGCGGGCGCCCGACCGGGTCGCGCGGCAGCTCGAAGCCGTGGCCGACGCCGTGCTGGACACCCAGCACGGCGTGCTGCCCGTCGGGGACGAGAAACCCTCGGCCGCCCACCGTGCCCGGCTCGCGCTCGCCGAAGCCGCCGGGGCGGTGCTCGCCGGTGGCCTGTCCCTGTTCGGCATCGACGCCCCTGAATTCCTGTGAACTCGCAAGAGTCGTAAGAGTTGTGAGAGTGACAGCATGAGCCGTTCCGCCCACCCCGCCGGGCCCCGTCACGCCGATGTCCTTCCCGAGGGGCACTACTCGGCGCCGCCCGCGGACCTCAACTCCCTTGATCCGAAGGTCTGGTCGCGGACCGTCGAGCGCGACGAGGACGGCCGCGTCCGCGTGGGCGGCCTCGATGTCGCCGCGCTGGCCGAGGAGTTCGGCACCCCCGCCTACTTCCTGGACGAGGCCGACTTCCGGGCCCGCTGCCGCGCCTGGGCCGACGCCTTCGGCGAGGACGCCGACGTCTTCTACGCCGGAAAGGCGTTCCTCTCGCGCGCCGTCGTGCGCTGGCTGCACGAGGAGGGGCTCAACCTGGACGTGTGCTCCGGCACCGAGCTCGCCACCGCCCTGCTGGCCGGGATGCCCGCCGAGCGGATCGCCCTGCACGGCAACAACAAGTCCGAGGAGGAGATCCGGCGGGCCGTGGAGGCGGGCGTCGGGCGGATCGTGCTCGACTCCTTCCAGGAGATCGCCCGGGTCGCCCACATCGCCCAGGAGCTCGGCAGGCGCCAGCGCGTCCAGATCCGGGTGACCGTGGGCGTCGAGGCGCACACCCACGAGTTCATCGCCACCGCCCACGAGGACCAGAAGTTCGGGATCGCGCTCGCGGGCGGGCAGGCCGCCGAGGCCGTGCGCCGGGCGCTGAAGCTCGACGGCCTGGAGCTGATCGGGATCCACTCCCACATCGGGTCGCAGATCTTCGACATGGCCGGGTTCGAGGTGTCCGCCCGCCGGGTGGTCCAGCTGCTCGCCGCCGTACGCGACGAGCACGGGGTCGAGCTGCCCGAGATCGACCTCGGCGGCGGCCTCGGCATCGCGTACACCTCCGACGACGACCCGCGCGAGCCGCACGAGATCGCCGGGGCGCTCAACGAGATCGTCACCCGCGAGTGCGAGGCCGCCGGACTGCGCACGCCGCGCATCTCCGTCGAGCCGGGGCGCGCCATCGTGGGGCCGAGCGCTTTCACGCTCTACGAGGTCGGCACGATCAAGCCGCTGGACGGGCTGCGGACCTATGTCAGCGTCGACGGCGGAATGTCGGACAATATTCGTACCGCTCTCTATGACGCCGAATACTCGGTGGCTCTCGTCTCGCGGACTTCGGACGCGGAACCGATGCTGGTACGGGTCGTCGGCAAGCACTGTGAGAGCGGTGACATCGTGGTGCGGGACGCGTTCCTGCCGGCCGATCTCGCGCCCGGTGACCTGATCGCGGTGCCGGCCACCGGGGCGTACTGCCGCTCCATGGCCAGCAACTACAACCACGCGCTCCGCCCGCCCGTCGTGGCGGTGCGCGACGGCGGTGCGCGGGTGATCGTCCGGCGCGAGACCGAGGAAGACCTTCTTCGGCTCGATGTCGGCTGAACCGGCGAATCCGTCGGTCCGATGAATAGATAATGGAATATCTGTCTCAGGATCCGGACGAGGGCGGGAAACCCCCGTCCGGTGAGTGAGACTGGATCGCATTCAAGCTGGTAGAAGGAAACGAGGTCGGATGATGCGTACGCGTCCGCTTAAAGTGGCGCTGCTGGGCTGTGGAGTGGTCGGCTCAGAGGTGGCGCGCATCATGACGACGCACGCCGACGACCTCACGGCGCGCATCGGCGCGCCCGTGGAGCTCGCCGGCGTCGCCGTGCGCCGGCCGTCCAAGGTGCGCGCGGGCATCGACCCCGACCTCGTCACCACCGACGCCACCGCGCTGGTCAAACGCGGTGACATCGACGTCGTCATCGAGGTCATCGGCGGCATCGAGCCCGCCCGCACCCTCATCACCACCGCCTTCGAGCACGGCGCCTCCGTCGTCTCCGCCAACAAGGCGCTGCTCGCCCAGGACGGCGCCGCGCTGCACGCCGCCGCCGACGAGCACGGCCGGGACCTGTACTACGAGGCGGCCGTCGCCGGGGCGATCCCGCTGATCCGGCCGCTGCGCGAGTCGCTGGCCGGGGACAAGGTCAACCGGGTGCTCGGCATCGTCAACGGCACGACCAACTTCATCCTCGACAAGATGGACTCCACCGGCGCCGGCTACCAGGAGGCCCTCGACGAGGCCACCGCCCTGGGGTACGCCGAGGCCGACCCGACCGCCGACGTCGAGGGCTTCGACGCCGCCGCCAAGGCCGCCATCCTGGCCGGGATCGCCTTCCACACCCGGGTGCGGCTCGACGACGTCTACCGCGAGGGCATGACCGAGGTGACCGCCGCCGACTTCGCCTCCGCGAAGGAGATGGGCTGCACCATCAAGCTGCTCGCCATCTGCGAGCGCGCCGCCGACGGCGGGTCCGTCACCGCGCGCGTGCACCCGGCGATGATCCCGCTCGACCACCCGCTGGCGTCCGTGCGCGGCGCCTACAACGCGGTGTTCGTCGAGGCCGAGGCCGCCGGACAGCTGATGTTCTACGGGCCGGGCGCGGGCGGCGCGCCGACCGCCTCCGCCGTCCTCGGCGATCTGGTGGCGGTCTGCCGCAACAAGCTCGGCGAGTCCACCGGACCCGGTGAGTCCGCGTACACCCGGCTGCCCGTGAGCCCCATGGGCGACGTGGTCACGCGGTACCACATCAGCCTCGACGTGGCCGACAAACCGGGTGTCCTGGCCCAGGTCGCGACGGTGTTCGCGGAGCACGGGGTCAGCATCGACACCGTCCGCCAGCAGAGCAGGAATTCAAGCAGCGGTGACGCGGTCGCCGTCGAGCAGGGTGGTGGGCGACGGGAGGGCGGCGAGGCGTCCCTCGTCGTCGTCACCCATCGCGCCGCTGATTCGGCCCTCACCGGGACCGTGGACGCGCTGCGCCAACTCGACACCGTGCGGGGTGTCGCCAGCATCATGCGTGTTGAAGGGGAGTAACGAGCAATGACCCACCAGTGGCGCGGAATCATCGAGGAGTACCGGGACCGGCTCCCCGTCTCCGCTACGACCCCGGTCGTCACCCTCCGCGAGGGCGGTACGCCGCTCGTGCCCGCGCAGGTGCTCTCCGAGCGCACCGGCTGCGAGGTGCACCTCAAGGTCGAGGGGGCCAACCCGACGGGCTCCTTCAAGGACCGCGGGATGACCATGGCCATCACCCGGGCCAAGGAGGAGGGCGCGAAGGCGGTCATCTGCGCCTCCACGGGCAACACCTCCGCCTCCGCCGCCGCCTACGCGGTGCGCGCCGGGATGGTCTGTGCCGTGCTCGTGCCGCAGGGCAAGATCGCGCTCGGCAAGATGGGTCAGGCGCTGGTCCACGGTGCCAAGATCCTCCAGGTCGACGGCAACTTCGACGACTGCCTCACGCTGGCGCGCAACCTCTCGGACAACTACCCGGTGGCGCTGGTCAATTCGGTCAACCCGGTCCGCATCGAGGGCCAGAAGACCGCCGCGTTCGAGATCGTGGACGCGCTCGGCGACGCCCCCGACATCCATGTGCTGCCGGTGGGCAACGCGGGCAACATCACCGCGTACTGGCGGGGGTACCGGGAGTACGCGGCGGACGGGGTGTCCTCCCGCACGCCCCGCATGTGGGGCTTCCAGGCGTCCGGTTCGGCGCCGATCGTGCGCGGCGAGGTGGTCAAGGACCCGTCGACGATCGCCACCGCGATCCGCATCGGCAACCCCGCCTCCTGGGAGTTCGCGCTGGCCGCGCGGGACGAATCCGGCGGCGCCATCGACGAGGTGACGGACCGTGAGATCCTGCGCGCCTACCGGCTGCTCGCCGCCCAGGAGGGCGTCTTCGTGGAGCCCGCCTCGGCCGCCTCGGTCGCCGGTCTGCTGAAGGCCGCCGAGCAGGGGCTGGTGGACCCGGGCCAGAAGATCGTGTGCACGGTCACCGGAAACGGTCTGAAGGACCCGGACTGGGCCGTCGCGGGCGCTCCGCAGCCGGTCACCGTCCCGGTGGACGCGGCGACTGCGGCCCAGCGCCTCGGGCTCGTCTAGCCGGCCCCTCGGGGCCGGTGACCGGTGTCCGGACGGCCCGGTCCGGACACCGACCGGTACGGAAACCCGTACAACTCGGTACGTAGGGGCACAGGGGGCTCGCGACACGCATCGTGCGCCTCCTGTGCGCCCTATGTCGCCACGGAACCTTCCTTCGATAGGCTGTACCCAACCCGCCCCGC
Organism: Streptomyces sp. cg36; assembly: GCF_041080675.1. Taxonomy (NCBI): domain Bacteria; kingdom Bacillati; phylum Actinomycetota; class Actinomycetes; order Kitasatosporales; family Streptomycetaceae; genus Streptomyces; species Streptomyces cyclosori. The sequence continues at coordinate 2,615,706 of NZ_CP163520.1, read as the reverse complement.
CGCATATGCCGCGGTGCAGTTGCCCATGTGGCCGTCGGGTTCCTGGGTACCTCTTCGAAAATCCCGCAGCAGTCTCACAAGGAGAGTCATCAGAGCGATGGCCGGTCCCGCATTCCGCGCCGCCGCCGTACGGGTGCGCGTCCCCGCCACCAGTGCCAACCTCGGCCCGGGCTTCGACTCCCTCGGCCTGTCACTGGGGCTCTACGACGACGTGGTCGTCCGTGTCGCCGACTCCGGCCTGCACGTCGACATCGCGGGCGAGGGCGCCCAGACGCTGCCCCGCGACGAGAGCCACCTCCTCGTACGCTCGCTGCGCACCGCGTTCGACCTGCTCGGCGGGCAGCCGCGCGGACTTGAGGTCGTCTGCGCCAACCGCATCCCGCACGGCCGGGGCCTCGGCTCCTCCTCGGCGGCCATCTGCGCCGGCATCGTGGCCGCCCGCGCGGTGACCATAGGCGGCGACGCGAAGCTCGACGACGCGGCCCTGCTCGAACTCGCCACCGAGATCGAGGGACACCCCGACAACGTCGCCGCGTGCCTGCTCGGCGGTTTCACGCTCTCCTGGATGGAGGGGGGCGCGGCGCGGGCCCTCAGGATGGATCCCGCGGATTCCATCGTTCCGGTGGTCTTCGTGCCCGGCCGGCCGGTGCTGACGGAGACCGCCCGGGGGCTGCTGCCGCGGACCGTCCCGCACGTGGACGCGGCGGCCAACGCCGGACGTGCCGCACTGCTCGTGGAGGCGCTCACCCGGCGCCCCGAGCTGCTGCTGCCGGCCACCGAGGACCGGCTCCACCAGGAATACCGGGCACCGGCGATGCCCGAGAGCGTGGCGCTGGTCAACCGACTGCGGGCGGACGGCGTCCCCGCGGTCATCTCCGGCGCGGGCCCCACGGTCCTCGCGCTGGTCGAGGACGGTGCGGCCGACAAGGTCGCACGACTGGCGGGCGACGGGTGGGCCGCGAACCGGCTCCGCCTCGACGCCTCGGGCGCGAGCGTCCTGCCACTGGGCTCCTAGGGGCCCGCCGGGCGGGACGCGCGGCTTGCCGGTGATTGAGAGGGGGAATGTTTGTTGGATCCGGTAGTGTTAACCTCAAGTCTGCATCGGTCGTCTTTGTGGCGCGGTGCTTCGTGTCCCCTTCAGGGACCGCCATTCTTCCGGGAGCCTCCCAAACCGCCAGTGCAGCCTGCCTGAGCAGTTTCCGAGCACGCTCCGGAACCGGCACGACACCCCCCGCTTTTCCCAGGGGGCCGAGTAGGGGAACTCGGGCCGGACCCCACGCACGTTCATCTTTCCGCCGCACGCGGCGGACCACCGCCCCGGCACGGTCAGTGACCCCAGGTCACGGGCCATGTTCGGACAGCACAACCGGTCGCCGAGCCAGACAGGCCGACGTCCGCTCCAGGGAAGGACCCTTCGTGAGCGACACCACCGATCTGATGGGCGTGACTGCCGACGCTTCCGTCGACAACGCCGCGCCCGCCGCAGGTGCTGCCTCGGGCACCACCTCACGGCGCCGCCGCTCCGGCACCGGCCTCGACGGCATGGTCCTGGCCGAGCTGCAGCAGGTCGCGTCCGGCCTCGGCATCAGGGGCACCGCGCGCATGCGCAAGAGCCAGCTGATCGAGGTCATCAAGGAGGCGCAGTCCGGCTCCGCCTCCGCGGCCCCGGCCAAGGGCGCCGACGCGGCCGAGACCAAGCCGAAGCGCCGCGCCACCTCCAAGGCCCGTACGGGTGACGAGGCCGAGGCCAAGGCCACCGCCCAGCAGCAGATCGAGATCCCCGGCCAGCCCTCGCCCAAGGTCTCCGACCAGGGCGGCGAGGAGCAGCCCGCGGGCGGCGAGCGCCGTCGCCGGCGGGCCACCGCGGCCGCCGGCTCCCCGGAGTCCGCGACCGCCGCCGCCGAGCCGCAGGGCGCCAAGGCCGACGCCAGGGCCGAGCAGAAGACCGAGGGCCAGGCGGAGAACAAGGCCGCCGAGGCGGTCGAGGGCGCCGAGGGCCGCCGGGACCGCCGGGACCGCGGCGAGCGCGGCGAGCGCCAGGGCCGTCAGCGCGGCGACCGCGACCGCGGTGAGCGGGGCGACCGCCGGGGCAAGGGCGGCGACGACCAGCAGGGCCAGCGCCAGCAGCGCCAGGGCGGCCAGGGCCAGCAGAACAACGGCCCGCAGGACGACTTCGACGACGAGGGCCGCCGTGGCCGCCGGGGCCGCTACCGCGACCGCCGGGGCCGTCGTGGCGGGCGCGACGAGTTCGGCGCCGAGCCGCAGGTCAACGACGACGACGTGCTGATCCCCGTCGCGGGCATCCTGGACATCCTCGACAACTACGCGTTCATCCGGACCTCCGGCTACCTGCCGGGCCCGAACGACGTGTACGTCTCGCTGGCCCAGGTCCGCAAGAACGGTCTGCGCAAGGGTGACCACGTCACCGGCGCCGTGCGCCAGCCGAAGGAGGGCGAGCGCCGCGAGAAGTTCAACGCGCTGGTCCGCCTGGACTCGGCCAACGGCATGGCGGCCGACTCCGGCCGGGGCCGCCCCGAGTTCAACAAGCTCACCCCGCTCTACCCGCAGGACCGGCTCCGCCTGGAGACCGACCCGGGCGTGCTGACCACGCGGATCATCGACCTCGTGTCGCCGATCGGCAAGGGCCAGCGCGGTCTGATCGTGGCCCCGCCGAAGACCGGCAAGACCATGATCATGCAGGCGATCGCCAACGCGATCACGCACAACAACCCCGAGTGCCACCTGATGGTCGTCCTGGTCGACGAGCGTCCGGAAGAGGTCACCGACATGCAGCGGTCGGTCAAGGGCGAGGTCATCTCCTCGACCTTCGACCGTCCGGCCGAGGACCACACCACCGTCGCGGAGCTCGCCATCGAGCGCGCCAAGCGTCTGGTGGAGCTCGGCCACGACGTGGTCGTGCTGCTCGACTCGATCACCCGTCTGGGCCGTGCGTACAACCTGGCGGCCCCGGCCTCCGGGCGCATCCTCTCCGGTGGTGTCGACTCGACGGCGCTCTACCCGCCCAAGCGCTTCTTCGGCGCCGCGCGCAACATCGAGGACGGCGGCTCGCTGACCATCCTCGCCACCGCGCTCGTGGAGACCGGCTCGCGCATGGACGAGGTGATCTTCGAGGAGTTCAAGGGCACCGGCAACATGGAGCTCAAGCTCGACCGCAAGCTCGCCGACAAGCGCATCTTCCCGGCGGTGGACGTGGACGCGTCCGGCACCCGCAAGGAAGAGATCCTGCTCGGCAGCGACGAGCTCGCGGTGGTCTGGAAGCTGCGCCGGGTGCTGCACGCGCTCGACCAGCAGCAGGCGATCGAGCTCCTCCTGGACAAGATGAAGCAGACGAAGTCGAACGCCGAGTTCCTGCTCCAGATCCAGAAGACCACCCCGGGCAACGGCAACGACTAGTCACCGCCGCGACCTGCGCGAACGCCCTCGGCACCTCGGTGCCGGGGGCGTTTTCGCGTACCCGGGGCGCGGAGACCTTCGCCACAGCGCGAGGGCGCTCTCACAGGGTTCTTAGAACCCTGTGCAACCCTTTTTGATGCTCTTCCGTCTGACAAGTGTCGACAAACCGTGCCTGAGAGGCAGGGCGGGGGGTACCCAGGAGCTGCGAGGACTGAGGAGAACATGACCGACCGGAGTGACAGCGACAGCGCCCGAATATCCGGCGGTGGCCGGGGCAGGCGCCGCAGGCGTCCGACCGCGCGCCGCCGTGCCGTGAAGATAGCCGCGTGGTCCGCGGCGGGCGTCGTGCTGGCCGGCGGGGCCGGCCTCGGGTACGTGTACTTCAAGCTGAACGGCAACATCAAGGGCGTCGACATCAACGCCCAGCTCGGCACCGACCGCCCCCAGGACGTCGACAACGGGTCGATGGACATCCTGGTGCTCGGTTCCGACTCGCGGGCCGGCGCCAACAAGGCGTACGGCAAGGACGAGGGCGGCGCCCGCTCCGACACCGCGATGATCATCCATGTGTACGAGGGCCACAAGACGGCCAGTGTCGTCTCCATCCCGCGCGACACCCTGGTCACCCGGCCGTCCTGCCCCACCCCGGGCGGCGGCACCGACCCGGGCGGCAAGCGGCAGATGTTCAACACCGCGTACGAGGTCGGCGGGCCCGCCTGCGCGGTGAAGACCGTCGAGCAGATGTCCGGCATCCGGATGGACCACTACATCGAGGTCGACTTCACCGGCTTCAAGAAGCTCATCGACGAGCTCGGCGGGGTGCCCGTCACCACCGCGAAGCCGATCAAGGACACCAAGAGCCACCTCGACCTGCCGGCCGGCAAGCACACCCTCAACGGCGAGCAGGCCCTCGGCCTGGTCCGCACCCGGCACGGCGTCGGCGACGGCTCGGACCTCGGCCGCATCCAGCTCCAGCAGGCGTTCATCAAGGCGCTGATCGAGCGGATCAAGGGCGTCGGCGTCTTCAGCAGCCCCACCAAGCTCTACGGGCTCGCGGACGCGGCCACCAAGGCGATCACCACCGACTCCGACCTGAACTCGATCAACAAGCTGATCGGCTTCGGCAACGGTCTCAAGGGCCTCGGCTCCAACGACATCAAGATGGTCACCCTGCCGGTGATGTACGACCCGGCCGACCCCAACCGCGTACTGCCCCAGGAGGCCCAGGCCCGCCAGGTCTGGGACGCACTGGCCAAGGACCAGCCGATCCCGGCCTCCGCGACCAAGGATTCCGCGGGTGACAAGGGTGAGGCCGGAACCGTGGTTTCAACCGGCTGACCTGCGGTTTCGATCTGCCGGACGGGCCGTGGAATAGATCGGGGCGGTCCCCGGTTTTGGGAGATACGGCCAGTCCTGGCAGACTGGTACGTCGGCCCCGGTTCACGTGCGCGCAGTCCCGCGCGGACGACCCGGAGCCCTCCAGGAACATAGGAGACACCTTGAAGCGCGACATCCACCCCCAGTACGTCGAGACGCAGGTCAGCTGCACCTGTGGCGCGTCGTTCACCACCCGTAGCACCCTGGCCGAGGGCACCATCCGTGCCGAGGTCTGCTCCGAGTGCCACCCGTTCTACACGGGCAAGCAGAAGATCCTCGACACCGGTGGCCGCGTGGCCCGCTTCGAGGCCCGCTTCGGCAAGGCTGCTGCCGCCAAGAAGTAGCGAGCCACTGCGCCGGTCTTCGGCCGCCCCTCACGGGGTGGCCGGGGCCGGTGTTTTTACTTCTTGCCGGGGGTCCGGGGAGCGTCCCCCGGGAAGACACAGTGCCCTCTCCCGCAGCCACTTCACGAAAACCAGGAGCCCCCGATGTTCGAGGCGGTCGAGGAACTGATCGGCGAGCACGCCGATCTGGAGAAGAAGCTCGCCGACCCTTCGGTCCACGCCGATCAGGCGAACGCGCGCAAGCTGAACAAGCGCTACGCCGAGCTCACGCCGATCGTGGGGACCTACCGCTCCTGGAAGCAGGCCGGTGAGGACATCGAGACGGCCAAGGAGCTCGCGGCCGACGACCCGGACTTCGCGGCCGAGGTCAAGGAGCTGGACAAGCACCGCGAGGAGCTGACGGAGAAGCTGCGCCTCCTCCTCGTTCCGCGCGACCCCAGCGACGACAAGGACGTCCTCCTGGAGATCAAGGCGGGCGCGGGCGGCGACGAGTCGGCCCTGTTCGCCGGCGACCTGCTGCGGATGTACCTGCGCTACGCCGAGCGCGTCGGCTGGAAGACCGAGATCATCGACGCCACCGAGTCCGAGCTGGGCGGCTACAAGGACGTCCAGGTCGCCGTGAAGACCAAGGGCGGCCAGGGCGCCACCGAGCCCGGCCAGGGCGTCTGGGCGCGGCTGAAGTACGAGGGCGGGGTGCACCGCGTGCAGCGCGTGCCCGCCACCGAGTCGCAGGGCCGCATCCACACCTCCGCCGCCGGCGTGCTGGTCACGCCCGAGGCCGAGGAGGTCGACGTCGAGATCAACATGAACGACCTGCGCATCGACGTCTATCGCTCGTCGGGCCCCGGCGGCCAGTCCGTCAACACCACCGACTCGGCCGTCCGCATCACGCACCTGCCGACCGGTGTGGTCGCCTCCTGCCAGAACGAGAAGAGCCAGCTCCAGAACAAGGAGCAGGCCATGCGCATCCTGCGCTCGCGGCTGCTGGCCGCGGCCCAGGAGGCGGCCGAGCAGGAGGCCGCCGACGCCCGGCGCAGCCAGGTGCGTACCGTGGACCGGTCCGAGAAGATCCGCACGTACAACTTCCCGGAGAACCGCATCTCGGACCACCGGGTCGGCTTCAAGGCGTACAACTTGGACCAGGTGCTCGACGGCGACCTGGACGCGATGATCCAGGCGTGCGTCGACGCCGACTCCGCAGCCAAGCTCGCCGCGGCGAGCTGACCCACCCGTAAGACACCCCGCTTCCCCCGCCCTCCCAGCGGGTGGGGGAGGCCCAGCGCAGCCGGAGGACCAGCGTGCCGCAACATTCTGGGGGGCGAACCCCAGGCCCCCGCAGTGTGCTGCTCGCGGAGGTGGCCCAGGCCACCCAGCGGCTGGCCGACGCCGGCGTGCCCTCGCCGCGCTTCGACGCGGAGGAGCTCGCCGCGCACATCCACGGCGTCAAGCGGGGAGAGCTGCACCTGGTCAAGGACGCCGACTTCGACGCCCGGTACTGGGAGGCGGTGGCCCGCCGCGAGGCGCGCGAGCCGCTCCAGCACATCACCGGGCGGGCGTTCTTCCGCTATCTGGAGCTCCAGGTCGGCCCCGGCGTCTTCGTGCCGCGCCCCGAGACCGAGTCGGTCGTCGGCTGGGCCATAGACGCCGTGCGGGCCATGGACGTGGTCGAGCCGCTCATCGTCGACCTGTGCACCGGCTCCGGCGCGATCGCCCTCGCCATGGCCCAGGAGGTGCCCCGCTCGCGGGTGCACGCCGTGGAGCTGTCCGAGGACGCGCTGGACTGGACCCGCAAGAACGTCGAGGGCTCGCGCGTGGTGCTGCACCAGGGCGACGCCCTGACCGCGCTGCCCGAGCTCGACGGCCAGGTCGACCTGGTCATCTCCAACCCGCCGTACATCCCGCTCACCGAGTGGGAGTACGTGGCGCCCGAGGCCCGCGACCACGACCCCGAACTCGCCCTCTTCTCCGGCGAGGACGGCCTCGACACCATCCGCGGCATCGAGCGCACCGCCCACCGGCTGCTGCGCCCCGGCGGCCTGGTCGTCATCGAGCACGCCGACACCCAGGGCGGCCAGGTCCCGTGGATCTTCAACGAGGAGGCCGGCTGGGCGGACGCGGCCGACCACCCCGACCTCAACAACCGGCCGCGCTTCGCCACGGCCCGCAAGGCCCTGCCGTGACCTTGTCGACCCCTTCCCGCTCCAAGACCGCGTACGTGTACGAGGAGGCCCCTTAAATGGCTCGGCGATACGACTGCAACGACGCGACCGACCGCACGACCGGTCTGCGCGAGGCCGCCTCCGCCGTGCGCCGCGGCGAGCTCGTCGTCCTCCCGACGGACACCGTGTACGGCATCGGCGCCGACGCGTTCAGCTCCGAGGCCGTCGCGTCCCTGCTGGACGCCAAGGGCCGGGGCCGCAACATGCCCACGCCCGTGCTCATCGGCTCCCCGAACACGCTGCACGGCCTCGTCACCGACTTCTCCGAGCAGGCGTGGGAGCTGGTCGACGCGTTCTGGCCCGGCGCCCTGACCCTGGTCGCCAAGCACCAGCCGTCCCTCCAGTGGGACCTGGGCGACACCCGGGGCACGGTCGCCATCCGGATGCCGCTGCACCCGGTCGCCATCGAGCTGCTCACCGAGGTCGGCCCGATGGCCGTCTCCTCCGCCAACCTCACCGGCCACCCGTCGCCGGAGGACTGCGACGCCGCGCAGGACATGCTGGGCGACTCCGTCTCGGTCTACCTGGACGGCGGCCCCACCCCGGGCATCGTCCCGTCCTCGATCGTGGACGTCACGGGCAAGGTGCCGGTGCTGCTGCGCGCGGGCGCGCTCGACGCCGACGAGCTGCGCAAGGTGGTACCCGACCTCGAGGTGGCGAATTGACAGCCCCTGAGACGGGGCGTGGCATAGGCACCGGGCTCACCGGCACCACCTTCCGCATCCTCCACGTCAGCACCGGCAACGTGTGCCGCTCGCCCATCACCGAGCGGCTGACCCGGCATGCCCTGACGGACCGGCTGGGCGACCCCTTCACGGGCGGCCTGATCGTGGAGAGCGCGGGCACCTGGGGCCACGAGGGCGCCCCGATGGAGGCCAACGCGGCGGCGGTGCTCGCGGACTTCGGCGCGGACGCCACCGGCTTCACGGGGCGCGAGCTCCTGGACGAGCACGTCATCACCGCGGACCTGGTCCTCACCGCCACCCGCGACCACCGCGCCCAGGTCATCTCGATGGGCCACTCGGCGGGGCTGCGCACCTTCACGCTGAAGGAGTTCACCCGTCTGGTGCGCGCCATAGACCCCTCGACCCTGCCGGACGCCGCCGAGGACGGCATGGTCGAGCGCGCCCGCGCCCTGGTCCGGGCCGCCGCGGCGCTGCGCGGCTGGCTGCTCGCCCCGAGCGCGGAGGCGGACGAGGTGAACGACCCGTACGGGGCGCCGATCACCTTCTTCCGCTCCATCGGCGACGAGATCAACACCGCCCTGGAGCCCGTGGTGACGGCCCTGACGGGCGTGTCCGCGCCGCACTGAGGACCGGGCGGCCCGGGCCGCCCGGCGCCGCCGCGCGCGGCGGCCGGAGGCCCGGCGCGCGGGCTGTCCGGAACGGGCTGACGGGAATCCGCCGGGCGCACGCCCCCGCGGCGGCCTACATTGGAGGCGACGCCTCACACCGCCCCCTGTCAGGCCCGGAGACCCCGATGACGGTCACCACCGCAGCCGTGTCCGCCGCCCGGCGCAACGCCCCCGAGGGGGCGCTCGACGCCCTGCGGCGCCAGGATCCCGAGATCGCCGACGTGCTGTTCGGCGAGGCCGAGCGCCAGGCCACCTCGCTCCAGCTGATCGCGGCCGAGAACTTCACCTCGCCCGCCGTGCTCGCCGCCCTCGGCTCCCCGCTGAGCAACAAGTACGCCGAGGGCTACCCCGGCGCCCGCCACCACGGCGGCTGCGAGGTGGTGGACGTGGCCGAGCGGATCGCCGTGGACCGGGCCAAGGCGCTCTTCGGCGCCGAACACGCCAACGTGCAGCCGCACTCCGGCTCCTCGGCCGTGCTCGCCGCCTACGCCGCGCTCCTGCGGCCGGGGGACACCGTGCTCGCGATGGGGCTCCCGTACGGGGGACACCTCACGCACGGCTCGCCCGCCAACTTCTCCGGCCGCTGGTTCGACTTCGTCGGCTACGGCGTCGACCCGGAGAGCGGGCTCATCGACTACGAGGAGGTGGCCGCGCTCGCCGCACGGCACCGGCCCAAGGCGATCGTCTGCGGCTCGATCTGCTATCCGCGCCACCCCGAGTACGCGGTGTTCCGCGAGATCGCCGACTCGGTGGGCGCCTATCTGATCGCGGACGCGGCGCACCCGATGGGCCTGGTGGCCGGGGGAGCGGCGCCCAGCCCCGTCCCGTACGCGGACGTGGTGTGCGCGACCACCCACAAGGTGCTGCGCGGCCCGCGCGGCGGGATGCTGCTGTGCGGCGCGGAGCTGGCGGCCCGGATCGACCGGGCGGTCTTCCCGTTCACCCAGGGCGGCGCCCAGATGCACACCATCGCCGCCAAGGCCGTCGCGTTCGGGGAGGCGGCCACCCCCGGGTTCACCGGGTACGCCCATCAGGTGGTGGCCAATGCGCGGGTGCTGGCGGCCGGGCTCGCCGCCGAGGGGTTCACCGTCGTCACCGGCGGCACCGACACCCATCTGGTGCTGGCCGACCCGAGCCCCCTGGGTGCCGACGGAAGGGCCGCCAGGGGCCGTCTGGCGGGCGCGGGGCTGGTCCTGGACACCTGCGCCCTGCCGTACGACGAAGCGCGCGGCATCCGGCTCGGTACGGCCGCGCTGACCACCCAGGGAATGGGCGAGGCGGAGATGGCGCGGATCGCCGTGCTGTTCTCCGCGGCGCTCCGCGACGAGCACGCCGCCCGCGCCGAGGTGCGCGAACTGGCGGGCAGATTCCCGCCCTATCCGCACACTTATCCGCACTAGACGGGATTGGCTGCAACCATCTCGCGTACCCGCATGTCCTCAACCATGTGGTCGCGAAGCTAGTGTGTGGGGCTGAGATGGCCAGCGATACCTCTGGGGCAGCCCGTGCGTGAATACCTGCTGACGCTCTGCGTCACGGCCGCGGTGACCTACCTGCTCACCGGGCCGGTGCGGAAGTTCGCCATCGCGACCGGCGCGATGCCGGAGATCCGTGCCCGCGATGTGCACCGCGAGCCGACACCGCGGCTCGGCGGCATCGCCATGTTCGGCGGTCTGTGCGCCGGGCTGCTGGTCGCCGACCACCTCGACAGCCTCAACGGGGTCTTCGAGCGGTCCAACGAGCCGCGTGCGCTGCTCTCCGGCGCCGCCCTGATCTGGATCATCGGCGTCCTCGACGACAAGTTCGAGATCGACGCCCTGATCAAGCTCGGCGGCCAGATGATCGCCGCCGGTGTGATGGTCGTGCAGGGTCTGACGATCCTGTGGCTGCCGGTGCCGGGCATCGGCACCGTCTCGCTCACGTCCTGGCAGGGCACGCTGCTCACGGTCGCCCTGGTGGTGATCACCATCAACGCGGTGAACTTCGTGGACGGCCTGGACGGCCTGGCCGCCGGCATGGTCTGCATCGCCGCCGCGGCGTTCTTCATCTACGCGTACCGGATCTGGTTCGGCTACGGCATCGAGGCCGCGGCCCCGGCCACCCTCTTCGCCGCCATCCTGATGGGCATGTGCCTGGGCTTCCTGCCGCACAACATGCACCCCGCGCGGATCTTCATGGGCGACTCCGGGTCGATGCTGATCGGCCTGGTGCTCGCGGCGGGCGCGATCTCGATCACCGGGCAGGTCGACCCGGACTCGATGAACCTGTTCGTCGGCGGCGAGCGCGCGGCCACCCACGCGATGCTGCCGGTCTTCATCCCGCTGCTGCTGCCGCTGACGATCATCGCGCTGCCCATGGCCGACCTGGTGCTCGCCATCGTGCGCCGCACCTGGAAGGGCCAGTCGCCGTTCGCGGCCGACCGCGGGCACCTGCACCACCGGCTGCTGGAGATCGGCCACTCGCACAGCCGGGCCGTGCTGATCATGTACTTCTGGTCGGCGCTGCTCTCCTTCGGCGCGGTCGCCTACTCGGTGCACTCGGCGTCGATGTGGATCGTCTTCCTGGTCGTCGCGCTGAGCGCGGTCGGTCTGGTGCTGCTCCTGCTGCCGCGCTTCACGCCGCGCGCCCCGCGGTGGGCCGAGGCGTTCGTGCCGCCGCGCTACCGGCGCCGCGCACGGCTCGCCAGGGCGGCCGTGGGGGCGCAGGGGACGGGCGGGCCGGAGGGGACGGAGGAGGAGCGGGCGCCGGTCGGCGCGGGCGTCTCCGGCGTCAACGGAGCGACCGCCGTCGGCCCCCGTTCGCGCTTCCCCGACCGGCGGAAGACCGGTGCTTCACGCTGACGAATTGCCGCACCGGGTGCCAATACCAGACAAGTTGCCGCCCGTCTTGCACATGCGCGCGCGTTCACTCTCATGTGTGACGGGCAGCACACCACCATGGTAAAGACCTCATCAAATAGTTTGTGATACGGTTCACGAGACCCGGCAACAGAGCCGAAGGACCGTAGTGCGACGGCCCATTGGCCCGAGGGACCACCTCGGCCGGGGCCTACGCTCGTCCATGACGACACCCTGCCCCCACCAGTAAGCGGAGCTGCCGCCATGCCGTCCAACGACGCCCGCACACTCCTTCGTACCGCCGTACCCACCGCTGCCGCCGGCGCGATCGCCGTCGCCGTCAGCGCCGGGGTCGCCGGCGGCAAGGGAGCCATCGGCGCCGCCATCGCGACGGTCGTGGTCATCGCTTTCATGGGGATCGGGCTGCTCGTCCTGGAACGCACGGCAAGGAACCTGCCCCACCTGTTCCAGGGCATGGGGCTGATGCTGTACACGGCCCAGCTGCTGTTGCTCTTCGTCTTCGTCGCGGTCTTCAAGAACACGACGCTGTTCAACCCCCGGGCTTTCGCCGCCACGCTCGTCGCGCTGACCCTCGTCTGGATCGGCATGCAGGCGCGTGCGCACATGAAGGCCAAGATCCTTTACGTCGAGCCGGATTCGGAGGCTCAGAAGCCCGAGAAATCCGGGTCTTCGTCGTGAAAGGTAGGGGCGGAATAAATGCGAGTTCGAGACCCTGCTATCGTCCGGTGCCAACTGCGGCACTGCGGGCGCGGGCATCTCAGCTGACGCCTGCTCAATCGCGAGGCTTGATGCCCGACCGCCGCCCCATCATCCGTAACACCAGTCCAGTGCCGAACCGCGGCTGCGCGCCGCGCCGACACAACGAGGTTGCCGTACCTATGCGCCACGCTGAAGGAGCCCGCGGTGAGTGCTGACCAGACCCAGCTCGCCTTCGACTGGAACTGCCGCATCCTGTCTGACAACGGCTGTGGCTTTCCGGCTCCGGGCCTGCACTCCTTCCTCTTCAAGCCGCTCTTCACCGTTGGCGGCTATGAGTTCAACAAGGTGATGCTGCTCGCTCTCATCACCACGTTGCTCGTCAGCAGCTTCTTCTGGGTGGCCTTCGGCAAGGCCAAGGTGGTCCCGGGCAAGCTCCAGATGGTCGGCGAGGCCGGCTACGACTTCGTGCGCCGCAACATCGTGTACGAGACGCTGGGCAAGCGGGAGGGCGAGAAGTACGTCCCGCTGATGGTCTCGCTGTTCTTCTTCATCTGGATCATGAACATCTGGTCCGTGATCCCGCTGGCGCAGTTCCCGGTGTCCTCGGTCATCGCCTTCCCGATGGTGCTCGCCGCCCTCGTGTGGGTCGTCTGGGTGGGCCTGACCTTCAAGCGTCACGGGTTCGTCGGCGGTCTGAAGAACATCACCGGTTACGACAAGTCGCTCGGCGCGGTACTGCCGCTCGTGATGGTCATCGAGTTCCTCTCGAACCTCATCGTCCGGCCGTTCACGCACGCGGTGCGACTGTTCGCCAACATGTTCGCCGGTCACCTCATGCTGGTGATGTTCACGGTCGCCTCCTGGTACCTGATGAACAGCTACATGATCCCGGCCGCCGGTGTCTCGTTCGTCATGACCATCGTCATGATCCTCTTCGAGCTTTTCGTGCAGGCCGTCCAGGCGTACGTCTTCGTGCTGCTGGCCTGCTCGTACATCCAGGGCGCTCTGGCCGAGCACCACTGAGTCCTGGCCCGCCCCGCAAACCCACAGTCGTCCGGTGGCCAACCCCCACCGGTCCATGAAAGAGAAGGAAGAACTGGCATGTCCCAGATCCTCGCTGCCTCCGAAGTCACCGGCTCGCTCGGCTCGATCGGCTACGGCCTCGCCGCCATCGGCCCCGGCGTCGGCGTCGGCATCATCTTCGGTAACGGCACCCAGGCCATGGCCCGTCAGCCCGAGGCCGCCGGCCTGATCCGCGCCAACCAGATCCTGGGCTTCGCCTTCTGTGAGGCGCTCGCCCTCATCGGCATCGTTATGCCGTTCGTGTTCGGTAAGTAAGCACCTATTACTGACACACATCGACGAAAGGCACTGATGTGATCGCCAACCTGGCTGCACTGGCGGCCGAGGAAGAGCAGAACCCGCTCGTACCCGCGGGTCCCGAGCTGCTCATCGGCGCCATCGCCTTCGCCATCGTCTTCTTCGTCTTCGCCACGAAGCTGCTCCCGCGTATCAACAAGACGCTGGAGGAGCGCCGCGAAGCCATCGAGGGCGGTATCGAGAAGGCCGAGGCCGCGCAGACCGAGGCTCAGAGCGTGCTGGAGCAGTACAAGGCCCAGCTCGCCGAGGCCCGCCACGAGGCCGCCCGGCTGCGCCAGGAGGCGACCGAGCAGGGCACCGCGCTCATCCAGGAGATGAGGGCGGAAGGCCAGCGGCAGCGTGAGGAGATCATCGCTGCCGGTCACGCTCAGATCGAGGCCGACCGCAAGGCCGCCGCTCACTCGCTCCGTCAGGACGTGGGCAAGCTCGCCACCGACCTGGCCGGCAAGCTCGTCGGCGAGTCCCTGGAGGACCACGCCCGGCAGAGCCGCACCATCGACCGCTTCCTCGAGGGTCTCGAGGACAGCGCTTCGAAGGCCGAGGCCACGCGATGAACGGAGCGAGCCGCGAGGCACTGGCTGCCGCGCGCGAGCGGCTCGACGCGCTGATGGACCACACGTCCGTCGACGCGGCGAAGCTCGCCGAGGAGCTGGCCGCCGTCACCGCGCTGCTCGACCGCGAGGTGTCGCTGCGTCGGGTCCTCACCGACCCGGCGCAGCCCGCCGAGGCCAAGGCCGAGCTGGCCGGGCGCCTGCTCGGCGGCCAGGTCGGCGGCGAGACGACCGACCTGGTGAGCGGCATGGTCCGCTCCCGCTGGTCGCAGTCGCGTGACCTGGTGGACGCGCTGGAGGAGCTGGCGAACACCGCCGACTTCACCGCCGCGCAGAAGGCCGGCGCGCTGGACGACGTCGAGGACGAGCTGTTCCGGTTCGGCCGGATCATCGCCTCGGACACGGGTCTGCGCTCCGCGCTCACCAACCGCGCCGCCTCGGCCTCCGCCAAGGGCGAGCTGCTGCGCAGCCTGCTCGACGGCAAGGCGAACCCGGCCACCGCGCGACTGGTCGCACGGCTTGTGACCAAGCCGCGTGGACGTAGCCTGGAAGCGGGACTGGAGTCCCTCTCCAAGCTCGCCGCCGAGCGCCGGGAGCGCATGGTCGCGGTCGTCACGTCGGCCGTGCCGCTCACCGACGTACAGAAGCAGCGCCTCGGTGCCGCTCTGGCGAAGGTGTACGGCCGCCAGATGCACCTGAACCTCGACGTGGACCCCGCGGTCCTCGGCGGGATCACGGTGCGGGTGGGCGACGAGGTCATCGACGGCACCGTCGCGCAGCGTCTCGACGAGGCGAGCCGGCGGCTGGCCGGCTGACCTGCTCCGGCAGCGTCACCAACTCAACAAGCATCACCAGCGGCCCGGTTGGGCCGTGCAGAACTTGCAGAAGATTCCTGGGGGTCGCCCCCAGACCCCCAAAGAAACTTCGGGCCCAACAAGGAGAGCAGGGAACCCAGATGGCGGAGCTCACGATCCGGCCGGAGGAGATCCGGGACGCGCTGGAGACCTTTGTCCAGTCGTACCAGCCGGACGCGGCCTCGCGCGAGGAGGTCGGTACGGTCAGCGTTGCCGGCGACGGCATCG
Source organism: Streptomyces sp. cg36 (assembly GCF_041080675.1). NCBI lineage: Bacteria > Bacillati > Actinomycetota > Actinomycetes > Kitasatosporales > Streptomycetaceae > Streptomyces > Streptomyces cyclosori. The sequence continues at coordinate 2,600,428 of NZ_CP163520.1, read as the reverse complement.
CGAAGGTGGAGGGCCTGCCCTCCGCCATGGCGAACGAGCTGCTGAAGTTCGAGGACGGCACCCTCGGTCTCGCCCTCAACCTCGAGGAGCGCGAGATCGGTGCGATCGTCCTCGGCGAGTTCAACGGGATCGAGGAGGGCCAGCCGGTGCAGCGCACCGGTGAGGTCCTCTCCGTAGGCGTCGGCGAGGGCTACCTCGGCCGCGTCGTCGACCCGCTCGGCAACCCGATCGACGGTCTCGGCGAGATCGCGACCGAGGGCCGCCGCGCCCTCGAACTGCAGGCCCCGGGCGTCATGGTCCGTAAGTCCGTGCACGAGCCCATGCAGACCGGCTACAAGGCCGTCGACGCGATGGTGCCGATCGGCCGCGGCCAGCGTCAGCTGATCATCGGTGACCGTCAGACCGGCAAGACCGCTCTTGCCGTCGACACGATCATCAACCAGCGCGACAACTGGCGCTCGGGCGACGTGAACAAGCAGGTCCGCTGCATCTACGTCGCCATCGGCCAGAAGGGCTCGACCATCGCGTCCGTGCGCGGCGCCCTGGAAGAGGCCGGCGCGCTCGAGTACACGACGATCGTCGCCGCCCCGGCGTCCGACCCGGCCGGCTTCAAGTACCTGGCGCCGTACACCGGTTCCGCCATCGGCCAGCACTGGATGTACGCCGGCAAGCACGTCCTGATCATCTTCGACGACCTGTCGAAGCAGGCCGACGCCTACCGCGCCGTGTCGCTGCTGCTGCGCCGCCCGCCGGGCCGCGAGGCGTACCCCGGCGACGTCTTCTACCTGCACTCGCGTCTGCTGGAGCGCTGCGCCAAGCTCTCCGACGACATGGGCGCCGGTTCGATGACCGGTCTGCCGATCGTCGAGACCAAGGCGAACGACGTGTCGGCGTTCATCCCGACCAACGTCATCTCCATCACCGACGGCCAGTGCTTCCTGGAGTCGGACCTCTTCAACGCCGGTCAGCGCCCCGCGCTGAACGTCGGTATCTCCGTCTCCCGAGTCGGTGGTTCCGCGCAGCACAAGGCGATGAAGCAGGTCTCCGGCCGTCTGCGCGTGGACCTCGCCCAGTACCGCGAGCTGGAGGCGTTCGCCGCCTTCGGTTCCGACCTGGACGCCGCGTCGAAGGCTTCGCTGGAGCGCGGCAAGCGCATGGTCGAGCTGCTGAAGCAGGGCCAGTACCAGCCGATGCCCGTCGAGGAGCAGGTCGTCTCCGTCTGGGCCGGCACCACCGGCAAGATGGACGACGTCCCGGTCAACGACATCCGTCGCTTCGAGGCCGAGCTGCTGGAGTACCTGCGCCGCGAGCGCAAGGAGCTCCTCACCTCGATCGCCGAGGGCGGCAAGATGTCGGACGACACGCTGCAGTCGGTCGCCGACGCGATCACGGCCTTCAAGCGGCAGTTCGAGACCTCGGACGGCAAGCTCCTGGGCGACGACGCGCCGGTCTCCATCAGCAAGTGACGACGGAAGGGACCTGACTCATGGGAGCGCAGCTCCGGGTCTACAAGCGTCGCATCCGTGCCGTCACGGCGACCAAGAAGATCACCAAGGCGATGGAGATGATCGCCGCCTCGCGCATCGTCAAGGCGCAGCGCAAGGTGGCGGCATCGATGCCGTACGCGACCGAGCTCACCCGCGCGGTGACGGCGGTGGCGACCGGCTCGAACACCAAGCACGCCCTGACCACCGAGGTCGAGGCGCCGACCCGCGCCGCGGTCCTGCTCATCACGAGCGACCGCGGTCTGGCCGGCGGCTACTCCTCGAACGCCATCAAGCAGGCGGAGCGGCTCACCGAGCGGCTGCGCGGCGAGGGCAAGGAGGTCGACGCGTACATCGTCGGCCGCAAGGGTGTCGCCTACTACGGGTTCCGTGAGCGCAAGGTCACGGACTCGTGGACCGGCTTCACCGACAGCCCGGCCTACGCCGACGCCAAGCGCGTCGCGGCGCCGCTGATCGAGGCCATCCAGACGGACACGGCCGAGGGTGGCGTCGACGAGCTGCACATCGTCTTCACGGAGTTCGTGTCGATGATGACGCAGAACGCGGTGGACGGCCGGATGCTGCCGCTCAGCCTCGACCAGGCTCAGGACGAGGAGACCGGCGCGAAGGGCGAAGTCCTTCCGCTGTTCGACTTCGAGCCGTCGGCGGAGGACGTTCTCGACGCCCTGCTGCCGCGCTACGTCGAGAGCCGCATCTACAACGCGCTGCTGCAGTCGGCCGCTTCCGAGCACGCCGCCCGCCGCCGCGCGATGAAGTCGGCCACCGACAACGCCGGGGATCTCATCAAGAGCCTCTCCCGGCTTGCCAACGCGGCCCGCCAGGCCGAAATCACCCAGGAAATCAGCGAGATCGTCGGTGGCGCCAGCGCCATGGCCGACGCGACCGCGGGGAGTGACAAGTAATGACGACCTCTGTTGAGACGGCCGCCGCCACGGGCCGCGTCGCCCGGGTCATCGGCCCGGTCGTCGACGTGGAGTTCCCCGTCGACGCGATGCCCGACATCTACAACGCGCTGACGGTCCAGGTCGCCGACCCGGCCGAGGACGGCGCGCTCAAGACGCTGACCCTGGAAGTCGCCCAGCACCTGGGCGACGGCCTGGTCCGCACCATCTCGATGCAGCCCACCGACGGTCTGGTCCGCCAGGCCCCGGTGACCGACACGGGCACGGGCATCACCGTCCCCGTCGGTGACTTCACCAAGGGCAAGGTGTTCAACACCCTGGGCGAGGTGCTCAACTACCCCGAGGCGAACGCCGAGGTCACCGAGCGCTGGCCGATCCACCGCAAGGCGCCCAACTTCGACGAGCTCGAGTCGAAGACCGAGATGTTCGAGACCGGCGTCAAGGTCATCGACCTCCTCACCCCGTACGTCAAGGGTGGAAAGATCGGTCTGTTCGGTGGTGCCGGTGTCGGCAAGACCGTTCTGATCCAGGAAATGATCTACCGCGTCGCCAACAACCACGACGGTGTGTCGGTGTTCGCGGGCGTCGGTGAGCGTACCCGTGAGGGCAACGACCTCATCGAGGAGATGGGCGACTCGGGCGTCATCGACAAGACCGCCCTGGTCTTCGGTCAGATGGACGAGCCGCCGGGCACGCGTCTGCGCGTCGCGCTGGCCGGTCTGACGATGGCGGAGTACTTCCGTGACGTCCAGAAGCAGGACGTCCTCTTCTTCATCGACAACATCTTCCGGTACACCCAGGCGGGTTCCGAGGTGTCGACCCTGCTCGGCCGCATGCCCTCCGCGGTGGGCTACCAGCCGAACCTGGCCGACGAGATGGGTCTCCTCCAGGAGCGCATCACCTCGACCCGTGGTCACTCGATCACCTCGATGCAGGCGATCTACGTCCCCGCGGACGACCTGACCGACCCGGCCCCGGCCACCACCTTCGCCCACCTCGACGCGACGACGGTTCTCTCCCGTCCGATCTCCGAGAAGGGCATCTACCCGGCCGTGGACCCGCTGGACTCCACGTCCCGCATCCTGGACCCCCGCTACATCGCGGCGGACCACTACGCGGCCGCGATGCGCGTCAAGGGGATCCTGCAGAAGTACAAGGACCTCCAGGACATCATCGCGATCCTCGGTATCGACGAGCTGGGCGAGGAGGACAAGCTCGTTGTCCACCGTGCCCGTCGCGTCGAGCGCTTCCTGTCGCAGAACACCCACGTCGCCAAGCAGTTCACCGGCGTGGACGGTTCGGACGTGCCGCTCGACGAGTCGATCACCGCGTTCAACGCCATCTGCGACGGTGAGTACGACCACTTCCCCGAGCAGGCGTTCTTCATGTGCGGTGGCATCGAGGACCTGAAGGCCAACGCGAAGGAGCTCGGCGTCTCCTGACGCCGGCCCCGGATCTGTGACGACGAGGGGGCGGGTGCGTCCCGCCCCCTCTCTCACGCCCACTAGACTTTGACCCAACACCCGGCAGCAACCGCCGGGTGGTGACCCGAGGAGCCCACCTTGGCTGCTGAGCTGCACGTCGAGCTCGTCGCCGCGGACCGCAGTGTCTGGTCCGGCGAGGCCACCCTGGTCGTCGCGCGCACCACGTCCGGCGACATCGGCGTCATGCCCGGTCACCAGCCGCTCCTCGGAGTGCTGGAGTCGGGCCCGGTGACCATCCGTACGAGCGAGGGGTCCACCGTCGTCGCCGCTGTGCACGGCGGGTTCATCTCGTTCGCGGACAACAAGCTCTCGCTGCTGGCGGAGATCGCGGAGCTCGCGGACGAGATCGACGTCCAGCGTGCCGAGCGTGCGCTGGAGAGCGCCAAGTCGGTCGAGGACGGCGCCGCCGAGCGCCGCGCCGAGGTCCGGCTGCGTACGGTGTCGGTGCGCTAGCGCCCCGACGAACAGTTGTGCCCTCAGCCGCGGCCGCTGGTCTGGAATTTTCCGGACCCGGCCGCGGCTGAGGCGATGCAGGCACAGTGAGACCGGGGCGATCCCCCGGCCCCGAATGGAGCGAGGAGGTCGGTGTAGATGACCCTCGTTCTGCTTGTGGGCGGCCTGGTCGTCGCGCTGGTACTGGTGGGACTCTTCGTCTTCGGTCTGCGCCGACGCCTGATCCAGCGTTCCGGCGGGACCTTCGACTGCAGTCTCCGCTGGGACGTGCCCGAGGGCGACGACACCAGTGGCAAGGGCTGGGTGTACGGAGTCGCGCGGTACAGCGGTGACCGCATCGAGTGGTTCCGCGTCTTCTCCTACGCGCCCCGGCCGCGGCGGCTCCTGGAGCGCTCGGCGATCGAGGTCGTGGCGCGGCGCAAGCCGGCGGGCGAGGAGGAGCTGGCGCTGCTGTCCGACGCGATCGTGCTCGGCTGTACGCACCGTGGTGTGCGGTTGGAGCTGGCGATGAGTGAGGACGCGCTGACCGGGTTCCTGGCGTGGCTGGAGGCGGCGCCGCCCGGCCAGCGGGTGAACGTGGCGTAGGTCTCTGCCCCGCCCCGCCCCTTCCCGAAAGCCTCCGGCGGAGGGTCGTTCGGCTGCGGACCGTGCTCGCTCCTCGCGCGGTTCCCCGCGCCCCTGGAATGCGCCCCTGCGGGGCGCCTCGTGGGGGCGCGGGGAACCGCGCGAACGGCCCCCACCGGCGGGCAAGCGGGGACGGGCCGCCTGCCCGGGGGGATTCGGGGGTTACCGCAACCCGGAGTCGATCGCCGAGATCAGCTCGCCGTTCGCCGTGTCACCGCTGAACTCCCAGAAGAACGCCCCCTTGAGGCCCTGGGACTTCACGTACGCCATCTTGCCCGCGATCGTGGACGGCGTGTCGTAGCTCCACCAGTTGCTCCCGCAGTGCGCGTACGCCGTGCCCGCGATCGTGCCGGTCACCGGGCAGGAGTTCTTGAGGACCTTGTAGTCCTCGATGCCCTGCTCGTAGGTGCCCGGCGCCGGCCCCGTCGCCGTGCCGCCCGGCGCGTCCTGCGTGACGCCGGTCCAGCCGCGGCCGTAGAACCCGATCCCGAGGTTGATCTTGCTCGCCGGGATCCCCTTGACCTTGTACTTCTGGATCGCCGCGTCCGTGTTGAAGCCCGCGATCGGGATGCCGTTGTACGAGGTGAGCGGGGAGTGCGGCGCCGTCGGCCCCTTCGCGTCCCAGGCACCGAAGAAGTCGTACGTCATCACGTTGTACCAGTCGACGTACTGCGCTGCTCCGGCGTAGTCGGCCTGGTCCATCTTGCCGTTGTCGGAGCCGTCGGCCGTCACGGCCGCCGTCACCAGGTTCGAGGAGCCGAACTTGGCGCGCAGCGCGGCCAGCAGGTTCTTCAGCGCGGCCTGGCCGCTGGTGTCGCAGGAGAGGCCGCAGGCGTTGGGGTACTCCCAGTCGATGTCGATGCCGTCGAAGACGTCGGCCCAGCGCGGGTCCTCGACCAGCGAGTAGCAGGAGTTGGCGAAGGCCGTCGGGTTGGCCGCCGCCGCCCCGAAGCCGCCGGACCAGGTCCAGCCGCCGAACGACCACAGCACCTTGATGTTCGGGTACTTCTTCTTCAGCTCGCGCAGCTGGTTGATGTTGCCCGCGACCGGCTGGTCCCAGGTATCGGCCGTGCCGTCGACGCTGGAGGAGGCGTCGTAGGTCTTCTGGTAGTCGGCGTAGGCGTCACCGATGGCGCACTGGCCGTTGGTGACGTTGCCGAAGGCGTAGTTGATGTGGGTCAGCTTGGCCGCCGAGCCCGAGGTGACGATGTTCTTCACCTGGTAGTTGCGCTGGTAGATGCCCCAGTCGGTGAAGTAGCCGAGCTTGACCGCGGAGCCCGGGCCGGGGTTGCCGCCGCCGCCCGTGGTGGTGACGGTGGCCGAGCCGGAGGAGGGCCCGGTCTGGTCGGCGGTGTCGCGCGCGGTCACGCTGTAGGTGTACGTCGTCCCGGCGGTCAGGCCCGAGTCGGTGTACGAGGTGCCGGTCACCGTGGCGATCTTCGCGGAGCCCCGGTAGACGTCGTAGTTCTTGATGCCCTTGTCGTCGGTGGCGGCGCTCCAGGACAGGCCGACCGAGGTGTCGGTGACGGAGCCCGCGGTCGGGGTGCCGGGCGCGGACGGCGGGCTGTCGCCGGGCGGGGTCGTACTCCCGTCGCAGGAGCCGCCGTTGAGCTTGCAGCCGGAGGGGGCGCCGGGGCCCGCGCCGTTGAAGCCGAAGGTGACGCTGGCGCCGGGCGCGAGACTGCCGTTCCACGCCTTGTTCTTGGCGGTCCAGTGGTTGACGTCATGGGTGACGTCGGCGTCCCAGAACGAGGTGACGGACGTGCCCGAGGGGTAGTCCCACTCCACCGTCCAGGAGCTGAGCGCGGTGGTGCCGGTGTTCTTGACGGTCCACTGGGCGCCGAAGCCGGAGCCCCAGTCCTGGGTCTTGACGTAGGTGGCGGTGGCCGAAGTCGCGGCCGACGCGGGGGAGGCGGCGGCCAGGCCGACCAGCGCGGCCAGCGGGAGGGCCAGCGCGGTCAGCGCCGCGGCGGCTCTCGTTCTGAAGCGGTTGCGGGTGCGGATGCGCGTTGCAGGACTCAAGGAAAGCTCCCGAGTGAGGTCCGAAGGGTGGGGGTGGGACCCTGCTCCGCCCGGTGAGCACACGGTGTCGTGGAGCAACACGGTGTCGTGGCACGCTCACACAGCAGTGCCGAGAGCGTAGGAAGGTCTGGACCAATCGTCAAGAGGTCCAGACCAGCGGCCGAAACCGTGGCTCAGAGCCCCAACTCCTGCGCCAGTACGGCCGCTTGGACCCGGCTGCGCAGCTCCAGCTTGCCGAGCAACCGGCTGACGTGCGTCTTCACCGTCGCCTCGGCCATCGAGAGCCGCACCGCCACCTCCGCGTTGGAGAGCCCCTCGCCCAGACACGACAGCACCTCGCTCTCCCGCCGGGTGAGCGCGTCCAGCGCGGCCGGCCGCTCCACCGGCCGCCGCGCCGCCGGTGCCGCGAACTCGGCGATCAGCCGCCGGGTCACCGCCGGGGCGATCAGGCCCTCGCCCGCCGCCACCGTCCGCACCGCCTCGATCAGCGCCCGGGCGTCGGTGTTCTTCAGCAGGAAACCGGCGGCCCCCGCCCGCAGCGCCCCGAAGACGTACTCGTCCAGGTCGAACGTGGTCAGCACCAATACGTCGGCGAGCCCCTCCGCGACCACCTGGCGGGTCGCCGCGACCCCGTCGAGGCGGGGCATCTGCACATCCATCAGCACCAGATCCGGCCGCAGTTCACGGGCCAGGCGCACCGCCTCCTCGCCGTCCACCGCCTCCCCGGCGACCTCGATGTCCGGGGCGCTGCCCAGGATCAGGACCAGTCCCGCCCGTACCGACGACTGGTCCTCCGCGACCAGTACCCGGATCGTCATGCCTGCGACTCGCTTTCCTGAAGGGGCAGTTCGGCCCGTACCCGCCAGATCTTCGTCCCGTCCCGCGCCGGTTCGGGCCCCGAGCTGAAGCTCCCGCCGAGCAGGACGGCCCGCTCCCGCATCCCCACCAGACCGGCCCCCGAGCCCGGCGCGCGCGGCTCCGGCCGGGCGCCGCCGTTCCCGTACGGGCTGGACACCTCGACCAGCAGCGCCCGCCCGGTGTGCGCCAGCGAGGCGGTGACCGTACCGGGGGAGGCGTGTTTGACGGCGTTGGTCAGCGACTCCTGGACGATCCGGTACGCGGCCAGCTCGATCGGGGCGGGCAGCGCGGCCCCCTCCGGCCGCCGGTCGTGGAGCGCGAAGTCGAGCCCGCCGGCGGCGCCGTTGGTACGGGCCTGGGCGATCAGCGCGTCCAGCGCGGCCAGGGTGGGCGCGGCGGCCGGTTCGGCGGTGGCGCCGCTGTCCCGCAGCAGCCCGATGAGACGGCGCATCTCGGCGAGCCCGTCCACGCTGTTCGTGCGGATCACGCCGAGCGCGGTGCGGGTGGTCGCCGGGTCGTCCAGACTGAGCGCGGCCGTGGCGTGGATGGCGATCGCCGAGAGATGGCCCGCGACCAGGTCGTGCAGCTCACGGGCCATCCGGGCGCGCTCGGCCACCACCGCCTGGGTGCGGTCCAGCTCGGCCAGCAGCGCGGTCTGCTCGGCCCGCAGGGTCGCCGCCTCGGCCGCGTCGCGGTGGTTGCGCACCAGGGCCCCCGTGGTGGCGGGCGCGAAGGAGATCACCGCCGTGATCACCCCGATGAGCAGCGCCTCCGGCTTGTGCAGCCAGGCCAGGAAGCCCAGCGCCACCGCCACCGAGATCAGCCCGGTGGTGATGGGGATGCGGCGGGCGGCGGCCGGAGTGCCGTACAGGACGGCCGCGTAGACCAGATCGGTGAACATCAGGACCGTGACCAGGCTGCCGGTCGTGAACTGGTCCGCCACCACCGCGAAGGTGCCCACGACCAGGGCGAACTGCGGCGCGGTCCGGCGCAGCAGCTCCAGGGCCGCCATCACTGTCAGCGGGACCAGCACCGCCGGGCCGCCGATCAGCCCGCCCTGGGTGCGCAGCCCCAGCGCCCAGCCGGTGACACCGCCGAGCAGGCCGACGGCGGCGATCGTCACATCGTGGTGGTGCGGGCGGGGAAAGCGGGTCACGTACCCATGAAACACCTGGTCGGGGGCGTGGGCTTCCCCGCATCGGCCCATTGCGGGCGCACCGGACTACATCGAAGGATGCAGTGCCGGTTCCTCACTGGCGACGACGATCGCGGCAGGTCGCGGGCCGACGCTGGAGACAGGTCCGGAAAACGAGGGGCCGGGCGGGTCGAGCAAGGGGAACACCGTGATCGTCACACTGATCGTCGTCTGCGAGGTCGGCTTCTGGGTGCTGCTGGCCGGCGGCCTGGCGCTGCGCTACTTCGCGAAGATGCCCCGGGCGTCGGTGGCCGTGCTGCTCTGCGAACCGCTGCTGGAGGCGCTGCTGCTGGTGGTCACCGTGATCGACCTCAAGAACGGCGCCGACCCGGACTGGAAGCACGGGCTCGCCGCCGTGTACATCGGCTTCTCGGTGGCGATGGGCCACTCCATGGTGAAGTGGGCCGACGCCCGGTTCGCCCACCGCTTCGCGGGCGGCCCGCCCCCGGCCAAGGCCCCGGCGGGCGGCGCGGCCCGCACGGCGTACGAGTGGCGGACGGCCGGGCGCTGGACGCTCGCCGCCGTCCTCGCGATCGCCCTGCTCCAGGCCGGGGTCTGGTATGTCGGCGGCGACGGCGACGTGAGCTCGCTGCGGATGTGGCAGCAGCGGATGCTGTGGCTGATCGGCATCAACCTGGTCATCGCGGTGAGCTACACGCTGTTCCCGAAGAAGGTGGAGGCGGCCCGCTCGCGCCGCTGACCGCTGACCGCTGACCGCTGACCGCCGGCCGGGCCCCGCCGCCCGACGCCCGCCGCCCGGCCGCCGTCCGTCGGCCGGGTGCTAGCGCTCGCCGCCCGGCACCCACAGCACGTCCCCGGTCTCCCCGTTGGCCGTGCGCGCCAGGATGAACAGCAGGTCCGAGAGGCGGTTGAGGTAGGTGGCGGTCAGCGGGTTCATCGTCTCGCCGTGCACCTCAAGGGCCGCCCAGGTGGACCGCTCGGCGCGGCGCACCACCGTGCACGCCTGGTGCAGCAGCGCCGCGCCCGGGGTGCCGCCGGGGAGGATGAAGCTGCGCAGCTTCTCCAGCCGCTCGTTGAAGCGGTCGCAGTCCTCCTCCAGCCGGTCCACATAGAACTGCTCGACCCGCAGCGGCGGGTACTTGGGGTCCGCCACCACCGGCGTCGACAGGTCCGCGCCCACGTCGAACAGGTCGTTCTGCACCCGGGTGAGGACCCGTACGACCTCCTCGTCGAGCCCGCCGAGCGCGATCGCCGTGCCGAGCACCGCGTTCGCCTCGTTCGCGTCCGCGTACGCCGAGATCCGCAGATCCGTCTTGGGGGTGCGGCTCATGTCGCCCAGCGCCGTGGTGCCCTTGTCGCCGGTGCGGGTGTAGATGCGCGTCAGATTGACCATGGGGCCAGCCTAATTGGGGCGAACGGACCCCCGGTGAGACCCCGCTCACCCGTCTTGGTGTGATGTCCGTCATCCGAGACGTGACGCGCATCTCTTACGGCTCCCAAGACGCCTCACGGCCGATAGCCTCCGCCGGAGAGCCGTATAGGTAAGCCGTCAAAGGGGTGTGAAGTGGCCAGGAAGCTCGCCGTCATCGGGGCCGGACTCATGGGTTCGGGCATCGCGCAGGTCTCCGCGCAGGCGGGCTGGGACGTGGTGCTGCGCGACGTCACCGATGAGGCGCTCACCCGGGGCACCGACGGCATCAGGGCTTCCTTCGACAAGTTCGTCGCCAAGGGCAGGCTGGCCGCCGAGGACGCGGAGGCCGCGCTCGCCCGCATCACCACCACGACCGACCTGGACGCCGCCGCCGACGTGGACATCGTCGTCGAGGCCGTCTTCGAGAAGCTGGAGGTCAAGCACGACATCTTCCGTACGCTCGACAAGATCGTGCGCCCGGACACCGTGCTGGCCTCCAACACCTCCGCCATCCCGATCACCAAGATCGCGGCGGCCACCGAGAACCCGGAGCGGGTCGTCGGCGTCCACTTCTTCTCGCCGGTCCCGATGATGCGGCTCTGCGAGCTGGTACGCGGCTACAAGACCAGCGACGAAACCCTGGCCACCGCACGGGAGTTCGCCGAGTCGGTCGGCAAGACCTGCATCGTCGTCAACCGCGACGTGGCGGGCTTCGTCACCACCCGGCTGATCTCGGCGCTGGTCGTCGAGGCGGCCAAGCTGTACGAGTCGGGCGTGGCCACCGCCGAGGACATCGACCTCGCCTGCAAGCTGGGCTTCGGCCACGCGATGGGCCCGCTGGCCACCGCCGACCTCACCGGCGTGGACATCCTGCTGCACGCCACGAGCAACATCTACACCGAGTCGCAGGACGAGAAGTTCGCCCCGCCGGAGCTGATGCGCCGGATGGTTGACGCCGGTGACATCGGCCGCAAGAGCGGGCAGGGCTTCTACAAGCACTGAACCGGCCCCCGTTCACCTCCCCCCGCTCCAGCGTCACTCCATGGGGTGAATTAGGTATCGGTTCGCTTACAGACGGCAACTTCACCGCGGTCTGTGCAGTCAGTTGGTGCAGTAAGAGACGACAGACAGACAGGTATACGGAGCACTCCGGGGAGTTCATATGCACATCAGGGGCGACCACGTCGAGCTGGTCGTCGGGGGCCGCCTCGACGTCCGCAGCGCGGCGGACGCCCGTACGGTCCTGCACTCGGCCGTCGACGACGGCGCCGGCGACCTGGTGCTCGACCTGACCGAACTGGACTCCTGGGACGCCACCGGTCTCGGCGTCATCATGGGCGCCCACCGGCGGGCCGGGCGCTGCGGACGGCGGCTGGTGCTGCGGGGCGTGCCGCCCCAGATGCAGCGGCTGCTGGTGGCGACCCGGCTGCACCGCATCCTCGCCATCGAGGGCGGCATCGCCGCGGAGGCACTGCCGCGCGTGTGAGCGCGCGGCGGGTGCCGAGCGCGGGGACGCGCGCGGTGCGCGGCGTACGCCTGCCGCGCGGAGTCCGGCGGGCGCCCGCGTCCCGGCTCATGACCTTCGTACGGCCGTCTTGAGCGGAGCCTGTGCGCAACTTGTGCGCGGGATGTGGAAGCCGGTCCTCCGCACGCAATCCTCACCGGACCGTGACGCTCTGGGCGGGTCGGCACCCCGCCCGTTCGGAGATACTGGGCGAAGGTTTAGGGTGCGGTCTCCCGCCGGTCGACATCCCTGCGGCGGGTACCGGACCAGAGCGACGGCGGAGTGCGTAGCGGCCGGGAGGGGCAAGGTTTCGCACGCGCATCTGGGGGGCTTTCACCATGGACCCGAAGGACAACCGGGGACCGGAAGAGTTCGACCACGAGCGGAACGGCTCGGACACCGCGGACCCGGGCACCAAGGGCCGGCCGCGCGACCGCGACGCCGCGGCCCCCGACCTCGGCCGCGAGAGCGGGCCGCGCACCACCGGCCCCGCCCGCACCGCACGGCTGGTCTGCGGCGACTTCCTGCTCACCGTCAACCCGGTCGACGGCAGCGAGATCGAGGCGTGCCCGCCCGGCGAGATACCCGGCCGCGCCCAGCGCCGCACCCCCGACGAGCGCGCCGAACGCGAACGCGCCCTGCGCCCGCCCGTACCCGCCGGACCCGCGGCCCCCGCCCCCGTACTCCTGGAGCGCGGCGAGGAGCGCGAGCGCCTGGTGCGGCTGCTCGGCCGGGGCCGCTCGGTACGGCTCACCGGACCCGCCGGAGCCGGGCGCACGATCCTGCTCGACGCCGTGGCCGGCGACTGCGCCCGGCTCGCGCCCGACGGCGTCGTCCGCCTCAACGGCCACCGCCGCACCCCCCAGGAACTCCTGCACGAGCTCTACGCCGCCGTCTACCGCACCCCCCTCCACCGCCCCGACCGGGCCGGACTCCTCGACCAGGTGCGGGAGATCGGGGCCGTCGTCCTCGTCGACGACCTGGAGTTCGGCGGCGCCGCCCTCGAAGAGCTGCTCGCCGCCGCCCCCGAGTGCGCCTTCCTCCTCGCCGCCACCCCCGAAGTGGCCTCGCCGCCCGCCGAGTCGCACCTCGAAGAGGTCTTCCTCGCCGGGCTCGGGCGCGGCGCCTCCCTGGAACTCCTGGAACAGGCCGTCGACCGGCCCCTCACCGACGAGGAGGCCAACTGGGCGGGCGACCTCTGGTTCGAGTCGGAGGGCCTGCCCCTGCGGTTCGCCCAGGCCGGGGCCCTGCTGCGGCAGCGCGACGCCCTGCGCGGCCACGGCCTGCCCCTCGACGAGTTCGGGCTGCCCGTGGAGGAGCCCGGCGACCTCTCCGTCTTCTCCGCCGAGGGCCGCGAGGTGCCGCTGCCCTCCCTCGGCGAGGGCGCCGCACCCGCCGCCCCGCTCGCCGCCCGGCTCAGCCCGGCCGCCCGGGAGACCCTGCGGTTCGCCGTCGCGCTCGGCGGCGAGGTCCCGCACCAGGCGCACCTGCCCGCGCTCATCGGCGACACCCACGCCGACGCGGCCCTCGGCGAACTCCTCGGCTGCTCCCTGCTCTCCCCGGCCGGGCCGCGCTACCGGCTCGCCGCGGGCGTCCTCGCCCAGCTGGAGGACGCGGGGTACGACGAGGGCGCCGACGAACGCGCGCACACCGCCGCCCAGCACTACGCCTGGTGGACCGGCCACCCCTCGGTGACCCCCGAACGGGCCGCCGCCGAGGCCGACTCGGTGCTCGCCGCCCTCGCCGCGCTGGTCCCCGGCGGCGACGCCGGGCACCCGGGCACGGCCGTCCGGCTCGCCCGCAGCGCGGCGCCCGCCTTCGCGGCCGGGCTGCACTGGGGCGCCTGGGAGCGGGCCCTGCGGATCGGCTCGGCCGCCGCCCGGCTCACCGGAGAGGTGGCCGAGGAGGCGTACTTCCACCACGAACTCGGCGTCCTCGCCCTCTGCGCCGGGAACGTCGACCGCGCCCGCGCCGAACTGGAGGCGTCCATCGGGCTCAAGGGCGCGCTCTCCGACAAGCGCGGCACGGTCGCCGGGCGCCGGGCCCTCGCCCTCGTCGAGGACCGCTCCGGCGGGCCCGTCGTCTCCGGCGGGCGCACCCCGGCGGGCGACGAGGTGCCCGCGGCCCGCTACGAGGAGTCCCAGTCCCCGCCCGCCGGGGTACCCGCGCCGCCCCCGCCGCGGCCGGACACCACCGCGACCCTGGTGACCCCGCGGGCGGCCACCGGGCCGGTCCGGCGCACCCTGTTCACCGGGACGCGCCGCAATCTGGTCGCGGCGGGCGCGGGGGCGCTGCTGGCGGCGGTCCTGGGCACGGTGGTCACGCTCGGCGCGACGTCGTCCGACGGCTCCGACTCGCCCGGCGACAAGGTCCGCCAGCAGCAGTCGGCCAACGAGGACGACGGCAGTGGGGGGCTTCCGGCGGACAGTCCGGGGACGCCGGGGGCCACGCACCGGTCCGGTGGTGGTCCGACGCGGCCGGGGCGCCCGCACTCGGCCACTCCGGGCACGGGCCCGTCGGCCCCGGACTCCCCGTCGTCGTCCGCGTCCTCCCCGGCCACGCCGTCGGGGAAGCCGTCCACGTCGCCGGGCAAGACCCCGACGAAGCCGCCGACGAAGCCGCCCACCAAGACGCCCACCGGGCCGCCCACGCCGTCCGGCAAGCCGTTGCCGTCGACGTCCCCGTCGGCCACCGGGGGGCCGACCACGTCCGGGCCCACCACCGGCGGGCCTTCCGCGGGCGGTGCGTCCTCCACCGGGGGGCAGAGTGGTGGGGAGACGACCACCTCGGGTGGGGCGTCCGCCGGGGGTACGGGTGGGACTTCGGGGGGTGGGGCGTCCGGTGCGGCGTCTTCGGGTGGGGCCAGTCCCAGTGGGGCGGCGTCGCCTACGGCGTAGGCCCCGCCCCGCCCCTTCCCGAAAGCCCTCGGGCGGGCGGCCGGTTCGTCGGCTGCGGGCCGGTGGGGGTCGGTCGCGCAGTTCCCCGCGCCCCTCAAACCCGATGCCGTCTGCGGGCCGTGGACGCTTCTCGCGCAGTTCCCCGCGCCCCTTCAGGGCCCGCCCGCCCCTTCAGGGGCGGGCGGAACTGGGCGGGGGCTAGAACAGGCGGAGCTTGTCGTCCTCGATTCCTCGCATGGCGTTGTAGTCGAGCACCACACAGCCGATGCCGCGGTCCGTCGCCAGTACGCGGGCCTGCGGCTTGATCTCCTGGGCCGCGAACACGCCCCGTACGGGCGCCAGGTGCGGGTCCCTGTTCAGCAGTTCGAGGTAGCGGGTCAGCTGCTCGACCCCGTCGATCTCGCCGCGCCGCTTGATCTCGACCGCGACGGTCGCCCCGTCGGCGTCCCGGCACAGGATGTCGACCGGCCCGATCGCCGTCGGGTACTCGCGGCGGATGAGGGTGTACCCCTCGCCGAGCGTCTCGATCCGGTCCGCGAGCAGCTCCTGGAGGTGCGCTTCCACGCCGTCCTTGATGAGACCCGGGTCCACGCCGAGCTCGTGCGAGGTGTCGTGGAGGATCTCCTCCATCGTGATGATGAGCTTCTCGCCCGCCTTGTTCACCACGGTCCAGACGCCCTCGTCGTCCCCGGTCCCCTCCTTGAGCGTGCAGGGCGGAGACATCCAGTTGAGGGGCTTGTACGCCCGGTCGTCCGCGTGGATGGAGACGCTGTTGTCCGCCTTCACGAGGATCAGCCGGGTGGCGGAGGGCAGATGGGCGGTGAGGCGGCCCGCGTAGTCGACGGAGCAGCGGGCGATGACGAGACGCATGGTCGGCAACGCTACTCGAATCCCCCCGCCGAACGCGATTCGTCCGGCAAAGCACTGTTCGTTATTGGCCGGTTACGTGCCAAGTACCTGTCGCAGCCCCCATGCCACCCCTACCGTATAAGCGGGACGTTGTCGGCCAAGCACGCTGCGTGGCCGACTTTGTTCCCCCGTCCCTGGCCGTAAGACCCCTTTTCGGGGTCGCGAGAGGAGAAACCATGTCGCTCGACGTCTCACCGGCCCTACTCGAACAGGCCGAGCGAGGCGAGGTCGACGAAGCGGATTTCGTCGACTGCGTCCGGACCTCCCTGCCGTACGCATGGGAGATGATCAGCTCGCTGGTGGCCCAGCTGAAGGTGGACGGCGGAGAGTTCGCCGACAACCAGACGCCGCCGCCGGACGAGCAGGCCCGCGGCCAGTTGCTGCGCGCGCTGGCGAGTGACGCCATCCGCGGTTCTCTTCAGCGGCACTTCGGTGTCCGCCTGGCGTTCCAGAACTGCCACCGTGTCGCGGTGTTCCCCCTGGACCCCTCCGTCGACGAGCGGCTCGCCCGCTTCACCTCGGTGCGGGGCCAGCTGCTCAACCAGTCGCCGGAGCTGCGGGACTGCTGACGCCTTCGCCGCCGCTCCGCATCGCGGGAGGTCCAACTGGTGCGGAGCGGGGGCCTCTTGCCGACCCGCCGTCGTGGTGAGCGCCCGTCCCCCTGCTCTCCGGGCCCACCCTCACCCCAGCAGCGGCAGCACCTCGGCGCCCAGCCGCCGTACGTTCTCCTCGGTCGCCGCCAGGTCGCCCGATCCCTCCACGAGGAAGGCGAAGCGCGTGATGCCCGTCTTCTCGGCCGTCCGGGCGATGCGGTCCGCCGCGAAGCGCGGTGGGCCCACCGGGTGGAGGTCGCAGAGCAGTTCCGTGTACGCCACCGGGTCGCGCATCGCGCGGTGGCGGCCGTCGACCGTCACATGCGCGTCCAGCCCCTGCTTCAGCCACCCCGGCATCGCCTTCAGGAGCGCCTCGGACGCCTGGGCGCGGTGGTCCCCGATCTGGGCGACCCCGGCCGACACGTGCGGCGCCGCGGCCACGGTCTCCGGTGCGATCCCGCAGGTCCGTGCGTGCGACCGCCACAGGGCGACCATCTCCGCCTTCTCGTCGTCCCCGCAGTGCATGCCGAGCAGCATCGGCAGCCCGCGCTCGGCGGCCAGCCGCACGCTGTTCGGCGAGGTGCAGGCCACGATGACCTCGGGGCCCGCCGGGCCGTCCGCCAGCAGCTCGTCGGGCCGGGGCACCACCGGGACCTCCCGGAAGGTGAACCGTTCGCCCAGGCTGGCGACGCGGGGCTCGGTGAGCCAGCGCAGCAGCAGGTCCAGGGACTCCGGGAAGCCCTCCTCGTACGCCCGCAGGCCCGAGCCGAAGACCTCCAGGTCGACCCACGGCCCGCCGCGGCCCACCCCGAGCGAGAACCGGCCGCCGGACGTCAGGTGCAGCAGCGCCGCCTGCTCGCCGAGCGCCACCGGGTGGGCGCTCGGCAGCACGCTCACCGCCGTCCCGACGCGGATCCGCCGGGTGCGCCCGAGCAGCAGCGCCGCCAGGGTCACCGCCGACGGGCACACCCCGTACGGAACGAAGTGGTGCTCGGCGAGCCAGACCGCGTCGAGGCCCGCCTCCTCGGCCACTTCCGCGGACCGCACCGCCCGGTGCAGCGCTTCCCCCGGCCCCTGACCCGGGAACTGGGCTGCCAGTACAAACGTTCCGACGCGCATCGCCTTCTGCCTCCTCGCGGCCGACGCGGCTCCCCCTGCTACCGGCAACAACGTCTGACAAGTGCCAAAGGCACGGCCCGGCACGAATTTCTTGCGATAGTCCGCTAAAAGTCCCCCGTACGAGTTACCGTCCCACGCCCGTGCGGGTCGGGTACCCGGGCCGGGTGGCCCTACGCTGGGAGCAGTCCGTCCGCCCGGCCCCGTGAGGTGTTTCCGTGTCCCCGCGCCGCAACCGCCCCAAGGGCGGCGACCAGCCGACCGAGTCCGCCGGCGCCGCGGGGGAGCGCTACGGCCTCCAGCGCAGCGAGACGTACCAGGACGAGGAGTGGTCCGTACGGCACGTCAGCGGCGCGAGCGCGGGCGGCAAGCGGTACCGCTGCCCGGGCTGCGACCAGGAGATCCCGGCCGGGGTCCCGCACGTGGTGGCGTGGCCGGAGTACGGCGGCGTGGACGACCGCCGCCACTGGCACAAGGCGTGCTGGAACGCGAAGGACCGCCGCACCAGCAGGGTGCAGCGGTCCAGGAACGCGCCGAGGTACTAGCAGGTACCGGGGGGCCGGGTCAGACGTCCCGGCTGTTCAGGGAGGCGAACGCGCCGCCGAGCGCCGCCGCCGTCACGGCCCCCAGGATCAGCAGCGGCGTCCAGCCGGTGGGGCCGGAGTCGCTCACCGAGGCGCCGTAGAAGACGGCCAGCTGGCTCGGGATCGAGTACTCGAACAGGGCCTGGCGCACCGAGTCCAGCGACTGCGCGAACATGAAGAGCGCGAGCACCAGCGGGAGCAGCACCACACCGATCATCACGGTGATGGCGCCCGCCGAGTGCCGGATCAGCGCGCCGATCGCCAGCGAGAGCAGTCCGAGCGTCGAGACGTACAGCGAGACGCCGACGGTCGCCTTGAACATCTCGCCGCCGCCGGGCGTCTCGCCGGTGGTGACCATCCCGCTCTGGAGCAGGGCCACCAGACCGGTCGTCACCAGCAGGATGACGAACGACAGCAGGAAGAAGACGAGCGACTTGGCGGCGAGGATCCGCGCCCGGCTGGGGCAGGCGGTCAGCGTCGTGCGGATCATGCCCGTGCCGTACTCGGAGGCGATGGTCAGCACGCCGAGCGTGATCACGCAGATGGAGCCGAGGAGCACGCCGTAGAAGCCCAGGCTGAGCACCGGGGTGTCCTTCATGTCGGCGCTGGAGGCGTTGACCGCGACGACCGTGAGCAGACCGATGCCGAGCACGAGCACGATCAGCACGCCCAGCGTCCACATGGTGGAGCGGACCGAGCGGATCTTGGTCCACTCGGAGGCGACCGCGTCGCCGAGGGTGGCGGGCCGCACCGGGATCGGCGAGGTGTACGTCCCGAGCGGCGCACCCGGTACGGGCTGCTGGTAGGGGCTGGTCATCGGGCGTCCTCGGGCTTGGTCAGGGAAGGGGCGGGCGGCTGCGCCGGGGGAGCGGCGGGGACGGCCGGGGGCGCGGCCGGGGCGGGCGCGGGCGCCTGCGCGGGCGCGGCGGGGGCCGGGTGCGCCGCCGGGGCCGCGTACGGGCCCGGGGCCGGGGCGTGCGGCGCCTGGCCCGGCGCCGGGGCGTACGGGTTCTGTCCGGGCGGCGGCGGGGCGTACCAGCCCTGCGTCGGCACCTCGGGAATGGCGGGCGGCGGCAGCCGGCCCGGCGCCACGGGCTGCATCAGCCCGGCCTTCTGGTCGCTGGTGGAGCGGTAGTCCACCGCGCCCTGGGTCATCCGCATGTACGCCTCCTCCAGCGACGCCTGGTGCGGCGAGAGCTCCCACAGGCGTACGTCCGCGCCGTGGGCGAGGTCGCTGATGCGCGGCAGCGCGAGGCCGGTCACCCGCAGGGCGCCGTCCGGCTCGGGCAGGACCTGGCCGCCGGCCTCGGTGAGGGCGGCCGTCAGCTTCTCGCGGCCGTCCGCCTCCGGGGTGCGCACGCGCGCGAAGTCGGCGGAGTTGTGCGAGATGAAGTCCTTGACGCTCATGTCGGCCAGCAGCTGGCCGCGGCCGATCACGATGAGGTGGTCGGCGGTCAGCGCCATCTCGCTCATCAGGTGCGAGGAGACGAAGACGGTCCGGCCCTCGGCGGCGAGCCGCTTCATCAGGTTGCGCACCCACAGGATGCCCTCGGGGTCGAGGCCGTTGACCGGCTCGTCGAAGAGCAGCACCTGGGGGTCGCCGAGGAGCGCGGCGGCGATGCCGAGCCGCTGGCCCATGCCGAGCGAGAAGCCCTTGGAGCGCTTGGCCGCGACCTCCTGGAGGCCGACGACACCGAGCACCTCGTCGACCCGGCGGGCCGGGATCCCGGAGAGCTGGGCGAGCGAGAGCAGGTGGTTGCGGGCGCTCCGGCCGCCGTGCACGGCCTTGGCGTCCAGCAGCGCGCCGACCTGGCGGGGCGCGTTGGGGAGCGTGCGGAAGGGGTGGCCGCCGATGGTGACGTGGCCGGCGGTGGGCTGGTCCAGGCCGAGGATCATGCGCATGGTCGTCGACTTGCCGGAGCCGTTGGGCCCCAGGAAGCCGGTGACGGCACCGGGCCGCACCTGGAAGGAAAGGTTGTACACGGCTGTCTTGGCGCCGTAGCGCTTCGTCAGGCCGACTGCCTCGATCATTCTCCAGCCCCATCGACGGTGTGGGTCGTCGGGGCGGTTGGCCGGCCGCTGCGGCCGGGGTGCCCCCGTATGAGTGAGGAGCTTATCCAGGACTTTACGGTTCCGGCGAAGCGAGGAGAGCGCCGATTCGTTACCTCTGGACGGTCACGGCCCTGCGTTCACGCAGGTCAAAGTGGTGTCGCCGAGTGGCTAGGCGTCGCGGTGGCGCAGTACGAGATAGCCTCCGGCGAGCGCCGCGATCACCCACAGTGACATGATCCCCAGGCCCGCCCAGGGCCCGTAGGGCGGCGGCTCGCTGTTCATCGCGTCCGGGACCACCTGCATGATCTTGGATCCGGCCTGGTCGGGGAAGTAGCGGGCCACCTTCTTGGCGCCCGGCACCGCCGACAGGATCTGCGAGACCAGGAAGAAGAACGGCATCAGGATGCCGAGCGAGAGCATCGAGCTGCGCAGCATGGTGGCCACGCCCATCGAGAAGAGCGCGATCAGCGCCATGTAGAGGCCCGCGCCGAAGACCGCCCGCAGCACGTTCGGCTCGCCGATGGAGGTGCGGTGCGGGCCGAGCAGCGCCTGGCCGAGGAAGAACGACAGGAAGCTGGTGGCCATGCCCACCGCCAGCGCCAGCCCGGTGGCCACCGCGAGCTTGGCGAACAGGAAGGTGGCGCGCTTCGGCACGGCGGCGAGCGAGGTGCGGATCATGCCCGAGCTGTACTCGGTGCCGACCACGAGCACGCCGAACACCACCATCGCCAGCTGGCCCAGCACCATCCCGGAGAAGCTGATCAAGGTGGGGTCGAAGGTGGCGCGCTCGGCGGGCTTGAGGTCGTCGAACTGCGACTTCATCAGCGCGCACAGCGCCGCGCTCACCGCGACCGTGACGACGAACGCGCTGACCAGGGTCCAGGAGGTGGAGGAGACCGTACGGATCTTGGTCCACTCGGACCGGAGGACGGCCGGCACGGCAGCCATGTCAGACCTCCTCGTGGGGCGCCGCCGCGCCCTCGGTGCGGGCCCGGTAGCTCGCCCCCCACTCGGGTGCGGCAGGGGTCTGCGGCGGCGGGGCGTAGCCGGTCTCCGAGTGCGCGTGGTACTCCACCGAACCGGCCGTCATCTGCATGAACGCCTCTTCCAGCGAAGCCTGCTGGCCGGAGAGCTCGTGCAGCACGATCTGGTGCTGAGCGGCCAGTTCGCCGAGCTTCTCGATCCGGCCGTTCTCGACCTCCAGCGCGCCGTCGGCGGTCTGGACCACTCCGATCCCGGCCCCGGCCAATACGTCGAGCAGGTGCTCCCACTGGGGGGAGCGGAGCCGTACGAAACTCCGCGAATTCTGCCGGATGAAATCCGCCATCGATGTATCGGCGAGCAGTCGGCCCTGCCCGATAACGATGAGGTGATCCGCCGTCAGCGCCATTTCGCTCATCAGATGAGACGAAACGAAGATCGTTCTGCCCTCCGCGGCCAGCGCTTTCATCAGATTCCGGATCCAGTGAATTCCCTCGGGGTCCAGACCATTGACGGGCTCGTCGAACATCAGGATCTCGGGATCGCCGAGCAGCGCGGAGGCGATTCCCAGCCGCTGCCCCATGCCCAGCGAGAAGCCCTTCGACTTCTTCCTCGCCACGGCCGTCAGACCCACCGTGTCCAGGACCTCCGCCACCCGCTGCTCCGGGATCCGGTTCGACTGGGCCAGGCAGAGCAGGTTGTTGTAGGCGCTGCGACCGCCGTGCATCGACTTGGCGTCGAGCAGCGCGCCGATGTACTTCAGCGGCTCGTCCAGGTCGCGGTAGTGCCGCCCGTCGATGCGCACGGTGCCGTCGGTCGGGTTGTCGAGATCGAGCATCATGCGCATGGTCGTGGACTTGCCGGCGCCGTTCGGGCCCAGGAAGCCGGTCACCACGCCCGGTCTGACCTGGAACGACAGATGGTCGACCGCGATCTTGGAACCGAAGCGCTTGGTGAGGCCCGCTAGCTCGATCATGTCGCCACGCTAAAGGCGGACAAAGCCCCCCGCCACTGGAGTGGCGGGGGGCTCTGGACCGTACGTACGCAGCCCACGGGGGAGAGGCTGCGGCGCCAACGGGACTAGCGGGACTGCTGCGCCGGGACGCCGCGGGAGACCGGCTCGTCGTCGACCGGCGAGCCGGCCGCCGCGACCGCCGCGCCCGTGAGGGTCGCCAGCATCTCGCGGACGTTGGTCAGCTGCGCGTTGATCGAGTCGCGGCGGTTGGTGAGCGCCGCCAGCTCGCGCTCGGATTCCGAACGGATGCGGTCGGCCTTGGCGTTGGCGTCGGCCACGATGTCCTCGGCCTGGCGCTGTGCCGTCTCCACCGTCTGACGGGCCCGGCGCTCCGCGTCCGTACGCAGCTTCTCGGCCTCCAGACGGAGCTGCTCGGCGCGGTGCTCGATCTCGGCGAGACGCTTCTCCGCCTTCGCCTGGCGCGAGGCCAGGTCGCGCTCCGACTGCTCGCGGCGCTTGGCGAGGTTCGTCTCGAAGTCGGCCGCCGCCTGCGCGGCCTTGGCGCGGGTCTCCTCGAAGAGGGCGTCCGCCTCCTCGCGCTTGGACTGCGCGTCCTTCTGCGCCTCGGAACGCAGCGTGGAGGCGTCACCCTTCGCCTTCTCGACGATGCGGACGCCCTCGTCCTCCGCCTTCGCCTTGCGCTCGGCGGCGAACGACTCCGCGTCGTTGCGCACCTGCTGGGCCGCCGACTCGGCCAGCTCGCGGTGCTGTTCGGCGGCCCGGCGGGCCTCCTCGCGCAGGTCCTTCGCCTCTTCCTCGGCGAGACGGAGGATCTTCTCGACCCGCGCGCCGAGTCCGGCGTACGACGGCTCCGCGTCGCTCACCTGGGCCTGGGCGTTCTGCGTTTCGAGGTGGAGCTCCTCGATGCGCTTTTCCAGAGAAGTGATCCGTGCCAGAGCGCTGTCACGGTCGGCGACGAGCTTGGTAATGCGGTCGTCCACCTGACCGCGGTCGTAACCACGCCGCACGAGCTCGAAGCCGAAGGGGGAGGAAGTGTCGCTCATGGGGTTCCTGTCGAATGAGACCGGTGAGGTGATAGGGGGAATCCTAGGGGCCCAGGCGGCGTGTCATCGAGCGTATGCCCGTTTGATCTGGAGAATGTCCAGCCTTTTGAGTGGCTAGCCCTCCGACGACTTGCCACTCGAACGGGTACCCCCGGCCGACGCACCCGCTCTGGCCGCCTCCTTGCCGCCCGCCTTGCCGCCGGAGGACGGAGCCTCGAAAGACTCCAACGCCTCAAGTACGTCCTGGACACGGGAGATCTCCGCATTGATGTCGGCACGGCGCCGGACCAGCACTTCGAGCTCGCGCTTGCCCTCGTCGACCGTGCTCCGCGCCTGCGCCTCCGCGTCGTCGCGCAGCTTCGTCGCCTCGCGGATCAGCTCGGCCTTCTTGGTCTCGGCCTCCTTGAGCAGCGACTCGGCGCGCTTGACCGCGGCGATCCGCACCTTGCTCGCCTCGGAGTTGGCGTCCGACAGCAGCTCCTTGGCCTTCGCCTCGGCCTCCGCCGTCTGCTCGGTCGCCGCCTTCACCAGCTTGTCGACGCGCTCCCCGGCCGTCTTCATCTGCTCGGCGCTCTCGCGCCGGGCCCGCTCGTGCAGTTCCTCGATGTCCGCCTCGGTGCGCGCCCGGACCTCTTCCGTGCGCTCCCTTATGGCGGTCGCGTCGGCGCGCGCCCCGGCCAGCAGCTCGTCCGCGTCCGTACGGGCCTTCTCCACCAGGGAGTTGCCCTCGACGGTCGACTCGGCGACGATCCGCTCGGCCTCCTTGCGGGCCGCGCCCACCATCGTGTCGGCCTGCTCCTCGGCCTGGGTGGCGGCGCGCAGCGCCTCCTCCTGCGCCTTGGCGACCAGGGTGTCGGCCTGCTCGGCCGCGTCCGCACGCCGCTTGGCCGCGGCCGTACGGGCCTCGTCCAGCAGCCGGTCCGCCTCCTCGCGGGCCTCGGTACGGGTCCGCTCCGCGGCCTCCTCGGTCTTGGCGCGGCTCTTCTCCGCCTCGGCCCGGATCCGCTCGGCGGCCTGCTGGGCCGAACCGACGGTCTCGGCGGCCTCGGCGCGCAGCCGCTCCGCCTCCGCGCCCGCGTCGGCCAGCACCTTCTCCGCCTCGGCGCCCGCCTCGGTGATGAGCTGGTCGGCCTGCTCGGCCGCGTCCGAACGGCGCTTGTCGGCCGCCTGGCGCGCCTCGTCGAGCAGCCGCTCCGACTCCGTGCGCGCCTCGGCCACCAGCTCCTCGGCCTGCTCACGGGCGGCGGCCACGGTCTGCTCGGCCTCGCCCGCCGCGGCGGCCAGGGCGGCGCTCGCGTCCGCCCGCGCCTCGGTGGTGACGAGCTCGGCGTAGGTGTCGGCCTCCGAAGTGGTGCGCTCGGCGCGCTCGCCCGCCTCGGCGAGGAGCCGGTCGTGCTCCGACTGGCCCTCGTCGCGCAGCCGCTGGGCCTCGGCGGTGAGGCGCTCGGCGGTCGCCGTCGACTCGGCGGCCAGCCGCTCCGCCTCGGTGGTGGCCTCGGACACCAGCCGCTCCGCCTCGGCGGTGGCCTCGGACACCAGCCGCTCGGCCTCGGCGCCCGACTCGGCGGCCAGCCGCTCCGCCTCCGCGCTCGCCTCGCCGACGAGCCGGTCGGCCTGGCTCGCGGCGTCGCTGCGGATGCGGTTGGCGTCCTCGCGGGCGTCGGCCCGGGTGCGCGCCGCGTCCTGCTCGGAGGAGGCCAGCGCGTCCGACGCGTCCGTGCGCATCCGCTGGGCGTACTCCGAGGCGTCCGAACGCGCCTTCTCCGCCTCGGCCATGGCGTCCGCCACGGTCCGCTCGGCCAGCGCCTTGGCGGCCTCCGCCTCCTCCTGGGCGCGGGCCCGCACCCGGGTGGCGTCCTCGGCGGCGCGCTCGCGCTCGGCGTACGCGTCGGCGCGGACCCGGTCCGCCTCCTCCTGCGCCTCGTTCCTGGTGCGCTCGGCCACGTGCTCGGCCGTCGAGCGCAGCCCGGCGATCTCCTGCTCGGCCTCCTCGCGCAGCCCCGACACCGAGTCCCGCACCTGCTGGGCGGTCTGCTCGGCGGCGGCGACCAGCTCGGTGGCGCGCCGGTCGGCCTCCTCGCCCAGCCGCTGCGCCTCGGCCTGCGCCTGAGCCACCCGCTTGCGGGCGGCGGCCAGCAGCTCCTCGCTCTGCTCACGGGCCTGCGCCCGCTCCGAACCGGCCTCCGCGCGCGCCGACTCCAGCGTCTGGTCGGCCTCCCGGCGGCGGCGCGCGGCCTCCTCCTGGGCGGCGGCGAGCGCCTCGGCGGCCTCGGCGCCCACCCGCTCGGCGGCGGCGGCGGCCTCGGCCCGCATCCGGTCGGCGGTCTCCTGTGCCTCGCCCTTGAGGCGCTCGGCCTCCGCGGCGGCCTCGGACCGCAGCCGTACGGCCGCGCCCTCCGCCTCGGCGCGGGCGGTCGAGGCGTCACCGGCGGCCTCGGTGCGCAGCCGCTCGGCCTCCTGCTCGGCCTGTGCCTGGAGCGTACGGACGCGCTCGGCGGCCTCGGTGCGCAGCCGCTCGGTCTCCTCGGCGGCCTCGCGCCGGATCCGCTCGCTTTCGGCCCGCGCCTCGGTCAGCGCCCGCTCGGCGGAGGCGTGCCGCTGCTCGGCCTCGGTGTGCAGCCGGGCCAGCTCGTCGGCGGCCTCGGCCTGGCGGGCGGCGACGGCCCGCTCGGTCTCCTCGCGCAGCTCGGCCGCGGCCCGCTCGGCGGCGGCCGTGACGGCCCCGGCCTGCTCCTCGGTCTCCTCGCGCAGCCGCTCGGCCTCGGCCCGGGTGCGCTCCAGGGTCTCCTCGGCCTGCTTGCGCAGGGTCGTGGCGCGCTCCATGGCCTCGCCGCGGACCCGCTCCGACTCGGCCCCGGCCGAGGTGCGCAGCTCCTCCGCGTCGGCCTTCGCCTTGGTCAGCAGCTCCTCGGCGGTCCTGGCCGCCTCCTCGATCTGCTGGACGCCCTCGCGGCGCGCCTCGCCCCGGATGCGCTCGCCCTCGGCGACCGCCTCGGCGCGCAGCTGCTCGGCCTCGCCGCGCAGCCGCCGCGCCTCCTCCTGGAGCTCGACCGTCTTGGCCCGGTACTCCTTGGTGTCGTCCTTGGCCGCGCCCTTGAGCTGGTCGGCCTGCTCCTCGGCCTGCGAGCGCAGCCGGTCGGCCTCGGCGTCGGCCTCGCGGCGGATCCGCTCGGCCTCCTCGGACGCCTTGCGGGTGGTCTCCTGGGCGTCCGCGGACGCCTTGGAGAGCATCTCCTCGGCGGAGCGGGCGGCCTTGGCGAGCTGGGCGGCGGTGTCCTCGGCCGCGCTGGTGCGGGCCTTCTCACCGGCCTCGGCGACCAGCCGCTCGGCCTCGGCGCGGGCGTCGGCGAGCGCCTGCTCGGCCTCCGCCTTGAGCGCCTCGGACTCCTTGGTGGCCTCGCCGACCAGACGGGCGATCTCGGTCCTGGCGGTACGGGTGCGCTGCTCGTTGGCGGACTCGGCGCCCGCGAGCTGCTTGGCCGCCGACTCCTTCGCCTCGGCCAGCGCCTTCTCGGCCTCGGCGCGCGCCTCGCGCAGCGCCGACTCGGCCTCCTGCATGCGCTGTTCGGCGGCCCGGCTCAGCTCGGCGGCCTGCTGGCGCGCCCGCTCGGACTCGGCGGTGGTGGAGGAGCGCAGCTGCTCGGCGTGGGCGGTGGCCTCCTGGGCCTGCGCGGAGGCGGCGCCCAGCATCCGCTCGGCGTCCTTGCGGGCGCGCAGCAGGGTCGCCTCGGCCTCGGCGCGGGCCGACTCGGCCTCGGCGCCCAGCCGTTGGCGGGTCTCCTCGGCGACCCGGGCGGCCTCGGTGCGGGCGGCGGCCAGCGCCGCCTCGCTCTCGGCGCGGGACTCCTCCAGCAGCCGGCGGGCCTGCGCCTCGGTGCGGGCGCGCAGCTGCTCGGCCCAGGCCACGTTCTCGTTGACGTGGGACTCGACGGTGGCGCGCCGCTCGGCCAGCTCCTGGTCGAGCCGCTGGCGGCGGGTGACCGCCTCCGTGTGCAGCTCGGCCTGGAGCCTGGCCTGGTGCTCGGCGTGCTCCTGGAGGATGCGCTGGGTCTGGGCGCGGGCGTCGCGCAGCTCGCGCTCGGCGTCGGTACGCAGCTGCTCGGCCTGCATCTGGGCGTTGCGCAGCAGCTGTTCGGCCTGGTAGCCGATGTCCGCGGCGTCGTAGGCAGGGCGGGCCGCGAGGTTGCGGCGCGCCTCGTGCAGCTTGGCGCGCAGCACCTCGACCTGGTAGCCGAGGTCCTCGGCGTGCTGGACGGCCTTCTCCCGCTCGGTCTTCAGCCGGTCCATCTCGGCCTCGAACCGCGAGAGGTGGTCGTCAGGCCGGTGGCTGTCCTGGCGTTCGTAGCCCCGCACTGCGCGGTCCCATCCTTCCCCGAGCTCTCCGAGCAGGGGATACCCCAACCCTGGTCGCGAACACTGCCCGTACGAGCACCGTCCGACGACGGACGGGCCCCCGGTGAATGGTGTCAGATCGACAAGGGGGCGTGGGTCCCAGGCCCCGACCCGACCCCGGCCCGGAAGGGCCCACTGTACCGGCCCGGGAATCCCGGGGTCAGTGCTCGGCCGCCGAGGTGACCAGTTCGGTCAGTACGCCGTGGCAGTCCTTGGGGTGCAGGAACGTGATCCGGGAGCCCATCGAGCCGGTCCGCGGCTCGTCGTAGAGGACCCGGACGCCCTTGTCGCGGACGGCCGCCGCGTCCCCGTCGACGTCGGCGGTGCCGAAGGCGATGTGGTGGACGCCCTCGCCGTTCTTGGCCAGCCACTTCCCGACCGCGGAGTCCTCCCGGGTGGGCTCCAGGAGCTGGAGGTAGGAGGCACCCCCGTCGGACGTATCGTTGATCTTGAGCATGGCCTCGCGTACGCCCTGCTCCTCGTTGATCTCGGAGTGGAACACCTCGAATCCGTACGTCGCACGATAGAACTCGACGGTCTTGTCGAGGTCGAAACAGGCGATCCCGATGTGGTCGATGCGCGTCAGCATGGGACCAGTGCAGCGCCCCGGGAGGTGGTTACGCAACGTGCGCGCGATCACACCGGCACCTTGGTGACGGCCCGCGTACCGCTCAGTACATTCAGGTAAACCCTCGTTCACTCCTCATCCCAAGGGGCCGTGCCTCATGTCTGGAACGACCGGTACCACTTCAGTGATCGTCGCGGGCGCCCGCACGCCCATGGGCCGGCTGCTCGGCTCGCTCAAGTCCTTCTCGGGCGCCGACCTCGGCGGGATCGCCATCAAGGCCGCGCTGGACCGGGCCGGCATCGGCGGCGACCAGGTGCAGTACGTGATCATGGGCCAGGTGCTCCAGGCGGGCGCGGGCCAGATCCCGGCGCGGCAGGCCGCCGTGAAGGCCGGCATCCCGATGAACGTGCCGGCGCTCACCATCAACAAGGTCTGCCTCTCGGGCCTGGACGCGATCGCGCTGGCCGACCAGCTGATCCGCGCCGGTGAGTTCGACGTGGTGGTCGCGGGCGGCCAGGAGTCGATGACCAACGCCCCGCACCTGCTGCCCAAGTCCCGCGAGGGCTACAAGTACGGCGCGATCGAGATGCTCGACGCGATGGCGCACGACGGTCTGACCGACGCCTTCGAGAACATCGCGATGGGCGAGTCCACCGAGAAGCACAACGCGCGCCTGGGCATCCGGCGCCCCGAGCAGGACGAGATCGCCGCGCTCTCCCACCAGCGCGCCGCCGCCGCCCAGAAGAACGGGCTCTTCGAGGCCGAGATCACCCCGGTCGAGATCCCGCAGCGCAAGGGCGAGCCGGTGCTCTTCGCCCAGGACGAGGGCATCCGCGCGGAGACCACCGCCGAGTCGCTGGGCAAGCTGCGCCCGGCGTTCGCCAAGGACGGCACGATCACGGCGGGCACCTCCTCGCAGATCTCCGACGGCGCGGCGGCGGTCGTGGTCATGTCCAGGGCCAAGGCCGAGGAGCTGGGCCTGGAGTGGATCGCGGAGATCGGCGCGCACGGCAACGTGGCGGGCCCGGACAACTCGCTCCAGTCGCAGCCCTCGAACGCGATCAGGCACGCCCTGTCGAAGGAGGGGCTCGGCGTCGACGACCTCGACCTCATCGAGATCAACGAGGCGTTCGCGGCGGTCGCGGTCCAGTCAATGAAGGACCTCGGCGTGTCCCCGGAAAAGGTGAACGTCAACGGTGGCGCCATCGCCCTGGGCCACCCCATCGGCATGTCCGGCGCGCGGGTCGTGCTGCACCTCGCCCTGGAGCTGAAGCGCCGCGGCGGCGGCACCGGCGCGGCGGCCCTGTGCGGCGGCGGCGGCCAGGGCGACGCCCTGATCATCCGCGTCCCCGGCAAGTAGCGGCCCGTCCGCGTACGTACGCACAGATCCGACACGCACTGAACGGAGCGGCAATGGTGGACGTCCCCGAGCTGGTGGCCCGTGCGAGGGAGGGCCGGCCGCGCGCGGTGGCCCGGCTGATCTCGCTGGTCGAGGGGGCGTCCCCGCAACTGCGCGAGGTGATGGCCGAGTTGGCCCCGCTGACCGGCGGGGCGTACGTGGTGGGGCTGACCGGTTCGCCGGGTGTCGGCAAGTCGACTTCCACCTCGGCGCTGGTCACCGCGTACCGCCGGGCCGGGAAGCGGGTCGGGGTGCTCGCCGTCGACCCCTCCTCGCCGTTCTCCGGCGGCGCCCTGCTCGGCGACCGCGTCCGGATGTCCGAGCACGCCTCCGACCCCGGCGTCTACATCCGCTCCATGGCCACCCGGGGCCATCTGGGCGGCCTCGCCTGGTCGGCCCCGCAGGCGATCCGGGTGCTGGACGCGGCGGGCTGCGACGTGATCCTGGTGGAGACGGTGGGCGTGGGCCAGTCCGAGGTGGAGATCGCCTCCCAGGCGGACACCTCGGTGGTGCTGCTGGCGCCCGGCATGGGCGACGGCATCCAGGCGGCCAAGGCCGGGATCCTGGAGATCGGCGACGTGTACGTGGTGAACAAGGCGGACCGGGACGGCGCGGACGCCACGGCCCGGGAGCTCAACCACATGCTGGGGCTCGGCGAGGCGCGCGGCCCGGGCGACTGGCGCCCGCCGATCGTCAAGACGGTGGCGGCCCGCTCCGAGGGCGTCGAGGAGCTCGTGGAGGCGCTGGAGAAGCACCGGGCGTGGATGGAGGAGCACGGGGTGCTGGCCGAGCGGCGGCTCTCGCGGGCGTCCCGCGAGGTGGAGACGATCGCGGTGACCGCCCTGCGGGAGCGGATCGGGGACCTGCGGGGCGACCGCCGCCTCGACGCGCTGGCGTCCCGCATCGTCGGCGGCGAGCTGGACCCCTACGCGGCGGCGGACGAACTGGTCCAGGGCCTGACGGGCGCCTAGCCCCGGCAGGCCAGGGGCTTCGCCCCGTCGCTGCGCGACCGGCCGCCACCGGCCCGCGGGTGAACACATGACGCGGAGTGCGGGGGCGGCCCCGCCCCGGGCCCGGGGCCAGGCCCCGGCGGAGCGGCTGGGGCCCCACGCGCCCCGCAGGGGCAACCCCTCAGAGCTTCCCGCGGTGCCCGCGCAGGTGTTCCGCGACCGGGGTCAGGGAGGCCCGCAGATCCGTCAGGGCGTCGCTCGACAGCAGATCGATGAAGTGCTTGCGCACCGACGCCACGTGGTGCGGCGCCACCTTCTCCATGGTCTCCACCCCCGCGTCCGTCAGCACGGCGAACAGCCCGCGCCGGTCGGACTCGCAGTTCTCCCGCCGCACGAGCCCCGCGTTCTCCATTCGCGTGATCTGGTGCGAGAGGCGGCTCTTGGACTGAAGGGTCGCGGCGGCGAGGTCGCTCATGCGCAGCCGCTGCCCCTCGGCCTCCGAGAGGTTGACCAGGATCTCGTAGTCGTTGTTGGTCAGGCCGAACGGCTGCAGGTCCTTTTCCATCTGGTGCGTCAGCATCCTGTTGACGTCCAGATAGGTACGCCAGGCGCACTGCTCGCTATCGGTCAGCCAGTTGGTGGCCGTCTCGGTCTCCATATGTGGATTCTACCTAAGAAGTTGAATTCTGAACGAAGCCTGGGAGTGTGACGCCCCGCACGCACAGGCACAAGGGTCGTGGTCAGCGCCCGGCAAGGGTGCACGCGTTCGACGTCACACTCCGCAGACTACCGCTCACAGGCCGAAGCGACGCTGGAGGTCACCGAGCTGGCCGGGAAGACGCGGTACCGAACCGCCCGCCCCGCCCGCCCCGGCCGGCGCCCCGCCGCCCGGAACGCCCGGTTCCGCGGGCACTTGCCCCGCTGTCTGCTCCGCCATCAGCACCTCGGTCGACTGGAGCAGCACGGTGCCCGCGCCCACGAACTCGAACTGGTGCTCCTCCCCGGAGGTGCCGCCGAGCCCGGTCAGTGACCGGATTCCGCCCAGCACGCCCGTCATGTAGCCGTGATCGTAGTGGTGGCAGGGCGACGGACAGTCGGCCCAGCCGACCAGCGCCTGCGGGTCCACCCGGATCGGCGGCTCCATGAACACCACCGGACCATTGGACGCCGCCACGAACTTCCCGGTTCCGATCAGCGTGAGGAAACCCGGCACGATCGACTGCTTCAGGGCCAGCGACGGCTGGTAGGCCAGCAGGTTCCCGGCCCGGATCGTCAGATTGCCGTCCTCCAGGTCGTAGCTGTTGACGTCGAAGGCGCGGTCGGCGAGGAGCATCTTGCCGGAGCCCTCGGCCACCACCCAGTCGCTGGCGTGCAGCGGCGAGTGGAAGCTGGTGCGCAGCAGCCGGTCCAGGCGTCCGTGGCCGATGCCGTTGAAGTCGATGCGCCCGTAGTAGGCGATCATCTTGCCCTTCTGCAGGAACCACTGGCTCGACTTGAGCTCCACGCAGAAGGTGTACTTGTTGACGTTGTCGTCGCACGGCAGCGTCATCGGGTCGAAGACCGCCGGGCCGCCCGGCTGCGCGATGCTCACAGCTTCTCCTCGGATGCCTGGACGTACACCGCGCCGCTGCCGGACAGTTCGAGCTGGAACGCCTCGCCCGAGCCCCGCCCGACCATGTCCCGCCAGCCCAGCGCCGTGGACAGCTTGTTGCGCACGTCGCCGTGGTGGGCCACGTACGCCTGCGGGTCGACGTGGACCGGGCGCTGCGGGGCGATCGGCAGCTCGACGACCCCGCCGTGCGCCATCACCGCGACCGCGCCGTGCCCCTTGAGCGTGGTGGTGAACAGGCCCTGGCCGGTCACCTGGCCCCGCACCATGCCCATCACGCCGCCCTGCGAGCCCATGAACATCGTGCCCTGCTGGAGCGTGCCGTCGAAGGCGAGCAGCCGGTCCGCCTCCACGTACAGGGTGTCCCCGGCGAGGTTGATCACCTGGATGTGGTGGCCGCCGTGGCCGAACATCACCGTGCCGCTGCCCTCGACCGTCATCAGGGGGGTGGCCTCGTTGGCCACCCGACGCCCGATCATCGACATGATGCCGCCCTGGCCGCCCTGGATGTTGGGCGTGAAGGACACCTCGCCCTTGTACGCGAGCATCGCGCCGCGCTGGCTGAACATCTTCTGGCCGGGGGCCACGGTGGCCTCGACCATCTTGGAGTTGATCTCCCGGAAGGGCATCAGATCTCCCCGCCGATCGTGTTGCGCTCGCTGGGCTGCACGTACACCAGGCCCTCGCCCTCGAAGCGGATCTGGAACGCCTCGCCCGAGCCCTCGCCCAGGAACGTGCGGAACGTCACCCCCGACTGGAAGTGCTGCTGCAGGCTGCCCTGGTGGGCGATGTAGGCGCCCGGGTCGACCGAGAGCGGGTACTGGGCGCTCACCCGCAGCACCACGGCCGGGCCGTCCGACATGATCGCCGCCTGGCCGTGGCCCTCGACGGTGGTCGTGAACAGGCCGTTGCCCTGGGTCGCGCCGCGCAGCCCGGTGAAGGTGGTGCCGGTGCGCAGGCCAGCGTCGGTGGCGAGCAGATTGCTGGCCTCGACGTAGAGCTTGTCGCCCTGGAGCGAGACGAGGTTGATCTCGGAGGCCCGGTCCGCGAAGTAGCAGGTGCCGTTGCCCTTCACCTCCATCACGGTCATGGACTCGCCGGTGAGGCGGCGGGTCACCATGCCGCGGATGCCCTCACCGCCGCCGGACATCTTCTTGAAGGCCATCTGGCCGTCGTAGGCGACCATCGAGCCGTTCTTCGCCTTGACGGCGTCCCCGGTCATGTCGACGGCCAGCACTTTGCTGCCTTGGAGTCGGAACGTTGCCACGGGCTGACGTTAGCGGCACCGGCTCCGCCCCGGCCAGGCCCCTGGCGCCCCGTCCGCCGCCCCCGACCCCGGACGGGATCACCGCACCGGCGGTGTCAGAATGGGGGAACGTTTGTGCTCGCGTTCACAAGCAACCGCCCAGTGACCCCTCCCACCGAAGGTGCCCCCGTGGACATCAAGACCGCATCCGCGTTCCACCGACTCCGGCTGGTCTCGGCCCCCGAGGCAGTCTCCTTCCTGCTGCTGCTCGTCTGCTCGGTGCTCAAGCGCACGACCGACGTCAACGCCGTCCCGGTGATGGGTGCGATCCACGGCATCCTCTTCATCCTCTACGTGATCTTCTGGGCGGACGCCTGGAACAAGGCCAAGTGGCCGGTGAAGACGGCCG
Source organism: Streptomyces sp. cg36 (assembly GCF_041080675.1). NCBI lineage: Bacteria > Bacillati > Actinomycetota > Actinomycetes > Kitasatosporales > Streptomycetaceae > Streptomyces > Streptomyces cyclosori. Next base: position 2,566,785 of record NZ_CP163520.1, on the reverse strand, counting down.
CCCTCTTCTTCGTGCTCTCCGTGCTGCCGTTCGGCGGCTTCGTGGCCGAGCGCAAGCTCAAGCGCGAGGCCGAGGACGCCCTGATCGCCGCCCGCGCCCGCAAGGAAGGCGTGGTCGGAGCGTGATCGTCGCCTTCTCGGTCACCCCGCTGGGCGTCGGCGAGGACGTGGGGGAGTACGTCGCGGACGCCGTGCGCGTCGTGCGCGAGTCCGGTCTGCCGAACCGGACCGACGCCATGTTCACCTCCGTCGAAGGCGAGTGGGACGAGGTGATGGACGTGGTCAAGCGGGCCGTCGCCGCCGTGGAGGCCCGCGCCCCGCGCGTCTCGCTGGTCCTCAAGGCCGACGTCCGCCCGGGCGTCACCGACGGCCTCACCTCCAAGGTGGAGACGGTCGAGCGCCACCTCTCCGCCTGACTCCTCGTCGCCGGCCCGCCTCCGAGCCCCCGGCCGCCCCGCGCGGCGCCGGGGGCTCCGCCGTGTCCGGCCCCCGGTGAACGGCCGCACTCCTCCCGTACGAGAACCGCTCACTCGGAGTACTCCAGTCGACACGCCGAAGAATCTCCACTTTTGTGGGGATATCTAACTGCTCGATCAGCTGGAGGGCACAGTGCGGTCGGAGAGTACGTCGGAGACCTACGACTACGAGAGTCACAGTCGTCTGGCCGGGCCGCTCACGGAGCCGGACCCCAACGGCTACCGGGTGCGCTACCGGAGCCTGCTCTCCAACGAGCCCCGCCGAATACGCGCCGTCCTGCTGATGACGCTGGCACCCGTGCTCACCGCGATCCTGCTGGTCTACCTCGTCTGGCCGACCCACTGGGTGGAGCGCGAGGGCGGCGACGAGTGGCTGGTCGGCCTGGACGTCGCGATGCTCGTCGCCATCGGGCTGATCGAGCTGTTCATGGTCGTCAACGTGGTCTCCATCGCCCACGCCACGATGGTCGCCCGCGACCCGGTCCCCGTGGTCCCCGAGCCCGGCACCCGGGTCGCCTTCCTCACCACGTACGTGCCCGGCAAGGAGCCCATGGCCATGGTCCGGGCCACCCTGGAGGGCGCGGTCCGCGTCCACCACACGGGCCCGCTGGACGTCTGGCTGCTGGACGAGGGCGACGACGAGGCGGTGCGGGCGCTCTGCGAGGAGCTGGGGGTGCGGCACTTCACCCGCCGCGGCGTCCCCGAGTGGAACCGCAAGAAGGGCCCGCACAAGGCCCGCACCAAGCACGGCAACTACAACGCCTGGCTCGCCATGCACGGCGACGCCTACGACTACTTCGCCTCGGTCGACACCGACCACGTGCCGCTCCCCGAGTTCCTGGAGCGGATGATGGGCTACTTCCGCGACCCCGACGTCGCCTTCGTGGTCGGCCCGCAGGTCTACGGGAACTACCACTCGCCCGTCACCAAGGCCGCCGAGTCCCAGCAGTTCCTCTTCCACGCGCTGATCCAGCGGGCCGGCAACCGCTACCGCGCCCCCATGTTCGTCGGCACCAACAACGTCGTGCGGATCACCGCGCTGCGCCAGGTCGGCGGGCTCTACGACTCGATCACCGAGGACATGGCCACCGGCTTCGAGCTGCACCGCCGCAAGAACCCGCGGACCGGGCACTACTGGCGGTCGGTCTACACCCCGGACGTGCTGGCCGTCGGCGAGGGCCCGGAGTCCTGGACCGACTTCTTCACCCAGCAGATGCGCTGGTCGCGCGGTACGTACGAGACGCTCCTGAAGCAGTACTGGAAGGCTCTGTTCCGGGTCCCGCCCGGGCGGCTCCTCTCGTACACCCTGATGCTCGTCTACTACCCGATGACCGCCGTCAACTGGCTGCTCGGCATCGTCTCCTGCGTCCTGTTCCTCTGGTTCGGCGCCTCCGGCACCCAGGTCTCGGCCTCCGTCTGGCTGATGCTCTACAGCGACGCCGCCGCCCTCCAGATCGGGCTCTACCTCTGGAACCGGCGCCACAACGTCTCGCCGCACGAGCCGCAGGGCTCCGGCGGGCTCGCCGGAATGGGGATGTCCGCGCTCTCCGCGCCCATCTACCTCAAGTCGCTCGGCTCGGCCGTGCTGCGCACCCGGGGGCGGTTCGTGGTCACCCCCAAGGGCGGCGAGGCCAGCCCCGACCGGCTCTGGACCTTCCGGATCCATCTGTTCTGGGCCGCCGTCCTGGTGGCCTCGCTCGCCGCCTCCGTGCACTACGGCCACACCCACGTGGCCATGCGCACCTGGGCCGTCCTCGCCCTCGCCATCGCGCTCGCCCCGGTCGCCGTCTGGTCCGCGACCGTCGTGCGCGAGCGCGCCGCGCGGAAACGGGACGCCCTGGCCCTCGCCGACGCCGAGGCGGCCCTCGCCGCAGACGCCCCGGCGGCCACCGCACCCGCCGCCACCCCCACCGGAGGGAACTGACCCATGCGCTACCGCCCCTCCCCCCGGATGAAGAAGACGGCCCTCGGCGGCGGTGCCGTCGTGCTGCTGGCCGGGCTGAACGCCCCCGCCGCGGTCTCCTTCGCCGAGGAGCAGTACCACGCGTACCAGATCCGCCAGCCCGACTACATGCGCAAGTACGGCGCCTGGGACACCGTCGACATCCCCTCCGAGTACCGCACCAACGCGATCCACGCGGCCCTGCTGCACACCGGCAAGGTGCTGATCATCGCGGGCTCCGGCAACAAGCAGGAGAAGTTCGACGCGGGCTCCTTCGACACCGTGCTGTGGAACCCCAAGGACAACAGCTTCAAGAAGATCCCCACCCCCGAGGACTTCTTCTGCTCGGGCCACGCCCAGCTTCCCGACGGCCGTCTCCTGGTCGCGGGCGGCACCGCCCGCTACGAGGTGCTGGACGCCCAGGTCAAACGGGCCGGCGGCGGGATGCGGGTGAAGAACGAGAACCCGGACAAGGCCGTCACCATCAAGAAGGGCACCAAGTTCCGCTCGCCCTCCGGCGTCGAGTACGCCGCCAAGTTCGACGTCACCGTGCCCCGGGCCAAGCGCGAGTTCGAGGTGAGCTACTACGCCACCGGCCAGATGCGGCCCTGGAAGACCAAGGTCACCGCCGCCGAGGCCCGGGTCTTCGTGGAGGCCGTCGCCGAGGGCCCCCGGTCGGTGGCCAAGGACCAGGCCCAGTACGAGATCGAGGGCCTGACCGGCGCCGACGCCGACAACACGTACGGGCTCGCCGAGAAGATCACCATGGACAAGCAGGACTTCCAGGGGATCCGGGCGGCCTACGAGTTCGACCCCCGGGCGGAGAAGTACATCCCGGTCGCCCCGATGCGGGAGGCCCGCTGGTACCCGACGCTCACCACCCTCAAGGACGGCCGGGTGCTCGCGGTCTCCGGGCTCGACGACGTCGGCACGATCCTGGCGGGCGACAACGAGATCTACGACCCGAAGACCAAGAAGTGGTCCAAGGGGCCGTTCCGCTACTTCCCCACCTATCCGTCGCTCTTCCTCACCAAGAGCGGCAAGCTCTTCTACTCCGGCGCCAACGCGGGCTACGGGCCCGCCGACAAGGGCCGCGAGCCGGGTCTGTGGGACGTCGCCACCAACACCTTCACCAAGCTGGGCGGCCTCGGCGACGGCGACCAGACCGAGACGGCCAGTTCGCTGCTGCTACCGCCCGCCCAGGACCAGCGGTTCATGCTGCTGGGCGGCGGCGGGGTCGGCGAGTCGGAGAAGTCCACGCCGCGCACCGCGCTGATCGACCTCAAGCAGGACAGCCCCGCGTTCAAGAAGGGACCCGAGCTGCCGCAGGGCACCCGCTACCTCAACAGCGTGATCCTGCCCGACGACTCCGTCTTCACCAGCGGCGGCTCCGAGGACTACCGGGGCCGCGGCGCCAGCAACATCCTCCGGGCCCAGTTCTACGACCCCGCGCACAACGCCTTCCGCGAGGCCGCCGACCCCACGGTCGGCCGCAACTACCACTCCGAGGCGCTGCTGCTGCCCGACGGCCGGGTCGCCACCTTCGGCTCCGACTCGCTCTTCGGCGACAAGGACAACACCAAGCTCGGCAAGTTCGAGCAGCGCATGGAGATCTACACCCCGCCCTACCTCTACCGGGACAAGGAGAAGCGCCCGGTGCTGGGCGACGGCCCGCAGGCGGTCGGCCAGGACCGGCGCGCCACCTTCCGCACCCAGCACCCGGAGCGGATCGCCAAGGCCCGGCTGATGCGGCCCAGCGCCGTCACCCACACCACCGACGTCGAGCAGCGCTCCATCGACCTGCGGCTGACCAAGGACGCGCACTCGGTGACGGTCGAGGTGCCGCGCGACAAGGCGCTGGTGCCGCCCGGCTGGTACATGGTCTTCGTCACGGACACCGAGGGCACCCCGTCCGAGGCCAAGTGGCTGCTGGTCGACTGAGCCGCCCGCACCCCCGCCCGGCCGTGGTCCGGGCCGCGGCACCCGCCGTGGTCCGGGCTACGGCTTGGCGCGCTTGGCGAGCCCCAGGGCGTACTCCGGCCACCAGGAGCCGGCCGCCGGGCCGCCCCGGCAGGTGCCGTCGGAGTCGCCGGGCCGCTTGATCCACAGGTACGCGTCGAGCAGCGGCTGCCCGGTGTTCAGGGTCGGCGGCGTGCCGAGCGCGCGGCCCGGCGGATTGCACCACGCCTGGTTGCGGTCGTCGAGCAGCGGGCCCGCGCCGTTGCGGCTGGTGTCGATGACGAAGTGCTTGCCGCCCAGCCCCTGGGCGACCCTGGTGCCGTACGCGCGCACCGAGTCGTCGGTCTGGAAGTTGGAGACGTTCAGCGCGAACCCGTCGGCGCGGGCCACCCCGGCCCGGGTCAGCGGCTCGACCAGCTTGGCCGGGTCCGGGATCCAGGCCGGGTTGCCCGCGTCCAGGTACACCTTGGTGTTGGGCAGCTTCTTGAAGCGGTCGAGCGCCTCGTTGAGCAGCTGGTAGCGCTGGTCCCAGTGGTCGGGGGTGGTGCAGCCGTCGACCATGTGGGCCACCGCGTCCGGCTCCAGGACCACGATGGCCCGGGCGTCGCCGATCGCCTCGGCGAACCTGCCGAACCAGGTGCGGTACGTGTCGCTGTCCGCGGCGCCGCCCGCCGAGAGCCCGCCGCAGTCGCGGTGCGGGATGTTGTAGGCCACGAGCAGTACCGTGCGCTGCTCCTTGGCGGCCCCGGCCACCGCCCGCCCGATGCCCGGCCCCGGGTCGTCCCAGGCGGGCCAGTCCGCCATCGGCCGGTCCGCGATCCGGCGCAGCGCCTCGGCGTCGGCGGTGCGGCCCTGGGCCGTCCAGATCTTGATCTGCTTGGCGGCGCTGCTGTCCGGGTCGACCCAGAACGGCCCGCCGGGCGCGGGGGCGGCGCCGTCGCCCGAGCGGCCCTGGACGGCGGGCGCCGGGCCGGAGTCCGGCCCGCTGGAGCCCCCGCAGCCGGCCGTGGCGGTCAGCAGCAGGGCGGCGAGCAGGACGCGGTGCCGGGCGGTTCCACGGCGGGGGGCGGGCCGGGGCATACGGCTCCCTGGGGTCACCGGGCGTACACAGGACGCCGAGAATCGTGACATAACGGTCACTCTTCGCAGGGGACCGCCATGCCGGGCATGTGGCGGGCGGGTGAACGGACCGAACTTCGAGACGGGGCTGACCGGCATATGACCAGTCGGTAAGGTCGACGCGTGCCCAAGCCCCTCAGCCTCCCGTTCGACCCCATCGCCCGCGCCGACGAGCTCTGGCAGCAGCGCTGGGGGCCGGTGCCCTCGATGGGGGCGATCACCTCGATCATGCGCGCGCACCAGATCCTGCTCGCCGAGGTCGACGCGGTCGTCAAGCCGTACGGGCTGACCTTCGCCCGGTACGAGGCGCTGGTGCTGCTCACCTTCTCCAAGGCGGGCGAGTTGCCGATGTCCAAGATCGGCGAGCGGCTGATGGTCCACCCGACCTCGGTCACCAACACGGTGGACCGGCTGGTCCGCTCCGGCCTCGTCGACAAGCGCCCCAACCCGAACGACGGACGGGGCACGCTCGCGTCCATCACCGACAAGGGCCGCGAGGTCGTCGAGAACGCGACGCGGGACCTGATGGCGATGGACTTCGGGCTCGGGGCGTACGACGCGGAGGAGTGCGGGGAGATCTTCGCGCTGCTGCGGCCCCTTCGGGTTGCCGCGCGCGACTTCGAGGACGAGTAGGGCGTGCGCCTCGCCGTGGTGTGCCGGGTGCGGGTTGCCGTGGGCCGGTCGCGCAGTTCCCCGCGCCCCCGAGTGGGCCCTGCGGGCCCATGCGGTGACGTGTAGGGCCTTGCTGCCGTGGGCCGGGTGCGGGTGGTTGCGGGCTGGTCGCGCCGTTCCCCGCGCCCCTCAAAGGGCCCTGCGGGGCCGTTCTGGGGTGCGGTAGGGCGGCGCAAGATCGGGTCCGGGGGGCCGTTACGCTCGTAGGCATGAAAAAGAGCGTGCTGACCCGGTACCGGGCGATGGCCTACATCACGGGTGTCCTCCTCGTCCTGCTGACCCTCGGCGTGGTCGCCAAGTACCTGCTGGACATGGACGGCGCGGCGGACTTCACCAAGGTCGTCGGCATCGCCCACGGCTGGCTGTACGTGCTGTACCTCGTCTTCGCCTTCGACCTCGGCTCCAAGGCGAAGTGGCCGGTCGGCAAGCAGCTGTGGGTGCTCCTCGCGGGCACGATTCCCACCGCCGCCTTCTTCGTCGAGCGCAAGGTCTCCCGCGAGGTCGAGGCCCTGGTCGCGGACCCGGCGCCGGCCACCGCCCAGGCGTAACCCCCACCGCCCGCGGAGAACCGCGGGCGGTCGGCCATCGACATTTACTAGGACGTCCTAGTAAATTCGAAGGCATGGACGCTGACGCCATCGAGGAGGGCCGCCGACGCTGGCAGGCCCGTTACGACAAGGCCCGCAAGCGGGACGCGGACTTCACCACGCTCTCCGGGGACCCGGTCGACCCGGTCTACGGCCCCCGCCCCGGCGACACCTACGAGGGCTTCGAGCGGATCGGCTGGCCCGGTGAGTACCCGTACACGCGCGGGCTCCACCCGACCGGCTACCGGGGCCGGACCTGGACCATCCGGCAGTTCGCCGGGTTCGGCAACGCCGAGCAGACCAACGAGCGCTACAAGATGATCCTCGCGGCGGGCGGCGGCGGCCTCTCCGTCGCCTTCGACATGCCGACCCTGATGGGCCGCGACTCCGACGACCCGCGCTCGCTGGGCGAGGTCGGCCACTGCGGCGTGGCCATCGACTCGGCCGCCGACATGGAGGTCCTCTTCAAGGACATCCCGCTCGGCGACGTCACCACGTCGATGACGATCAGCGGACCCGCCGTACCGGCGTTCTGCATGTACCTGGTGGCCGCCGAGCGCCAGGGCGTCGACCCGGCCGTCCTCAACGGCACGCTCCAGACCGACATCTTCAAGGAGTACATCGCGCAGAAGGAGTGGCTCTTCCAGCCCGAGCCGCACCTGCGCCTCATCGGCGACCTGATGGAGCACTGCGCCCGGGGCATCCCGGCGTACAAGCCGCTCTCGGTCTCCGGCTACCACATCCGCGAGGCCGGGGCGACGGCCGCGCAGGAGCTGGCGTACACGCTGGCGGACGGCTTCGGCTACGTCGAGCTGGGCCTGTCGCGCGGCCTCGACGTGGACGTCTTCGCGCCCGGCCTGTCCTTCTTCTTCGACGCGCACCTCGACTTCTTCGAGGAGATCGCCAAGTTCCGCGCCGCCCGCCGGATCTGGGCGCGCTGGATGAAGGAGGTGTACGGGGCGAAGACCGACAAGGCGCAGTGGCTGCGCTTCCACACCCAGACGGCCGGTGTCTCGCTGACCGCCCAGCAGCCGTACAACAACGTCGTGCGGACGGCGGTCGAGGCGCTCTCCGCGATCCTCGGCGGCACGAACTCGCTGCACACCAACGCCCTCGACGAGACGCTGGCCCTGCCCAGCGAGCAGGCCGCCGAGATCGCGCTGCGCACCCAGCAGGTGATCATGGAGGAGACGGGCGTGGTCAACGTGGCCGACCCGCTCGGCGGCTCCTGGTACGTGGAGCAGCTCACCGACCGCATCGAGGCGGAGGCCGAGAAGATCTTCGACCAGATCAAGGAGCGCGGGACCCGGGCGCACCCCGACGGGCAGCACCCGATCGGCCCGATCACCTCGGGCATCCTGCGCGGCATCGAGGACGGCTGGTTCACCGGCGAGATCGCCGAGTCGGCGTTCCAGTACCAGCAGGCCCTGGAGAAGGGCGAGAAGCGGGTCGTCGGCGTCAACGTGCACCACGGCTCGGTCACCGGCGACCTGGAGATCCTGCGGGTCAGCCACGAGGTGGAGCGCGACCAGGTCCGCGTCCTGGCCGACCGCAAGGCGGCGCGGGACGAGGCCCGGGTGCGGTCCGCCCTGGACGCGATGCTCGCCGCCGCGCGCGACGGCTCGAACATGATCGCCCCGATGCTGGACGCGGTGCGGGCGGAGGCGACGCTGGGAGAGATCTGCGGGGTGCTGCGCGACGAGTGGGGCATCTACACGGAGCCGGCCGGCTTCTAGCACCCCGGGCCGCCACCCGCCTGCGGACCGTGCAAGCCGACCGCACAGTTCCCCGCGCCCCCCGGTGGCCAGGGGCGCGGGGAACGGCGCGAGAAGCGAGCACGGTCCGCAGGCGAAGGCGGGTTTCGAAGGGGCGCGGGGAACTGCGCGAGAAGCGAGCACGGTCCGCAGGCGAAGGCAAGGGCCGCCCGCCCAAGGGCTCAAGGGAAGGGGCGGGGTGGGGAACAGAAGAGGCGGCCAACCCCGCACGGCCCGCACCCGAAACCCCCCGCACAGCCGGACCGTGGGCTACCCGGCCCACGAAACCCGGAACTCCGCACCCCCACCCACCGCATTCCGCACGGACAGCTCCGCCCCATGCGCCCGAGCGATCTGCCGCGCCATGGCGAGCCCCAGCCCCGACCCCGGCAACGCCCGAGCCCGATCGGCCCGGTAGAACCGGTCGAAGACGTACGGGAGGTCCTCCTCCGCGATCCCGGGCCCGTGATCCCGTACCGTCAACTCCCGGGCGGACAGCACCACTTCCACCTCCGCCCCCGCCGGACTGAACTTCGCCGCGTTGTCCAGCAGGTTGGAGAGCAGCCGGGCGAGACGGGCCGGAACCCCCGGCAGCGTGGCGGACGCGTCCACCAGATCGAGCCGGAACGGGGTGGCCGGCCAGTGCGCCCGGGCCGTGTCCACCGTGTGCGCCACCAGCGGCGCGAGCCGGACCTCCTCCAGGAGCGGGGTCGGCTCCTCGTCCCTGGCCAGGTCGATCAGGTCGTTCACCATCACCGTGACCTCCCGGATCTGCCGGCCGAGCGCCGAGGACGCGCGGATGCGCTGCGCCTCGGTCAGCCGGTCGCCGCGCGCCAGGAGTTCGGCGTTGGTGCGCAGCGCGGTGAGCGGGGTGCGCAGCTCGTGGGAGGCGTCCGCGACCAGGCGGCGCTGGGCGGTCACCGACTGCTCCAGCTCGCCCAGCATGGTGTTGAAGGACGCGGCGAGCCGGGTCACCTCGTCCTCGCGGCCGGGCGGGCCCGACGGCAGCTCGATGCGGTGGCCGGGGTCGCGGGTGGCCGCGATGTGCTCGGCGGTCGCGGTGAGCCGGGCGACGGGGGCGAGCCCGGTGCGCGAGACCCAGTAGCCGAGCCCGGCCGCGAGCAGCACCCCGGCCGCGCCCACGCCGACGAGCAGCCGGGCCGCCTGGCGCACGCCCTCCTCCACCGTGTCGGCGCGCAGCGCGACCTGGAGCGCCTCGCCGCGCGTCAGCGTGGTGGTGAGCATCCGGGCCGGGTGGCCGGAGAGCGTGATGTTGGTGAAGTAGGGGCGGCGCTGTCCGGCCGCGACCTCCCGGGCCTGCGGCGGGACGGGCAGCAGATACGGCTTGGCCGGGTCGTCCGCCGGGTTCCTGGGCACGATCTGGGCGCAGGCCGGGGCGGAGAGGAAGCGGCACTCGCCGTTGAGGACGCCGGGCGCCTCGCCCCGGCCCTGCTGGGCGGCGAGCGTGGCCGACTGGGTGAGGTTCAGGTCCAGCTGGTGGAACAGCTCGTAGCGGATCACGAAGAACGCGGCCGTGCAGACGCCGAGCGCGACCAGCGCCACCGCGGCCGAGGCGGCCACGGCCAGCCGGGTGCGCAGCGGGCGGTGCCGCCGCCAGCGCGCCCCCAGCCGGTGGCGCGCGCTCATGCCGCGTCCAGCCGGTAGCCGACCCCGTGCACGGTGTGGACGAGCCGGGACTCGCCGCCCGCCTCCAGCTTGCGTCGCAGATAACCCACGTACACCGCGAGGGAGTTGGAGTCGGGCCCGAAGTCGCGGCCCCACACCAGTTCGAGGATCATCTCGCGCGGCAGTACCTGGCGCGGGTGGCGCATCAGCAGCTCCAGCAGGGCGAACTCGGTACGGCTGAACTCCAGCGGCCGCCCGCCCCGGTGGCCGGTCCGGGTCGCCGGGTCGAGGGCCAGGTCCGCGAAGACGAGCTGCTCCGGCTCCGGCTGCTCGGGCGCGGCCCGCCGCAGCAACGCCCGTACGCGTGCGATCAGTTCGTCGAGCGCGAACGGCTTGACGAGATAGTCGTCGGCGCCCGCCTCCAGACCGTCGACGCGCTCGCTCACCGAGTCGAGAGCGGTCAGTACCAGGACCGGGGTGCGGTCGCCGACGGCCCGCAGCTGACGGCAGACCGCCAGCCCGTCCATGACCGGCATCATCACGTCGAGCACCACCGCGTCCGGCTGCCAGGAGGCGAGCTCGGCCAGCGCCGCGAGCCCGTCGGCGGCGCCGCGCACCTCGTATCCCTCGACGGTCAGACCGTCCTCGACCGCCGCCCTGACCTCGGGTTCGTCGTCGACCACGAGGATCCGGGCCGGGGGGCGCGCGTGCGTGCTGCTGCTCATGGGCAAAGAGTGCCAAACCCCGCTCTTAGAAGCCTCTTAAGCCACCCCGCGAGCCTGTGGGGCATGCGCACACCACTGTCTGTCGTGATCGGTGCGGGTGGCACCGGTGGCCACATCTATCCCGGGCTCGCGCTCGCCGAGGCACTGCGCCGGGCCGTCCCGGACGCCGTGATCTCCTTCGTCGGTACGGAACGGGGCCTGGAGGGCGAGCTGATACCCGCCGCCGGGTACCGGCTGCACACCGTCGACATGATCCCCTTCGACCCGGCGCTCGGCGCCCGCCGCTATCTGCTCCCCGCGGCCCTGCTGAAGTCCGGCGCGCAGTGCCGGGCGATCCTGCGCGAGCAGGGCGCCCAGGTCGCCGTCGGGATGGGCGGCTATCCCAGCGCCCCCGTCATCGTCGGCGCCAGGCTCGCCGGGCTGCCCAGCCTGATCCACGAGTCCAACGCGGTGCCGGGGCGGGCCAACCAGTTCGCGGCCCGGCTCACCCGGAACATCGCGGTCGCCTTCGACCGCAGCCGGGCCCATCTGGCGGGCGGCGCCGACGCCGTCACCACCGGGATGCCCATCTCCGCCGCGCTGGCCCGGCTCGACCGGACCACGCTGCGGGCCGAGGCCCGGCGGGCCCTGGACGTGCCGCCCGGGGCGCGCCTGGTGCTGGTCAACGGCGGCAGCCTGGGCGCGGCCCGGCTCACCGAGGCATCGGTCGGACTGGCCCGGCGCTGGCACGGGCGCGCGGACGTCCATCTGCTGATCAAGACCGGTCCCGCCGCCCTGGCGGAGACCCGGCGGCGGCTGGCCGGGCTGTGGGGGGCGCGGGCGGTGCCCTACCTCGACCGGATGGACCTGGCGTACGCGGCGGCCGACCTGGTGGTGTGCCGGGCCGGTTCGGCGACCGTCGCCGAGCTCGCCACCACCGGGGTGCCCGCGGTGCTCGTGCCGTATCCGCACGCGCCCGGCGACCACCAGACCCACAACGCCCGGGTCCTCTCCGACGCCGGGGCCGGGCTGCTGCTGCCGGACGGCGAGACCACCGCCGAGCGGCTCGCGGAGCTGGTCGAGCCGCTGCTGGCCGCCCCGGCCCGGCTGGCCGCGATGGCGGGCGCGGCCGACCCCGGCCCGCACGCCCGGGCCGCCGAACTGCTCGCCGCCAGGGTCCTGGAGCTGGCCGCGCACCCCGTCCCGCACTCCCTCTCGTACCACAAGGAGCACACAGCATGAACTGGCAGAACCGGACCGTCCTGGTGACCGGGGCCGAGGGCTTCATCGGCTCGACCCTGGTGGACCTGCTCCTCGAACGGGGCGCGCGGGTGCGGGCGTTCGTGCACTACAAGCCGTACGCCGAGAAGGGGCACCTGGCCCGGCTCATGGGCCATCCGGCGGTCGAGATGATCGCGGGCGACGTCCGCGACGCCGGGCGGGTCTCGGACGCGGTCGCCGGCTGCGACACCGTCTTCCACCTGGCGGCGCTGATCGGCATCCCGTACAGCTACGACTCTCCGGGCGCCTACGTCCAGACGAACGTGGTCGGCACCGAGAACATCGCCGAGGCGTGCCGCAGGCACGCGGTGCGGCGGCTGGTGCACACCTCCACCAGCGAGGTCTACGGAACCGCGCGGACCGCGCCGATCGGCGAGGACCACCCGCTCCAGCCGCAGTCGCCCTACTCGGCGTCGAAGATCGGCGCGGACATGATGGCGCTCTCGCACTGGCACGCCTTCGAGCTGCCGGTGACGGTGGTGCGGCCGTTCAACACCTATGGGCCGCGCCAGTCCGCGCGGGCGGTCATCCCCACCATCCTCGCCCAGCTGCACTCCGGCTCCCGCGAGATCCGGCTGGGTTCGCTCACCCCGACCCGCGACTTCACCTATGTCACCGACACCGCGCGCGGCTTCCTGGCGGTCGCGGAGTGCGACCGGGCGCTGGGCGAGGTCGTCAACCTCGGCTCCGGGCGCGAGATCTCCATCGGCGACCTGGCGCACGCGCTCATCGAGGCGTCCGGCCGCGAGGCCCGCGTCGTCGTCGACCCGGCCCGGCTGCGGCCCTCGGGCAGCGAGGTGGAACGGCTGCTTTCGGACAACTCCCGGGCCCGCGAGTGGGCGCACTGGCAGCCGGAGGTGCCGCTGGCGGAGGGCCTGAAGCGGACGTCCGAGTGGGTGGCGGAGAACCTGGCGCTGTTCGCGCCCGGGCGGTACGCCGTCTGAGCCGGCGCCCCGGGGGCCGACGGGGCCGGGGCGCCCGGGGAAACGTTCAGGCCGTCGCCGTCAACCCGGTGCAGATCAGGAGGGTGAAGTCGCGGGCCCATTCCCGGTCCACGGGCTCCGCGCTCACCAGCGCCCGGTGCACCACCGCCCCGGCCACCACGTCGAAGATCAGGTCGGCGTGGCGGGCGGAGGCGGCGGGGTCCTCCTCGAAGGGGAGTTCGCCGCGCACCTGGGCGCGCTCGCGGCCGATCAGTACGAGCCGTTTCTGGCGGTCGACGATCGCCGACCGGATCCGGTCGCGCAGCGCCTCGTCCCGGGTGGACTCGGCGACCACGGCCATCAGCGCCGTCTTGGTCTCGGGGCGCTGGAGGATCGAGGCGAACTGGAGCACCACGCCCTCCACGTCCGCCGCCAGGCTGCCGAGGTCGGGCAGCTCCAGCTCGTCGAAGAGGACCGCCACCGCGTCCACGACCAGTTCGTTCTTGCCCGCCCAGCGCCGGTACAGGGTCGTCTTGGCGACCCCCGCGCGGGTTGCCACGTCCCCCATCGTCAGCTTCGACCAGCCCAGCTCGACCAGCGCCTGCCTGGTCGCCAGCAGGATCGCCGCGTCGGCCGCCGTGCTGCGGGGGCGGCCGGGGCGCGCGGCTCTGCCGGGGCTGGATTCGGAACACATGACGTACGACCATACCGGCCGGTAGCCAAACCGCTGTGGGGGAGATCACGGCCCCCTCGTGAACGTCCCGGGCCCGCTCCAGTTACGCTACGACTCGTAGCGAAAGACTTGAGCGGTCTTGGAGCGACAACCACGAGCACGACCACAGGCGCCGGGTGGGGACCCGGCTGCCGACCCCGGACCGGAGCCCTTCCGGGCCGCCGCACGACCCCGCACACCGGCGGGGGGTCATGGGGTGGGCCCGGATCCTGCCACCGGTTCACCACACCCGCGCGCGGAAGGGGGAGGATGTACGCATGCAGCCTAGGAACATGTCCATGAGCGGCGTCGTCGACCTCGCCGCGGTGAAGGCGGCCGGTGAGGCCAAGGCCAAGGCGGAGCAGGCCCGCGCCGAGGCCGCCCGCCAGGGCGGGGGCACGGCGGTGCCGCCGTCGGCCCTCGTGATCGATGTCGACGAGGCCGGATTCGAGCGCGACATCATCCAGCGCTCCGCCGAGGTGCCCGTCGTCATCGACTTCTGGGCCGAGTGGTGCGAGCCGTGCAAGCAGCTCGGCCCGCTCCTGGAGCGGCTGGCCGTCGAGTACGACGGCCGCTTCCTGCTGGCCAAGATCGATGTCGACGCCAACCAGATGCTGATGCAGCAGTTCGGGATCCAGGGGATCCCGGCGGTCTTCGCGGTGGTCGCGGGCCAGGCGCTGCCCCTCTTCCAGGGCGCGGCCCCCGAGGCGCAGATCCGCGAGACCCTCGACCAGCTGATCCAGGTCGCCGAGGAGCGTTTCGGCCTCACCGGGATCGCGGTGGACGCGGACGCGGCCCCGGCGGCGGCCTCCGCCGCGGCGCCGGTCGGCCCCTATGACGCCCTGCTCGAAGCGGCCGTGCTCGCCCTGGACTCCGGCGATCTGGCCGGCGCGGTCCAGGCGTACAAGAACGTACTGGCCGACGACCCCGGCCACCCCGAGGCCAAGCTCGGCCTCGCGCAGGCCGAACTCCTGCGCCGCGTCCAGGACATGGACCCGGCCCGGGTCCGCCAGGAGGCCGCCGAGGACCCGAAGGACGTCGAGGCGCAGATCGCCGCGGCGGACCTGGACCTGGTGGGCGGTCATGTCGAGGACGCCTTCGCCCGGCTGGTCGACACCGCCCGGGTCACCGCCGGGGAGGACCGCAACGCGGTCCGGGTGCGCCTGCTCGAACTCTTCGAAGTGGTCGGCGCGGACGACCCGCGGGTGACCAAGGCGCGCGGCGCCCTGGCCCGGGTTCTTTACTGACGATTTGGCGACACGTTGACAGTGGGCGGCCGCGTTTTACCAAAACTTGGTAAACGCGGCCGCTGTTACTGCCAGTAAATTGAACTGCTTCTTACGTCCGTATTGAGACGTCTATTTCCCCTTCTGTCCCGTGACTTGGGGGCACGAAGTGTGGCGGCGCGATGCCGGGCTGTCGTGCCACGGTTATCCGTCCGTTACTGGCAAGTAACGAACCCCCTTGCGCCCCTCCTCCGAATGGACCACGATCGGCCACGCTCGGTCCATCAGCGCACCAGCCCGACAGCCACTCGGCGCAGGGCGTTTCCTGGGTCCCCACCGAGCCGGCCGGCGGCCCAGTGACGCCGACCGTGGACAGGGGGGTCTCTGCCGTACGGCGGGGCCTGTCCAGCAGGTTGTGCGTGATGCGTCAGGCGCGACCAGTGGTTGTCGCTCGGGGGTGATCGCCGGTGATTCGGACGCGGTACGCGCCTGAGACTCGGGCGCTCTCCTTCCCGAGGACGTAGCACTTCTCCCATCCCTGGACATCCTGCGAGGGTCCGTCCCGGAGATGTACGTCCGAGAAGGAGGAAAGTCATGGAGTCCCAAGTTCGTGGCGGGACCAGATGGAAGCGGTTCGCTCTGGTCATGGTGCCGAGCGTGGCCGCCACGGCGGCGATAGGCATCGGCCTCGCCCAGGGCGCACTCGCTGCGTCGTTCAGTGTTTCCGGGGTCGACTTCAAGGTGACGGCGGACCAGCTGGTCGGCCACAACATGCTGCAGTACGGCTCCATCGCCAGCGGCGCCGGCCAGAACCACCCGGTGGTCGTCTCGGGCTTCAACCACGCCGAGATCACCAACATGTGCCAGTCCGTGGTGACGCCGCTGCCGTTCGACATCCCGGGCATCGGCAAGGCCGTCACGATGAAGATCGAGGCGGGCACCCAGGCGGGCAAGCCGGTCGTGGCGGACAACATCTACCTCGATGTGTCCCAGCTCGACACCGACGCGACGTTCAAGAACATCGACATCGGTGTCGCGGCGGGCGAGGGCAAGGCCGACGCCGACGGCTCCAACGGGGTCAAGATCCAGCCCGGCAAGGCCGGTTCGCCGGGTGCCAACCCCAGCCCGTACGGCTTCGCGCAGCGCGCTGACGACGTCATTCTCGACAAGGTCGAGCAGCGTGCGTGGGCGACCACGGCGGCCAGCTTCAAGCTCAACGGCCTGAAGCTGCGGCTGTCCACCGGCGCCAACGAGTGCGAGCTGAAGAAGTAGCCCAGCGGGTGCTTCACCCGGTGGCCGGCGGGGATCCGTCGGCCACCGGGGAACTCTTTCTTTTCACAGCAACAGCGGTACCAGGGAGCTGTTTTCCATGAGCGCCGAGACCACAGGTTCCCGAGGGTTCTCCTACTGGCGGCTGCGTTACCGGGCCTGGCGGGGCAGCAGGCCGTTCTGGGCGGGGCTGTTCACCATCGCCGGCGGCGTGCCCATCATGTACTTCCCGTACGCCAACATGCACCTGGGCAACATCACCCTGGCCATGTCGACGACCGCGGGTGCGGGCTCACTGATCATCGGCGTCCTTCTGGTCACGCTCGGCCTGACCATGTGGTTCCACCACGTCGTACGGGTGTTCGCCGGTGTCGCGGCCATCCTGCTCGCCCTGATCTCGCTGCCGGTCGCCAACTTCGGCGGCTTCCTCATCGGCTTCCTGTTCGCCCTGTTCGGCGGGGCGCTCGCGGTGGCCTGGGTGCCCGCGAAGCCGAAGCGGCGCGGGCGGCAGGGCAAGGCCGCCGAGCCCTCGGGGGACGAGCCGGACGCGCTGCCGGAGGACGGCGGCGTCCCCGGCCCGCGTGAGGAGGAGCATGGAGCGGCCGTCACGGAAACGACAGTCGACGCCAATGGCGGGAGGAACAGTGCGGGGTGACGAGACGCAGCTGGACTCGACCGGAGGCGGCGACTCCCGTGAGAGAAGGGGGCCGCGCCACGCGGCCCCGAGGAAGTCGCTGCTGACGAAGCTGCACATGCCCGCGGGCAAGGCGATGGCGCTGGCGGCGATGCCGACGGCCATGTTCGTCGGGATGAGCCTCACGCCCAAGCTCGCGATGGCGGACGACAAGACGGACATCCCGTTCGCGCCCGGCCCCTGTGTGACGCGCTCCGACCAGCCGAGCGAGTCGGCGAGCCCGTCCAAGTCGCCGAGCCCGTCGGCCAGTAAGACGGACGCGCCCACGCCGGACCCGTCCTCCTCTTCCTCGGGCAAGGCCGGTTCCCCGGACAAGGCCGACGACAAGTCGGGCGACAAGGCCGGGCAGCCGGCGCCCACCACCACGCCCTCGGCCGACAAGGCCCAGCAGAAGCCGTCCGCCCCGGCGAACGCGCCGACCACCAAGCCCGCGCCCACCAAGTCCACCAACCCGCTTGACCCGCTGGGCCTCGGGGACGTACTGGGCGACATCCTCGGCATCCACCCGAGCAAGTCGGCGTCGCCGACGGCCCCGAAGCCGTCGACGAGCACCACCGCCAAGCCGTCGACGCCGACGCCTTCGACGACCTCGAAGACGACGCCGGGGCAGCAGGCCACCAAGCCGAAGGCCCCGGAGAAGAAGTCGGCGGACCAGGCGGGCAGGGCGGCGGCGGACAAGACCGCCGACGCCATCCGCGACGCCGCCGCGCGGGCGGGCCAGAAGGTCGAGGACCTGGCGGACAGCGCCAAGGGCCTGGACGCCAAGAAGGACACCGACATCCCCGCGGGTGCCAAGCAGCCCTTCCCGTGCCCGACCCCGGACCCCAAGGCGCTGGCCAACGCCAAGCTCGCCGCGGGCGTCCCGCTGCTGCCGGACCAGCCGTGGATCCTCAAGACCTCGATGCTGGCCCTGGGCGGTCTGGACTACCAGGGCATCGTCGAGGTGAAGACGGGCAGCGGGAAGACCAAGAAGGTCCTGAAGTTCACGGCGGACACGGTGGACATCGACAACCTGCACCAGCTGGTCTACGGCCCGGAGCTCAACGGCAAGCCGACCACCGCTCATGTGAAGGCGCGCGCGGGCTCCAAGTCGAAGATCCGCAACGGCACGGTGACGATGTACACGGAGGAGCTGAAGGGCAACCTCTTCGGCCTCATCCCGATCACGTTCAGCCCGCAGACCCCGCCCCCGCTGAACATCCCGTACGTCTTCTTCACCGACGCGACGGTCCATCAGGCGGGCCAGTTCGGCGGCACGCTGACGATCCCGGGCCTGCAGAACTACATCACGGAGGGCAGCCCCGAATAGCCCGTTCCGCACCAGGCCCTCGGGGCAGCGACGACAGCGTGGCCCGCACCGGATCCGGTGCGGGCCACGCTGTCGCCGTGCTCGGGCGGGCGGGGAAGCCCCCGCCCCTACACCCGGCGCCGCTTCTCCGGCCGCCGCTTCAGCACCGCGTACGCCACCCCCGCGGCCACCGCCGCGCCCGCTCCCAGGCCCGTCCAGCCCAGGATTCCCAGGCCCGAGGAGTCCGTGGTGGTCGCCGCCGAGGTCTTCGCGTGGGGGGCGGGGGAGGGCTTCGGCTGGTCCAGGGTGCCGATCGGCTGGGCCCTGCCGACCGCCGCGAAGCCCCAGTCGAGCAGGGCGGCCGTCTCGGTGTAGACCTTGTCGTGCTTGTTCTCCTGGGGGTTCATCACCGTCACCAGGATCGTGTGGCCGTCGCGGGTGGCGGCCTCCGCCAGGGTGTTGCCCGCGTGGGTCGTGTAGCCGTTCTTGCCGCCGATCAAGCCGGGGTACTTGGAGACCCCGCCGATGCCGGAGAGCATGCGGTTGGTGTTGGAGATGCCGAACGGCTTGCCCTTGGTGTTGGGCCCGCCGGGGAACTTGGCGTCCGCCGTCGCGCAGTACTCCTTGAAGTCCTTGTTGCGCAGGCCCGAGCGCAGGAACAGGGTCAGGTCGTACGCCGAGGAGACCTGGCCCTCCGCGTCGTAGCCGTCGGGGCTGCGGACGTGCGTGTCCTTGGCGCCCAGCGACTCCGCCTTGGCCTGCATGTCCGTCACGGTCTTGGGGACGCCGCCGTTCATCGAGGCGAGCACGTGCACCGCGTCGTTGCCCGAGCGCAGGAACACCCCGCGCCACAGGTCGGCGCCCTGGTAGGTCTGGCCCGGGACGATGCCGACCGCGCTGCTGCCGTCGCCCATGCCGGTCAGCTCCGCCGCCTCCACCTTGTGGCTCGCGGTACCGGGCACCACGGGCAGCACGGTGTCCGCGAAGAGCATCTTCAGGGTGGAGGCCGGCGGCAGCGGCCAGTGGGCGTTGCTGGCGGCGAGCACCTGGCCGGTGTCGGCGTCGGAGACCATCCAGGACAGCGCCGAGAGGTCCCTGGGCAGCGCGGGGGCGCCCGCACCCGTCTGGGGGCCCGGGCGGCCCAACTGCTCGCCGCCCACGGCCGACATGGACGCGGGGGGCTGCTTGGGGGAGCCGGCCCGCGGCACGCCCGGCGACGGCTTCCCGGGCGTGGGCGTGCCCGGCTTCACCGGATGGGCGGCCGCGGGGGCGACACCACAGGCCACCGCCGTCACGGTGAGGGCCACTGCCGCCAGTGGTCGGCTGAACTGCACAGTTATCGGGGCACGCATGAACGCGAACGTACCCCACTGAATATGTAGATCCTGTTGCGGGCACTCCGCGACTGGGCAACGGAACCGCTCGTGCCCCCCCGCGCGGGTGTGCGCGAGGGCGGCGCCCCGGATCCGCTCCGGTGCACCGCCCTCGTCGCGCGAAGGTCCTCCGTACGGGAACTCCCGTACGGAGCAGCCGCGTCAGCCCTGCTGGTCGCCGCCCAGGTGGTGGACCCGGACCATGTTGGTGGTGCCGGGGACGCCGGGGGGCGAGCCGGCGGTGATGACCATCGTGTCGCCCTCGTGGTACCGCTTGAGCTTCAGCAGCTCGGCGTCCACGAGGTCGACCATCGCGTCGGTGTTGTCCACGTGCGGCACGACGAACGACTCGACGCCCCAGCTCAGCGCCAGCTGGTTGCGGGTGCCGGCGTCCGTGGTGAAGGCCAGGATCGGCTGGGCGGTGCGGTAGCGGCACAGCCGGCGGGCGGTGTCACCCGACTTGGTGAACGCCACCAGCGCCTTGCCGTCCAGGAAGTCCGCGATCTCGCAGGCGGCGCGGGCCACCGAACCGCCCTGGGTGCGCGGCTTCTTGCCGGGCACCAGCGGCTGGAGGCCCTTGGAGAGGAGCTCCTCCTCGGCGGCTTCCACGATGCGGGACATCGTCTTGACCGTCTCGATCGGGTAGGCGCCGACCGAGGACTCGGCGGAGAGCATGACCGCGTCGGCGCCGTCCAGGATGGCGTTGGCCACGTCGGACGCCTCGGCGCGGGTCGGGCGCGAGTTGGTGATCATCGACTCCATCATCTGGGTCGCCACGATCACCGGCTTGGCGTTGCGGCGGCACAGCTCGATGAGCCGCTTCTGCACCATCGGTACCCGCTCCAGGGGGTACTCGACGGCGAGGTCGCCACGGGCCACCATCACACCGTCGAACGCCATGACGACGCCCTCCATGTGCTCGACGGCCTGCGGCTTCTCCACCTTGGCGATGACCGGCACCCGGCGGCCGACCTCGTCCATCACCTTGTGGACGTCCTTGACGTCGTCGGCGTCCCGGACGAAGGAGAGCGCGACCAGGTCGCAGCCCATCCTCAGAGCGAACCGCAGGTCCTCGACGTCCTTCTCGGAGAGGGCCGGGACGTTCACGGCGGCGCCGGGCAGGTTGATGCCCTTGTGGTCGGAGACCACACCGCCCTCGATGACGATGGTCCTGACCCGGGGGCCCTCGACCGAGGTCACCTTGAGCTCGACGTTGCCGTCGTTGATCAGGATCGGGTCGCCCTTGGAGACGTCGCCCGGCAGGCCCTTGTAGGTGGTGCCGCAGATCGACTTGTCGCCGGGGACGTCCTCGGTGGTGATGGTGAACTCGTCACCGCGCACCAGCTCGACCGGTCCCTCGGCGAACTTCTCCAGGCGGATCTTGGGTCCCTGGAGGTCGGCGAGCACGCCCACCGCGCGGCCGGTGTCGGCGGCGGCCCTGCGGACACGGTCGTACCGTTCCTGGTGCTCTGCCTGGGTTCCGTGGCTGAAGTTGAAGCGGGCCACGTTCATACCGGCCTCGATCAGAGCAGTCAGCTGCTCGTAGGAGTCGACGGCGGGGCCCAGTGTGCAGACGATTTTGGAACGGCGCATGAGGCGTATCCTATCGGTTTGTTTCGCTCCGGAATATTCCGTCTGGTGGAATGTACAAATGGGCGGAGGCCCGCTCAGGCGTGGCCCGCCGGACCGCTCCGTCAGGCGTCCGCACCGCCCGGCACGGCGCCCTCGGACCGGACCAGCGCGTACGCCTGGCGCGCGATCTCCAGCTCCTCGTCCGTGGGTACCACTGCCACGGCCACCCGTGCGTATTCCGGCGAGATCAGCCGCGGCGCGTCGGACCGTACGGCGTTGAGCTCGCCGTCGACCGCCAGGCCCAGCTCCTCCAGACCGCGCACCGCCGCCTCGCGCACCGGCGCCGCGTTCTCGCCCACCCCGGCGGTGAAGACCACCGCGTCGACCTTGCCCAGCACCGCGTAGTAGGCGCCGATGTACTTCTTCAGCCGGTGGATGTAGACGTCGAAGGCGAGCGCGGCCCGCTCGTCGCCCTCGTCGATGCGGCGGCGGATCTCGCGCATGTCGTTGTCGCCGCAGAGCCCGACCAGACCGCTCTTCTTGTTGAGCAGGACGTCGATCTCGTCCGTGGACATGCCCGCCACCCGCTCCAGGTGGAAGGTCACCGCCGGGTCGACGTCGCCGGAGCGGGTGCCCATGACCAGGCCCTCCAGCGGGGTGAGCCCCATCGAGGTGTCCACGCACACCCCGCCGCGCACCGCCGACGCCGAGGCGCCGTTGCCCAGGTGCAGGACGATCACGTTGACCTCGGCGGGGTCCTTGCCGAGCAGCTCGGCCGTGCGGCGCGAGACGTAGGCGTGCGAGGTGCCGTGGAAGCCGTAGCGGCGGATGCGGTGGGCGTCGGCGGTCTCCACGTCGATCGCGTACCGGGCCGCGTACTCCGGCATCGTGGTGTGGAAGGCGGTGTCGAAGACCGCCACCTGCGGCAGGTCCGGGCGCAGCCCCTGGGCGGTGCGGATGCCGGTGATGTTCGCCGGGTTGTGCAGCGGGGCGACCGGCACCAGCCGCTCGATCTCCGCCATGACCTCCTCGGTGATCACGGTCGGCGCGGTGAACCTCAGCCCGCCGTGCACCACGCGGTGGCCGATCGCGGCCAGCTCGGGGGAGTCCAGGCCCAAGCCGTCGGCCGCCAGCTCCTCGGCGAGGGCCTTCAGGGCCGCCGCGTGGTCGGCGATCGGGCCGGTGGTCTCGCGCCGCTCGCCGCCGGTCGCCAGCGGGGTGTGCGCCAGCCGGGAGGTCTCCTCGCCGATCCGCTCGACCAGGCCCACGGCCAGGCGCGAGCCGTCGCTCATGTCGAGCAGCTGGTACTTCACCGACGAGGAGCCGGAGTTGAGTACGAGGACGCGCGACGCGGTCGGGTCGGTGCTGGTCATGCGGAGGTCTCCTGCCCCTTTGCCTGCGCCTGGGCCTGGATGGCCGTGATGGCGACGGTGTTGACGATGTCCTGGACGAGGGCGCCGCGCGAGAGGTCGTTGACCGGCTTGCGCAGACCCTGGAGCACCGGGCCCACGGCCACGGCGCCGGCCGAGCGCTGCACGGCCTTGTAGGTGTTGTTGCCGGTGTTGAGGTCCGGGAAGATCAGCACGGTGGCCTGCCCGGCCACCTCCGAGTCCGGCAGCTTGGTGGCGGCCACCGACGGCTCCACCGCCGCGTCGTACTGGATCGGGCCCTCGATCCGCAGGTCCGGGCGCGCCTCGCGGACCAGCTTGGTGGCCTCGCGGACCTTGTCGACGTCGGCGCCAGAGCCGGAGGTGCCGGTCGAGTACGAGAGCATCGCGATCCGCGGGTCCACGCCGAACCGGGCGGCGGTGGCGGCGGCCTGTACGGCGATGTCGGCCAGCTGCTCGGCGTTCGGGTCCGGGTTGACCGCGCAGTCGCCGTACACCAGCACCTTGTCGGCCAGGCACATGAAGAAGACCGACGAGACGATGGAGGCTCCCGGCGTGGTCTTGATGATCTCGAACGCAGGGCGGATGGTGGCGGCGGTGGAGTGCACCGAGCCCGACACCATGCCGTCGGCCAGGCCCTCCTGGACCATCAGGGTGCCGAAGTAGTTCACATCGGCCACCACGTCGTACGCGAGCTCCACGGTGACGCCCTTGTGGGCGCGCAGCTGGGCGTAGCGCTCGGCGAAGGGCTGGCGCAGCTCCGAGGTGTGGGGGTCGATGATCTGGCACTTGGTGACGTCGATGCCGAGGTCGGCGGCCTTCTTGCGGATCGCCTCGGTGTCGCCGAGCAGCGTCAGCTCGCACACGTCCCGGCGGAGCAGGACGTCGGCGGCGCGCAGCACGCGCTCCTCGGAGCCCTCGGGCAGCACCACCCGGCGGCGGTCGGCGCGGGCCGTCTCCAGCAGCTCGTGCTCGAACATCATCGGGGTGACCCGGCCGCTGCGGGCCACCGACATCCGGGCCAGCAGGTCGGCGGTGTCGATGTGCCGCTCGAAGAGGCCGAGGGCGGTCTCCGCCTTGCGGGGGGTCGCGGCGTTCAACTTGCCTTCGAGGGCGAAGAGTTCACCGGCGGTGGGGAAGGACCCGCCGCTCACCGCGATCACCGGGGTGCCGGGCGCGAGCCGGTCGGCCAGGGTGAGGATGGCCTCGCCGGGCCGCTCGTCCAGGGTCAGCAGCACACCGGCTATCGGGGGCGTGCCGGCGCTGTGCGCGGCCAGCGAGCCGACGACCAGGTCCGCGCGGTCGCCCGGGGTCACCACCAGGCAGCCCGGGGTCAGGGCGTTGAGGAAGTTCGGCAGCATGGCGCCGCCGAAGACGAAGTCGAGGGCGTCCCGGGCGAGCCCGGCGTCGTCGCCGAGCAGCACCGTGCCGCCGAGCGCGGAGGTGATCTGGGCGACGGTCGGCGCGGCCAGCGCGGGCTCGTCGGGCAGTACGTAGCAGGGCACCGGGAGGCGGGCCGCCAGGCGCTCGGCGATGGCCGCGCGGTCCTGCGGGTTCACCCGGTTGACGACCATCGTGAGCACGTCGCAGCCCAGGGCCTGGTAGGCGCGGTGGGCGTTGCGGGCCTCGGCCCGCACCGACTCGGCCGTCTGGCCCTTGCCGCCCACCACCGGGATCACGGAGGCGCCGAACTCGTTGGCGAGCCGGGCGTTGAGCGCCAGTTCGTCCGGGAGCTGGGTGGCGGCGAAGTCGGTGCCGAGGACCAGGACCACCTCGTAGTCGCGGGCGACCTTGTGGAAGCGCTCGACGAGCTGGGAGACCAGCTCGTCGGTGCCGCGCTCGGCCTGGAGCGCGGACGCCTCGTGGTAGTCCATCCCGTACACCGTCGCCGGGTCCTGGGAGAGCCGGTAGCGGGCCCGGAGCAGATCGAAGAGGCGGTCCGGCCCGTCGTGCACCAGGGGGCGGAAGACGCCCACCCGGTCCACCTGGCGGGTCAGGAGCTCCATGACTCCCAGCTCGATGACCTGGCGGCCGTCTCCCCGGTCGATCCCGGTCACGTACACGCTGCGCGTCACGCGTGCTCTCCCGTTCTGTCTGTCCTCGCCCAGGCGGCCGGGCTCCGGCGGTCGGAAAAAATGCAGATAGGCCAAGGATGCCCCCTTGACAATACCTCCGTGGGTAGTTAAAGCGCCCGCCGGACCGAGGTCCGCCGGAGGTGGGGCCGAAGGGCCCGGCGGTACGGGCCGAAGGGCCCCGGGGCCCAGGGGCGGAGGGCCCCGGACCCCACGGGCGGAGGGCCCGCGGGGTGCGCGGCGCGCCCGCGCCGGAAAGGCGGGGCCCGCGTTGCGCGTGTGACAATCGGGTCGTCGGCCCGGTCCCCGGTGTGCCGGCACAGCACGGCACCGAAGAGCAGGAGACTGAGCACGATGCGCATCGGAGTACTCACCGCGGGCGGCGACTGCCCAGGGCTGAACGCAGTGATCCGGTCGGTCGTGCACCGGTCCCTCACCGGCCACGGCGACGAGGTCATCGGCTTCGAGGACGGCTTCAAGGGCCTGCTCGACGGCCACTTCCGCAAGCTCGACCTCGACTCGGTCAGCGGCATCCTGGCGCGCGGCGGCACCATCCTCGGCTCGGCCCGCCTGGAGCGCGACCGGCTGCGCGAGGCCGCCGAGAACTGCGCGGAGCTGGCCCTCCGCTACGGCCTCGACGCGCTCATCCCGATCGGCGGCGAGGGCACGCTGACCGCGGCCCGGATGCTGTCGGACGCCGGGATGCCGGTCGTGGGCGTGCCCAAGACCATCGACAACGACATCTCCGCCACCGACCGCACCTTCGGCTTCGACACCGCCGTGACGGTCGCCACCGAGGCCATCGACCGGCTGAAGACCACCGCCGAGTCGCACCAGCGCGTGATGGTCGTCGAGGTCATGGGGCGCCACGCGGGCTGGATCGCGCTGGAGTCCGGGATGGCGGGCGGCGCCCACGGCATCTGTCTGCCGGAGCGGCCCTTCGAGGTCGACGACCTGGTCAAGATGGTCGAGGAGCGGTTCGCGCGCGGCAAGAAGTTCGCGGTGATCTGCGTCGCGGAGGGCGCGCACCCGGCCGAGGGCGCGATGCCGTACGAGAAGGGCGCGATCGACCAGTACGGGCACGAGCGGTTCGCGGGCATCGGCAACCGGCTCGCCAACGAGCTGGAGCGGCGCCTGGGCAAGGAGGCCCGGCCGGTCATCCTCGGGCACGTCCAGCGCGGCGGCGTGCCGACCGCCTACGACCGGGTGCTCGCGACCCGGTTCGGGTGGCACGCGGTGGAGGCGGTGCACCGGGGGGACTTCGGCAACATGACGGCCCTGCGCGGGACGGACATCGTGATGGCGCCGCTGGCGTCGGCGGTGACGGAGCTCAAGACCGTGCCGGCGGACCGGATGTTCGAGGCGGAGTCGGTCTTCTGACGGGCGCTCCCCGAGTCCCCGGGCAGCCGGGGACGCGGGGAACCGCGCGGCCGGAACCGCGCGACCGGACGCGCGGTCCGCGGAGGGCCCCCGGCCCGCGGACGGGTCCCGGGCCGCGCCCGGTCCGTGCCTACACCCGTGCCACCGCCCAGAAGTGGTCGACTATGCGGTCCAGGAAGTCGCGGCCCGCGTCGCCCGCCGTCGACTCCGCCGCGCCGCTCGTCCCCCAGCTCATGGTGGACACCATCCGGCCCTGGTAGTCGGTGTGCAGCTGCTCCAGCACGTCCTCCAGATGGTGGCGCGGCAGCGCGAGCAGTTTGGCGGCCGGGCGCACGTACGCCTGCCAGCGGGTGGTGACCGCGCCGCGCAGCAGCTCCGCCAGGTCCTCCTCCTGGCCGGTCGCCGTCACGTAGTCGCGCAGCGACAGGCCCAGCACCCCGGCGAGCGCCTCGGACTGGCGCTCGTTGCCGCGCCAGCGGCCCGACTCCTCCATCCGGACGTACGCCCCGGCGTCGAGCCCGACCCGGCGCGCCAGCTCCTGCGGGCTCAGCCCGCGCGCCATCCGGTGTTCGCGCAGGGTGGCGGCGGCGGCCATCAGGTCGCCGGGCGAGCACCAGAGCACTCCGGCGAGGGCGGTCAGCTCCCGGGAGTCGGGGGTTTGCAGGCCCCGTTCCCAGGAGGCCACGGTGTCGGGGGAGACCCGCAGTCCGTACTGGGCGTACAGACCGTAGGCGACATGGCCGGGCGCCATGCCCAGCGCCTCGCGCAGTCGGCGCATGGCAGCGGCGTTGAAGGGCGGGGTGGGGTGCACGCGCACACCGTAGGTGCACAGGGTGACGGCTGACCACGGTGTGTTCGCCCAAACATGGCAGATCGTAGGAAGGTACGTCTCCGCTTATCGGTGAGACGTTCGCACCGGACCGCCCGCCGGACCGCTCACCGGCCCGTCCACCGGCCCCTTCGCCGCACCGCGCGCGGGGCCCGCCCTCATCCCTTCACCGCGCCGCCCAGCGCGAAACCTCCGCCGAGCCGTTTCGCGATCAGTACGTAGAGGAGCAGCACCGGGGTCGAGTACAGGATGGAGAACGCGGCCAGCTGGCCGTAGACCACCGAGCCGTAGTTGCCGAAGAAGGTGAAGATCGAGACCGAGGCGGGCAGTTTGTCGGGGGAGAGCAGCAGCATGAAGGGGACGAAGAAGTTCCCCCACAGCATGATGAAGGTGTAGATCGTCACCACCGTCACGCCCGGCCCCATCAGCGGCAGCACCACCCGCCACAGCGTCTGCGGCATCGACGCGCCGTCCACCCACGCCGCCTCCTCCAGGATCCGGGGCACCCCGTCCATGAAGTTCTTCATCAGCCAGATCGCGAACGGCAGTTGCGAGGTGGCGAGGAAGAGCGCCGTGCCGTAGACGGTGTCGATCAGGTCGACCCGGACGAACAGCCCGTACACCGGCACCATCACGGCCGTGATCGGCAGACAGGTGGTGAACAGGACCGTCAGCAGGTACGGGCGGGTCAGGCGCGAGCGGTAGCGCGAGAGCGGGTACGCGGCGAGCACCGCGCACACCACGGTCAGCGCGGTCGCCCCGCCGCACAGGACGAGGCTGTTGAGCATCGGCGTGAAGGTGATCTCGTCCGTCCACACCGCCGAGAAGTTGTCCAGGGTCGGCGAGCTGGGGACCCTGACCCGCAGATCGGCGTCCGGGTCGAGGGAGGAGAGCAGCAGCCACACCAGCGGCAGCGCGAAGGCGGCGGCCAGCGCCGTCAGCGCGGCGTCGGCGGCCAGGCGCTCCCGGGTGCGGCGGCGCGGCCCCCGGCGCGGCGCGCTCACACCTCCACCCGCATCAGCCGCAGGTAGACCACCGAGAACAGCGCGCCCACCAGGAGCAGCAGCAGGGCGACCGCCGTGCCGTAGCCGAGCAGGCTCTTCAGGAACGCCTGGTCGTACATGAACACCGGGAGCGTCTGGCTGCGCCGCCCGGGGCCGCCCCGGGTCATCGCCCAGATCAGCCCGAACACCGAGAGCGTCTGCAGGGTGTTGAGCATCAGATTGGTGCCGATGGAGCGGCGGATCATCGGCAGCGTGATGTGCCAGAGGCGGCGCGGCCCGCTGGCGCCGTCCACCTCGGCGGCCTCGGTGATCTCCTGGGGGATCTCGGCGAGCGCGGCCGAGTAGATCAGCATCGAGAACGCGGTGCCGCGCCACACGTTGGCGAACGAGACCGCCAGGACCGGCAGCCCGAACAGCCAGTTCTGGGTGGGCAGATGGAGCCAGTGCAGGATCGCGTTCAGGGTGCCCTCGCGGCGGAAGAAGGCGTACAGCAGGAACGCGGCGACGATCTCCGGCAGCACCCAGGCGGCGATCACCAGCGTGCCGGTGAGGGTGCGCACCGGCCGCGAGGCGCGCCGCATCAGGGCGGCCAGCGCCAGGCCCAGGGTGTTCTGGCCGACGATCGAGGAGAGCACGGTGAAGACCACCGTCAGCCAGACCGCGTTGCGGAAGCCGGGGTCGGCGAAGGCCCGCCGGAAGTTGGCGAACCCGACGAAGCTGGTGCCGGACGAGCCGGTGAGCTGCATGTCGGTGAAGGAGATCCAGACGCAGTAGCCGATGGGTCCGGCGAGGAAGAGCAGCAGGAGCAGGGTGGCGGGGGCCAGCGGCAGCCAGCGGACCGGCCGGGCCCTCACCGGGCCGCCACCGCCCCTTCGGCGATCGTGCGCAGCTGCTCGTCGTAGGACCGGGCGGCCTGCCGCGGCGAGGAGTCCCCGGTGGTCACCGCCTCCATCGCCTCCCCGATCGCGGACGAGACCTGCGGATAGACCGGCAGGGCCGGGCGGTAGTGGGTGTACTGGACGAGTCCGGTGAAGAAGTCGATGCCGGGCATGGACTTCAGATACGCCGGGTCCTTCGCCACGTCGTCGCGCACCGCGATCTGCGCGTCCGCCACGTCCCACCGCACGGCGTTGGCCGGGGTCTGCATCGCCTTCAGGAACTCCCAGGCGAGCTCCGGGTTCCCGGCCTTGCGGGGGATCGCCCAGGTCCAGCCGCCGGAGAGGGAGACCCGGCCGGGCGCGCGGCTGTCCTGGGTGGGCATCGCGGCCCGGCCGAGCGCGGTGGGCCACTGCGGCCACTCCTTCGCGCCCCTGGGGCCCCAGAACTGGCCGAGCCACGACCCGTCCAGCGCGATCGCCAGCTTCCCCTCGGGCAGCCACTCGGTGGCGACCCGGGTGTTCACATTGGGGTCGAGCGCGTCCGAGACGTCCGGGCCGAGCTTCTCGCCGTACACCGTCCGTACGAAGGCGAGGGCGTCCTGGAAGCCCTGGGAGCCGGTGATCCACTTCTTGGCGGCGGGGTCGTAGAGGGGGTTCTCGCCGGTGCCGTACAGCAGCATCTCGAAGCCCTGCATCACCGCCGCCTCGCCGACGGCCTTGCCGGTCAGGACGTTGAGCGGGATGACGCCGGGGACCTTCGCCTTGATGGTGCGGGCGGCGGTCAGGATGTCCGCCCAGTTCCTCGGCTGCCAGTCGGCGGGCAGGCCCGCCCTGGTGAGGATCTGCTTGTTGAACCACAGGCCCCGGGTGTCGGTGCCGTCCGGGACGCCGTAGGTCTTGCCGTCCTCGGCCCTGGCGGCGGCCTTCGCCGTGGGGACGAAGCGGCTCCAGGAGTCCCAGGAGGCCAGTCTGTCGTCGAGGGGGCTCAAGTACCCGGCCTTGATGTCGGAGTTGATGCGGAAGGTGTCCTCGTAGACCAGGTCCGGCGCGGTCTTCGCGGAGCGCATCATCTGCTGCGCCTTGGTGGCGTAGTCGTTGTCCGGGGCCTGGATCGGCACGAGCTTGATCTTCTTGCCGGGGTGGTCCTGCTCGAACTGCCGCTTCACCGACTCCAGGAAGTCGTCCTTGAAGCGCACCTTGTTGTCGGTCGAGCGGTTGTAGGCGACCTTGACGGTGTCCCGGTCGCCGCCGGATCCGGAGTCGCAGGCGGCGAGCGAACCGGCGGTGAGCGCGGTGGCGAGGATGAGCGGGGCAAGGGCGGTGGGGCGCACGGCACGACCTCCTCGGGCCACGAATGGCTGCCCGGTGAACGTAAAGCCGCCCCGGAGCATGGTCAATGGGGCGGTGGCGCGCCCCAGCGATGCTGACGGTCCGTCATGTCACGTGTCAGCGGCGGGAGTCGAGCCAGCGGTACTGGAGTTCCGGGCGGCCGATCTGCCCGTACTGCGGGGTGCGCCCGGCCCGGCCCGTGGTCACCAGGTGCTCCAGATAGCGGCGGGCGGTGATCCGCGAGATGCCGACCGCCTCGGCCGCCTCGGTCGCGGTCACCCCGGCCGCGGAGGCCCGCAGGGTGCGGGTGACGGCCTGGAGCGTGGGCGCGCTCAGCCCCTTCGGCAGGGCCGCGGGCTGCGGGGCGCGCAGGGCCGACAGGGCCCGGTCCACCTCCTCCTGCCCGCTGGCCTCCCCGGCCGTGGCGCGGAACTCGGCGTACCGTACGAGCCGGTCGCGCAGGGTGGCGAAGGTGAACGGCTTCAGCACGTACTGGACCACCCCCAGCGATACGCCCTCGCGCACCATCGTCAGATCGCGCGCCGAGGTCACCGCGATCACATCGGCGCCGTGCCCGGCGGCCCGCAGCGAGCGCACCAGCTGGAGGCCGTGCCCGTCCGGCAGGTACAGGTCGAGCAGGAGCAGATCGATCCCGACGCGGTCCAGCAGGCGCAGCGCCTCGGCCCGCGAGTGGGCGACCCCGGCGACCGCGAAGCCCGGCACCCGGCCCACGTACAGCTGGTGCGCGTCGGCGGCGACCGGATCGTCCTCGATCACGAGCACTCTGATGGGGGAGGCGGCGTCGCTCATACCGGCACGGCCTCACTGCGCAGCGGCAGCCGTACGGTGAACTCGGCGCCCCCGTACGGCCCCTGGGCCAGTGCCACGCTGCCGCCGTGCCGGGCCGCCGTCAGCCGCACCAGCGCGAGACCGATGCCGCGCCCCGGGCTCTTGGTGGACCAGCCGCGCTCGAAGACCGCGTCGGCGGCGGCCGGGGCGACGCCGGAGCCGCTGTCCGCGACCCGGACCAGCAGCGCGTCGCCCTCGGTGGTGAGGGTGACCGCGACCCGGGCGCGCGGGCTGCCCTGGGCCGCGTCCACCGCGTTGTCCACCAGATTGCCCAGCACGGTGACCAGGTCGCGGGGCGGCAGCGTGGGTCCGAGCAGCCCGTCCTCGATGGCGCTGCCCTCGGTCAGCGCCAGCTCCACGCCGTGCTCATGGGCCTGCGCGGCCTTGCCGAGCAGCAGCGCGGCCAGCACCGGCTCGCCCACCGCCGTCACCACCTGGTCGGTCAGCGCCTGGGCGAGCTCCAGCTCGGCGGTGGCGAACTCGACGGCCTCCGCCGCCCGGCCCAGCTCGATCAGCGAGACCACCGCGTGCAGCCGGTTCGCCGCCTCGTGCGCCTGCGCCCGCAGCGCCTGGGTGAAGCCCCGCTCGGAGTCCAGCTCGCCCGAGAGCGCCTGGAGTTCGGTGTGGTCGCGCAGGGTCACCACGGTGCCCCGGCGGCCCCCGCTGGAGACCGGCCGGGTGTTCACCACCACGATCCGGTCGGCCGTCATGTGCAGCTCGTCCGCCCGGGGCTCGCTCGCCAGCAGCGCCCCCGCCAGCGGCGCGGGCAGCCCCAGCTCGGCCACCGAGCGGCCCACCGCGTCCTCGCCGAGCCCCAGCAGCTCCCGGCCGCCGTCGTTGATCAGCGCGATCCTGCGCCGCCCGTCCAGCATCAGCAGCCCTTCGCGCACCGCGTGCAGCGCCGCCTGGTGGTAGTCGTGCATCCGGCTCAGCTCGGCCGCGTTCATCCCGTGGGTGTGCCGCCGCAGCCGTGCGTTGATCACGTACGTGCCGAGGCCGCCGAACGCCAGCACCCCCGAGGCGACCAGGAGCAGCGCCGCCACCTGCCTGCGCACCTGCTCGCTGATCCTGTCGATGGTGATGCCCGCGCTGACCAGGGCGGTGATCCGGCCGTGGTCGCGGACCGGGGAGACGACCCGCACGGAGGGGCCGAGCACCCCCATGTGCGTCTCGCTGAAGGTCTCGCCGCGCAGCGCGGGCGCGATGTCGCCCAGGTACGGGCGGCCGATCTCGCCGGGCACCGGATGCGTCCAGCGGGTCCCGTCCGGCGCGAGGACCACCACGAAGTCCACCCCCGAGGTGTGCCGCAGGCTCTCCGCGTACGGCTGGAGGACCGCCGTCGGGTCGGGCGAGCGGACCGCGTCGACGACGGCCGGCGAGGTGGCCACGGCCGTCGCGATCGCGGTGGTCTGGCGCCGGGCGGTCTCCTCGGCCTGGGCCCGGTCCTGGACGTAGGAGTACAGCGCGCAGCCCGCCACGATCGCGGCGACCAGCACCACCTGCATGGCGAAGAGCTGGCCCGCGAGGCTGCGGGGACGGGGTATGCGCATGCCGGACAGTGTGCACCCGCGCACATCACCGTGGGGACAGGCCGTGTGAACGAAATGCACGCAAGGGTGACCGGCGTCACAGCCTGGTGGATAGTCGCGGGGATCCATCGGGACATGGACGCACGTACGCGGGACGCGTACGGAAGCAGGAGGAGGCACCCCCGTGACCGCAGCAGCCGCCAGGCGCGACCCCGCGAACCATCTCTATCTCGCGGTGATCGCCGCCGTGCTGATCGGCATCACCGTCGGTTTCGCCGCCCCCGGGGTGGCCGTCGAGCTGAAGCCCATCGGCACCGGCTTCGTGAACCTGATCAAGATGCTGATCTCGCCGATCATCTTCTGCACGATCGTGCTCGGCATCGGATCGGTGCGCAAGGCCGCCAAGGTCGGCGTCGTCGGCGGTCTGGCGCTGGGCTACTTCCTGGTGATGTCGACGGTGGCGCTCGCCATCGGCCTCGTCGTCGGCAACATCCTGGAGCCCGGCTCCGGCCTCCACCTCACCGACGCGACCCGGCACGCGGGCGCCAAGCAGGCGGCCGGTGCCAGCGAGTCCACCGCCGACTTCCTGCTCGGGATCATCCCCAAGACGATGGTCTCCGCCTTCACCGAGGGCCAGGTGCTCCAGACCCTGCTGATCGCCCTGCTCGTCGGCTTCGCGCTGCAGGCCATGGGCTCCGCCGGGGAGCCGGTGCTGCGCGGTGTCGGACACATCCAGAAGCTGGTCTTCCGGATCCTGTCGATGGTGATGTGGGCGGCGCCGGTCGGCGCGTTCGGCGCCATCGCGGCGGTGGTCGGCGAGACCGGCACGGACGCGCTGAAGTCGCTGGCCGTGATCATGGTCGGCTTCTACCTCACCTGCGCGCTCTTCGTCCTCCTGGTCCTCGGCACCCTGCTGCGGCTGCTGGCCGGGGTGAACATCTTCCGGCTGCTGAAGTACCTGGGCCGCGAGTTCCTGCTGATCCTCTCCACCTCCTCCTCCGAGACCGCGCTGCCCCGGCTGATCGCCAAGATGGAGCACCTGGGCGTCAGCCGGGCCGTGGCGGGCATCACCGTGCCCACCGGCTACTCCTTCAACCTGGACGGCACCGCGATCTACCTCACGATGTCCTCGCTCTTCATCGCCAACGCCATGGGCGACCCGCTGAGCGCCGGACAGCAGATCTCGCTGCTGCTGTTCATGATCGTGGCCTCCAAGGGCGCGGCCGGGGTCACCGGCGCGGGCCTGGCCACCCTGGCCGGCGGCCTCCAGTCGCACCGCCCCGAACTGGTCGACGGCGTCGGCCTGATCGTCGGCATCGACCGGTTCATGAGCGAGGCGCGGGCGCTGACCAACTTCGCGGGCAACGCGGTGGCCACCGTCCTGGTGGGCACCTGGACCAAGGAGATCGACAAGGCGCGGGTCGAGGAGGTCCTCGCGGGCCGGGTCCCGTTCGACGAGGCCGGATTCGCCGCGAGCGACCCGCACGGGCCGGTGGAGAAGGCGCCGGAGAACGCGCCGGAAGCCGCCGGTCGCGCCCCCGGCCACGGTGACGTTCCCGAGGCCAGGGAACCCGCGACCCCCTGAGCGCGTCCGGACAGATGTCCACTACGGTGCGGGGCGTCCGTCCGGAAGCGGGTGACGGGGAGAGCGAGAGAGCATGAAGATCGACTGGGACCGGCGCACCTGCGCCCGGCGCGGTCATGTGACGTACGAGCCGAGCGAGACGGTGTTCCGGGAGCGGCTGCGCGCCGACACCGGGCTGGGCGAGGCGTGGCGCTGTCTGCGCTGCGGCGACTTCGCCCTGGGCGCCCCGCACGGCGCGGGCCCCGCCGACGACGCCCCGCTGGTGCCGCGCGGCAAGGTGCTGCGGGACCTGTTCATCCTGCGCTTCCTCGCCGTGGAGCGGCTGGTGCGCGGGGTGTTCATCGTCCTGGTGGCCGCCGCCGT
Organism: Streptomyces sp. cg36; assembly: GCF_041080675.1. Taxonomy (NCBI): domain Bacteria; kingdom Bacillati; phylum Actinomycetota; class Actinomycetes; order Kitasatosporales; family Streptomycetaceae; genus Streptomyces; species Streptomyces cyclosori. The sequence continues at coordinate 2,532,403 of NZ_CP163520.1, read as the reverse complement.
GTGGAAGTTCAGCAACAGCCAGGACTCGGTGCGCCGCCTCTTCGACGAGAACCTGGACGTCTTCCGCCCGGTCTTCCAGCACTTCCACTACGACCTGGACCACTCGCCGGTCGTGGACACCATCCAGAAGTCGTTCGGCTACAAGCACTCCACCCTGGTGGCCGTGGCGGTGGCGCTGCTGGTGTACGCGCTGATCGAGATCGTCGAGGCCGTCGGGCTGTGGCGGGCCGAGCGCTGGGCGGAGTACCTGACCGTGGTGGCCACGGCGGCGTTCCTGCCGCTGGAGATCTACGAGCTGACCGAGAAGATCAGCTACTTCAAGATCGCCACGCTGGGGCTCAATGTGCTGGCCGTGCTCTACATCCTGCTCTCCAAGCGCCTGTTCGGCCTGCGCGGCGGGCGGGCAGCCTTTGAGGCGGAGCGGCACAGCGCCTCGCTGATGGAAGTCGAGGCGAGCGCCGGTCTCGCGGTGGGGACGACGTGAAGGGAACCGGAACGATGAGCAAGAAGTTCGCAGTGGTACTCGCCCTGCTCCTGGGCACCGCCCTGGTGGCCCCGGCGGCTGCCGAGGCCGCGCCGAGCGCGGTGGTGCGCACGGTGGCGGCGCAGCCCGCCTCGGACGCCCCGGCCCCCGCCGCCGCACCGGCGGCGGCGCACCGGACGTCCGGCCATGCCTCCCATGTGACGCTGGCCAAGCCCAAGAAGAAGAAAAAGAAGAGCTTCCTCAAGAAGCTGGGCATCTTCCTGCTGGTGATCTTCCTGCTCTTCGTGGCCTTCATCGCCTTGGTGATCTGGCTGATCGTGCGCAGGTTCCGCCGCCGGCGCACCGGCTGACGCCCGCGCCCCTCACGGCAGCAGCGCCCGCTCCTGCTCGGTGAGGACCAGATCGGCCGCCGCCGCCGAGTCCCGTACGGACTCGGGGCGGCTGCCGCCCGGTATGGGCACGACGTGCGGCCCGAGCGCCAGCAGCCAGGCCAGCGCGATCCGCTGCGGACTGACCCCGCGCGCCCGCGCCACCTGGTGGAAGGCCGCGTACGCGGGATCGGCGGCCACGGCCGAGGCGCCGTCGAGCGAGCTGCGGGAGATGCCGCCGAGCGGACTCCACGGCAGGAACGCCAGCCCCAGCTCCCCGGTCAGCCGCAGCGCGGCTTCGGCCTCCGCGTCCCGCACGGCGGGCGAGTAGCGGTTCTGCACCGAGACGAGCCGGTCGCCCAGGACCTCCCGGGCCTGCCGGATCTGCCCGGCACCGGCGTTGGAGATCCCGGCGAGGCGGACGGTGCCGTCGTCGAGCAGCTCGCGCAGCGCGCCCAGCGACTCCGCGTACGGCACGGCCGGGTCCGGCTTGTGCAGCTGGTAGAGGCCGATCGCCTCGGTGCCGAGCCTTCGCAGCGACTCCTTCGCGGCGCGCTTGAGGTGCTCCGGCCGCCCGTCGACGCTCCAGTCGCCGTCCTGGGTGCGCCCGCGCCCGCCCTTGGTGGCGACCAGGACGTGGTCGGTGGGGCCGCCGTAGCGGGCGAGCGCGCGGGCGAGCAGGAGTTCGTTGTGGCCGGGCTCGCCGCCGGGGGCGTAGTACGAGTCGGCCGTGTCGAGCAGTGTCACCCCCGCGTCGAGGGCGGCGTGGACGGTGGCGAGGGCGCGGGGCCCGTCGGGCCGCCCCTCGATGGACAGCGGCATGGCGCCGTATCCGATGGCGCCGACCCGGACGTCGCCAAGTGCGCGGTACCGCATGTCAGTTGTCCCCCTCGGTGGCCGGGAGCGTCTGCGCCACGGCGTCGTCGAGCCAGTCGCGGGTGTGCGAGAAGGCGAACCCGAGCCGTTCGGCGCGGGTGCTGTCCATGCCGTAGGAGCGGCGGAAGGAGAACGGGGAGACCTCCCCGACCTCCACGGTCCGGTAGCGGGCGGGCCCGGCGCCGATCGCGGCCACGATGTCCTCGGTGGTGAGCGGGCCGTGCGCGGCGGCGTTCACCGGCCCGGTGAAGTCCTGCCCGCCGGTCCAGAAGAGGAAGTCGGCGATCTCGTCGACGCCGATGTAGGTGGCGGGGCGGTTGGGGGCGGGCACCGCGATCGGCTCACCGGCGCGCAGCCGGTCCGCGTAGTGGGCGAGGCGTCCGGTGAAGTCGTCGGCGCCGCCGAGGACATGGGCGACGCGCACCCCGACGTACGGGAAGTCGCCCCCGGCCGCGAACACCGCCTCGGCCTGCCGCTTGCCCTCGCCGTAGTGCCGTGCCGCGAACTCGCCGTCCTGCCAGGGGAGTTCGAGGTCGACGGCGACCGTGAGCGGGTCGACGGCGGACTCGGCGACCGGCTCGGCCGCGTCCTCGTACTCGTACACCTCGACCGTCGACGTCATCACATAGCGGCGGGTGCGGCGGGCGAAGACGCGGCGGGCGGTGGCGGCCTGGCGCGGGGTGTAGCAGACCTGGTCGAAGACGACGTCGAACGTCCGCTCCCCGAGGGCGGCTTCGAGGGCCGCCCCGTCGTCGCGGTCGGCGACGAGGTGCTCGACGCCGGGCGGTGGTGGCGCGGACCCCCGGTTCAGCACGGTGACGCGGTCACCGGCGGTGACGAGACGGGTGATCAGCCGCTTGCCGAAGTAGCGGTTGCCGCCGATGACCAGCACGTTCCGGGGGGTGGGGGACGGGGTGAATGTCATGCACACAGTGTTACGTTGACGGCCGGGATCATGAAGGGGGAAACATGGGAGAACTGGCGGCCGTACCGAAGGAACCACGGAGTTCACGGGCTTCGGCCCACGATTCCTCAGCGGCCTTCGACCAGGTGGACCGGCAGCTCCTCGCACTGGTCCAGGCGGAGGGCCGGATCAAGCTGAGCGAGCTGGGCCGGCGGGTACGGCTGAGCCCGGCGGCGGTCACCGAACGGCTGCGGCGCCTGGAGGCGGGCGGGGTGGTCACGGGGTACGGGGCACGGGTCGACGCGGCCCGACTGGGCTACGGCATCCAGGCGTTCATCCGGGTCAACCCGCACGGCGGCTACACCCTCAAGCATCCGAGGACCCTGGAGCTGATGGAGCGCGAGGAGGTCCGGGAGGTGCACCACGTGGTGGGGGAGGACTGCTGGATCATCAAGGTGGCGGTGACGGACACGGTCCATCTGGAGGAGGTCCTGTCGCAGGTCTCGGTGCTGGGGCGCACGACGACGTCGATCGTGCTGTCCTCGCCGGTGAGCGGAAAGCCGCTGCTGCCGCCGGAGTGAGGCAGGGGAGCGGGGAGCGGGCTGAGCTGCATGCTTACCCGGGGGTGGGTATCTGACAAAAAGGTCCGTACTTGTGGGGAGTTGGAGGGCGACGAAGGATCACCCCATGACGCATACGACTTCCTCCTCCACTTCTTCCGTTCCTTCCGTTCCTTCCCCCGCCACTCCTTCTTCCGCCACTTCCGTGACGGTTCTCGGGCTCGGCAACATGGGGCGCGCGCTGGCCGGCGCGTTCCTGGCGGCCGGGCATCCGGCCACCGTCTGGAACCGCAGCGCCGGGCGCGCGGACGAGCTCGTGGCGCGGGGCGCGGCCCTCGCCGCGAGCGCCGAGGAGGCGGTCCGCGCGAGCGACCTGACGGTGGTCTCGCTGGTGGACTACGACGCGGCCGAGGCGGTCCTCGGGCCGCTCGCGGAGGCCGGGGCCTTCGACGGCGGCCGGGTCCTGGTGAACCTCACCTCGGACACCCCCGAGCGCTCGCGGACGGCCGCCGCGTGGGCTGCCGGGCACGGCATCTCCTACCTGGACGGTTCGGTGCTGGTCCCGACCACCGTGGTCGGGACGCCCGAGGCGCTGGTGCTCTACAGCGGTGACCGGGCGGTGTTCTCGGCGCACGAGGGCGTGCTCGGGGCGCTCGGCGGCCGGGCGGTGTTCCTGGGCGAGGACCCGGGGACCGCGGCGGTGTACGACCTGGCGATGCTGGACTTCTTCTTCACCGCGATGTCGGGGCTGATCCACGCGTTCGCGCTGGCGGGCGCGGAAGGGGTGAAGGCGGCCGAGCTCGCACCCCATCTGGACACGATCTCCTCGATCCTGCCGCCGCTGGCGGGGGCGATGGCCGGGCACGTGGACGCGGGGGAGCACCCCGGGGTGCTGGGCAATCTGACGATGGAGACGGCGAACCTGGACCACATCCTGCACCTGGCGCGGGCGCGCGGCCTCGACGTCTCGGTACTGGAGGCGGTACGGGCGATCGCCGGCCGCTCCCTGGCGAAGGGCCACGGGGGCGACGACTGGTCGCGGACGGTGGACGAGGTCCGGGCGGGGTGAGGCCGGGCCGCGGGTGGCCCTTGCCTTGACCTCGGCGTCAAGGATTACCGTCAACCCATGCGAATCGGCGAACTGGCCGCGCGGGCGGGCACCACCACTCGCGCGCTGCGCTACTACGAGTCGCGCGGTCTGCTGACCGCGCGCCGCTCGGAGAACGGGTACCGCACGTACGACGAGGACGACCTCCGGCTGCTCCGGCAGATCCGGACGCTCCAGGACTTCGGGTTCGAGCTGGAGGAGACCCGGCCGTTCGTGGAGTGCCTGCGGGCCGGTCACGAGGCCGGGGACACCTGCCCGGCCTCGCTCGCCGTGTACCGCCGCAAGCTGGCGGAGCTGGACGGCCTGATCGGCCAGCTCCAGTCGGTGCGCGACCAGGTCGGCGCGCAGCTGGCCCGGGCGGAGACGGCGCGCGCGGAGCTGGAGGCCGGTTCGCTGGTGCCCGGGGTCCCCGGGTGCGAACTGACGGGTGTGACGGAGGGGTTGGCATGACGGTACGAGCGGCGGGCGTGGACGTGGTGACGGACGCGACCTTCGAGGCGGAGGTGCTGGCGGCGGAGCTGCCGGTGCTGGTGGAGTTCACCGCCGAGTGGTGCGGCCCGTGCCGTCAGCTGGCGCCGGTGCTGAGCCGGATCGCGGCCGAGGAGGGCGAGCGGCTCAAGGTGGTCCAGCTGGACGTGGACCGGGACCCGGAGACGACCCTCAGATACGGGGTGCTCTCGATGCCGACGCTGATGGTCTTCCGCGCGGGCGAGCCGGTGAAGTCCCTGGTGGGCGCGCGCCCGCAGCGCCGGCTGATGCAGGAGCTCGAAGACGTCCTCTAGAGCGCCCGGAAAATCAAAAAGCCCCGGTCCGATATTGCGGCCGGGGTTTTTCGCTGTCTATAGTGGATTCTTCGTGTCTTCATGAAGGTGAATGCACGAAAAGCCCTTACAGAAAGCACTGTATCGCGTCAGGAGCGGAATTGTCAACCGAGGAAATTCGGAAAGAACAGCAATTCATCGACGGGCTCTACGCACGCCTGGACGTTCTGCGTACCGAGGCCGAGGCGGCGGTGCGCGGCGCGCTCGCGCAGGCCGGTACGGGTCTTCAGGCGCGGCTCGAGCGCGATGTGCTGGTGGCCGAGCAGTCCGGGCTGCTCAGCGCCTACGACGCGGGGGAGAACGGGCTGTGCTTCGGCCGTCTCGACTTCTCCGACGCGAGCAGCCACCACATCGGCCGCATCGGAATCCGCCGCGACGACGAGCGGCGCACCCCGCTGGTCGTCGACTGGCGGGCCGATGTCGCGCGCCCCTTCTACCTCGCCACCGGCCACACCCCGATGGGGCTGCGCCGCAGGCGTCACATCACCCTCGAAGGCCGCGAGGTCGCCGCGCTCCACGACGAACTGCTCGACCTCGCCGACGCGGCCCGCACCGGCCACGAGGGCGCGGACGCCGACGAGGTGCTGCTGGCGGCGCTCGACGCGGCCCGCACCGGCCGCATGCACGACATCGTGCGGACCATCCAGGCCGAGCAGGACCGGATCATCCGCGCCCCGCGGCGCGGGGTGCTGGTCGTCGAGGGCGGGCCGGGCACCGGCAAGACGGCGGTCGCGCTGCACCGGGCCGCCTACCTGCTGTACGCGCACCGCGAGCAGCTGGCCCGGCGGGCGGTGCTGATCGTCGGCCCCAACCCCGCCTTCCTCGGGTACATCGGCGAGGTGCTGCCCGCGCTGGGCGAGACCGGCGTGCTGCTGGCCACCATGGGCGAACTCTTCCCGGGCGTACGGGCCGAGGGCACCGACACCCCGGCCGCCGCCGAGGTCAAGGGCCGGCCCGCGATGGCCGAGGTGCTCGCCAGGGCCGTCCGCGACCGGCAGACCGTGCCGCACACGGCCGTCGAGATCGACCACGAGGGCTACGGCACGCTCAGCCTGGACCGGGCCATGGCCGAGGACGCCCGCTGGCGCGCCCGGGAGAGCGGTCTGCCGCACAACCTGGCCCGCCCGCACTTCGCCTTCCACGTCATCGACGCGCTCACCGCGCAGCTGGCGGAGCGGATCGGCGCCGACCTTTCCCCAAGCTCTCAACTTCGTTCGAGCGGGGGAGGCCCCGTTGGCGGCGAGAACCTGCTGGGCCCCGACGACCTCGCCCAGCTCGGCAAGGAGATCGCCACCAGCCGCGAGGTGCACGCCGCCATCGACGCGTTCTGGCCCGCGCTCACCCCCGAGGAGTTCCTCGCCGACTTCCTGGCCGATCCGGTCCATCTGGACGACGCCGACGCCGAGCTGATCCGGCGCACCGGCGGCCGGTGGACCGAGGCCGACGTGCCGCTGCTCGACGAGGCCGCCGAACTGCTCGGCGAGGACGACTCGGCCGCCCGCGCCGCCGCCGAGGCCGCGCGCCAGGACCGGATCGCCTACGCGCAGGGCGTGCTGGACCTCTCGGCGGGCTCGGAGAGCTTCGAGTTCGAGGACGAGGAGTCGGAGGTGCTCGCGGCGCACGACATCATCGACGCCGAGCGGTTCGCCGACCGGCACGAGGAGGCCGACCACCGCAGCGCCGCCGAGCGCGCCGCCGCCGACCGCACCTGGGCGTTCGGCCACATCGTCGTGGACGAGGCGCAGGAGCTGTCCGCGATGGCCTGGCGGCTGCTTATGCGCCGCTGCCCGACCCGCTCGCTGACCCTGGTCGGCGACCCGGCGCAGACCGCCGAGGCGGCCGGCGTCGGCTCCTGGCAGCGGATCCTGCGGCCGTACGTCGAGGACCGCTGGGAGCACGTGCGGCTCGGGGTCAACTACCGTACGCCCGCCGAGATCATGGAGGTCGCGGCGCGGGTCTGCCGTGCGGTCGACCCCGCCTTCGAGCCGCCGAGCTCGGTGCGGGCGACCGGGGTGCGGCCCTGGGCGCGCCGGGCGGCGCCGGAGGGTCTCGCGGACGCGGTCGCCGGGGCGGTGCGGGAGCACGCGCCGAAGGCGGGACGGCTCGCGGTGATCGCCCCGCGGGCGCTGCACCCGGCGCTGCACACCGCGCTGCCGGACGTCCCGCCGGGCGAGCCCGATCTGACCCGCCCGGTGGTCCTGCTGGATCCGCGTCAGGCCAAGGGATTGGAGTTCGACACGGTCCTGGTGGTGGAGCCCGCCCGGTACGGGGTGAGCGATCTGTACGTGGCGCTGACCCGGGCCACCCAGCGGCTCGGCGTGCTGCACGCGGAGCCGCTCCCGGCCGCGCTGGCGGACGCGCTCACGCCGGCCGCAGCCACACCGTCGCCAGCGGCGGCAGGGTGAGGGTCAGGCTGGCGGGCCGCCCGTGGCTCGGGACGGTCTCCGGCTTGAGGGCGTCCTCGTTGCGGAGGTCGCCGCCGCCGTAGCGCGCGGCATCCGTGTTGAGGACCTCCGTCCAGGCGGGGACGGAGTCGGGGACGCCCAGGCGGTAGTCGTGGCGCACCACCGGGGAGAAGTGGGAGACGGCGAGCAGCGGGGCGCCGTCCGCGTCGTGGCGCAGGAAGGCGAAGACGTTGTCCTCCGCCGCGTCGCCCGCGATCCAGGCGAAGCCCGCCGGGTCGGTGTCGCGCTGCCACAGCGGCGGGGCGTCGCGGTAGACGGTGTTGAGGTCGCGGACCAGGTCCCGCACGCCCCGGTGGTCGGGCTCGGCCGAGTACGACGGGTCGAGCAGCCACCAGTCGGGCCCGTGGGTCTCCGACCACTCCGCGCCCTGCGCGAACTCCTGCCCCATGAAGAGGAGTTGCTTGCCGGGGTGGGCCCACATGAAGCCCAGATAGGCGCGGTGGGTGGCGCGCTGCTGCCACCAGTCGCCGGGCATCTTGGTGACCAGGGCGCGCTTGCCGTGGACGACCTCGTCGTGGGAGATGGGCAGGACGTAGTTCTCGCTGTACGCGTACACCATCGAGAACGTCATCTCGTGGTGGTGGTACTTGCGGTGCACCGGCTCGTGGGCGGCGTAGCCCAGCGAGTCGTGCATCCAGCCCATGTTCCACTTCAGGCCGAAGCCCAGTCCGCCGAAGCCGCCGGGCCCGACGTGGTGGGTCGCGCGGGTCACGCCGTCCCACGCCGTGGACTCCTCGGCGATGGTGATCACGCCGGGGCAGCGGCGGTAGACCGTGGCGTTCATCTCCTGGAGGAAGGCCACCGCGTCCAGGTTCTCCCGGCCGCCGTGCTCGTTGGGCGACCACTGGCCCTCCTCGCGGGAGTAGTCCAGGTAGAGCATCGAGGCGACCGCGTCCACCCGCAGCCCGTCGACGTGGAACTCCTCGCACCAGTACGTGGCGTTGGCCACCAGGAAGTTGCGGACCTCCGTGCGGCCGTAGTCGAACTCCAGGGTGCCCCAGTCGGGGTGCTCGGAGCGGGCCGGGTCCTCGTGCTCGTACAGCGTGCGCCCGTCGAAGGAGGCCAGCGCCCAGTCGTCCTTGGGGAAGTGCGCGGGCACCCAGTCGACGATCACCCCGATCCCGGCCCGGTGCAGCGCGTCCACCAGGAAGCGGAAGTCGTCCGGGGTGCCCATCCGGGCGGTGGGGGCGTAGAAGCCGGTCACCTGGTAGCCCCAGGAGCCCCCGAAGGGGTGCTCGGCCACCGGCAGGAACTCCACATGGGTGAAGCCCAGGTCGCGGACGTACGCCGGGAGCTGCTCGGCCAGTTGACGGTACGTCAGGCGCGGGCGCCAGGACGGCAGGTGCACCTCGTACACCGAGAACGGGGACTCGTGGACCGGCCGGTCGCCGCGCGCCGCCATCCACAGCTCGTCCCGCCACTCGTGGTGCGACTCGGTGACGATGGAGGCGGTGGCGGGCGGCACCTCGGTGCGCCGGGCCATCGGGTCGGCCCGCAGGGTGTGCGTGCCGTCGGGGCGGGTGATGTCGAACTTGTAGAGCGCGCCGTCGCCCACGCCCGGCAGGAACAGCTCCCACACCCCGGTGGAGCCGAGCGAGCGCATCGGGTACGCGGTGCCGTCCCAGTAGCAGAAGTCGCCGGTGACCCGGACGCCGAGGGCGTTGGGGGCCCAGACGGTGAAGCGGGTGCCGGTGACGCCCTGGTGGGTCATCGGGCGCGCGCCCAGCGCCGTCCACAGCTCCTCGTGGCGGCCCTCGCCGATCAGGTGCAGATCGAGCTCGCCGAGCGCGGGCAGGAAGCGGTAGGGGTCCTCGGTCGCCAGCTCGCCGTCCTCGTAGCCGACGAGCAGGGAGTACGCGGGGACCTCCGGCAGCGGCAGCACCCCCGCGAACAGCCCGTCGCCCTCGTCCTTCAGCGCGGCGCGCAGGCCCTCGGCCAGCACGGTCACGGTCCGTGCGTACGGGCGCAGCACGCGGAAGGAGACGCCGCCGCGCACCTGGTGGGCGCCCAGCAGCGCGTGCGGGTCGTGGTGGGCCCCGGCGAGCAGCCGGGCGCGGTCCTCGGCGGCGAGCGGTCGCGCGGCCCGGACGCCGCCGCTCCCGCCGCGCTGCGGCTTCGCCGTCGCCTCCGGCGCCGCGGGCGCCCTGGATCGGCCGGGCCGGGAGGGGGTGGGGTTCTGCGGGCGGGCGGTCACGGGTACGGCCTCCTCGGGCGGTGCGGATCGGGGTCAGTGCTGGGCCAGCCGGCGGACCGCCGCCATCGGGACGGCGAGCCAGTCGGGGCGGTGGCGGGCCTCGTAGAGCACCTCGTACACCGCCTTGTCGGTCTCGTAGGCGCGCAGCAGTTCGGGCTCGTCGCGCGGGTCGGTGCCGGCCGCCGCCGCGTACCCCGAGCAGTAGGCGTCCCGGCAGGACTCGGCCCACTCGGGGCGCCAGGGCAGCTGGGTGCGGGCCGCGTAGTCGAAGGAGCGCAGCATTCCGGCGACGTCGCGGACCGGCGGCTGCGGACGGCGGCGCTCGGCCAGCGGCCGGGCGGGCTCGCCCTCGAAGTCGATGACCGCCCACTCGCCCTTCGCGGTCCGCAGGGTCTGGCCCAGGTGCAGATCGCCGTGGACGCGCTGGGCGGGCCGGGGTCCGGCCACCCGCGTCACCGCGTCGAAGGCGGCCCGCAGCCCCGGCACGTGCGGCAGCAGCGTCGGCACCGCCTGGGCCGCGGCCTCCAGGCGCTCGTGCATGGCGGCGGCCAGCGCCTCGGTCTGCGCCCGGCCGAGCGTGACCACCGGCAGCGCGTCGGCGAGCGCGGTGTGCACCTCGGCGGTGGCCCGGCCCAGCGCGTGCGCCTCCCGGGTGAAGTCGCGCCGGTCGGCGAGCGCGCCGAGCGCCAGCTCCCATCCGTCCCGCGAGCCGCTCAGGAACGGCTGGAGCACGGCGAGGGTGGCGTTCTCGGGCCGCTCGGTCTGGAGCCAGGCGGCGGGCGCGGGCACCCGGGCGCACCCGTGGCGGGCCAGGACCAGCGGAAGTTCCAGATCGGGGTTGACCCCGAAGTGGATCCGGCGGAATACCTTGAGGATGAACGTATCTCCGTACACCAGCGAGGAGTTGGACTGCTCGGCGGCGAGCAGCCGGGGGGCGAGCCCGGCCGGTACGGGGGCGCCCGCGGCGCGGCCGAAGCGCAGCGGGCCGAGCCGGCCCGGGGTGCGCAGCCGCTCCAGGAGCAGCGCGGCGACCTGGGGGTCCTGGAGGGCGTCGTAGACGGTGAGCCCGGTCAGCGGCCCGTCGGTGGCGTGGCCGACCAGCGCGGGGGCGAGCGGCGGCGGCAGCACCTTCCGCACGCCGAGCAGCAGCTGGTAGACGTCGGCGGGCTCGGGGGCGGGGCCGGTCTGCTCGGCCCGGACCAGCAGGTGCAGGGTGCCGGGGAGCAGTTCGGTGACCGAGGCGAGCGAGAAGCCGGTGACCGGTCGCCCCTTGCCCGCGAACCAGCGCTGCCGGGGGAGCCACTCGTGGAGCAGCGGCGCCAGCGAGGGCAGCAGTGCGACGGGAGTCAGGGTGGGTGCGGCCTTGGGCATGGCAGCGCGTCCTTTCCCCGGGCTCACAGCAGGATGTGCGCAGAGTGTCCCGGATTGCGGCATTGGCTGTCCGGCGGCGCGCGGGGCCTCCGGTGTGCCGGTGAAAGCGGTCCGGAGCGTCGCAGTGGAGAGTGCCCCGGGCGGGCCGGAGGAAACCGGCCCGCCCGGGGCGGGCCGCGGGGCGCCCGAAAGCGGCCCCGGGCCCGCTGGGTTCAGCCGATCACGACGCAGTCCTTGCGCAGCCGGAACCAGTAGAAGCCGTGCCCCGCGAGGGTGAGCAGGTACGGCCACTGGCCGATGGCCGGGAAGCGCACCCCGCCGATCAGCTCCACCGGATGGCGGCCCGCGAAGTCCCGCAGGTCCAGCTCGGTCGGCTGGGCGAACCGCGAGAAGTTGTTGACGCAGAGCACGAGGTCGTCGTTGTGCTCGCGCAGGAACGCCAGGACCGCCGGGTTGGAGGAGGGGAGCTCGGTGTACGAGCCGAGACCGAAAGCGGGGTTCTGCTTGCGGATCTCGATCATCCGGCGGGTCCAGTGCAGCAGGGACGAGGGCGAGGCCATCGCGGCCTCGACGTTGGTCACCTGGTAGCCGTAGACCGGGTCCATGATCGTGGGAAGGAAGAGGCGTCCCGGATCGCAGGACGAGAAGCCCGCGTTGCGGTCGGGCGTCCACTGCATGGGGGTCCGTACGGCGTCCCGGTCGCCCAGCCAGATGTTGTCGCCCATCCCGATCTCGTCCCCGTAGTAGAGGATCGGCGAGCCGGGCAGGGAGAGCAGCAGGGCGGTGAACAGCTCGATCTGGTTGCGGTCGTTGTCCAGCAGCGAGGCCAGGCGCCGCCGGATGCCGATGTTGGCGCGCATCCGGGGGTCCTTGGCGTACTCCGCGTACATGTAGTCGCGCTCTTCGTCCGTGACCATTTCGAGGGTCAGCTCGTCGTGGTTGCGCAGGAAGATGCCCCACTGGCAGGTCTTGGGGATGGCCGGGGTCTTGGCGAGCACCTCGGAGACCGGGTAGCGGCTCTCCCGGCGCACGGCCATGAAGATCCGCGGCATCACGGGGAAGTGGAACGCCATGTGGCACTCGTCCCCGCCCGCCGCGTAGTCGCCGAAGTAGTCGACGACGTCCTCCGGCCACTGGTTGGCCTCGGCGAGCAGCACCGTGTCCGGGTAGCCCGCGTCGATCTCGGCCCGGACCCGCTTGAGGAAGTCGTGGGTCGCGGGCAGGTTCTCGCAGTTGGTGCCCTCCTCCTGGTAGAGGTACGGGACGGCGTCCAGGCGGAAGCCGTCGATCCCCAGGTCCAGCCAGAACCGCAGCGCGGCCAGGATCTCGTCCTGGACGGCCGGGTTCTCGTAGTTGAGGTCCGGCTGGTGGGAGAAGAAGCGGTGCCAGTAGTACTGCTTGCGGACGGGGTCGAAGGTCCAGTTGGAGGTCTCGGTGTCGACGAAGATGATCCGGGCGTCCTGGAACTGCTTGTCGTTGTCGGCCCAGACGTAGTAGTCGCCGTAGGGCCCCGAAGGGTCCTTGCGCGACTCCTGGAACCACGGGTGCTGGTCGCTGGTGTGGTTCATCACGAAGTCGATGATCACGCGCATGCCGCGCTGGTGGGCGGCGTCCACGAACTCCACGAAGTCGGCGAGGTCGCCGAACTCCGGGAGCACCGCGGTGTAGTCCGAGACGTCGTAACCGCCGTCCCGCAGCGGGGACTTGAAGAAGGGCGGCAGCCAGAGGCAGTCCACCCCCAGCCACTGCAGGTAGTCGAGTTTGGCGGTGATGCCCTTGAGATCCCCTACGCCGTCGCCGTTGCTGTCCTGGAAGGACCGCACGAGCACCTCGTAGAAGACGGCCCGCTTGAACCACTCGGGATCGCGGTCCTTGGCGGGAGTGTCCTCGAAGGTGTCGTGGACGGGCTCGTTGACGATCATGGTGTGGGTGACCCTCCGATCGGCGGGGACGGTCGCAGCGCCAGGACGTGCGCGGGAGCGCGGCCCGGCTCCAGACGCACGTAGTTGGCCCTGCCCCAGTGGTAGGTCTCACCGGTGAGCTCGTCGCGCACCGGGACGGACTCGTGCCACGAGAGGCCGAGTTCCGGCATGTCCAACGAGACCGTGGCCTCCTGGGTGTGGTGGGGGTCGAGGTTGGCGACCACCAGAACGGTGTTCGACCCCGAGCGCTTGCTGTACGCGAGCACCGCGTCGTTGTCGGTGTGGTGGAAGCGCAGCGAGCGCAGTTGGCGCAGCGCCGGGTGGCGCCGCCGGATCCGGTTGAGCGTGGTCAGCAGCGGGGCGAGGGACCGGCCCTCGCGCTCCGCCGCCTCCCAGTCGCGGGGCCGCAGCTCGTACTTCTCCGAGTTCAGGTACTCCTCGCTGCCGTCGTGCAGCGCGTTGTTCTCGCACAGCTCGTAGCCCGCGTACACGCCCCAGCTCGGGGCGAGCGTCGCGGCGAGCACCGCGCGCACCTCGAAGGCGGGCCGGCCGCCGTGCTGGAGGTAGGCGTGCAGGATGTCGGGCGTGTTCACGAAGAAGTTGGGCCGCATGTACGCGGCCGTCTCACCGGAGAGCTCGGTGAGGTAGTCGGTCAGCTCCTGCTTGCCGTTGCGCCAGGTGAAGTACGTGTACGACTGCTGGAAGCCGACCCTGGCCAGGGTGTGCATCATCGCGGGGCGGGTGAACGCCTCGGCCAGGAAGACCACGTCCGGGTCGCCGCCGTTGACCTCGGCCAGCACCCGTTCCCAGAACACCACCGGCTTGGTGTGCGGATTGTCGACCCGGAAGATCCGCACCCCGTGGTCCATCCAGAACCGCAGGATCCGCACGGTCTCCTCGACCAGGCCGGGCAGGTCCCGGTCGAAGGCGATCGGATAGATGTCCTGGTACTTCTTGGGCGGGTTCTCGGCGTACGCGATCGTCCCGTCGGCCCGGTGGTGGAACCACTCGGGGTGCTTCTCCACCCACGGGTGGTCCGGCGAGCACTGGAGCGCGAAGTCGAGGGCGACCTCCATGCGCAGGTCGCGGGCGGTGCGCACGAAGTGGTCGAAGTCGTCGAGGGTGCCGAGGTCGGGGTGGACCGCGTCGTGCCCGCCGTCCGGCGAGCCGATCGCCCAGGGCACGCCCACGTCGCCGGGCGCCGCCGACAGGCTGTTGTTGGGGCCCTTGCGGAAGGTGGTGCCGATGGGGTGCACGGGCGGCAGGTAGACGACGTCGAAGCCCATCGCGGCGACCGCCGGGAGCCGCTCGGCGGCGGTCCGGAACGTGCCGCTCACCGGGGGTCGGCCCGCCTCGACCACCGCGCCCTCGGAGCGCGGGAACAGCTCGTACCACGAGCCGTACAGCGCCCGCTCGCGCTCCACGACGAGCGTCAACGGCTCGCTGGAGCTGACCAGTTCGCGCAGCGGATGGCGGCCGAGCGCCGCGTCCGCCTCGGGGGTGAGGGCCGCGGCGAGCCGGGCGGCGGCCGGGCGCGCGGTGTCGCGCAGCGCGTCCACGGCGGCCAGCACCGCCTCCCGGCCCTTGGTCTTCGGCACCCCGCGCGCGGCCCGCTCGTACAGCGCGGCGCCCTCCGCCAGGACCAGCTCGGTGTCCTGGCCCGCCGGGATCTTGATCGAGGCGTGCCGGCGCCAGGTGGCCACCGGGTCGCTCCACGCCTCCACCACGTACGACCAGCGGCCCTCGGCGGTGGGGGTGACGTCGGCGCCCCAGCGGTCGGTGCCCGGCCCCAGCTCGCGCATCGGGGTCCACGGGCCGGGCCGCCCGCGCGGGTCGCGCAGGACCACGTTGGCGGCGACCGCGTCATGGCCTTCGCGGAAGACGGTGGCGCTGACCTGGAACGTCTCGCCCACCACCGCCTTCGCCGGGCGTCTGCCGCAGTCGACGGCGGGGCGTACGTCCAGGACGGGGATACGACCGATGGGCAGATTCACGGGCTCACCTGGTGGCTGGTGGGTGCGGGGCGTGGTGGGGTCTGCTCTTTGTAACTGCTTCAACCGCTCCGTCGGCGTTCCACGGGCGTCGGGCATGGCCGCTCCTGTCCGCGTTCACTCGGGTGGCGGGTGGCGCGTTGCACGGACGGCGTCCTACCGGAGGAGCCTTCCACGGGTGGCGAGTGGGCATTCCGGTGGTTTGTTAACTACCTGCGCGTAACGGATCGGGCAACGAGGCGGCCCCGCCTTTCGGCGGGACCGGGCCAGAATTTGCCTACCCGCAAGTTCAGTTGGCGGACGGATCGACTCCGGTCCGCAGCAGCCGATCGGGCGATCCCGGGCCCGCGCCGGTGATCTTCCCGGCGGACGCGCCGGCGCTCAGCGCCGCCGCCACCCGCGCCGGGTCCGCCGCCGGGTGCGCCCCCAGGTACAGCGCCGCCGCGCCCGCGGCGTGCGGCGCGGCCATCGAGGTGCCCGACAGGGTGCGGGTCGCGGTGTCGTCGGTGTTCCACGCGGAGGTGATGGCGACCCCGGGGGCGAAGAGGTCGAGGGCCGGGCCCCAGTTGGAGAACGGGGCGCGGGCGTCGCCGCGGTCGCTCGCCCCCACCGTGATCGCCTCCGGGACCCGGGCCGGCGAGTACCGCTCGGCCGGGGCGCCGTCGTTCCCGGCCGCGACCGTGAACGTCACCCCGGCCGCGACCGCCCCCCGCACCGCCCGGTCCAGCCCCGGACTGGGGGCGCCGCCCAGGCTCAGATTGGCGACGGCCGGGCGGTGCGCGTTGCGGGTGACCCAGTCGATCCCGGCGATCACCTGGGCGGTGGTGCCCGCGCCCCGGTCGTCCAGGACGCGCACCGCCACCACGTCCGCCCGCTTGGCCACCCCGTGGTCCGCGCCCGCGAGGATCGCCGCCACATGGGTGCCGTGCCCGTTTCCGTCCTGCGCGTCCGCGTCGTCGTCCACGAAGTCCCAGCCGCTGCGCGCCCGCCCGCCGAACTCCCGGTGCGTGGTGCGCACCCCGGTGTCCAGGACGTACGCGGTGACGCCCGCGCCCCCGCCGGCGGGCCAGGAGTAGACCCCGTCCAGCGGCAGATCGCGCTGGTCGATCCGGTCCAGGCCCCAGTTCGGGGGTCCCTCCTGACGCCGGCCCGGGGGAGCGTCCCGGTGGTCGTCGAGCAGCACCGCGCTGTCCTGCGCCACCGACGCCACGTCCGGATCGGCCGCCAGCAGCCGGGCCCGCCCGGCGTCCACGCGCACCGCGTACCCGTTCAGGGCGGTCGTGTACGTCCGGCGGATCCGCGCCCCGTACCGGGCCGCGAGCTCACGGCCCGCCGCGGAGCGGGCACCGGTGGAGTCCTTGAGCGTGACGATGTAGCTGTCGCCGACCGCGCCCGGCGCGCCCGCCCCCAGCACCCGGCCCTCGGGCGGCGCGGCGCGGGCGGGCAGCGCGAGGGACAGCGCGGCCACCGTGGCCAGCGCGGTCAGTGCCGCGGCCGTGCGCGGCCGGGCGGTACGTGGTGCTCCCATGCCGTGGTTCCCCTCCTCGACCACCGGTCCGGCCCGCGCCGCGCCCGGCCCCCCGGCCGTCCCCCGTACGCACCGCACGCCCCCCGCGAGCGTCCCCCCGTCGGCCACGTGGTCACAAGGGCGCACGCCGGGGGCGGTCGCCTCCGTGCGCCGTGGTGGTGCGGGGCGCCGCCCCACTACCTTCGAGGGTGAAGGCCAGTCGAACAGAGCTGTACGTCCACCCGGTTGCGTACCTCCCCTGCGAAGGTGGAACACGTGAAGGCAATCCGTCGGTTCACCGTCCGCCCCGTCCTCCCCGAGCCCCTGCGGCCGCTGAGCGAGCTGGCCCGCAATCTGCGCTGGTCCTGGCATCCCGAGACCCGCGACCTCTTCCAGTCCGTCGATCCCGAGCAGTGGCGGGCCGCCGGAGAGGACCCGGTGCGCCTGCTCGGGTCGGTCTCCGCCGCCCGGCTCGCCGCGCTCGCCGGGGACCGCCGCTTCCTGCGCGCGCTCACCGCCTGCGCCGACGACCTCGCCGACTACCTGGGCGGGCGGCGGTGGTACCAGCAGCAGCCCGAGGGGCTGCCCGGCGCCGTCGCCTACTTCTCGCCGGAGTTCGGCATCACCGCCGCGCTGCCCCAGTACTCGGGCGGCCTCGGCATCCTGGCCGGCGACCACCTGAAGTCCGCCAGCGACCTCGGCGTGCCCCTGATCGGCGTGGGGCTCCTCTACAGACACGGCTACTTCCGCCAGTCGCTCTCCCGGGACGGCTGGCAGCAGGAGACCTATCCCGTCCTCGACCCCAACGAACTGCCGCTCACGCTGCTGAGGGAGGCCGACGGCGAGCCCGCCCGGGTCTCGCTGCGGCTGCCCGGCGGCCGGGCGCTGCACGCGGTGGTGTGGATCGCCGAGGTCGGCCGGGTCCCGCTGCTGATGCTCGACTCCGACGTGGAGGAGAACGGACCGGGCGAACGCGACGTCACCGACCGGCTGTACGGGGGCGGCAGCGAGCACCGGCTGCTCCAGGAGATGCTGCTCGGCATCGGCGGGGTGCGGGCCGTGCGGGCGTACTGCCGGATCACCGGGCACCCGGCGCCGGAGGTCTTCCACACCAACGAGGGCCACGCCGGCTTCCTCGGCCTGGAGCGCATCCGCGAACTCGCGGGCGACGGGCTGGACTTCGAGGCGGCGCTGGAGGCGGTGCGGGCCGGGACCGTCTTCACCACCCACACCCCGGTGCCGGCCGGGATCGACCGCTTCGACCGCGAGCTGGTCGCCCGCCACCTGGGCGAGGACGGCGAACTGCCGGGCGTGGACGTGGAGAAGATCCTGGGCCTGGGCATGGAGACCTATCCGGGCGGCGAGGCGAACCTCTTCAACATGGCCGTGATGGGCCTGCGGCTGGCCCAGCGCGCCAACGGCGTCTCCGTGCTGCACGGCCAGGTCAGCCGGGAGATGTTCGCCGGGCTCTGGCCCGGCTTCGACCCCTCGGAGGTGCCCATCACCTCCGTCACCAACGGGGTGCACGCGCCGACCTGGGTGGCGCCCGAGGTGTTCCGGCTGGGCGCGCGCCAGATCGGCGCCGGGCGCGCCGAGGACGCGCTGACCGTGGGCGGCTCACCGCGCTGGGACGCGGTCGCCGACATCCCCGGCACCGAGATCTGGGAGCTCCGGCGCGAGCTGCGCGAGCAGCTGGTGGCCGAGGTGCGCGAGCGGCTGCGCGCCTCGTGGCGGCTGCGCGGCGCGGGCACGGCGGAGCTCGGCTGGGTGGACGGGGTGCTCGACCCGGGCATCCTCACCATCGGCTTCGCCCGGCGCGTCCCCTCGTACAAGCGGCTCACGCTGATGCTGCGCGACCGGGACCGGCTGATGGAGCTGCTGCTGCACCCCACGCGGCCGGTGCAGATCGTGGTGGCGGGCAAGGCGCACCCGGCCGACGACAGCGGCAAGCGGCTGGTGCAGGAGCTGGTCCGGTTCGCCGACGACCCCCGGGTGCGCCACCGCATCGTCTTCCTGCCCGACTACGGGATGGCGATGGCCAAGAAGCTCTACCCGGGCTGCGACGTCTGGCTCAACAACCCGCTGCGGCCCCTGGAGGCGTGCGGCACCAGCGGGATGAAGGCCGCGCTCAACGGCTGTCTCAACCTCTCGGTCCTGGACGGCTGGTGGGACGAGTGGTACGAGCCGGACTTCGGCTGGGCCATCCCGACCGCCGACGGCTCCGCGACCGACGAGGACCGCCGCGACCAGCTGGAGGCGACCGCGCTCTACGACCTGATCGAGGACCGGGTCGCGCCGCGCTTCTACGACAGGGGGCCGGACGGGCTGCCGGGCCGCTGGATCGAGATGGTCCGCGAGACCCTCTCCTCGCTCGGCCCGAAGGTGCTGGCGGGCCGGATGGTGCGCGAGTACGTGGAGCGGCTCTACGCCCCGGCCGCCCGCGCCCACCGCTCGCTGGACGCCCCGGCCGCCCGGGAGCTCGCCGAGTGGAAGGCGCGGGTGCGGGCGGCCTGGCCGCACGTCACCGTCGACCACGTGGAGGCGCTGGCGGCGACCGCGGTCAACGGCCACGCCGAGCTCGGCTCCACGCTCTCCCTGCGGGTGCGCACCGGCCTCGGCGGGCTCCAGCCGGACGAGGTGGAGGTGCAGGCGGTCGCGGGCCGGGTGGACGCCGCGGACGCCATCGCGGACGCCCAGACGGTGGCGCTCAAGCCCGCGGGCGGCCCGGACCTGGAGGGCCGCTGGCTCTACGAGGGGCCCCTCGCCCTGGACCGGACCGGCCCGTACGGCTACACGGTCCGGGTGCTGCCCGCCCACCGGCTGCTGGCCGGCGGCGCCGATCTCGGCCTGGTCGCGCTGCCGACCGAGGCGACGGGGGAGGGCGCGGGGGTGCTGATGCGCTGAGTCCGCGCGGGCTGTACCGTACGTCGGCCATGGCCATGCACCGCGTACGGAACTGCGAGGTCCGATTGTGAATCCTGCCGAGAATGCCGCTTCGCGTCCGATACGCCCGTATCGGACGCTGGCGGCGCGGGTGGGTCTCGCGCTGCTGCCCTTCGTCACGCTCGGGCTGCTGTGCCCGGTGCCGTCGCTGGTCGTCGCCGTCAAGCGGCACCGGGCCGCCGACTGGGTCGCCTTCGCGATCTTCTGCGCGGTGTGGGTGTCCTGGGTGGTCCAGCTGGCGACCACCCCGGACGACACCCACGGCACCCGGTTCGCCGCCGACGTGCTGCTGATCGGGCTGTCGACGGCGGGCGCGGCCGTACACGGCTGGCTGGCATGGCCGACGGCACGGAATGTGGCACGAGAGAGCGGCGCGGGCGAGTGAAGCAGGTCAAGCAGGTACGTCAGGCCCAGGCGGCGAAGGCCGCCCGGGAGGAGCAGGACAAGCGGGACGGGTACGCCCGGCAGCGGGTGCGGTTCGGGCGGGCCGCCGCGTTCGTCCGGCGGCACCGGCGCCGCGTCTGGACCGCGGCGGGCGTGGCCGCGGCCGTGGCCGCCGGGGCCCTCGCGGTCTCGCTGCTCGGCGACGACGACAAGCCGGGGCCGCCGGATCCGCGGGCCCGCCAGTACCGCGACGTGGACGCCTGTCTGCTGACCGGGCCGCAGGGCGTCACCGAGGGGACCCCCGGCGCGCCGGTGTGGGCGGGGCTCCAGGACGCCTCGGCGGCCACGCGCGCGCGGGTCAACTTCGTCCCGGTGACGGGCGAGCAGACGGCGGGCAACGCCACGCCGTTCGTGAACGGTCTGATCCAGCGGTCCTGCGATGTGGTGGTGGCGGTCGGCGGGGCGCCGGTGGCGGCGGCCGAGGCGGCGGCGAAGGACCACCCCAAGGTCCGGTTCGTCCTGGTCGGCGGGAAGTCGACGGCCGCGAACGCGACGGTGGTCGCCCCGGGCGACCAGGTGCGGGCCGAGGTGGCGCGCGCCGTCGAGCGCGGCGTCAATACACCCTCTTAGTCCGGAATTCAGTATTCCGAACCGCATGGACATGGCAAAGAAAGATCAAAGGATCATGGTCCGGAGGCAACCAAAGTAAAACCGTGAGGCACGATCGCCAGGCTTTGTCCCCTGTAAGCCGCGCGTGAGTAAAGGCTGCCTCAATGCGTTTTCGATGGGCACGAACGTCCCGTCTGCTGTTCCCACCCGGTCGGACCGGGCGCCGCAGGGCCAGGAGAACCGCCCTCCTGGTCCTGCTGTGTTTCTCCTTCATGCTGACCACGGAGACGGCGGAGGCGACCGGCGCCACACTGCCCCGGCTGTCCATGCCCAAGTGGTCGCCGGCGGGGCTGTGGGAGTGGGCGAACAAGTCCCCGCTGGACACCCCCGACCAGCAGAGCGGCACCGCGCGCGGCAAGAGCCACAGTGCCTCCGCCCAGCAGACCCGGGCCAAGGGCGGCAACGGCCGCCGACCCGGCAGGGGCAAGGGCGAACTCGGCGCGTACGAGAGACCCGAGGACCGGGCGAAGCCGGCGAAGACCGGCAAGGCCGCCGGGAACGCCAAGAGCTTCGACGCCCGCACCAGCAGGCGGGACGCCAAGAAGTCCAATGCCACCTCGGACTTCTTCACCAACGCCGACGGCTCCACGACCGTGCGCCACTACACCGGCCGCAGCAACTTCAAGGCGGCCGACGGCAGCTGGAAGCCGATCGACACCAGGCTGCGCGAGGAGAAGGGCGGCGAGCTGGTCGAGAACGCCAACTCGCTCGCGGTGACCTTCGCGCCCGACGCGGCCACCCCCGACCTCGCCTCGGTCGACTTCGGCTCCGGGCGTTCGCTGGCGTACGGGCTGAGCGGCGCCGCCAGGAGCGAGCCGGTGGTCGACGGCGACTCCACCGCCACCTACCCGGACGTCCTGAAGGACACCGACCTCAAGCTGTCGCCGCTGGCCGAGGGCTTCAAGGAGCGGATCGTCCTCAAGTCCAAGGACGCGCCGAACTCCTGGCTCTTCCCGCTGAAGGCCAAGGGCCTCACGCCCGCGATCGGGGCCGACGGCGACGTGGTGCTCACCGGCGCCGACGGCAAGGTGGCGGCGACGGTCCCGCACGCCTTCATGGAGGACTCGAAGATCGACCCGCGCTCGGGCGACGCCGCCCAGTCGCGGGCGGTCACCTATGAGCTCACCACCGCGAACGGCGCGCCCGCGCTGCGGATGACCGCCGACCGCACCTGGCTGGACGACCCGAAGCGGGTCTTCCCGGTCACGGTCGACCCGACGGTGGCGGCCGGCAACTCGACGTACACCCAGAACACGATCGGCGGGGACCACTCCACCGAGAACATGATCAAGGTGGGGTCCTACGACTCGGGCGCCAACAAGGCGAACTCGTTCCTCCAGTTCTCCTCGCTGGGCACCACGCTGGCGGGCCAGAAGGTCACCGCCGCGACCCTGAACGTCTACGCGATCTGGTCCTCGACCTGCACCCCCGAGCCGTTCAACGTCCACCCGGTCACCAAGGCGTGGACGCCCTCCACGGTCACCGGCTACCCCGGCCCGTCCTACGGCGCGGCCATCGGTTCGGCGACCGTGGCGCCCGGCGCGTCCTGCTCCAACTCCTCCAGCTCCACGGGTGTCGGCGTGAAGATGCCGGTGCCGCTGAACACCAGCTGGTTCAACGGTGTCGCGGGCGGCGGTGCCAACTACGGCCTCGCGATGACCGCGATCACCAGCGACATGCTGCACTGGAAGAAGTTCCACTCGGACAACTCCACCACCGCGGGCTTCCGCCCGGCGCTCGACCTCACCTACACCGCCAACGCGGCCCCGCAGGTCAACGCCCAGTACCCGCCGGAGAACTTCCAGGCCAACACCCTGAGCCCGGAGCTCACGGTGTACGCGAGCGACGCCGACCACGGGCCGAGCCCGCTCTCGTACGCCTTCGACGTCTTCGACGCCGACTCCACCAGCCAGACCGCGGTGGTCAGCTCCGGCGCGCTCACCAAGGGTGCCTGGCAGGTCCCGGCCGGGAAGCTGAAGTGGAGCCGGAACTACCTCTGGTTCGCGACGGTCAGCGACGGGACCAACTCGGTCTCCTACGACAGCCGGTTCACCACCGCGGTGCCGCAGCCGCCGGTGACCTCGGGGCTGACCCAGAACACCGACGGCCATGAGTTCGACCCCAGCGACGGCAACTACACCACCGACGACACCGACGCGGACGTCCAGGTCAGCGGGCCCTCGCTCTCCATCGAGCGCTCCTACAACAGCCTCGACCCGCGCCAGGACGGCGCGTTCGGCGCGGGCTGGGCGACCATCGCGGACATGAAGGCCGCCGAGGTCAAGGACGGCACCGGCGCCCTCAGCAACGTCGTCATCACCTACCCGGGCGGCGAGCAGGTCGCCTACGGCCGCAACAGCGACGGCACCTTCGTCCCGCCGCTCGGCCGCTACGCCCGCTTCCAGGCGGTCAGCGGCGGATACACGCTGGTCGACAAGGACTTCACCACCTACACCTTCACCCAGCCGACCGGGAAGGCCGGTGTCTACGCGATCTCGTCCATCAAGGACTTCGCGGGCCGCACCGAGACCTTCGCCTACACCGGCAACCAGCTGACGAAGATCACGAACACCACCTCGGGGCGTTCGCTGACCCTCGCCTGGCAGACGCCCGCCGGGGCGAGCGCCGCACACGTCGCCACGGTCGCCACCGACCCGTCCGACCCGAAGGACGCGAACACCGCGCAGACCTGGCAGTACGACTACACCGGTGACCAGCTCACCAAGGTCTGCCCGCCCGCCGACTGGACCAAGTGCACCGGCTACGGCTACGCCACCGGCAACCACTACCGCACCACGGTCCTGGACGAGGACCCGTTCGCGTACTGGCGGCTCGGTGAGGCGGCCGGGGAGGGCGTCGCCAAGGACGCCGTCGACCTCAACCAGGGCAAGTACAACGGCATCTACCACAACGTGACCACCGGCGGCGCGAGCGTGCTGGCCGGATCCACCCAGCCCACGGCGTCGTTCAACGGCACCAGCAGCTACGTGGAGATACCCAGCGCGCCGGGCGCGACCCCCTCGTACGCCTCGGTG
Organism: Streptomyces sp. cg36; assembly: GCF_041080675.1. Taxonomy (NCBI): domain Bacteria; kingdom Bacillati; phylum Actinomycetota; class Actinomycetes; order Kitasatosporales; family Streptomycetaceae; genus Streptomyces; species Streptomyces cyclosori. Next base: position 2,508,801 of record NZ_CP163520.1, on the reverse strand, counting down.
TCGCTGTGGTTCAAGACCGCGCAGGCGGGCGGTGTCCTCTTCTACTACGGCGACAAGCCGCTGAGCGACCCCGACCCGGTGGGCACCACCACCCACAACACCCCCGCGGTCTACGTCGGCACCGACGGCAAGCTGCACGGCTGCTTCGCCTCCTCGCCCGGCTGCAACACCACGATCGCCTCCACCGCCGCCGTCAACGACAACAAGTGGCACCAGGCCGTCCTCACCGGCGCCGCCACCACCATGTCGCTCTATCTGGACGGCACGCTCCAGGGCAGCAAGACCGGCACCATCAACGACTGGGCCCAGCCCTGTCTGACGCTCGGCGCCGGGGTGAACACCGACGGCTGGCCGAACATGAACGCGGCCGACCCGCTCGGCCACTTCAGCGGCCAGCTCGCCGAGGCGGCGATCTACTCCGAGCCGCTCGCCCAGGACGTCATCACCGCCCAGTACCGGGCCGCGACCCGTCCCGCCGGACTGCTCAACAAGATCACCACGCCGAACGGCAAGGTCCAGAGCTCCGTCACCTACTCCACCGCCGACGACATGGTCACCCAGGCCGTGGACGGCGACGGCGGCACCTGGAAGCTCAACCCGGCCACCGTCACCGGCTCCTCGCAGGTCTACCGCTCGGCCGTGATGGGCGACGCCCCCGCCGGATACTGGCGGCTCGGCGACACCCAGGGCGCGCCGCAGGCCGCCAACGAGGTCAACACCGGCTTCGGCACGTACAACTCGGCGACCCAGGGCGCCGAGGGACCGTTCGGCCCGGACGACAGCACCGCCGTCGACTTCGACGGCGCGGCCTCCTACGCCGAGCTGCCCTACGCGCCCCTGCACCGCTCCGGCAACCGGGCGGTCGAGCTGTGGTTCCGCACCGCCAAGCCGGGCGTGATCGCGGCCGACCAGGCCCGTGACCCCGACGACCCGGCCGGTGTCGGCGGCGCCTACGCGCCGCTGCTCTACGTCGGGGCCGACGGCAAGCTGCGCGGCCACTGGTGGAGCTCCGGCTCCGACGGCGCCAAGGACTTCGGCTCGACGCCCACGGTGACCGACAACGCCTGGCACCACGCGGTCCTCACGGCCTCCGGCACCACCCAGACGCTGTACCTGGACGGGGCCAAGCAGGCCGACTTCACCGGCGCCCCCGGCACCCAGGCGACCGGCCGCACCTTCATCGGCGGCGGCTTCGCCAAGGGCTGGTTCAGCGCGCCCTCCGACGCGAGCCACTTCGACGGCTCGATCGCCGAGGTCGCCTTCCACGCGGGCGCCCTGACCGACGCGGACGTGGCCCGGCACTACTCGGCCGGCAGGTCCGCCACCGGCACCGCCCCGGTCCGCACGGTCAAGCTGACCGACCCGACCGACAAGACGCTCACCTACGTCTACGACGCGGAGCTCGGCAACCGCCTGCTCGCGGCGGTCGACACCAACGGGCAGCGCGCCACCTACGGCTACGACACCTCGGGCTTCCTGCACACGGTGACGGACGCCAACGGCAACCGCTCGGTGACCGGCCACGACGTGCGCGGCAACACGGTCTCCACGACCACCTGCCAGAACACCGCGGCCAACGTCTGCGCCACCGAGTACTACACGTACTACCCGGACGCGACCACGCTGTTCCCGGCGATGGACCCGCGCAACGACCTGATGCTCACCGAGCGCGACGGCCGTTCCTCCGGGCCCACCGACAACACCTATCTCACCAGCTACACCTATGACACCGGAGGAAACGTCACTTCGGTGACCACGCCGCCGGTGCCGGGCTCACCGGCGGGCCGTACCGCCACCACGGCGTACACCACCGCGACCACGGTCGCGGCCGAGGGCGGCACCAATTACGCCCCGGCCGGACTCGTCGCCTCGGTGCGCACGCCCGGCGGGCGCACCACCTCGTACACCTACTTCAAGAACGGCGACCTGGCGCAGGCCACCGACGCCAACGGCGCCTCGGTGAAGTACACGTACGACAACCTGGGCCGCCAGGTCACCAGGACCGAGGTCTCCGACTCCTATCCGGCGGGTCTGACGACCACGCTCGGCTACGACAAGGACGACCAGGTCGTCTCGGAGCTCAGCCCCAAGGTCACCAACCGGGTCACCGGCGCCGTCCACCAGGCGAAGTCGACGACCGTCTACGACCCGGACGGCAACGTCCAGTCCCAGACGGTCGCGGACGCCTCGGGCGGTGACGCCTCCCGGACGACCGCGATGACGTACGACGCGTACAACCGGGTCGCCACCCGGACGGATCCGGGCGGCGACGTCACGGCGTTCGAGTACGACGTCTACGGCAACAAGGTCAAGGAGACGGACCCGGTCGGGAACGTCAACGAGTACACCTTCGACGCCGAGGGCAAGCCGCTCACCACGAGCCTGCTCAACTACACCGGCGACCCCAACAGCCCGTCGTCCCCGACGAAGCTGGTGCAGGAGTCGCGGGCGTACGACCCGGCGGGGCGGCTCGCGTCGATCACCGACGCCATGGGCTGGGTCACCGCGTACACCTACACCGACGACGGCCTCTCGGCCACGGTGGTGCGCAGCGACCCGCAGAACGGCAAGGCGTTCACCGAGCAGGCGAACACCTATGACGCGGCCGGGAACCTGGTCAAGCAGGTCACCAACGACGGCACCACGACCACCTCGTTCACGGTGGACGCCGCCGACCGCACCACGTCGACCACCATGGACCCGGGCGGCCTCGCCCGGACCAACAAGGTCTCCTACGACCCGGACGACAACGTCGTCTCCGAGACGGACTACGACCCCACCGGCGACACCAGCACCACCGACACGCGCTACGACGCGCTCGGCAACGTCACCGGCAACACCGTCCACGACGGCACCACCGCCCCCATCGGCCGCTGGAAGCTGAACGAGACCAGCGGGACCAACGCGGCGGACTCCTCCGGCGGCAACAACAAGGTCACCTTCGGCTCCGGCGTGACCCGCTCCACCGAGCAGGGCGGCAGCGCGGTCTTCGACGGCACCGCGAACGCCTACGGCCAGGGCGCCGGCCCCGCGGTCAACACCAACGGCGGCTTCACCGTCTCCACCTGGGTGAAGCTGGCCGACACCACCGCCAACCACACGTTCGTCTCGCAGGACGGCAAGGCCGACCACGGCTTCCAGCTGTACTACTCGACGGCGTACGGCTGGTCCTTCAACCGCACCTCCGGCGACCAGGCCAACCCGACCCTGGCCCGTGCCACCTCCGGCACGGCGGCGGTGACGGCCAACACCTGGACGCATCTGACCGGTGTCTACGACGCGGCGGCCGGGGAGATCCGGCTGTACGTCAACGGCGCGCTCAAGGCGACCACCCCCTACAGCGGCTCCTGGGAGGCCACCGGCCCGCTCCAGATCGGCCGCCGCATGTCGGGCGGCACGCAGGGCGAGTTCCACAAGGGTTCCCTCGCCGACGTCCAGGTCTACGGCGAGGCGCTCACCGCGACCCAGGTCTCGGGCGTCTACGGCAAGACGCTGCCCGCCGCGGGCAGTTCGGTGCGCACCACCAGCTGGAAGCTGGACCAGCGCGGCATGCCGCTCGCGGTGACCGACGCCAACGGCAACACGACGGACTACGGCTACGACGAGTCGGGCCAGCAGACCAGCGTGACCGAGCCGGCCGTGAACGCCGAGCAGAACGGCGGCACCCCCTCGTCGGTCCGCCCGGTCTCGCTCACCGGCTACAACACCTTCGGCGAGCAGACCGAGTCCTCGGACCCGCTCGGCAACGTCACGGTGACCGCCTACGACGGCGAGGGCCAGGAGGCGTCCACGACGCTCCCCGACTACACCGCGCCGGGCGCCCCGGCACCGGTCAAGTCGGTGTCCTGGAACGAGTACAACCACCTCGGCCAGGTCTCCGCGGAGGTCGACGCGCTGGGCAACCGCACCGAGTACACCTACACCCAGCTGGGCGATCTGGCCGCGGTGAAGGAGCCGGGCGGCGACACCACCAGGTACACCTACGACACCAACGGCGACCAGCTCTCGGCGACCCGGCCCAACGGGGCGCGCCAGGAGTCGACCTACGACTACCTGGGCCGCGAGCTCACCAGCACGGACATCGTGCGCCAGCCCACCCGGCGCGCCTACACGGCGATCAACTCCTACGACGCGCCCGGGCAGCAGCTGTCCCAGCACGTCAGCCCCGCCGGGGTGAGCGAGTCCTACGGGTACAACGCGCTCGGCGAGGTCACCTCCACCACGGACGGGGTCGGCAACACCACGCGGTTCACGTACGACCAGGACGGGCAGCTGCTGACGTCCACGGACCCGGACGGGACCTCGACCCGGAACACCTACAACGGCTACGGCGAGCTGGCCTCCATCAGCGACCTGGACGCGGGCGGCGCGGTGCTGCGCACCACCGGCGCGACCTACGACCGGATGGGCAACGCGGTCTCGACGACCGACTTCCGCGGGCACACCACCAACTTCACGGTGGACCCCACGGGTCTGGTCACCAAGGCCGTGCAGCCGGTCTCCGCGACCGAGTCGATCACCACGACCTTCGGGTACGACATCGGCGGCCACCGCACCCGCACCACCGACGGCCGGGGCAACCCGTTCCTGACCACGTACAACTCCTGGGGTCTGGAGGAGTCCTCGATCGAGCCCGCCACCCCGGCCCACCCGGACGCGGCCGACCGCACCTTCACCCAGGTCTACGACGCCAACGGCCAGGTCCGCGAGCAGCGTTCACCGGGCGGTGTGAAGGTCGTCAGCGAGTACGACGCGAAGGGCCGCCTCACCCGGCAGACCGGCACCGGCGCCGAGGCCGCCACCGCCGACCACACCTACACCTATGACCCGGACGACCGGATCACCTCGGTGACCGGCACCGACTCCGACACCGGGAAGGACACCTTCGGCTACGACGACCGCGGTCAGCTGCTGTCGACCACCGGCCCGTCCGGCACCTCCTCCTTCGCCTACGACGGCGACGGCGGGATGACCTCGCGGACGGACGCCGCGGGCACGTCGACCTACGGCTACGACACCGACGGCCGTCTCTCCACGGTCAACGACGGCGCCACCGGCTCCACGCTGACCTACGGCTACGACGTCAACAGCAACGTCAAGTCGATCGACTACGGCACCGGCAAGGCCAAGCGCGCCTTCGGCTACGACGCCCTGGAGCAGCTCAAGTCGGACACCCTGACCTCCCCGGCCGGCAAGACGCTGGCCTCGGTGAGCTACGGCTACGACGCGAACGGCAACGAGACGTCGAAGACCACCACCGGGGTGGCCGGGGCCTCCGCCAACACCTACACCTACGACTGGGCCGACCGCCTGTCCTCCTGGAACAACGGGACGGCGACGGAGAGCTACGGCTACGACGCCTCCGGCAACCGGACGCGCGTGGGCGGCGACACGTACACCTACGACGCCCGCAACGAGCTCACCTCGGACGGGCACAACAGCTACACCTACACCGCCCGCGGCACGATGAGCACGCTCACCGACGAGGCGGGCAAGCAGACCGCGATGAAGTCGGACGCCTTCAACCGCGTGATCAACGAGGGCGACCGGACCTACACCTACGACGGTCTGGACCGGGTCCTGTCGGCCAACGACCCCGGCATGGTGGCGGTGTTCCGGTTCGCCTACAGCGGCACCGGCAACGACGTGGCCTCCGACGGTTCGGCGACCTACAGCCGCAACGCCGACAGCTCGCTGGTCGGTGTGAAGGACGGCACGAGCTCCGCGCTGGTGCTGACCGATCTCCACGACGACGTGATCGGCCAGTTCACGGCGGGCGGCGAGGCGCTCAGCGGCTCGACCACCTACTCGCCGTTCGGAAAGGTCCAGCAGTCCAGCACCATGCTGGGCCGCCTGGGCTACCAGTCGGGCTGGACCGACCCGGAGACCGCCAAGGTCAACATGGCGGCGCGCTGGTACTCGCCGCAGACCGGCCGGTTCGGCGACCGCGACACCGCGGACGTCTCGGACGACGCGGCCTCCATCGGCGCCAACAGGTTCGCCTACGGCGACGACAACCCGATGACCATGACCGACCCCACCGGTCACTGGAGCTTCGGCGGCGCCTGGAAGAAGTTCAAGAAGAAGGTCAAGCACGTCGCCAAGTCGGCCTGGCACAAGACCAAGAAGGCCGTCAAGCACGTCGCCAAGGCCGTCAAGAAGGCAGCGAAGAAGATCAAGAAGGCCGTCAAGAAGGCGGTCCACCGGATCAAGCACGCGGTCCGCAAGGCCGTGCACTACGTCCATGACGCCGTCAAGAAGGTCAAGAGATACGTCAAGCGGACGTACAAGCGGGTCAAGCACTACGTCCACAAGGTCGCCAAGGCCGTCAAGCACGCGGTCAAGCGGGTCGCCAAGGCGGTCAAACACGTCGCCCACAAGGTGGTCAAGGCCGCCAAGAAGGTCGGCAGAGCCGTCAAGAAGGCGGTGAAGGCGACCGCCAACTACGTCAAGCAGCACGCCTCGACCATCGTGCCGATGGTGGTCGGCATCGCCGGCGCGGTCGCCTGTACCGCACTGACCGCCGGAGTCGGCGCGGTCGCCTGCGCCGCCGCCGCCGGAGCGCTGGCCAACGCGGTCGGCTACGCGATGAGCGACGGCCCCCACACCCTGGGCGGCTTCCTCGGCGCGGCGGCGATCGGCGCCGGCACCGGCCTGATCGGCATGGGCGCGGGCGCGGCGGTCGGCCGGGCCCTGGCGGGCAGCGCGCTGGGCGCGGTGGCGCGCGGCGCGGCGTCCGGCATCGCGGCCGGCGCGGCCGAGAGCGGCTCCTACTACGGGGCCACCTGTGCGGGCAGCGAGGACGGGTGCAGCGTCAGCGGCGCCGTCAAGGCGACCGCGGCGGGCGCGGCGCTCGGCGGCATCTTCGGTGCCGTGGGCGGCAAGGTCCGCGGCGGGTGCCACAGCTTCAGCGGGCAGACCTCGGTGGTGCTCGCCGGCGGGGCCGCCCGGCCCATCAGCCAGGTCAAGGTCGGCGACCTCGTCCTGACCGCCGAGCCGGGCAAGGACAAGAAGGAGGTCCACAAGGTCACCGAGGTCCATGTGACCAAGCACGACCGGGACTTCGTGGACCTGACCGTCGCCACCAAGGAGGGCCCCGAGCCGCTCCACACCACGGCGCTGCACCAGATCTACGAGACCACCGCCAAGACGTGGACGCGGGCGAAGGACCTGCACCCGGGCCAGCGGATCCAGACCCTCGACGGAGCCACCGCCGAGGTCCTGAACACCCGCGCCTTCTCCAGCGCCACGACCGTCACCTACGACCTGACCGTCGACGGACTGCACACCTACTTCGTCACGGTCGGCGACGAGTCGCTGCTCGTCCACAACTGCAACGCCCCGGCCAACGTGGACGCCACGATCTCGGCGAAGACCCGGGGGCACGTCCTGAACGGCGACGTCAACGACAAGGGCGCCTTCGGCGGGTGGCACCTGCACCCCAAGCAGTCCGGCGGCATCCCGGCGAACCGCTACATCAACGGCGAGATGCACACCAACGCCGACGGCTCCGTGACCGTCCGCGGCGCCAACGGAGAGGGCAACGGCAAGGTCGGCGCCATCCGCGACGACGGCACCCAGCTGGAGAAACAGGGCTCGGCGGGCCAGACCTTCTTCCCGCAGGACTGGACGGCCGATGACATCATGGAGGCCGGGGCCAAGCTGTTCTGCTCCGGCAAGTACAAGTACGGCAACACCCGGGTGACGGGCACGCACAGAGGAGTGAAGATGCAGGGCTTCCTGGAGAAGGGGGAGGACGGCACCTACCGGCCCTCGACCTTCTTCCCGAAGGGCAAGTGATGGGCCGGCCCCTCACTCCGGCCGTGTGGACGTTCGCCCTGGACGAGGACGAGGACTGGGTCCCGTCCAGGGAGCCCGCCGCGGACGAGAACCTGCGGCGGGCGGTGGAGACGCTCCTGCTGGGGATCGCCTCGGCGGGCGCCGCCGAGACGTACCTGGCGGCCTGGCGCGCCGACTCGGCGCGGTGGGGGTCGGGGTTCACCCTCTCCACCGCGAGCGCCGGGGCCGAGCGCGTCTCGGCCGGCACCGTGCGGCTGACCGACCTGTACGGGCAGTTCGAGGACTGTGACATCGCGGCGGACGAGTTCGAGGCGATGCTCCGGGACTACGTGACGGCCGCCCGGGCCGCCGGGGACTAGCCCCCGGCACCCGGCCGGAGCCGGAAACGAGTGGTGCCCGGACCCCTTGTGGGGGTCCGGGCACCTTTCACGTTCCGGTCAGCCGCCTGACCGTCAGAACGTGAGCTTGAAGTCGTCGATGTAGCCCGTGTCGTACCGCGCCTTGTCCTGGACCTTCAGCTTCCAGGTGCCGTTGGCGACCTCCGAGGAGGCGTTCACGGTGTACGTGGCGTCGATGTTGTGGGTCGAGCCGCCGGTGCCCGTGGCCTTCAGCGGGTAGACCGTGCCGTCGGGGGCCACCAGGTCGACCTGGAGGTCGCCGATGTAGGTGTGGACGATCTTCACACCGACCTTGAGGGCGCTCGGCGCGTTGCCCGTGATCCCGGTGACGTTGACCGACGAGGTGACCGCCGCTCCCGGGGAGTCCGGGATGTTGACGTTGGTGTCGTTGTCGAAGACCTTGCCGCCCGGGTCGCCGCCGCCGCCGTGGCGGGCGCCGACGTTGATGGCCGCCCAGGCGTCGGTGATGTTGTTGACCTCGGCGCTGCCCGCACCGTACAGCTCGGTCGCCGCGGCGATGGTGCCCGCGCGGGCGCCCGCGTAGTCGGTGCTGGAGTTGAACTTGGTGGTCAGCGCCTTGTACCAGATCAGCTGGGCCTTGTCGCGGCCGATGCCGGTGACCGGCAGGCCGTCGGAGGTCGGCGAGTTGTAGGTCACGCCGTTGATGACCTTGGTGCCGCTGCCCTCGGAGGCCAGGTAGAACCAGTGGTTCGCCGGGCCGGAGGAGTAGTGGACGTCCAGGTTGCCGACGCCGGAGTACCAGGAGTCGGCGGAGCCGCCGTCCTTGCTCGGCTTGTCCATGTAGCGCAGCGGGGTGCCGTCGCCATTGATGTTGATCTTCTCGCCGATGAGGTAGTCGCCCGGGTCCGACGCGTTGTTGGCGTAGAACTCGACCGCGGTGCCGAAGATGTCCGAGGTCGCCTCGTTGAGGCCGCCGGACTCGCCGCTGTACTCCAGGCCCGCCGTGTTGGAGGTGACGCCGTGCGTCATCTCGTGGCCGGCCACGTCCAGCGCGGTCAGCGGGTCGTTGTTGCCCGAGCCGTCGCCGTACGTCATGCAGAAGCAGCTGTCGTCCCAGAACGCGTTGACGTACGCGTTGCCGTAGTGGACCCGGGAGTACGCGCCGACGCCGTCGCCGCGGATGCCGCTGCGGCCGAAGACGTTCTTGTAGAAGTCCCAGGTCTCGCCCGCGCCGTAGGCGGCGTCGGCGCCCGCGGTGGCGGCGTTGGAGTTGGTGCCGTCGCCCCAGGTGTCGTTGGTCTGGGTGAACAGGCTGCCGGTGCCGGACGAGCCGTGGTTCAGGTTGTACGTCTTGTGGCCGCCGCGCCCGCCGTCGGTCAGGGTGTAGTTCGAGCCCGACTGCGTGGTGCCGAGGGTGACCTGGCCGCTGTAGTGGGTGTTGCCGACACCGGTCTCGATGCCCTGCCACTGGTACAGCTTGGCGCCGGTGGCGGCGTCCGTGATGACGTGCAGCTGGTTCGGGGTGCCGTCCTCCTGGAGCCCGCCGACGACGGTCTCGTACGCGAGGGTCGGGGTGCCCTTGGCCATCCAGACGACCTTGCGCGGGGCGCGGTCGGCGGTGGCCTTCTTGGCGCCCTTGTCGGCGGCGGCGGCGAGGGCCTGCTTCTGCGCGCCGGCCGGGCCCTGCTTGGCGGTGGTGGCGATGTTCTTCAGCTCGGCGCGGTTCGCCTTGATGACGCCCTGGGGGGCGCCGGCGGCCGAGGCGTCGACGACGAGGTCGCCGCCGAGGACCGGCAGACCGGCGTAGGTGCGCTCGTAGCGGGTGTGGGTGGTGCCGTTCTGATCCTTGATCACATCCCGGACGACGAGCTTCTCCTGCGCGCCCAGGCCCAGCTGCTTGGCGGTGGTGGCCGCCTTGCCGTCGGCCTGGCGTATCAGCTCGGCGCGCTGTGAGGGCGAGAGCTTGGCGGGCAGGGCGCCCGGGTTGCGTACGGCCTGGGCCTTGAGGGCCTTGGCGGACGCGGAGTCGTCGGGGCGTGCGCTGGCGCTGGCGGCCTGGACTCCGACGGTGAGCATGGCGGCTGCGGAGAGCAGGGCGGCGGTGGCGGTGGCACGACGACGGTGCGTGGATCTCACGCGAACTCCTTCTGCGAGGGGGGTACCGGCGGCTGGGTGAGGCCGTCCGGCTGGAGCATGCGGAGCAGTGGTTCTTGGATCGGGGAGAGAGTGCCAGGAGTGGCCGAGTGCTGTCAGGAGCGCGTCAAGAACTTGGCTGGAAATCGTTCGTTGTGCGCGGGCCCCCGTTCGTTAAGCGAACGTTTCGTGGGTCAACACCTGGGCGCAATCGGGGAGTCGGGGGCGACCGGATAGAGGGGAGTGTCCGGATACGCACCGTGCGCCACCAGCGTGAACGGCCATCGTGAGGGCCGCGGAAGACGATCCTCACAATGGCCGCAATCAGCCTCCGCACTTGCTCCACCCGGTGTCCGCATGGCGGACGGTGTGACGGATGTGGCGTTCCGGCCGGGGTGCGCGGCGCCGCGGCGCACCGCCACCGGGCGGGCGCGGGGCGCCGCGCCCCGGCGGGCGGTCCCGCGCCGCGGACGCGCGTGCCGCGCCCCGCGACCCGGGCGGGGTCCGCAAGGGCCGCCCCTACGCCAGGCTCTCCCGCCACGCCCGGTGCAGATCGGCGAACCGGCCCGTGCCCGCGATGAGTTCGGCCGGGGAGCCGTCCTCCACGATCCGGCCGTGCTCCATCACCAGGACCCGGTCGGCGATCTCCACCGTCGACAGCCGGTGGGCGATCACCACGGCCGTGCGCCCGCGCAGGACCGTGTGCATCGCCCGCTGCACCGCCCGCTCCCCGGGGATGTCCAGGGACGAGGTCGCCTCGTCCAGGATCAGCACCGCCGGGTCGGCGAGCAGCGCGCGGGCGAACGCGACCAGCTGGCGCTGCCCGGCCGAGATCCGGCCGCCGCGCTTGCGCACGTCCGTGTCGTACCCGTCCGGCAGCCCCGCGATGAAGTCGTGCGCGCCGATCGCCTTCGCGGCGCGCTCGATCTCCTCGCGGGTGGCGTCCGGGCGGCCGATGGCGATGTTGTCGGCGACCGTGCCGGAGAAGAGGAACGCCTCCTGGGTGACCATGACCACCCCGCGCCGCAGCTCCCGCACCGCGAGGTCGCGCAGGTCCACGCCGTCGAGCAGGACGTCCCCGGCCGTCGGGTCGTAGAAGCGGGCCAGCAGCTTGGCGAGCGTGGACTTGCCCGCGCCGGTCGAGCCCACCACGGCCACCGTCTGCCCGGCCGGGATCGTCAGGTCGAAGCGCGGCAGCACCTCGCCGCCCGTGCGGTAGGAGAAGCCCACGCCCTCGAACACGACGTCGCGGCCCGGCAGTTCGCCGCGCCGCTCCGGCAGCGGCACCGGGTGCTCGGGCTCGGGCACGGTCGGGGTCTGGGCGAGCAGACCGGCGATCTTCCCCAGCGAGGAGACGGCGGCCTCGTAGGAGTTGAGGAACATCCCCAGCCGGTCGATCGGGTCGTACAGCCGCCGTACGTACAGCACGGCCGCGGCCAGCACCCCGAGCGCGAGGGTGCCGTCGGCGACCCGGTAGGCGCCCCACAGCACCATCGCGGCGACGGCGGTGTTGGCCACCAGCCGGGAGCCCACCACGTACTGCGCCATCTCCAGGATCGCGTCGCCGTTGGCGCGCTCGTGGACGTGGTTGAGCTTCTCGAACTCGGCGTCGTTGGCCTTCTCGCGGCGGAACGCCTGGACCGGGCGGATGCCGTTCAGGGTCTCCGCGAACTTCACGATCACCGCCGCGATGGCGGTGGACCGGGCGTCGAACGCCACCGAGGCGCGGCGCCGGTAGCGGCGGATCAGCAGGTGCAGCGGCGCGTACGAGGCCACCGCGACCGCGCCGATGCCCCAGTCCAGCCAGAGCAGCATGGCGCAGATGTAGACCGCCGAGAGGACGACGCCGATCAGCTCCTGGAGGCCCTCGTTGAGGAGCTCGCGCAGCGACTCCACGTCGGAGGTGGAGCGGGAGATCAGGCGGCCCGAGGTGTAGCGCTCGTGGAAGTCCACGCTGAGCGCCTGCGCGTGCCGGAAGATCCGCCCGCGCAGATCGAGCAGGACGTCCTGGCCGACCCGGGTCGAGGTGCCGATGAACGCGTACTGGAGCAGGCCCGAGCCCAGCGCGCACAGCAGATATCCGGCCGCGACCGCGATCAGCGGCCCGTGGTCGTCGTCGCGGAACGCGGGCACGCCCCGGTCGATGGCGTACGCCACCAGCAGCGGCCCGGCCTGCACCGCGGCCTGCTGGAGCAGCACCAGCAGCACCGTGAGCGCCACCCGCCCCCGCATCGGCCGCAGCAGATCGCGCAGCAGCGCGCGGGTGGCGCCGTGCGGTACGGGCAGGGTGTCGCTGTCGAAGGGGTCGCCGGCGCCGGGGCCCGCGGGCTTCGTGGCGGCGAGCCGGGCGCCCTCGGGCGGGGCGTCCTCGGGGCCGGCCTTCCCGGTCCGGGCCCGCTCGGTCGGGGCGGCGGGCCCGGGGGCCGCCGCGGCCGGTCCGCCGTCCGGCTCCTCCGGGTCGGTGGGGCGCTCCGCGCCCATGGTCGTGGTCACCGGTTCTCCCCCTTGTCGTCCGCGCCCGACATCAGCCAGGCGTACTCGGCGTTGCCGCGCAGCAGTTCCTGATGGGTGCCGACGGCGGCGACGCGCCCGCCGGAGAGCAGCGCCACCCGGTCGGCCAGCATCACCGTCGACGGGCGGTGCGCCACCACCAGCGCGGTCGTCTCGCGCAGCACCTCCCGCAGCGCCGCCTCCACCCGCGCCTCGGTGTGCACGTCGAGCGCGGAGAGCGGGTCGTCGAGCACCAGGAAGCGGGGCCGCCCCACCACCGCCCGGGCCAGGGCGAGCCGCTGGCGCTGCCCGCCGGACAGGCTCAGCCCCTGCTCGCCGACCTGGGTGTCCGGGCCGTGGGGGAGTTTGCGTACGAAGTCGGCCTGGGCGATGTCGAGCGCCCGGTCGAGGTCGCCCGGTCCGCCGCCGCCCATCAGGACGTTCTCGCCGACGGCGGCCGAGAACAGGGTGGGCTCCTCGAAGGCCACCGCGACGAGCCCGCGCAGCTCCTCGCGCGACAGGGCGGTGATGTCCACCCCGTCGAGCGTGATGCGCCCGCCGGTCGCGTCGTACAGCCGGGGGACGAGCGCGGTGAGCGTGGTCTTGCCGGAGCCGGTCGCCCCCACCACGGCCATCGTCTCGCCGGACCGTATGTGCAGGTCGACGCGGTCCAGTACGGGGGCGCTGCCCTCGGGCGCGTCCGGGTAGCCGAAGCTGACGTTCTCGAACCGCATCCCGCCCGCCGGGTCCGCGACGGCACCGGCCGCCGCCTCCCGGGGGGCGTCCGACTCCTCCGGCTCGTCCATCGCCTCGAAGAACCGCTCGGTCGCCGTCGCCGCCTCCTGGCTCATCGCGAGCAGGAAGCCGATGGAGTCGACCGGCCAGCGCAGGGCGAGCGCGGTGGAGAGGAACGCCACCAGCGTGCCCGCCGAGAGGTCGCCGTCCGCGACCCGGACCGTGCCGAGCACCAGCGCCGCCCCGATGGCGAGTTCGGGGATGGTGGTGATCAGGCCCCACAGCCCGGCCAGCAGCCGCGCCTTGCGCAGCTCCGTGCCGCGCAGCCCGCCCGCGAGCTCGGTGAAGGCCCGCGCCTGGCTGCGGTGGCGGCCGAAGCCCTTGATGATGCGGATGCCGAGGACGCTCTCCTCGACCACCGTCGTCAGATCGCCGACCTGGTCCTGGGCCCGGCGGGCCGCCAGCGAGTAGCGCGTCTCGAAGAGCGAGCAGAGCACCACCAGCGGCAGTACGGGAAGGATGAGGACCAGCCCGAGCGACCACTGCTGGGAGAGCAGGATGACAAAGCCCGCCAGGATGGTCACCGCGTTGACCAGCAAGAACGTCAACGGGAAGGCGAGGAACATCCGCAGCAGACTCAGATCGGTGGTGCCCCGCGACAGCAGCTGGCCCGAGGGCCACCGGTCGTGGAAGGCCACCGGCAGCCGCTGCAGGTGCCGGTAGAGATCGGCCCGCATCGCCGCCTCGACCCCGGCCAGCGGACGCGCCACCAGCCAGCGCCGCAGCCCGAACAGCAGCGCCTCGGCGATGCCGAGCAGCAGCAGGACCAGGGCGCCCAGCCAGACGCCCCCCGGGTCCCCTTCGGTGACCGGCCCGTCCACGATCCACTTGAGGACGAGCGGGATCACCAGCCCGAGACAGGACGCGACCACGGCGACGAACGCCGCGATGACCAGGCGGGTCCGGACCGGCCGCACATAGGGCCGGAGCCGCAGCAGCGTGCGGACCGAGGACTGGTTCTTGGTGGGTGCATGTATATCTGGCATCAATCAACGACCCTATGCTTCGCGGCCGGTGACGCCCACGGCTTTTCGACGGGCGACCAAGGTCGTACCCAGCATCGACCGATCGGTTGATGCGGTGTCGAGCGCGATGGGCGATGTGGCCGGATACCGGCGCGGGCGATTCTCGGTACATGCCCATCATCGAGGTCAACACACTGCGCAAGGCGTACGGCCGCACCACCGCCGTCGACGGCGTCTCCTTCACCGTGGAGGAGGGCGAGATCTTCGGGATCCTCGGCCCCAACGGCGCGGGCAAGACCACCACCGTGGAGTGCGTCGAGGGACTGCGGGTGCCCGACTCCGGCACCGTCCGGGTCGCCGGACACGACCCGGTCGCCGACCGCGCCGAGGTCACCCGGCTGCTCGGCGTCCAGCTCCAGGAGAGCGAACTCCAGCCCAAGCTCACCGTCCGCGAGGCCCTGGAGCTGTACTCCGCCTTCTACCCGAGCCCGGCCGACTGGCGCCCGCTCGCCGAACGCCTCGGCCTCACCGACCGGTTGACCACCCGCTTCTGCGCGCTCTCCGGCGGCCAGAAGCAGCGCCTGCTGATCGCGCTCGCCCTGATCGGCAACCCCCGGGCCGTCGTCCTGGACGAGCTGACCACCGGCCTCGACCCGAGGGCCCGCCGCGACACCTGGGAGCTGATCGAGGACGTGCGGCGCGGCGGGGTCGCGGTGCTGCTGGTCACCCACTTCATGGAGGAGGCCCAGCGGCTCTGCGACCGGATCGCGGTGATCGACCGGGGCAGGGTCGTCGCCCTGGACACCCCGGCCGGTCTGGTGAGCCGGGCCGCGGCGCCCACCCTGGTCTCCTTCACCCCGTCCGCCCCGCTCGACGCGGAGCTGCTGCGGGAGCTGCCCGCGGTCTCCGAGGTGGAGCTGCGCGAGGGCCGGTTCATCGTCCACGGCGGCGAGGACACCGTCAACGCCGTCCTCACCCTGCTGGCCCGCCACCACGTCACGGCCGGGCAGCTGCGCGTCACCGAGGCGTCCCTGGACGACGCCTTCCTCGATCTCACCGGGCCCGCCGGGGCTCCGCAGCCGGCCACCGCCCCGCACGGAAAGGCACACTGACCATGTCCACCGCCACCACCGCCGTCCTGCGGACCGAGTTCCGCCTCTTCCGCCGCGAGCCCGCCGGGATCTTCTGGATCATGGCGTTCCCGACCCTGCTGCTGTCGGTGCTCGGCTCCATCCCGTACTTCCGCCAGCCCGACGACTCCCTCGGCCGGCTGCGGCCCGTGGACGTGTACGTGCCGGTCAGCGTGCTGCTCGCGCTGGTGATGGCCGCGCTCCAGGCGATGCCGCCGGTGCTCACCGGCTACCGCGAGCGCGGCATCCTGCGCCGGATGTCCCTCACCCCGGTCCGGCCGACGGCGCTGCTGGGCAGCCAGATGGCGCTGCACGGCGCCGCCGCCCTGGTCTCGGTGGCGCTCTCGCTGACGGTGGGCCGGCTCGCCTTCGACGTACGGCTGCCGGGCAGCCCGGCCGGATACGTCCTCGCGCTCGCCCTGTCGCTGGTGGCGGCGCTGTCGCTGGGCGCGCTGGTCTCCGCCCTGTCCCGGACCGCGAAGATCGCCAACTCGGCCGGTGCCGCGCTGTTCTTCCCGATGATGTTCACCGCCGGGCTCTGGCTGCCGGTGCGGGCGATGCCGGAGGTGCTGGCCAGGATCGTGGAGAGCCTGCCGTTCGGCGCCGCCGCCCAGGCCCTCACCCAGGCCGCCGCCGGAGACTGGCCCGGCTGGTCCCACCTGGGGGTCCTCGCCCTGTGGACGGTGGTCCTGTCGGCCGCCGCCACCCGCTGGTTCCGCTGGGAGTGAGGCGCGTGGAGCCGGTCGTGCCCGACACTGGGCGGATGGACGATCAAGGAAGCGGGGCGGTGCCCCGGCCGGGCGTGACCGTGCTGGTGGGCAGCCGCGAGGCGCGGGCCCGGGTCGACGAGCGGTGGCGGCTGTTCCACCGCTGGGGCCCGTACGTGATGCTCGGCTTCGGCACCCTGGCGGCGGGCGCCACCGCCGAGGCCCTGATGGGCCCGGCCGAGCGGTGGGCCGCCGGCGTCCTGGTGGTGCTGGCCGTCGCCCTCCAGCTGGTCTGGGACCGGGGCCCGGCGGCCCGGCCGACCCCCTCGCGCGCCTCCCTCCTCTACTACGTGCTGCGCTGGGCGATCGCCTTCGCACTGACCTGGCTCAACCCGTTCTTCGCCTTCTACGCCGTCGTCGGCTACTTCGGGGCCCAGCTGCTGCTGCCCGAACGCTGGGTGCGGACGGGCATGTTCGCCACCGCGGTCACCATGGCGGGCTCCCAGTCCGGCGGCATGCCGCCCAAGGGCGGCACCGGCTGGCTGGTGTTCGGGGCGCTGCTCGGCGTCAACATGGTGATGTTCTCCGTCTTCGCCCACCTCGCGGCCCAGGAGGACGAGCGCGCCCAGTTCCAGGCCGTCGCCATCACCGAGCTGGAGAGCGCCAACGCCCGCCTCCAGCAGGCCCTCGACGAGAACGCGGCCCTCCACTCCCAACTCCTGCTCCAGGCGAGGGAGGCGGGCGTCGCCGACGAGCGCAGGCGCCTCGCCGCCGAGATCCACGACACCATCGCGCAGGGCCTGACCGGCATCATCGCCCAGCTCCAGGTCGTGGCGGGCAGCCCCGACCCGGAGGCCGCCGCCCGGCACCTGGCCAGTGCCCAGGCGCTCGCCCGGGCCAGCCTCGGCGAGGCCCGCCGCTCGGTGCAGAACCTCGGCCCGGCCGCCCTGGAGCACGACGCGCTGCCCGAGGCGCTGAAGAAGACGGTCGCCGAGTGGGGCGCCCGGCACGGCGTACGGGCGGAGTTCACGGTCACCGGCACCGTCGAGCAGCTGCACGAGGAGATCCAGGCGACGCTGCTGAGGATCGCCCAGGAGGCGCTCTCCAACGCGGGCCGCCACGCCGGGGCGGCCCGGCTCGGCGTCACCCTGTCGTTCATGGGCGACGAGGTCTCCCTCGACGTACGGGACGACGGGCGCGGCTTCGACCCCGCCGCGCTGCCGCCGCGCTCGGGCACCGGCGGCTTCGGCCTTGACGGGATGCGGGCCCGCGCCGAGCGCGTGGCGGGCACCGTGGCAGTCGAGGCGGAACCCGGTCATGGCACCGCGGTCTCGGCCCGCGTACCGTTGGTCCGCCATGGCTGAAGACACCCCCATCATCACCCTGCTGATCTGCGACGACCATCCCGTGGTCCGGGACGGGCTGCGCGGCATGTTCGCCTCCGCCGAGGGCTTCGAGGTGCTCGGCGAGGCGCCCGACGGCGTCGAGGGGGTGGAGCTGGCCGCACGCCTGGACCCGGACGTGGTCCTGATGGACCTGCGGATGCCGGGCGGCGGGGGAGTGGCGGCGATCGCCGAGCTGACCCGGCGCGGGCTGCGCTCCAAGGTGCTGGTCCTCACCACGTACGACACGGACTCCGACACCCTGCCCGCGATCGAGGCGGGCGCCACCGGCTATCTGCTCAAGGACGCGCCCCGCGACGAGCTGTTCACCGCGGTGCGGGCGGCGGCGGCCGGGCGCACGGTGCTCTCCCCGGCGGTGGCCTCCCGGCTGGTCTCCCGGGTGCGCACCCCGGCGCGCGCCGACGAGTCGCTCTCGGCGCGCGAGCGGGAGGTGCTGGTGCTGGTCGCCAAGGGCACCTCCAACCGCGAGATCGCCCGGGCGCTGTTCATCAGCGAGGCCACCGTGAAGACCCATCTCACCCACATCTACGGCAAGTTGGACGTCAAGGACCGCGCGGCGGCCGTCGCCGTCGGGTACGACCGGGGCATCCTCGGCTGAGCGGCCCCGGGGCCCCGTGCCCCGCCGCGTCAGCTCGCCACCCGCAGCACCAGCACCGACCGGGCCGGGAGCGTCACCCGCGTCCCGCCCGTGTGCGCCGCCTCCGGCGCGGCCTCCTGCTCCTCCAGCGAGGTGTCCACCACCACCTCGTACCGCTGCGCCCACGGCGCCCCCGGCAGGACGAAGGCGGCCGGCGCGCTCCCCGCGTGCAGCACGATCAGGAAGCTGTCGTCGACCACCGGCGCGCCCACCGCGTCCCGGCCCGGGATGTCCCGCCCCGACAGGTACAGGCCCAGCGTCGCCGTCGGCCCGTACCAGTCCCGCTCGGTCATCTCCGCGCCGTGCGCGGTGAACCAGGCCAGGTCCCGCAGCCCGTCCGCGCCCTGGGCCCGGCCGGAGAAGAACGCCCGGCGGCGCAGCACCGGATGGCGGTGGCGCAGCGCGAGCAGCCGCCGGGCGAGCGCGAGCAGCGAGCCGGGGCCCGGCTCGGACAGCAGCGACCAGTCGACCCAGCCCACCTCGCCGTCCTGGCAGTAGGCGTTGTTGTTGCCGTGCTGGGTGCGGCCCATCTCGTCCCCGGCGACCAGCATCGGCACCCCGGTGGAGACCAGCAGGGTGGTGAGCAGGTTGCGCAGCTGGCGGCGGCGCAGCGCGTTCACCCGGGGGTCGTCGGTCTCGCCCTCGACCCCGCAGTTCCAGGACCGGTTGTCGTTGGTGCCGTCCCGGTTGCCCTCGCCGTTGGCCTCGTTGTGCTTGCGCTCGTAGGAGACCAGGTCGCGCAGGGTGAAGCCGTCGTGCGCGGTGACGAAGTTGATCGAGGCGTACGGGCGGCGCCCGCCCCACGCGTACAGGTCGCTGGAGCCCGACAGCCGGTAGCCGAGATCGCGCACATCGGGCAGCGCGCCCCGCCAGAAGTCCCGCACCGCGTCCCGGTAGCGGTCGTTCCACTCCGTCCACAGCGGCGGGAAGGCGCCCACCTGGTAGCCGCCGCGCCCCACGTCCCAGGGCTCGGCTATCAGCTTCACCCGGCGCAGCACCGGGTCCTGGGCGATGACGGCCAGGAACGGGGAGAGCATGTCGACGTCGTGCATCGAGCGGGCCAGCGCGGCGGCCAGGTCGAACCGGAAGCCGTCCACGCCCATCTCGGTCACCCAGTACCGCAGCGAGTCGGTGATCAGCCGCAGCACCTGGGGCTGCACCACGTGGAGGGTGTTGCCGCAGCCCGTGTAGTCCGCGTACCGGCGCGCCTCCTGCTGGAGCCGGTAGTAGCCCCGGTTGTCGATGCCGCGCAGCGACAGCGTGGGGCCCAGCTCGCCCGCCTCCGCCGTGTGGTTGTAGACCACGTCGAGGATGACCTCGATGCCCGCCGAGTGCAGCGCCCGCACCATCCGCTTGAACTCGCCGACCTGCTGCCCGGCCGTCCCGGACGCCGAGTAGGCCGCGTGCGGGGCGAAGTAGCCGATGGAGTTGTAGCCCCAGTAGTTGCGCAGGCCCCGCCGCAGCAGATGGTCCTCGTGGGCGAACTGGTGCACCGGCAGCAGCTCCACCGCCGTCACCCCCAGCGAGACGAGGTGGTCGAGCGCGGCCGGGTGCGCCAGCCCCGCGTAGCTGCCGCGCAGCTCCTCGGGGACGCCCGGGTGCCGCTTGGTGAAGCCGCGCACGTGCAGCTCGTAGATGACCGAGTCGGCCCACGGCGTCTTGGGCCGGTGGTCGTCCGCCCAGTCGTCGTCGTCGTGGACCACGACCCCCTTGGGCACGTACGGGGCGGAGTCCCGCTCGTCGCGCACGGTGTCGGCCACGTGCTGCTGCGGCCAGTCCCGGACGTGCCCGTAGACCTGCGGCGGCAGCGCGAAGTCCCCGTCGACCGCGCGCGCGTACGGGTCCAGGAGCAGCTTCGCCGGGTTCCAGCGCGCCCCCGTCCACGGGTCCCAGCGGCCGTGCACCCGGAAGCCGTAGCGCTGCCCCGGCCGTACGCCCGGCACGAAGCCGTGCCAGATCTCATGGGTGAGCTCGGCCAGCGCCAGCCGCGTCTCGGTGCCCGCGGCGTCGAACAGGCACAGCTCGACCGCCTCCGCCCCGCCCGCCCACAGCGCGAAGTTGGTGCCCGCCACCCCGTCCGGACCGGTCCGCACGCGCGCCCCCAGCGGCGTCGGCGCACCCGGCCACACCGGTGGGCGCAGCGCCCCCGGATCGCCCCGGTGGCCGCCCCGCCGCCGGTGCCGCTGACCGCCCGGAGCCGGCCGCCCCCATCCCCGCTCTGCCTCCCGCTCGGCTGCGCTCGACACCCCTCGGCCTCCCGCGGCTCGGCGCCTGGACGAGCGCGGCGTCCCGGCCGCGGCTCCCCACGCGTGTCTTCGCAGGTGTTCTTCCCGTTACCCGGCTCGTACTCACGTTTCCCCGGCCGGGCCCCGGTCGTTGAGCCGCCGTGAGATGCGTACTGAAGCGGGCAGGGGCGACCGCAGCGGCGGCCCTGACATGGGCAGGACTGACGGCGGCACTGGTGGCCGGGCTGACCGGGTGCAGCGGCGACCGGCTGGACGTGGGCGGGGTCGGCGACGTCGTCGCGGGCAAGGCGGTGTCGCCCCGGGAGGCGATCCTGGTGACCCCCGAGGACGGCGCCAAGGGCGTGCCGGCGGACGGGAGGATCGAGGTGCGGGTGCCCGGCGGGCGCCTGGAGCGGGTCCGGGTGATGAAGGCCGAGGACGCCCAGCCGGAGGAGGTGCCGGGCACGATCACCGCGGACGGCCTCACCTGGTCGCCGTCCGAGGACGCGCCGGGACGGCTGGAGCTGGCCGCCAAGTACACGGTGGACGCGGTGGCGCTGGACGGCCACGGCCACCGCCAGGCCCGCCACACCAGCTTCACGACCCTGGTGCCCGAGCACCGGTTCATCGGCTACTTCAAGCCCGAGAACCGCTCGACGGTCGGCGTCGGCATGATCGTGTCGTTCAGCTTCAACCAGGAGATCGAGGACCGGGCGGCCGTGGAGCGCGCGATCCGCGTCGCCTCGGACCCGCCGGTCGCCGTGGTGGGGCACTGGTTCGGCAAGGAGCGGCTGGACTTCCGGCCGCAGGCGTACTGGCGGCCCGGCACGAGGGTGACCGTGGACATGCGGCTGCGGGACGTGCCGGGCGCGCCGGGGGTCTACGGCATCCAGGAGAAGAAGGTCTCCTTCACCATCGGGCGCTCCCAGGTGTCCCTGGTGGACGCCGAGGCGCACACCATGGAGGTGCGCCGGGGCGGCGAGCTGATCAGTACGGTGCCGATCTCGGCCGGGTCGCCCAAGAACACCACGTACAACGGGAAGATGGTGGTCACCGAGATGTTCGACGTGACCCGGATGAACAGCCGGACGGTCGGCTTCGGCGGGGAGTACGACATCCCGGACGTGCCGCACGCGATCCGGCTCACCGCCTCCGGCACCTTCCTGCACGGCAACTACTGGGCCACCCCGGGCACCTTCGGCACCACCAACACCAGCCACGGCTGTGTCGGGCTGCGCGATGTGAAGGGCGGCAGCCCGGACACCCCGGCCGGGTGGTTCTTCGACCGGACCCTGGTCGGGGACGTGGTGGAGGTCGTCAACTCCCATGACAAGGGCGTCGCTCCCGACAACGGGCTGGGCGGCTGGAACCTGGACTGGGCGAAGTGGAGGAAGGGCTCGGCCCTCTGACCGCGGCCCGGCCGGCCGTCGCCCCCGTACACCCCCGGGTGACGGCCGGATGTCGCCACAGCGAACGCACAGGGACATTGGGACTGAACGGTGACATTCGCGAGGCGATACGTGCGGGTCCGGTGTGATTACCTAAGCAACCGTGTGCGCGCGAGGACGCGCGCGGGGGTGAAGGACCAGTGCGGGCCGTGGCGTGAACCAGGCCGTGCGAGGGGAGAGAACAGTCGTGAACGGGCAGCACATATCGGGGGCTCCGGACAGGGCGGCGGGACGGCGGCGCGGCAAGCGCGGCCTGCTGGCTCTGCCGCTGGGGGCGCTGCTTCTGCTCGCCACCGCGTGCGGTGGCGGGGACGACTCCGCCGGCGGTGACGGCAAGGCGGCCGGCAAGGCGGCCGAGGACACCAAGGCGTCGGCCGCGGTGGTGACCGTGGCGCCCAAGGACGGCGCCAGCGACGTGGCGACCAGCGGCGCGCTGAAGATATCCGCCGCGCAGGGCAGGCTCACCGCGGTGGCCGTCGCGGACACCAAGGGCAACGCGGTGGCCGGCAAGATATCCGCCGACGGCGCGGGCTGGACGCCGGACCAGCACCTGGCATCGGCCACCAAGTACAAGGTCCACGCCGTCGCCAAGGACGAGCAGGGCCGGGAGTCCGCCAAGGACACCGTGTTCACCACGCTGGTCCCGAAGAACACCTTCATCGGCCAGTACACCCCGGAGGACGGCTCCACCGTCGGCGTCGGCATGCCGGTCTCCATCAACTTCAGCCGCGGCATCACCGACCCGGGGGCCGTCGAGAAGGCCATCAAGGTCACGGCCGAGCCGTCGGTGCCGGTCGAGGGCCACTGGTTCGGCAACGACCGCCTGGACTTCCGCCCCGAGAAGTACTGGGCGCCCGGCACCAAGGTGACCGTCAAGTTCAACCTCGACGGCGTCGAGGGCCGCCCCGGCGTCTACGGCAAGCAGACCCGTACGGTGAAGTTCACCGTCGGCCGCTCCCAGGTCTCCACGGTGGACGCGGCGGCGCACACCATGACCGTCGTGCGCGACGACAAGGTCCTCAAGACGATCCCGATCAGCGCGGGTTCCCCGGCGAACACCACGTACAACGGCCAGATGGTCATCAGCGAGAAGTACGAGGTGACCCGGATGAACGGCGCCACCGTGGGCTTCGGCGGCGAGTACGACATCAAGGACGTGCCGCACGCGATGCGCCTGTCCAGCTCCGGCACCTTCATCCACGGCAACTACTGGGGCGACCCCTCGGTGTTCGGCAACAGCAACACCAGCCACGGCTGCGTGGGGCTGCGGGACGCGCGCGGCGCGGGCGACCCCTCGACCCCGGCGGCCTGGTTCTACAACGGCTCGATCATCGGTGACGTGGTCGTCGTGAAGAACTCCAAGGACAAGCAGATCCAGCCCGACAACGGGCTCAACGGCTGGAACATGCCCTGGTCGGAGTGGACCAAGTAGCGCGCGGGCGCCCGCGCGCGGCGGACCCGGTGCTGTGACACACGGCACCGGGTCCGTTGCCGTTAACGCGCACTAACCTGGCGCCATGACTGTGACCCTCGAAGTCTCCGAAGGCGTCGGCACCCTCCGCCTGGACCGCCCCCCGATGAACGCCCTGGACATCGCGATCCAGGACCGGCTGCGCGAGCTCGCCGAGGAGGCGACCCGCCGCGCCGACGTACGGGCCGTGGTGCTCTACGGAGGTGAGAAGGTGTTCGCGGCGGGCGCGGACATCAAGGAGATGCAGGAGATGGACCACACCGCGATGGTGCTCCGCTCCCGCGCCCTCCAGGAGTCGTTCACCGCCGTCGCCCGCATCCCCAAGCCCGTCGTCGCCGCCGTCACCGGCTACGCGCTGGGCGGCGGCTGTGAACTCGCGCTCTGCGCCGACTTCCGGATCGCCGCCGACAACGCCAAGCTCGGCCAGCCCGAGATCCTGCTCGGCCTGATCCCCGGCGCGGGCGGCACCCAGCGGCTGTCCCGGCTGATCGGCCCGTCCCGGGCCAAGGACCTCATCTTCACCGGCCGCATGGTCAGGGCCGACGAGGCGCTGACGCTGGGCCTGGTGGACCGGGTGGTCGCGGCGGACCAGGTGTACGAGCAGGCGCACGCGTGGGCGGCGAAGCTCGCGCAGGGCCCGGCGCTGGCCCTGCGCGCCGCCAAGGAGTGCGTGGACGCGGGCTTGGAGGCGGACATCGAGACCGGCCTCGCGATCGAACGGAACTGGTTCGCGGGGCTGTTCGCGACCGAGGACCGCGAGCGCGGCATGCGCAGCTTCGTCGAGGAGGGCCCGGGCAAGGCCAAGTTCCTCTGACCCGTACGGGGTTGGCGGCCGGGCGTACACCCTGCGGGTGGATTAGCCTGGCCTTAAAGGAACCTTAAGTACGACGGCGTGTGAACCGTTGGTGATCAGTCCGTTGCGGCCCGTCATCGCAGCTCGTGGGCGGTTTGCCCGAGATCCACTGCCGTCGGCATATGCTGAGCGGGACCCCCGGAACCTCTGGTTCCGGGGGCCGTTTTCCCTCGGAACGGCCCCGCGGGGCGCTCCGGGAAGCCATGATGGGTCCATGGCGGGGCTGGAGGGCGTGGAGGAACCGCGGCAGCGCGCAGGCGCGACCGCGGCGCGGTGGACACCGGCCGTGGAGGACGAACGGGCGCTCCAGGCAATGGAGTTGTTCGGAAACCCGACGGAGTCGGAGGTGCGGCTGCCGTCCCGCCCGGAGTCCGCGGCGACGGCGCGACGGCTCACCCAGTGCGTGATACTGCGGCACTGGTCGCTCTCCCCGGCCCTCGCCGAACAGGCGATCCTGCTCGTCTCCGAACTCGTCGGCAACGCGGTCCGGCACACCGGTGCCCGCGCCTTCGGGCTGCGGATGCTGCGGCGCCGGGGGTGGATCCGGATCGAGGTGCGCGACCCCTCGCGGGGGCTGCCGTGCCTGATGCCGGTCCACGAGATGGACACCAGTGGCCGCGGGCTCTTCCTCGTCGACAAGCTCTCCGACCGCTGGGGCGTGGATCTGCTGCCGCGCGGCAAGACGACCTGGTTCGAGATGAGAGTCGCCGACCGCTAGGGCCGCCGGGCGCGGGCTCGGGGCGGCGGGGCGCAGTCGGGCCCCGGATGCGCCGAAGCCCCCGGGTCTGCCGGATGCGGCGGATCTGCGGGGGCCTCTGCGGAGCGCCGCCGTGGATCGAAGGGGGTGTGATCCACGGCGACAGAAGACGACCGGGCTCGGGTCAATGAGGGGTCGTGTCTCCGACTATGGCAGACGGGGGGCCTTCACGCCAAAAGTCCTTACTCGGATAAACGTCCACATATCGCCACAGTTTAGCTGTGAATCGTAGGTGAGGTAGAGCACTCACCTTTCAAATGGTGAATAACTATCGAACTGCATGAGTGATTCATCGAACCGGCCGCTGTCCGGCACGGCGCGTCCCCGACGACGCAAAGGTCCTCAATTGGTTCAATCATTACCTTCCGCTCCCAACCCGACTTAAATGTCCATGTGCTGAATCCAACGCCCCGTGGGGTCGACCGCCGCAGTGCACTGCGCGCCGGGGCGGGGGCGGCCGTCGCCGGAGCCCTCGCGACCGGCTGCGCCGAGAGCGGCGGGAGCACCGCGCCGCCCGCCACCACCGCGCGCTCCGCCACCCCCGCCGCCTCCGCCCGGCCCGGCACCGCCCGCACCGCCCCCGCGCCGCGCGCCTTCCCCGGACAGCCCGCCCAGATCGCCGGCGGACCGCGCGACCGGCCCCGGGTCGCCCTCACCTTCCACGGCCAGGGCGACCCCCGGCAGGCCACCGCCCTCCTCGCCGAGGCCGAGCGGGCCGGGGCCCGTGTCACCGTGCTGGCCGTCGGCAGCTGGCTCGACGAGCACCCGGGGATGGCCCGGCGCGTCCTCGACGGCGGCCACGACCTCGGCAACCACACCCAGCGCCACATCGACATCGGCGCGCTGCCGGAGGCGGAGGCGTACGCCGAGATCACCGGCTGCGCGGACCGGCTGCGCCGGCTCACCGGCTCGATCGGGAGCTGGTTCCGCCCCTCCCGTGCCCAGTACGCGACGCCGCTCGTTCAGAGACTGGCCCGGCGGGCGGGGTACCCGCACGTCCTGTCGTACGACGTCGATTCGCTCGACTTCACCTCGCCCGGCGCCTCGGCCGTGACCCGCAATGTCACCGGGCGGATCCGCAACGGATCCGTGGTGAGTCTGCACTTCGGCTACGCGGACACGGTCGCCGCGCTGCCGGTCCTCCTCGCCGAACTCGACCGCCGCGGACTGCGCGCGGTGACCACCACGGAGTTGCTGACCTGATGCTGACCGCCACCAAGAGGACCGCCGGGCTGCTCTGCGGCCTCCTTCTCGCCGCGCTCGCCGGCTGCGGCTCGCCCACGGACGGGGGCGGGACCGAGGCCATGGGCACCAAACCCGCCGCGCCCCCGGCGCCCAGGAAGGCCGTGCCGCAGGGGCTGCCCGGGATGCCGCCGGTCCTGGACCCCAAGGACGCCTACGCCGCGGACCGCCCGAACGCCCTCCAGCCCGCCGTGAAGCACTTCCTCGAACGCGTCTACGTCCCCAACACCAACTCCAACACGGTGTCGGTGATCGACCCCAAGACGTACAAGGTCATCGAGACCATCCCGGTCGGGCACCAGCCCCAGCACGTGGTGCCGTCCTGGGACATGAAGACGCTCTGGGTCAACAACGACCTGGGCGACAGCCTCACCGCCATCGACCCGGCCACCGGCAAGACCGGCCGGACCGTGGAGGTCTCCGACCCGTACAACCTCTACTTCACGCCCAACGGCAAGTACGCGGTCGTGATGGCGTCGATGGACCGGGAGCTGGTCTTCCGCGAGCCCGTCAACATGAACCGGGTCAAGACCGTTCCCGTGCACTGCGCCGGCGTCAACCACGCCGACTTCTCCATGGACGGGCGCTACTTCATCGTCTCCTGCGAGTTCTCCGGCGAACTGCTCAAGGTCGACACGGAGAAGATGCAGGTCATCGCCCACCAGAAGCTGCCGTTCGACGGGGCGATGCCGCAGGACGTCAAGATGTCCCCGGACGGCAAGACGTTCTACGTCGCCGACATGATGGCCCACGGCATGTGGGTCCTGGACGGCGACCGGTTCAGCACCCCGACCCTGCTGCCCACCGGCAAGGGCTGCCACGGCCTGTACATCAGCCGGGACTCCAAGGAGATGTACATCTCCAACCGGGGCGAGGGCACCATCTCCATCTTCGACTTCACCAAGAACAAGCTGACCAAGAAGTGGCAGCTGCCCGACGGCGGCAGCCCCGACATGGGCGGCGTCTCCGCCGACGGCAAGGTCCTGTGGCTGTCCGGGCGTTACAACTCCGAGGTGTACGCCATCGACACCACCACCGGACGGCAGATCGCCCGCATCCCGGTCGGCTCCGGCCCGCACGGCCTCGCGGTCTACCCGCAGCCCGGCCGCTACTCGCTGGGGCACACCGGCATCTTCCGCTGAACCGTCCCGGACGCACGCACGGCCGCCCCCGCGGGACCTCCCGCGGGGGCGGCCGTGTCTCACCAGAGCACCGGCAGCCGTTCCGGCAGCCGCTTGATGAACCCGGTGCGCCACACCAGCTGCTCCGGCGGGACCGCGAGCCGCAGCCCCGGCAGCCGCTCCACCAGCGCGGTCAGCGCGATCTCCGCGTGCGCCCGGCCGAGCCCGGTGGCCGGGCAGAAGTGCCGGCCCGCGCCGAACGACAGATGCGGATTGACCTCCCGGTCCAGATCGAGGCGGTCGGGGTCGGCGAAGACCTCCGGGTCGAAGTTGGCGCCCTCGACCAGGACGAGGACCAGCTCGCCCCGGCGCACCAGCACCTCGCCGACCCGGACGTCCTCGGTCGCCAGCCGGGGCAGTCCGTCACCGATCGACAGGTTCCAGCGCAGCAGTTCGTCCACCGCCCGGCCCATCCGCTCCGGGTGCTCGCGCAGATACCCGATCAGCTCGGGCCGCTGGAGCAGCGCCAGCACCGCGAGGACCAGGAACGCGGAGGTGGACACCGCGCCCGCGCCGAAGAGCGAGACCGCGACCGTCGCCAGCATCTCGTCGGTGAGGTGCGCGGACTCCTCCTCCGCGCGCAGCTCGGCGAGCCGGCCGAGCAGCCCCGAGCGCTGTTCCTCGGGCGCGTTGAGCCGGTCGACCATGTAGCCGAGGTCCTTGTACCAGTTGAGGCGGGAGCCCTCGAAGGCGTGCGGGCTGGTCATGAACGCGATGTCCAGGCCCGCCATCAGCCGCCGCCAGTCCGCGAACGGCACCCCGACGACCTTGCAGTGCAGCGCCGCCGAGAAGGGGTCGGCGAACCCCGCCCGAAAGTCCGCCGGCGGCCCCTCGGCCAGCAGGCCGTCGATCAACGCGTCCGCCCGCCCGCGCAGCCACTCCCGCAGCCCGTCGGTGCGCGGGTTGAGCGCCTTCATCACGGCGCCGCGCAGCCCCGCGCTGTTGATGTTCCCCATGTTGTTGACGACCTCGGGCGGGATCGTCAGCGCGTACTGGCGCGGCGCGCCCGGGGCCGCGGTGTCCTTGAGGCTGAACCGGTCGTCCTCCAGGACCCGTTTGGCCAGTGCGTAACTGCTCACCAGCCAGGCGGAGTCGCCGGTCAGGGTGCGCACCCGGGCGACCGGCTCCGCGGCGCGCAGCGCGGCGCACTCCGCGGGCAGCACGTCCCCGCGCCGGTCGAGCGGGAAGTCCAGCAGCGGTCCGGCGCTCATGCGGCGACCCCTTCCGCGTCCGCCGGGTGCGGGCGGACCACCGCGTACGCCTGGTTGCGCGAGGCCCGCAGGCCGCCGCCCCTGGCGTAGAGGAGCTCGGTCAGCGGGATCAGCGAGTGGTAGCAGGAGACCGACGAGGGGACTCCCAGGATGCCCGGGGTGTCCAGGAAGAACGGCAGCTCGGCGGCGATGTAGTCGAGACAGGCGGCCGTCTGCGCCTCGCCGGGCCGGGCGCCCCCGGACTTCCCGGCCAGGAACGCCCCGGCCATGTCCTCGCAGCCGGTGCGGAACTCCCCGTCGGTGGCGAGGAAGTGGCGGACCCGGCGGTGCAGCAGGTCGTACACCTGGTTCCCGGCGAACTCCGACAGCGCGTGCACCCCGACCTGGAGGTCCGGCCGGGCGGCCTCCTCGACGCCCCGCACGATCCTCCTGCGGACCGCCTTGAGCTCCTTGGCGGCGCGGCGCCGCGCGTGTGCGTCGTCGTAGCCGAGCGTCGCGAACATCCGGTCCACATGGAGGTCGGCGTAGACCAGGTCGACCCGGTCGAAGCGGGTGGCGGCCCAGCGGACCAGACCGGCGATGCGGTCGGCGCTGAAGTAGCTGTTCCCGGGGCTCACTCCGATGAGGACGTGATCGCCCTCGTCCCAGATGAGCCGGCAGCTGCGGGTGAAGGGCCGGACGGTGAAGGTGGTGGTTGCTTCAGTGGTGGCAGTCACTCCTGAATCGCCCCAGCGCCGCGAGTCCCTGGGAGCCCTGTGCTCCCGGTGTGGCGGCGACAGCAAGAAGTTAGCGCTCGGTGGCGGAGCGTAGGGAAGGGGGTCCCGGACTTTTGGCGGGAACTCGACGCCACGAAACGCGGACCGGAGGTTTGAGTCAACGCGGCCCGTGATCAGCGGCGCCGTCGCTCCTACCGGACGGTAGCCCGCCGCCCGCCCCCGTACGCCGCCGCGGGCACCGCGGGCCGCGCCACCCGGGCGGTCCGGGTCCCCGGGCCCGCGGCCGGGCGAACGGCCGCCGCAGCCCAGGGGGGCGCGGCCGGTTAGTCTGGCCCCCGTCAAAATCGCACCAAGATAGGGGTGGACCCAGTGGCGGACATCGAAGAGGCCCGCAAGGCGTTCGCGAAGCTCGACGTCGACGGCAACGGCGAGATCACGGCGACCGAGTACAAGCAGGTCATGGCTCAGCTGGGCGACTTCCACGTCACCGAGACCGTGGCCCAGGCCATCATCCGGGCCAAGGACGCCAACGGCGACGGCAAGCTCTCCTTCGAGGAGTTCTGGGCGTCCCTCAACAAGTGACCCCGTGCACGGCGTGCGGCCCGCGCTGACGCGGGCCGCCGACCGGCGCTCGAAACACGATCCGAAAACGTTCCCCGCATAGGTCGTCCCCGCGATTTACCCCCGAAAGGGGTGGAATCGCTGGCGTGGCGTCGGCGATTTCGCTACCGTTCTTGCACGTTACTCGACGGTGCTGCTGCCGGCCCCGAGCCTGTACGACCAAATGAAGAGGAGCCGATCAAATGCCCTTCGCGTTGTCACCCGCACCGAAAGAGGGACTGGGGCGGATCGTGCGCCGTCTCTTCGATCGGTCGGGTCCGAGCGGGGCGGAGTCCGGCGAAGCGGCCGACAACGGGCAGCCCGGGAACGGCACTTGTCTTTTCTGTGAACAGGACAACCCCGATCTCAACCGCATCATGAACGAGAACAAGACGTTCTATGCGCGCTATGACAACTTCCCGGCGGCCGAGGGGCATGTGGAAATCGTCCCGAAGCGGCATGTGGAGTCGTTCTTCCATTTGACGGCGCGCGAGCTCAAGGACGCCTACTCGCTGATCCGGTCGGCGCAGGAAAGCCTTTCGGACGAGCACCACCCCGACGGGTACACCATCGGCATCAACGAGGGCCGCGCCGCCGGGCGGACCGTCGACCATCTGCACATCCATCTGATCCCCCGGCACTTCGGGGACGTGGAGGACCCGCGCGGCGGCATCCGCAAGGCCGTGCCCAACTGCGACCCCGACGAGTGGATGCCCAAGGCCCCCGAGGCGGCGGAACCGGCCGTGGAACCGGCGGCCGGGCGGCGGTAGCGCGGCGCGCCCGTCCGGTGCCCCGGACGCGTCGGCCCTCGGGCGCGCGTCGGCTCAGATGTCGTCGAGGCCGCCGTGGCCGAGCCGTGAGCAGAGCGAATTGACCTCGTGCCAGAAGTCCGGCACGTCCAGCGCGTCGTGCCCGCTGCTCGCGTCCACGCTGATGCAGCCGCGGAAGGCACCGGCGGCGCCCCTGATCGGGCTGGCGAAGACCGCGCCGCGGTGGCTCACCCGCTGGAACTCCGGCCAGGTGAACCCCATCACGGCCGCGGCGCCGTGCGCCGTCCGGTACGCCTCGAACCTCGCCCGGTCGCTCAGGTCGGCCGCCAGCTTCGCCACGTCGACCGAGACCTCCGCGTTCCGCTGCCAGCACAGCCCGACCACCCCGACCCCCCGGGGAGGGGCGAACGAACGGGTGGCCGGGGTGCTGCCGAGCCGGTAGGTCGCCACCCGCTGGAGGCAGCCGTGCAGCGGATGGCGCAGCGACCGGCGAATGCGCCAGATGTGCAGCCCCAGGTCCTGGAGTTCGATCGCCGGGTGCGCGTGAATGCCCAGCGAGACCATTTTCCCGTAATGCGTGAGGATTTCCTGGCGGATGGCGGAGCGCCGCTCCACGCCATGCCGCCCGGAGAACGCCTGGAACGGCGTGAAGGCCCCGAAAAGTCCGATCACGCATATCAGGACGACAATGACGTAGGCGTGTTCGTCGGAGATTCCGGTCCAGAATTGTCGGTCGGGGAAATCGTACTGCCGGGCCACCATGCATATGCTGGCCGCGAGCAGCGTGAACCGGTCCAGGATCTTGGCGGTCAAGGCCCTCATCCGGCCAGTGTAGGGGCTACCGGCCGGTCTGTGACCCGGGCAATTGACGGGGTAATCCGCTAGTCCGCGGGCCGCTCCGCGACCAGAAGGCTGATGTCCGTTTTCTGATGTTTCCAGGCAACGCCGGGAAGGGGCCGCACGGCATTGTGGCGGTTGATGGATTCCGCCCGCCCGGTCTCGTCGGCCTCACCGATCACATGGAACTCCAGACCCGCGTCGGCGAAATCCGTGCGGCACTTCTCCAGCGCGCCCGGCGGCACGGTGAACGCCAGCTGGAAGTCCGCTGAGGCGCTCATCGCCAGGGCCAGCGGCTCCACGCCCATCAGCGCCGCGACCTGCTCGACGGCCGGGTCGACGGGCACCTCGTCCTCGACGACCCGGAACCCCACCCCGCTCGCCCGCATGATCTGCTCGATCGTCGCCTTCAGCCCGTCCGAGGTGTCCTGGCAGGCCGTGGCATGGCCCCGCCCGCCGAGGACGCGGCCCTCGGCGACCCGCGCCCGGGGCCGCTTCCAGCCGTCGAGCAGCCGCTTCTCCACCTCGGCCGACAGGCTCCGGGCGAAGGTGTCGCGCTTGGGGAAGTAGGCGACGGCCGCGCCCAGCAGGCCGCAGGGGCCGGTGACGCAGAGCAGGTCACCGGGGCGCGCCCCGCCGCGCATCAGCGCCCCGCCCGGCCGGCAGACGCCGAACGCCGTGGCCGACAGGATGATCCGCTCGGCGTTGCCGATGTCCCCGCCGACGTTGAGCGTGCCGCAGTCCGTGCAGCCCTGGTGGATTCCGGCGACGATCTCGCGGAACTCCGCGTCGTCCACCTCGTGGGGATAGCGGACGACGCTGAGCAGCCCGATCGGGGTGGCGCCCATGGCGGCCACATCGCTGATGTTGGCGATCGCCAGGTAGTACCCGATGTCGAATCCGGAGAGCAGGCCCATCTCGTAGAGCGCGAATTTGGGGCCGCGCACATAGTCCGAGCCCACGACCAGGGACATGGGGGTGTGGAATTCATATACCGCGCAGTCGTCCTTGGCGTCGGCGCCCGCCGTCAGTTCGACGTCGAGGCCGTCCGCGCCGACATTCCGGCCCGACTGGCCGGTCAGGAACGCGTTGACGAGCTGCTGGACCCGGGTGGGCTCGTCGGAGTGGACGGGGCCGCCGCTCATGCCGCGTACTTCCCGAGCTCGCGCAGGGTGGCTCTGCGCACCGCGTCCACCGGCAGATAGGTCGAGTCGAGGTCCAGCGAATTCGGCAGGGCCCGGATGGCGTCGCGGTTCTCCAGGTCGAGCGCGGTGGCGGGACCGACCTTGATGGAGCGGTCGGGATTGTTCCGGTACTGCGCCCGGCGCCGTTCACCGCGTACGGATTCGCTGGCCGTGAGGTAGACGTGCAGGCTCGCACCGGTCAGGAGCGAGGTGGCCACGTCGCGGCCGACGGCGACGATCTTCTGGTGCTTCTCGGCGATCGACCGGTGCAGTTCCAGGATCGCCGCCCGGCAGGCGGGGTTCTGGGCGACGGCCCTAAGGTTGCCGTCCAGCGAGGCGTGGTGGATCCGGTCGGTGATGTCCTGGCCGCGGAACAGGATCACATGGCGCTGCAGGGGGACTCCGCGGCCGTCGCGCGCGTACACCTCGGGGCGGTGGACCAGGAGCGAGCCGAGGTCGGCGGCGAGCGTCCCGGCGCTCTCGTGGTCCAGCGCGAACGCCAGGCTCCGGTAGGTGAGTCCGGTGTCCAGGAACGCCAGGCCCAGCTCCCGGGCGAGTGCGGTGGCGAGGGTGCTCTTGCCGCTGGCGGTGGGGCCGTCGATGGAGAGGGACAGTTCAGTCACGCCTGGCCTCCGGGCGGGCTCGGTCGGGGTCGGGGTCGGCCGGGGCGCCCCAGGAGGACGTCAGCGCGACGGTTTCGCGGAAGAGTTCCTTGCGGACCACGAGCGCGTAGTCCCACAGGGGGTCGGCGATGCCCACGAGGGCGCCGACCTTGGAGCGGAGGTACTGGCTGCGCAGGGGGCGCCGGGGCTGGTAGACCCGCAGGCCCGCGTCGTGCCAGCACATGAAGTACGGAATGCCGCCGAACGCGGCCAGCTGTTCCACGCCGGTCAGATCCGTGGTGCCGAGGCCGTCGGCCACGATGAGCCGGTCCAGGCGGCGGCCGTCCACGGGGAGGACGTGCCAATGGGCGTGGGAGATGCAGGCGCTGGATTGCATACCGGGCGACGAGCCGTGTTCAAGGAGGGTGAATTCACCGAAAGTTTCTCGATACATCGGTTCGAGCGTGCCGAGCATGCTTTCCAGTTCGGCGGGGAAGTCGGTGACCAGTTGGGCAAAGCTGAAATAATGGGCAACGGGAAGCAGTAACAAATGGCCGAGGGTCATGGGGGAGAGGTCGACGAGTAATCGGAAATTCTCGGTCGCACGGATCAGCCGGCTCGGCGGCTCGCCCTCGTAAATGCGCAGGAATGTGGTGTCCCGGGTTCCGGATACCTCGTCGCAGAGATCCGACCCGGTGCATTCCGCCGCACTCGGCATGGCTCACTCCCCAGTGAAGCCGATAAATATGGCGCCAATTTACTGTAGTCGATGTGGACGTGCAAGCGAGGTGCGGTAATTGGCCAAAATGCGGGTGAACATCTGGTGTGCGAGGGATCGGCATATTGATCGAAGAATCGATTCGAAGTGTGCGGACTCCGAGTGGTCGGGCAGTTGGCGGCGCCCCTCGGGGCCCGCCCGACCCCCGCCCCCGCCGGGCTCGCGTCGCCCTCTCCGGTCCTCGTCGCCCGCCCGCGGCCCCCGTCGGCGGTGGAATAACTCCCCGCACCCGTCGGTTGTCGATCACCGCGCCGCACCCGGCGCACCGCAACGCACCACACCGCAGGGGGAGTTCGATGAAGATCGGCATAATCGGCGCGGGCAACATCGGCGGCAACCTCGCCCGCCGTCTCACCGCGCTCGGGCACGAGGTGGCCATCGCCAACTCGCGCGGCCCGCACACCCTCACCGCGCTCGCCGAGGAGACCGGCGCCCGGGCCGCCGCGGTGACCGACGCCGCCGAGGGGGCCCAACTGGTCGTGGTGACCATCCCGTTCAAGAACGTCGCCGACCTGCCCGCCGGGTTCCTGGACGGCGCGGCCGAGGGGGTGGCCGTGCTGGACACCGGCAACTACTACCCCAAGGAGCGCGACGGCCGGATCGCCGAGGTCGAGGAGGGGCTGACCGAGAGCCGCTGGACCGAGCGGCGCATCGGGCACCCGGTGATCAAGGCGTTCAACGGTACGTACGCGGAGGACATCCTCGGCAGGCCGCTCCCCGAGGGCGCCCCCGGCCGGATGGCGCTGCCGGTGGCCGGGGACGACGCGGCGGCGAAGCGGCTGGTCCGCGAGCTCATCGACGAGCTGGGCTTCGACACGGTGGACGCGGGCGGGATCGACGAGTCCTGGCGGCAGCAGCCGGACACGCCGGTGTACGGGAACAAGGGCGGTGTCGAGGAGATCACCCGCGCCCTGGCGGCGGCGTCCCCGGAACGGCCGGAGGCGTTCAAGGCGTGAGGCCCGCCGCCGGGGCGCCGCCCCGGCGGCGGGCCGGGCGGGGGCCGGGTGGGGGCCGCTCGCGCGGAACGGCTCCCCGCGCTCCTCAGCGGGGCTCGGGGGCCCTCCCGGGGGCGCGCTCCGCCGTCCGGCCGCTCAGCACTCGATGATGTTGACCGCCAGACCGCCCCGCGCGGTCTCCTTGTACTTCACGGACATGTCCGCGCCGGTCTCCTTCATGGTCTTGATGACCTTGTCCAGGGAGACCTTGTGGCTGCCGTCGCCGCGCATCGCCATCTTGGCGGCGGTGACGGCCTTCACGGACGCCATGCCATTGCGCTCGATGCACGGGATCTGGACCAGGCCGCCGACCGGGTCGCAGGTCAGGCCCAGGTTGTGCTCCATGCCGATCTCCGCGGCGTTCTCCACCTGCTCCGGGGTGCCGCCGAGGACCTCGGCCAGGGCGCCCGCGGCCATCGAGCAGGCCGAGCCGACCTCGCCCTGGCAGCCGACCTCGGCGCCGGAGATCGAGGCGTTCTCCTTGAAGAGCATGCCGATGGCGCCCGCGGCCAGCAGGAAGCGGACCACGCCCTCGTCGTCGGCGCCGGGCACGAAGTTCATGTAGTAGTGCAGCACGGCCGGGATGATGCCCGCGGCGCCGTTGGTGGGCGCGGTGACGACCCGGCCGCCCGCCGCGTTCTCCTCGTTGACCGCCATCGCGTACAGCGTCGCCCACTCCATGGCGTGCGCGTCCGGGTTGCCCTCGGCGCGCAGCTGGCGGGCGGTGGTGGCGGCGCGGCGGCGGACCTTGAGGCCGCCCGGCAGGATGCCCTCGCGGGACATGCCGCGCGAGACGCACGCCTGCATGACGCGCCAGATCTCCAGCAGGCCCGCGCGGATCTCGTCCTCGGTCCGCCACGCCTTCTCGTTCTCCAGCATCAGCGCGGAGATCGACAGGCCGGTCTCGCGCGCCAGGCGCAGCAGCTCGTCACCGGTGCGGAAGGGGTACTTCAGTACGGTGTCGTCGGGCACGATCGGGTTCTCGCCCGCGACCGCGTCCTCGTCGACGACGAAGCCGCCGCCGACCGAGTAGTACGTCTTCTCCAGGACCAGGGCGCCCTCGCTGTCGTACGCGAAGATCGTCATCCCGTTGGCGTGGTAGGGCAGCGCCTTGCGGCGGTGCAGGACGAGGTCCTCGTCGAAGTCGAAGGGGATCTCGTGGGCCCCGAGCAGGTTGATCCGCCCGTCCGCCTTGATCCGCTCCACCTGCTCGTCGGCGCTCTCCACGTCGACCGTGCGGGGCGAGTTGCCCTCCAGGCCCAGCAGGACCGCCTTGGGGGTGCCGTGGCCGTGGCCGGTGGCGCCCAGCGAGCCGTACAGCTCGGCCCGTATCGAGGCGGTGTGGGCCAGCAGGCCCTCGTTCTTCAGACGGCGCGCGAACATCCGGGCAGCGCGCATCGGGCCGACCGTGTGGGAGCTGGACGGGCCGATGCCGATCGAGAACAGGTCGAAGACCGAGATGGCCACGGGAGGACTCCTAGGTGGGGGTAGACGCCGTTGTCTGCCGGGGTGGTGCAGAGCGAGCAGGTCGAGCGGGCGGTGCAAGGGTTCGGGGCACCGTGCTCACTGTCCAGTGTCCAGTGTGCGCGGTGCCCCGAAGGTTCGTACGAATAAAAGGGTACGAAACTACTTCAGGCCGGGGTACAGCGGGTGCTTGGCGGCCAGGGCCGAGACCCGGGCGGCCAGGCCGGCCTTGTCGAAGTCCGGCTTCAGCGTCTCGGCGATGATGTCGGCGACCTCACGGAAGTCGTCCTCGCCGAAACCGCGGGTGGCCAGCGCCGGGGTGCCGATCCGCAGGCCCGAGGTGACCATCGGGGGCCGCGGGTCGTTCGGGACGGCGTTGCGGTTGACCGTGATGCCGACCTCGTGGAGGCGGTCCTCGGCCTGCTGGCCGTCGAGCTCGGAGTCGCGCAGGTCCACCAGGACCAGGTGCACGTCCGTGCCGCCGGACAGGACCGCGACGCCGTGCGCGGTGACGTCGTCCTGGACCAGGCGCTCGGCCAGGATCCGGGCGCCGTCCAGGGTGCGCTGCTGGCGCTCCTTGAACTCCTCCGAGGCCGCCACCTTGAAGGAGACCGCCTTGGCCGCGATCACGTGCTCCAGCGGGCCGCCCTGGAAGCCGGGGAAGACCGCGGAGTTCAGCTTCTTGGCGAAGGCCGTGTCGCGGGAGAGGATGATGCCGCCGCGCGGGCCGCCCAGCGTCTTGTGCGTGGTGGAGGTGACCACGTCGGCGAACGGCACCGGGTTCGGGTGCAGCCCGGCCGCCACCAGACCCGCGAAGTGCGCCATGTCGACCCACAGCAGCGCCTCGACCTCGTCCGCGATGCGGCGGAACTCGGCGAAGTCCAGCTGGCGCGGGTAGGCGGACCAGCCCGCGATGATGACCTTGGGGCGGTGCTCCTTGGCCAGCCGCTCGACCTCGGCCATGTCGACCAGACCGGCCGCGTCGACGTGGTACGGGACCACGTTGAACTGCTTGCCGGAGAAGTTCAGCCGCATGCCGTGGGTGAGGTGGCCGCCGTGCGCCAGGTCCAGGCCGAGGATCGTGTCGCCGGGCTGGGCGATCGCGAACAGGGCGGCCTGGTTGGCGGAGGCGCCGGAGTGCGGCTGGACGTTGGCGTACTCCGCGCCGAACAGGTCCTTGACCCGGTCGATCGCGATCTGCTCGGTCACGTCCACGTGCTCGCAGCCGCCGTAGTAGCGGCGTCCCGGGTAGCCCTCGGCGTACTTGTTGGTGAGGACCGTGCCCTGGGCCTCCATGACCGCGACCGGAGCGAAGTTCTCCGAGGCGATCATTTCGAGGGTGGACTGCTGGCGGTGGAGCTCGGCGTCGACGGCGGCGGCGACGTCCGGGTCCAGCTCATGGAGGGGGGTGTTCAGAAGCGACATCGGAATATCAGTCCTTACGCCGGGGTCAGCTGCCTGCGAACGCGGTGTACTCGTCGGCGGAGAGCAGGTCGCCCGGCTCGTCCGAGACGCGCACCTTGAACAGCCAGCCGCCCTCGAACGGGGCGGAGTTCACCAGCGACGGGTCGTCGACGACGTCCTGGTTGGCCGCGACGACCTCGCCGGTCACGGGGGAGTAGAGGTCGCTGACCGACTTGGTCGACTCCAGCTCGCCGCAGGTCTCGCCCGCGGTCACCGTGTCACCGACCTCCGGGAGCTGGACGAACACGACGTCACCGAGCGCGTTGGCCGCGTGCTCCGTGATGCCGACCGTCGAGACGCCGTCCTCGGCGCCCGACAGCCACTCGTGCTCCTTGCTGTAGCGCAGCTGCTGGGGGTTGCTCATGACCTGAATTCTCCTGTACGAGGGGGAGTGGTGGTGAACAAGGAAGTGATGCGGAGCGTGTGCGAGGGGTCACTTCTGGCGCTTGTAGAACGGCAGCGCCACCACCTCGTACGCCTCATGCGTACCGCGAATGTCGACGCCGACGCCGGAGGTGCCCGGTGCGGCGTGGGCGGCGTCCACGTACGCCATGGCGATCGGCTTGCCGAGGGTGACGGACGGGGCGCCCGAGGTCACCTCGCCGACGACCTGGCCGTCCGCGACGACGGAGAACCCGGCGCGCGGCACCCGGCGGCCCTCGGCGATCAGACCGACCAGCTTGCGCGGGGCCTTGGCGGCGGCGCGCTCGGCGGCGGCCTCCAGGGCGGCGCGGCCCACGAAGTCCCCCTCCTTCTCGAACTTCACCACCCGGCCGAGCCCCGCGTCGAACGGGGTGAGCGCGGTGGTCAGCTCGTGCCCGTACAGCGGCATGCCCGCCTCCAGGCGCAGGGTGTCGCGGCAGGACAGGCCGCACGGCACCAGGCCCGCGTCCCGGCCCGCGTCGGTGAGCGCCCGCCACAGCTTCTCCGCGTCGGCCGGGGCCACGAAGAGCTCGAAGCCGTCCTCGCCGGTGTAGCCCGTCCGGGCGATCAGTGCCGGGACGCCGGCCACGGTGCCGGGCAGGCCCGCGTAGTACTTCAGGCCGTCCAGGTCGGCGTCGGTGAGCGAGGCCAGGACGGCCGGGGACTCGGGGCCCTGGATGGCGAGCAGCGCGTAGTCGTCGCGGTCGTCGCGGACCTCGGCGTCGAAGGCGGCGGCGCGCTCGGTGATCGCGTCCAGCACCACCTGGGCGTTCCCGGCGTTGGCGACGACCATGTACTCGTGCTCGCCGAGGCGGTAGACGATCAGGTCGTCCACGATGCCGCCGTCCTCCTGGCAGATCATGGTGTAGCGGGCGCGGCCGACGCCGATGGTGCTCATGTTGCCGACCAGCGCGTAGTCCAGCGCCTGCACGGCCTGCGGGCCGGTGACCGTGATCTCGCCCATGTGGGAGAGGTCGAAGAGGCCGGCCCGGGTGCGGACGGCGGTGTGCTCGTCGCGCTCGCTGCCGTACCGCAGCGGCATGTCCCAGCCGGCGAAGTCGGTCATGGTCGCGCCCAGCGAACGGTGCAGCGCGTCGAGGGCGGTGAGACGGGGGGCGTTGCTCATGAGGATGTGGCTCCCAGGGCATGACGGCGAGGACGATCCTCCCCATCTGTCATCGGAACCTGAGAGGTTCGCCGGACGCACGTCGGGGTCCTGGCTTGCACCTTGGGTGGGGCCGCCCCTACGGAACGCGACCCGCTTTTCAGATCTGCCTCATCCACGCGGTACGGGGCCTGAGAGATTCAAGGGAGGGACTTGCTCCTTCGGCGCCTCGGAACTGACCGAGGACTCTCCCGCGTGGATTCAAGCGGCCGGTATGCAGTTGGCGCGCACATCATTGCACGCATCTCCGGAACGTCACATCACTCAGGTCTCATTACCATCTCTTTACGCGCATTGGGGAAGGGTCGCACGACCCGACAGGGGGAGGACCCATGACGGTTCACGAACAGCGGACGGCGGCGCTCGGCGGAGCGGTGCCCGCCCAGCGGGACCGCGCCGCGCACGGCGCCGCCGCGGTGGTGCGGGACCTGCGCGGGCGCGGGCGCCGCACGCCCCGCACCCTGCGGTTCGCCGAGGGGGACGTGGTGGTGGTCTCCGGGCTGCCCGGCAGCGGCAAGACGACGCTGCTGCGCCAGGCCGCGCCCGGCCTCGGCATCGACTCCCAGGACACCCGCCGGGCCTGGGAGGCACGGCTGCCGGGAGTCCCCTACGCGCTGTACCGGCCGGTGGCCCGCATCGCCCACTTCCTGCGGATGCACCGGGCGCTGCGGGCGGGCGAGGGCCTGGTCGTGCACGACTGCGGCACCCACTCCTGGGTGCGCTGGTCGCTGGCCCGGCGGGCGGCCCGGGGCGGGCGGGCCCTCCATCTGGTGCTGCTGGACGTGTCGCCCGAGACCGCGCTGGCCGGCCAGGTGGCCCGGGGCCGCAAGGTCTCCGCGTACGCCTTCGCCCGCCATGCCAGGGCCGTGCCCCGGCTGGTCGACGCGGTGGCCGGGGGGCGGCTGCCCCGGGGCGTGGCCTCGGCGGTGCTGCTCGACCGGGAGGCGGCGCGCGAAGTGGCGAGGATCGCCTTCGGGCCGGGCGGCCCCCGGCGCTAAGGTTTCGTACGGGGCGCGGGGGACCGCGCGACAAGTCACCGACGGTCCGCGGTCAGAAGGACGGCACATGGAATTCCCGCATCCGCACGGCGGCGGCGGCTGGCCCGGCAACGAGCTGGAGGAGGCCCTGGCCGCGGCCCTGGGCAACCCGACGGCGGGCCCTCGCCTGATAGAGGTACTCGGCCGCAACCCGGTCTGGGTCCCGCTGCCCAACGGCGGCGGTCGCGACAGCCGTGACCTGGACCTGCCCACGATGGAGATCGAGGGCGCGCCCTACGTCCCCGTCTACAGCTCCGAGCAGCAGTTCCTCCAGTGCGTCGGCCCGCACATGTCGTTCGCGGTCGCGCCCGCCGTGGAGTTCGCCCGCGGGCTGCCGCCGCAGCTGGGCATCGCGCTGAACCCCGAGGGCGCCGTCGGCGTACCGCTGCCGCCGCCCGCCGTGGCCCAGCTGTGCCGCACCGGGCGGACCGCGCTGGACGGGCCCGCCACCGGCGCCCGGGTGCGGCTGTACGAGCCGGACTGGCAGGACGACCCCGTCGACTTCCTGACCGCCGCCGCCGCCGAGTTCGACGCCACCGGCGTGGTGCGCACCGCCCGCCGCGCGCTCGCCTCCATCGAGGGGGACACCCCGACGCTCTTCGTCGGCGTGGAGTTCTCCACCTGGGACGGGGCCGGGCGCAACGCGCCCATGGAGGCGCTGGGCCGCGCGCTGGGGCGGGCCGCCGTGCCCTGGCCGGTCAACCTGGTGCTGCTGGACGTGGCGCAGGACCCGGTGGGCGACTGGATGCGCGACCGCGTGCGCCCCTTCTACACGCGCGCCGCCCCCCAGTAGGTGGGGCGCGCACCGGGCCACCCCGGGGTGCGCCCGCATAAGCTGGTTTCATAATCCGTACACCCCCACGGCCGCACGCCTGTGCACCGGCGGCGCGGGGGACCGAAGAGGGGCGGGACCCAGGGTGAGTGCGTCAGGCACCGCGGCGGCCGGGCAGGTCGAGCACATGCTGCGCCAGGTGGCCCCCGGACGCTACGACGCGTACGAGGGACTGCTGCACGCCCTCGCCGACCCCTCGGCCGGACGGCTCTGGATGCTGCTCTGGCACGGCCGCCCCGGCGCCCCGGACGCCCAGTACGGGAACATGGAGGTCGACGGCGTCTGCTACGCGCCCTGCGCGACCTCGCCCCAGGAGCTCGCCGCCAGCGGCTGGAACCGCTCCTCCGAGGTCGTCACCGGCCGTGACATCGCCCGTGCCCTCTACCCGGACCGCTATGGGATCTGGCTGAATCCGCACGCCCCCGGCGGCGGCGTCGGCATCCCCTGGCCGGATCTGCGCCGGATCGCCACCGGCCTGGAGCGGATGCCCGCGGGACCGCTGCGGATCAGCGAACCCGCCCTGGACATCCCGCAGTTCTACGCCCTGCTCGCGCAGCACGCGCACCGCACCCCGGCCGTCCGCGCGCTGCGCCGCGCCTGGGTGCAGCCCGCCGTCGGGGTGGCGTATCTGGCCATCGGTCTGGACCTCTACGACACCGGACGCCAGGCCGTGGACTCGGTACGCGCGATGATGCAGCAGTCCGTGGGCGCGGTGCCGGACGGGCTCGCGGTGTCCACGGTGGCCATGTCCGACGAATACGACCCGGTCGGAATGTGGCTGCGCGCCCGGGGACGTCCGTTTTACGACCGCGAGGCGCACGCCGCTCCGGTCGCCCCGGCCGGCGGCTACGGCTACCCCCCGGCCGCCCCGCGCGCCTACTGACACCCCTTCCCCGCCGTACCCGCGCCCGCACGCGCGCCCGCGCCCACGCCAAAACCACTCCCTATAAAGGCAGTTGGGCGACATGACCGATCTGGTCGATTGATGCGCAAGTGATCCGCTCAGGCGATCACACCGTCCGGATAACGGAAGTTCGCTGACCGCATCACGTTTAGGCAACCATTCACCGTCAGGTCTGGCGGGTGATCGCGAACGCGTTGAAGACTCCCGGCTAACAAGGGCCCGT